>NZ_JBUZOM010000058.1:0-219 GCF_056764755.1 Exiguobacterium sp. HSB13 | reverse complement strand
GGAAGCCCCCAACTACTTTCGGCGTTCAAGTGCTTAACTTCCGTGTTCGGCATGGGAACGGGTGTGACCACTTGGCTATCGTCACCAGACGACGGGCTCGCGCCCTCAAAACTGAAGTCATCAACAATGCATCTGCTAGAACAAGGCCTCGACCGATTAGTATCACTCAGCTCCACATGTCGCCATGCTTCCACCCGTGACCTATCTACCTCATCGTCT
>NZ_JBUZOM010000057.1:0-238 GCF_056764755.1 Exiguobacterium sp. HSB13 | reverse complement strand
CCGCCGATCCACCGTTTGAACAATGGGGGGACGCAGGAGGATAGTGACGCATGCGGATGGAAGTGCATGTGCAAGTTTCAAGACCGTCTGATTGGCAAATCCGTCAGGCATCAAAGTCAAGGAACGATGCGGAGTCCCGTAGGGACGTAGGTCACGATTTCACACTGCCAAGAAAAGCCTCTAGTGAGGGGGAAGGCGCCAGTACCGTAAACCGACACAGGTAGGCGAGATGAGAATT
>NZ_JBUZOM010000056.1:0-238 GCF_056764755.1 Exiguobacterium sp. HSB13 | reverse complement strand
CCGCCGATCCACCGTTTGAACAATGGGGGGACGCAGGAGGATAGTGACGCATGCGGATGGAAGTGCATGTGCAAGTTTCAAGACCGTCTGATTGGCAAATCCGTCAGGCATCAAAGTCAAGGAACGACGCGGAGTCCCGTAGGGACGTAGGTCACGATTTCACACTGCCAAGAAAAGCCTCTAGTGAGGGGGAAGGCGCCAGTACCGTAAACCGACACAGGTAGGCGAGATGAGAATT
>NZ_JBUZOM010000055.1:0-238 GCF_056764755.1 Exiguobacterium sp. HSB13 | reverse complement strand
CCGCCGATCCACCGTTTGAACAATGGGGGGACGCAGGAGGATAGTGACGCATGCGGATGGAAGTGCATGTGCAAGTTTCAAGACCGTCTGATTGGCAAATCCGTCAGGCACCAAAGTCAAGGAACGACGCGGAGTCCCGTAGGGACGTAGGTCACGATTTCACACTGCCAAGAAAAGCCTCTAGTGAGGGGGAAGGCGCCAGTACCGTAAACCGACACAGGTAGGCGAGATGAGAATT
>NZ_JBUZOM010000054.1:0-255 GCF_056764755.1 Exiguobacterium sp. HSB13 | reverse complement strand
CGTTTCGCTCGCCGCTACTCAGGGAATCGCATTTGCTTTCTCTTCCTCCGGGTACTTAGATGTTTCAGTTCCCCGGGTCTGCCTCACGCTACACTATGTATTCATGTAACATGTCCCATCCCATTACGGATGGTGGGTTCCCCCATTCGGAAATCTTCGGATCAAAGCATACTTACTGCTCCCCGAAGCATATCGCTGTTCGTCGCGTCCTTCATCGGCTCCTAGTGCCAAGGCATCCACCGTACGCCCTTCATA
>NZ_JBUZOM010000053.1:0-255 GCF_056764755.1 Exiguobacterium sp. HSB13 | reverse complement strand
ACAACCCCGAAGAGCATGCTCTTCGGTTTGGGCTGTTCCCGTTTCGCTCGCCGCTACTCAGGGAATCGCATTTGCTTTCTCTTCCTCCGGGTACTTAGATGTTTCAGTTCCCCGGGTCTGCCTCACGTTACACTATGTATTCATGTAACATGTCCCATCCCATTACAGATGGTGGGTTCCCCCATTCGGAAATCTTCGGATCAAAGCATACTTACTGCTCCCCGAAGCATATCGCTGTTCGTCGCGTCCTTCATC
>NZ_JBUZOM010000052.1:0-255 GCF_056764755.1 Exiguobacterium sp. HSB13 | reverse complement strand
CTAGGGAGTATTTAGCCTTGGGAGATGGTCCTCCCGGATTCCGACGGGGTTTCACGTGTCCCGCCGTACTCAGGATCCACTCTGGAGGGAAAACAGTTTCAGCTACAGGGCTGTCACCTTCTTCGGCGGACCTTTCCAGGTCCTTCACCTACTGTCTTCCTTTTTGACTCCGTATAGAGTGTCCTACAACCCCGAAGAGCATGCTCTTCGGTTTGGGCTGTTCCCGTTTCGCTCGCCGCTACTCAGGGAATCGCA
>NZ_JBUZOM010000051.1:0-255 GCF_056764755.1 Exiguobacterium sp. HSB13 | reverse complement strand
CTAGGGAGTATTTAGCCTTGGGAGATGGTCCTCCCGGATTCCGACGGGGTTTCACGTGTCCCGCCGTACTCAGGATCCACTCTGGAGGGAAAACAGTTTCAGCTACAGGGCTGTCACCTTCTTCGGCCGACCTTTCCAGGTCCTTCACCTACTGTCTTCCTTTTTGACTCCGTATAGAGTGTCCTACAACCCCGAAGAGCATGCTCTTCGGTTTGGGCTGTTCCCGTTTCGCTCGCCGCTACTCAGGGAATCGCA
>NZ_JBUZOM010000050.1:0-267 GCF_056764755.1 Exiguobacterium sp. HSB13 | reverse complement strand
CTTGGCACTAGGAGCCGATGAAGGACGCGACGAACAGCGATATGCTTCGGGGAGCAGTAAGTATGCTTTGATCCGAAGATTTCCGAATGGGGGAACCCACCATCTGTAATGGGATGGGACATGTTACGTGAATACATAGCGTAGCGTGAGGCAGACCCGGGGAACTGAAACATCTAAGTACCCGGAGGAAGAGAAAGCAAATGCGATTCCCTGAGTAGCGGCGAGCGAAACGGGAACAGCCCAAACCGAAGAGCATGCTCTTCGGGG
>NZ_JBUZOM010000049.1:0-272 GCF_056764755.1 Exiguobacterium sp. HSB13 | reverse complement strand
AGGTTGATATTCCTGTACCGCCGATCCACCGTTTGAACAATGGGGGGACGCAGGAGGATAGTGACGCATGCGGATGGAAGTGCATGTGCAAGTTTCAAGACCGTCTGATTGGCAAATCCGTCAGGCACCAAAGTCAAGGAACGATGCGGAGTCCCGTAGGGACGTAGGTCACGATTTCACACTGCCAAGAAAAGCCTCTAGTGAGGGGGAAGGCGCCAGTACCGTAAACCGACACAGGTAGGCGAGATGAGAATTCTAAGACGCGCGGGATA
>NZ_JBUZOM010000048.1:0-278 GCF_056764755.1 Exiguobacterium sp. HSB13 | reverse complement strand
TCGAAGGTGGGGTAGATGATTGGGGTGAAGTCGTAACAAGGTAGCCGTATCGGAAGGTGCGGCTGGATCACCTCCTTTCTAAGGAAAACGTCCCTTACGGGACATGCCCATCGTTCAGTTTTGAGAGCTCGTCTCTCAGTCTCGTAAGAGACACTCGCACCTTGAAAACTGAAGACATCAACAAGACATCAAACTTTTAATTAACCATGTCATTTAAGACGTGTGTTCTTAGAATACCAACGCTAGATCAAGGTATGAAGGGCGTACGGTGGATGCCT
>NZ_JBUZOM010000047.1:0-279 GCF_056764755.1 Exiguobacterium sp. HSB13 | reverse complement strand
GGTAGATAGGTCACGGGTGGAAGCATGGCGACATGTGGAGCTGAGTGATACTAATCGGTCGAGGCCTTGTTCTAGCAGATGCATTGTTGATGACTTCAGTTTTGAGGGCGCGAGCCTTTCAAAAAAAACGAAAAAAAGTCTTGACGTTATGTGAACATAATGTTAAGATAATAAATGTCTGGTGGCGATAGCCAAGTGGTCACACCCGTTCCCATGCCGAACACGGAAGTTAAGCACTTGAACGCCGAAAGTAGTTGGGGGCTTCCCCCTGTGAGGATA
>NZ_JBUZOM010000046.1:0-453 GCF_056764755.1 Exiguobacterium sp. HSB13 | reverse complement strand
CACTCGCACCTTGAAAACTGAAGACATCAACAAGACATCAAACTTTTAATTAACCATGTCATTTAAGACGTGTGTTCTTAGAATACCAACGCTAGATCAAGGTATGAAGGGCGTACGGTGGATGCCTTGGCACTAGGAGCCGATGAAGGACGCGACGAACAGCGATATGCTTCGGGGAGCAGTAAGTATGCTTTGATCCGAAGATTTCCGAATGGGGGAACCCACCATCTGTAATGGGATGGGACATGTTACATGAATACATAGTGTAGCGTGAGGCAGACCCGGGGAACTGAAACATCTAAGTACCCGGAGGAAGAGAAAGCAAATGCGATTCCCTGAGTAGCGGCGAGCGAAACGGGAACAGCCCAAACCGAAGAGCATGCTCTTCGGGGTTGTAGGACACTCTATACGGAGTCAAAAAGGAAGACAGTAGGTGAAGGACCTGGAAAGGTC
>NZ_JBUZOM010000045.1:0-454 GCF_056764755.1 Exiguobacterium sp. HSB13 | reverse complement strand
GACGATTGGTTTACGGATAGTTTCATAGAGAAGAAAAATACAAAACGTCGCAACGTATAAGATGACGATTAAAATGAGTGTCACCCAACTCCAGTAAGAGCAAATGCTTTCATTTTCCGTTAACTGGACAGCTGAGTCGAGAACGAACAGCATGACGGGAAAAACACCGATGATCAGTGTACTGATCAGCATTTTTTGCTTTAGTGTGACGACCGTCGTTTTTTTAGGAAAATCAAATCCATGTTCAAACGCATAGTTTTCTAGAGTGAGTAGCATGCGTTCGGTAACACGATAAGTGAGAAAAAACTCAATCAAAGCATGAAGGATGGCGACGAGGACTGCACCAAAACAAGCAAGACCAATTAAAGAGTACGGCATCTGTAACCACCCTTGAGAGATCGCCAGGGCTGTCAGAAGTGAAGCGGGAACGGAAAGAGCTAAAAAGGGTGGTCCC
>NZ_JBUZOM010000044.1:0-455 GCF_056764755.1 Exiguobacterium sp. HSB13 | reverse complement strand
GTACAGCACTGACTTACGTTTCCGAATACCTTTAAAGGAGCTATCCAATATGAAATTACAACGCTTCGCATCCGTTTTTTGTCTTTCGACTATCGTTTGGACGACAGCGGGTTGTACCATGATGGACGAACAAGCAACACCGCGTATAGCACAAAAAAATGTCGCGTCACATGAACAAGTGAAGACTTCCTTGAAGAAAGCAACAAACGACTACAAGAACCAACAAGCAATCGAATTAGAAAAGCAAACGGAGCGCGTCACGTTAGGTCAAACGAAAACGTATGACCATTCTACATTACTGAGCAAAAACCGAGCCTCGATTGATCCGCAATATTTCTATCAAAATCAGATCTTCTACTTTGACCTACAAGAACACAAGAGTGTCATCTATACATACGATACGAAACGACAGCACAACAAAATCGTACATGCGACTAAGCATTCAATCCGGACGA
>NZ_JBUZOM010000043.1:0-455 GCF_056764755.1 Exiguobacterium sp. HSB13 | reverse complement strand
ATGGTGTTCAAGAGACAGGTACCAGACGATTCCTCTTTATTGCATTTTCGAAAAACCAACGGCAGCAAACGTGGCATGACGACGAATGTACCAAACGAGAAAGAGTGCTGACGCTACTTCGCCAACAATCGCGATCCGTAACAACTCTGGATCACCGTAACGAATGCCGAAGCCACATGCCGAGAAAGCCATGACGATACCCATGATGACGAAGATGACGGTTGCCGTGACGATGGTGTTCCGCTTATCCACTATCAGGACCTCCTTTTCAAACGAGCGACCTTCCTTCTGTATCATTGATTTACCTTTTTGTCAGAGAAATGAACCTTTTTTTCTTCACGACCTTGCAGTACAAAATAGCTTAGCGTATCATTACCTTGTAATACCAAGTAGCGAAAGGAAGAGGCGGATGTCTTCGACACAAATGTTAAAAAGGATTCTTGACGGCAGTTTAC
>NZ_JBUZOM010000042.1:0-457 GCF_056764755.1 Exiguobacterium sp. HSB13 | reverse complement strand
CCTTGGCACTAGGAGCCGAAGAAGGACGCGACGAACAGCGATATGCTTCGGGGAGCAGTACGTATGCTTTGATCCGAAGATTTCCGAATGGGGGAACCCACCATCTGCAATGCGATGGGACATGTTACATGAATACATAGTGTAGCGTGAGGCAGACCCGGGGAACTGAAACATCTAAGTACCCGGAGGAAGAGAAAGCAAATGCGATTCCCTGAGTAGCGGCGAGCGACACGGGAACAGCCCAAACCGAAGAGCATGCTCTTCGGGGTTGTAGGACACTCTATACGGAGTCAAAAAGGAAGACAGTAGGTGAAGGCCCTGGAAAGGTCCGCCGAAGAAGGTGACAGCGCTGTAGCTGAAACTGTTTTACCTTCAGAGTGGATCCTGAGTACGGCGGGACACGTGAAACCCAGTCGGCATTCGGGAGGGCAATCTCCCAAGGCTAAATACTCCATAG
>NZ_JBUZOM010000041.1:0-459 GCF_056764755.1 Exiguobacterium sp. HSB13 | reverse complement strand
GAAAAAAAGGATTTCGGAAGTGAAGGAAAGAGGGTGGAAACGGAATGGGACGTAAATGGAATAACATCAAGGAAAAAAAAAGTTCAAAGGACAAAAATACGAGTCGGATTAACGCAAAGTTCGGTCATGAGAGTTAGGTGGCGGCAAAACAAGGTGAACCCGATCCGGAATCAAATCAAGCATTAAAGGTCGTTCTTGGACGAGCGAAGACATACAACGTACCTCGCGCTATCGTCGATCGGGCGAGTGAAAAAGCAAAAGGTGGAGCGGAAGAGAACTATGATGTGCTTCGTTATGAAGGATTCGGACCAAGAGGTTCCATGGTCATCGTCGAAACGTTGACGAACAATGTAAACCGGACGGCTTCTGACGTACGTGCTGCATTCGGTCAGACTGGCGGGAACGCGGGAGTGCGCGGATCCGCCGCCTATATGTTCGATGCACTGGGAATCATTTCCT
>NZ_JBUZOM010000040.1:0-461 GCF_056764755.1 Exiguobacterium sp. HSB13 | reverse complement strand
CGTTCCTTTAACTGTCGTTGCGAAAAAGACTTTTAAACGATCATTGCCAAGCATCGTATACGTACTTGGGAAAGGATTCATTGCTCGGATTTGATCATAGAGTGTCCCACCCGGTAACGTAAAATCAAGCCGTTCCCGTTCCCGTGAGATATTCGGCGCAAACGTCGCTTCTGCCTCTACTTGCGCTTACGGTGTCAATTCACCTGCTAACAGACGAGGCAACGTTTCAAGCAACAGCCGCGCTCCTGCGTCCGCTAATTTTTCGAACATCGTTCCGACTGTATCGTTCTCTTCGATCGGAACGATGATTTTTGACAACATATCACCGGCGGCAAGTCGAACGACCATATACATGATCGTCACGCCTGTCTCTTTTTTACCATCGATGATTGCTTGATGAATCGGTGCACCGCCCAGATAGTTAGGTAGGAGTGATGCATGGACGTTGATCGCCCCAAAAC
>NZ_JBUZOM010000039.1:0-463 GCF_056764755.1 Exiguobacterium sp. HSB13 | reverse complement strand
GGCACTTGACGCACCTGTCACAGGTGGTGACCTCGGTGAGAAGAACGGAACACTCGCCATTCTCGTCGGTGGTGAAGAGGCGGCTTTCGCACAAGCGAAGCCATTATTCGAAGCGATGGGAAAATCGATTTGACTCTTCGGTGGTCCAGGTAAAGGACAATCAGCGAAACTCGCGAACCAAATTGCAATCGCCGGCTCGATGATCGGAACTGCAGAGATGCTGTTGTTCGTCACGCGGTACGGGATTGACCCGACGCAATTTATCGAGACGATCAAGGCTGGTTCCGCCGGTAGCTGGAGTCTTGAGAACTTGATTCCGCGCGTCTTCGCTGAAAACTACTCACCTGGTTTGTTCGTCAAGCACTTCATCAAGGATATTCGCCTTGCGCTCCCACGTGGAGCTGAGATTGGTATCACAACCACTGGGCTCGCACCTCAGAAGGGTATATATGATCAACTTGCA
>NZ_JBUZOM010000038.1:0-464 GCF_056764755.1 Exiguobacterium sp. HSB13 | reverse complement strand
GTTCCATTCGTCTTTTGCGGTGGATCAGTCGTGGCAGCATTCGCCTTATCACTCGTTTGGCCGTTCGTTCAAGCCTTATTAAATGACTTCGGTCGCTGGATTGCCTCTTCACATGATTCTGCACCGATCATTGCACCGTTCGTATACGGTACACTCGAGCGTCGATTACTTCCGTTCGGTCTTCATCACATGTTGACTGTACCGATGAACTACACGGAACTCGGTGGAACGTACAAAATCCTGACAGGTTCTGCTCAAGGATCGACGGTTGCGGGGCAAGATCCGCTTTGGTTCGCTTGGATCACTGCCCTTTTTAACTTAAACCAAGCCGGTAACACACAAGGATACAATGACTTTATCAACAGTTTCGTTCCTGCTAGTTTTAAAGAAGGACAAGTCGTCACATCACTTGCTTCATTGATCGGTATTGCTGTTGCAATGTACATGTCCTGTCCCTTGTACAC
>NZ_JBUZOM010000037.1:0-464 GCF_056764755.1 Exiguobacterium sp. HSB13 | reverse complement strand
GAGTTACCCAGTAGCATCCGCAAGCAACGTGGCATTCGTCACGAAGTTTTGAACGGCAAGAACCACGCGCGTGAAGCGGAAATCATCGAGAACGCCGGTCAAGCGAACTCGGTCACGATCGCAACGAACATAGCTGGTCGTGGTACCGATATCAAGCTCGGTGAAGGTGTCTTAGATAAAGGCGGTCTCTACAGCCTCGGAACAGAGCGCCACGAATCACGCCGGATCGATAACCAGCTCCGTGGTCGTGCCGGTCGTCAAGGGGATCCAGTGGCATCACAATTCTATCTCTCACTTGAAGATGAGTTGATGCGTCGTTTCGGTTCCGATTCGCTACAGTCGATGATGGACCGTCTCGGAATGGGTGATTCGCAACCAATCGAGAGCCGGATGGTATCTCGTGACGTTGAATCGGCTCAAAAACGCGCCGAATGAAATAACCTCGATGAACGGAAACAAGCACC
>NZ_JBUZOM010000036.1:0-466 GCF_056764755.1 Exiguobacterium sp. HSB13 | reverse complement strand
CATGAAGTTCATCCGTGAGCTCGGTTCACAAATGGGTCTTCTCGAGATGCCTTCAGAAATGGCCCACCGTTAACGCAACGAAGGTTTCTCAGGTGGAGAAAAGAAACGTAACGAAATTCTTCAGATGATGATGCTTAAGCCAGCGATCGCGATTCTTGATGAAATCGATTCAGGTCATGATATCGATGCACTGAAAGTCGTCGCAAAAGGTGTCAACGAAATGCGTTCACCTGAATTCGGCTGCTTGATCAACACGCACTACCAACGTCTCTTGAACTATATCGAGCCAGACTTCATCCACATCATGATGGGCGGATAAATCGGCATGTATGGTGGTAAAGAACTCGCACACCGTCTCGAAGCAGCAGGTTATGACTGGGTTAAAAAAGACCTCGGCACCGAAGACGTCGAAATCGAAACAAAAGCGTAAGCCGAGGGAGGAAGAATGATGACCGTAGAACAGAAA
>NZ_JBUZOM010000035.1:0-468 GCF_056764755.1 Exiguobacterium sp. HSB13 | reverse complement strand
CTTGTCCATTGCTCTTCGTGGTCTCGTAGATGTGTATAAGAGACCTCTTGACCCGTCCGCGACAGAGGATAGCGATTAAGTCGTCTACGTACCTTTTGCTTATTCCGTCAACTGCGCGATTCACGTCGAACAAGATGCGTTCGGTTTCGTTCAGCTATCGGTCGTCATGAATCCGTTTGACTTCAGCTTGAAACTATCCCATCAACAGCAGTTTACGACACCAACATTCTACATCGGGTATGCGGACGGTTTCGCGGATATGAGTGCTCATGCGCATTCCTTTCAGCGGGACGTCATCATGCCGCGTGCGACGGAGCGTCCTGTTCTCTATAACTCCTGGGAAGCGACGTATTTCGAGGTGACGGAATCTGGTCAACGTGAACTCGTTGATCTTGCAGCAGGAATCGGTTGTTAACTGTCCGTCGTCGATGACGGTTGGTTCGGCGAACGCCACTCCGATCAAGCGGG
>NZ_JBUZOM010000034.1:0-470 GCF_056764755.1 Exiguobacterium sp. HSB13 | reverse complement strand
GGACCATTCAGACAACTTCAAGCGTGACCGTGATTAGAAGGCGGACGGGCAGAATGAACGTCGTCAGGGCTTAGATTTTTATGTCGGCGTTTTTCAAGATGATCTGCGTTCCGATGATCAAGCCAATCGTCGCCATCAGCTGATTCGATACCCCGAATAATGCGCAAATCGAATCGATGTCACCTGAGAACAGGAGATCGCCCCAGAAGAACGTTCCGAGTGCCGAAGCGAAGATCGCAACTGGAATCCAGTCGACGCGTTTGAGCGGTTTGTAGAACTCTCCGAAGAAATCTTGAATCAAGTAAAGGGCGACACGTGTTCCTGCATCGATTGCTGTTAGGATGAAGACCGCTTCGAACAAAATAACGAAGTGGAAGAAGAAACTGGCAATCTCTTTAAACAACGGGAAGGCGTGGAAGATGAAAGTAATAACGACGGCGAGCGAGTGGGCACCAACTGGTCGACCTGCC
>NZ_JBUZOM010000033.1:0-470 GCF_056764755.1 Exiguobacterium sp. HSB13 | reverse complement strand
TTCTAACATGTTTCCACCACATTTCAGGAGGAGTCCTCCTTAATTTTAAAACCTAGCACTCTTGAACTCTTACGAAAATACTCCGAGGAGGGATTCATCTCATGAACCATCGAGATACTGAAAAGCTGACTTTCGAACTGCTTGAGCTATGGTCTACCTTCAATCATTATGCCAAAGAGGCTCAAACGTTTGAAAATCCGGAAGATGTCCATCAAGCGCGGATTCGGTTACGGAAACTGAACACATTCGCCCGATTGGTCGATTTAACGGAGGAACCCGTTTATTTGATTTGGAAGCGACTGATGCATGATTTCGGCGAAGTACGTGACCTCGACGTACAACTGGAAGCAACCTCAAACAAAACAGAAATCGATCAGTTGTTCGCAAACCATGTCGCTATGCAACTTCAAGGGAAACGTTCGACTTTAATCGAGACGATGCACCTCTTGATCTCAAATGAACTGGATCGA
>NZ_JBUZOM010000031.1:0-473 GCF_056764755.1 Exiguobacterium sp. HSB13 | reverse complement strand
AGGCATCCACCGTACGCCCTTCATACCTTGATCTAGCGTTGGTATTCTAAGAACACACGTCTTAAATGACATGGTTAATTAAAAGTTTGATGTCTTGTTGATGTCTTCAGTTTTCAAGGTGCGAGTGCCTTATCCAAAGGACAAGACAAATGGAGCCTAGCGGGATCGAACCGCTGACCTCCTGCGTGCAAGGCAGGCGCTCTCCCAGCTGAGCTAAGGCCCCAGGATTGAAATTAGAATGGAAATGGTGGGCCTAAGTGGACTCGAACCACCGACCTCACGCTTATCAGGCGTGCGCTCTAACCGGCTGAGCTATAGGCCCATTCCATGACTAGAGAGAATTAGACTCTCAAAACTGAACGATGGGCATGTCCCGTAAGGGACGTTTTCCTTAGAAAGGAGGTGATCCAGCCGCACCTTCCGATACGGCTACCTTGTTACGACTTCACCCCAATCATCTACCCCACCTTCGA
>NZ_JBUZOM010000030.1:0-474 GCF_056764755.1 Exiguobacterium sp. HSB13 | reverse complement strand
TTTTGGAGGTGGCTCGAGCGAGTTCTTGCCACATCTCGTTCGATTGTTTGGCTGTCACTCCCCCCGGCTTAAAGGACTGAATGACATGGTGGGCTTGAATCCCGTCCGGTTTGCCCCATAATTCTCTCGTCGCCTTCATCTGAGACTTGGCATACTCCGGTGGACAATCGACTCCTGATCGTTCTTCTGCCCGTTTCTCAGCGTATGAAATGAGTTTGTTGGCTACTTTTGTATTGCCGAGTTGAATTGTTGCCATATCTGATTCAACTCCTTCTGTATGTTTTCCAGTTCTTCTTTCGGTACTGATTTGTCCTCATTTGCATGTTTGGTCATCTGATTTACGTTGTTCCCAATCGCACGCAATTGACGAGCAATCTCAAATGCACCCTCTCGATCAATCTTCGGTGGCCGCATTCTCGATCCTTGTGTCTGCTTTTTGACATAAGCTGGCACACTCATTTGAAAGCTTTCTGC
>NZ_JBUZOM010000029.1:0-475 GCF_056764755.1 Exiguobacterium sp. HSB13 | reverse complement strand
TATATGTATCACAGCTGATGACACATAGTTGATACATCTTGTTTCAAATTTGGTATTGATTGTGTCTTATAAGTCGTGTATTGTTTCATATATGGAGCAAGATGTATCAAAAATGATACATATAGGTATCATAGGGTGATACATAAGGGGAGGATTTAAAAATGCGAGAGATTTCTGTTTCGAAAGAATCAAATCTGTTAAATCCTTTGTCTTTATCTTTTGAACAATGAGAAAGACAAATTGAAGAAGAGAAGTTGCGGGAAGAAGAAGAAATAAAGCAACAAAAGAAGAGTCCTTACAGGAGGTGGGTCCAAATGAATAAAGATGCTTATAAAGCAGAAGATTGGCTGATGGCTAAATCTCCTGTTGCATACCGGATCTTCAAGTTTTTGATTAACAATATGGATTCTTACAACGCAGTCATTTGTTCTCAACAAGTTTTACAAGAAACCTTTGATATCAGTAGAACTACAGT
>NZ_JBUZOM010000028.1:0-477 GCF_056764755.1 Exiguobacterium sp. HSB13 | reverse complement strand
ACGACACCGCCTATACTCCGTACCTGTGCCATACCTAGGACGATTAGCTGCTGCTTCCGGTGCGGCGAGGGCTTTATCGGTGACTATCTCGTTCCGGGCGAACTTGTGTAGATGTTTCCAATCGACGAGTGCCGGCACCTTGCTCGCATAGGATAGTTCTCGCTGATAGCGTCCCTTCTCGAGTGGGATATCGGATAACTTGCCGTCGTAAAGCGTCTGGTAGACATCATTTAACTCTGTCATCCGGTACGGAAACGCTAAGTGTAACGGAACATACGTCACCGTCTGATTACCGATCTGTTGTTGGTGTTTTTGACCATTTAAAATATCAGCACGAGACAAAGTGCGTTCGAAGACGCCCTGTTTACCGTCTCGGATTTTGACGTTAATTCGACCATCATTTTCTGGTGCCGGAGTCAACCTCAGTTGAAGCTGATAGTCGGTCGCTTCGCGAATATCAATCGAACGCTGTAAACC
>NZ_JBUZOM010000027.1:0-477 GCF_056764755.1 Exiguobacterium sp. HSB13 | reverse complement strand
ACTCGGCACAGAGTGTGATCGTCCGTTCCGTCGCCGGATAGACTTTTCCTTCTGCGTTCAACAATTGTCCCATGACACCAATTGCTTCGACGAACGAACCGTTACAAAGCGGGGTCGCTGCCGTCAGCATCAAGTTTCCGAGCGAAGGACCATGCAGACCTTCCCCTGTTTCGAACCGATACTGCATGATTCGGTCCATCAACGTCTCCGACTTTGATAAGGAGACGATGACGTTTCGAATATCTCCTGGCGGCAACATGTTGAATTCCGGCCGCAGAACACCAGAACTACCCACCTACTCAGCGACCGTGACCATGGCTGTTATGTCGTGCGGTGAATGGTTCAGTCCCAGAAGAAGCGTCGAAAGTCCTGTCCCGCCACCAACGGAGACGGCCTTACGTTCCCATTTCCTCAATTTTCCTCCCTCCTATACCCATTATCTCGGCGATTTGGCTCCAATTTAAACCTGTCTCCTTT
>NZ_JBUZOM010000026.1:0-478 GCF_056764755.1 Exiguobacterium sp. HSB13 | reverse complement strand
CAGCGTCTGACGAGTATACAAGACAGTTACTCTACGGTTTGGACCTTCACTGTCTATGAGGAAGGTGTTAAGAATTCGGAGATTTCGATATCAGCAAAGCTCGAGATGGAGATGTCTTCCAGTATCGGATAACCGGTCCGCTGGACTGCCCGGTACACGCCGACTGCCAACGGATCACTGGCGACGAGTACCGCGGTGACATCCCGATGTTCAGACAGTTGCTCCCCTAGCCGAAGTCCTTCGAGTGTTTTCCATTCGCAAAGCAGACCGTATATATGCTCAGACAATTCTTTTTGTTTCATCCAAGAGACGTACGTCTGATAGCGATCCTCTCCTTCACTCATGAACGACTCACCGCTTTGATTCATGATGACACGATGACCACCGATGAACGCGATCTGTCGATGACCGAGTTCATAAAAGTGCTCGAGACTCGCAATCGTCGCACGTTTAAAATCAGAATCGACGGTATCAAACC
>NZ_JBUZOM010000025.1:0-480 GCF_056764755.1 Exiguobacterium sp. HSB13 | reverse complement strand
GCATAGGCTCGGAGATGTGTATAAGAGACAAGTCCGGCACGTCCTTTCTGTCTGATTCAGACACTATATATTAATAATTCTGAACATTCTTCATCGTTTCGTCAAGCAATCTTTTACTTCCACTACGTATTTTTCCCAAGAACCCAGTATACTTAAACATGAAAAAGGGAGAAATCGATTGAAATTAACGACAGCCAACACACGTCTATAAGAAACCGTTTTACCACGTTTAGACCTGAATGTCGCAGAACCGGACCAGACGGAGATTGAAGACCGTCTGCGGGCAGATATCTATGAAGCCCAGCGGAAACAGTGTCCATTCGCAGAGATTCACGGTCTATCGGTCGAAGCACGCCTCGATCAGATGATCGATGAATTACCGCAGCGGCAACGGAGGGAGATACAAAAACGCTGGACACGAAAATAGGTCTCGTCGAAGCCGAAGTTCATCTTAATAGAAGGGATAGAAGGCATGTTCCA
>NZ_JBUZOM010000024.1:0-481 GCF_056764755.1 Exiguobacterium sp. HSB13 | reverse complement strand
GACATGACATCACAGGAATCTTACGCGCGCTTACATAAAATCAGTCTGATTCTAAATCTCAAGGTGGCAGTACGATCACACAACAACTAGCAAGAATTACGAATCTATCAAACGGAAAAACATAGACTAGGAAAATAAAAGAGTTATTAATTGCTGTGTCGTTGGAGCAAAAATATTCAAAAAAAGAACTGATGACGGCGTATGCCAATCAAGACTATTTTGCGAATAATATTTATGGTATCGAACTTGCCGGAAAATCATAGTTAAATAAGCCGGCACGTGAGTTGAGTTGGTCTGAAATCAGTTTTCTGACAGCAATTCCGAACAATCCTTCTCTTTATGAACCGCTACGCTTTCCTGAAAACAAAAAAAAACGTCAGCAACGAATCGTTCAGGCGTTAATACGCGATCGTGTACTGTCGAAAGATTTTGCTATTTCTCGTGTGTCGCCTCGATCCTATAAACCGAGTGTCCCTTATCC
>NZ_JBUZOM010000023.1:0-485 GCF_056764755.1 Exiguobacterium sp. HSB13 | reverse complement strand
AGATTCCATAGGGGAGCGGTGGGGATGAGATGTGTATAATAGACCGGGTCAAATTGAGTCAAACTTTTTTCTGACATTCTGTTCTATTTGCACGTTACGACGTTGAGACAAACAAGTTTCACTGACTGAACCATTGTATACTGATAGCCAAACAGGAAATGAACGATGGGAGGATTTACAGATGGATGGTAAAACACGTAAAAATATTACGCCTGGTCTAAAAGTCAGCATCGTGCTGAATCAAGATCAACGAACTGGTAAACGAACAGAAGGAATCGTTAAAGACCTTCTCACGAAATCGCCGCGAAATCCGCACGGGATCAAAGTGCGTTTAGAAGACGGACAAGTCGGTCGTGTTCAAGAAATTTTAGGTTAAGTAGACAACAATCGCTCGCCCTGATTCCTTTTCGGAGTCACGACGAGCGATTTTTTTATGCTTCAATAGCTTGTTCTAAATACCGCCACGTTGCTTCAACTAGAATACG
>NZ_JBUZOM010000022.1:0-487 GCF_056764755.1 Exiguobacterium sp. HSB13 | reverse complement strand
GAGCTGCGATCTTCAAACGTGTACGAACGTCGGCAGCTTCAGATGCGTATACAGACCAGCTGTTACCCTGATCCCTATGAAACGGGAATTTAAAGAAACAATCCGTACATCTTGGAAATAGAAGCGATTGAAGTCTCCTCTCGGTTCCGCAGACAACAGATCGGGAAAAAATTACTTGAAATCTCCATGCTGGACCCCTCCATGGAACACTCTTTGATTTTAACGACTGAATATTATTTGCATTGGGACCTAAAAGGGAGCGGACTATCGGTCTGGATTTCCGGAAGATCATTGAGGAGATGATGAACCATGGTGGTTTTGTCTTCTTCCCGATCGAAGATCCGGAAATCGCCTCCCAACCTGGCAACTGCCTGATTGCCCGTTTCGGAAAACACGTCCCACCTGAAAGCGGCCCTCATTTTGATGGGCTACGCTTGAGAAGACGTTTCATGTTTTGACTGGCTCGGAGCACGTCTCTTTTAAACAC
>NZ_JBUZOM010000021.1:0-490 GCF_056764755.1 Exiguobacterium sp. HSB13 | reverse complement strand
AATGACGTCGAACCGTTACGTCAACGCTTGAAGGAACAGGATAGCACGTTGCCAGACGATGCCTTCATCGCGACAATTGATGTCGATTTACGTCTACAGGTCAGTGATGTCTCGATTCAGTGGATTGAAGATATTCAGCGACTCGCGCCTTGCGGGATGGGAAATCCCGCGCCACGAATCGTCATCGAGCAGGCGAAGATCCGTGACATGAAACGGAGCGGTCGTGATTTGACGCATGTCAAAGCACTATTATCAGGCGACGGAAAGGAACTCGATGCAATCGGCTTCGGCTTCGGCGACCTTGTCGATGAAGTCTCGACTTTATCCGAGAGTCATTTGATGGGCAGTCTGAACATCAATGAATGGACTGGGTTCCGTAAACCACAATTGATGATTCAAGATGTCGCTGTCGAAGATGTTCAAGTGTTCGATTACCGTGGGGGTAAGCGACCGCTGAGCGAACTATTCGCCTTACCGCACGAGACAACGA
>NZ_JBUZOM010000020.1:0-493 GCF_056764755.1 Exiguobacterium sp. HSB13 | reverse complement strand
AAGCCAACGGGTGCCTCTCGCTTGAGGAAGACCGAAAAGCCTTGCTCGAGACAGAGCTGATCGCTCTTCTCCCGAATACGATGAAGGTCTTTTTTTGAGTATTGTTACTTGCTGCCGTTCTCGAAGTTCACGGCATTGATGATGATGTGGTTATGGATATGCGCCTTGTCCGTATGCGTGTAGATGACGTCTTCATGCCCCTTGGAGATGAATCGAGCGAGTTCCTGCCCGATTTCGTTCGCTTGTCGTGACGTCACTTCCCCCGGCTTGAAGGACTGGATGACGTGATGGGCTTGAATCCCGTCTGGTTTGCCCCAGAGATCTCTTGTCGCCTTCCTCTGAGACTTGGCGTACTCCGGAGGACAAACGACGCCTGATCGTTCTTCTTCCCGTTTCTCCGCCTAGGAGGTCAGCTTTTTGGTCAATTTTGTATTGCCGTGTTGAATTTTTCCCATATCTTCATCCTGTACTTTTCTAACATCTTCGGCCCCTC
>NZ_JBUZOM010000019.1:0-507 GCF_056764755.1 Exiguobacterium sp. HSB13 | reverse complement strand
CCGCAGATGTGTATAATAGACAGGACCGGTACAGTCAATGCAAGTTATGGATCACCTGTATTCGATAAGTTGACCTTCGCTGCATCCGTTCCGCCACCTGGTGTTAAGTCCAGTTGTTACTCGATATTTTCTTCTGTTGCACCTTTCGTCACGAAATCAATTCGTCCGCGATGTGCGATCATCGTTGCATCAAACATGATGACTTGATCGCCTTCACCTAATTTCGACAATGCTTCACGATCAGTCATTCCTGGCGTGTCCCCCGGGATACCTGTATCGACAGCAAAGGCGATTGATGGTTTGAGCAAGTGTGCGACAGTTTGAACCCCACGTAACCCGCCTCCTTCCTGAACATTCCCACCGGCGAAAATCTTGTTCGGATTTCCGTCTGCTTTTAAGCGTTTGATTGCTTCGATTGGTATGCCACAACCAATCCGTTCTGTCTCTTATACACATCTCCCATCCTACGTATCCCTTTGGATCCTTGTTTGTCTGCTCCTGCTTGAA
>NZ_JBUZOM010000018.1:0-508 GCF_056764755.1 Exiguobacterium sp. HSB13 | reverse complement strand
CATCCCAGGCAGGTGATGCATAACCAATTTCAAACTTCTCAATCATCTCTTTCGTAATACCACGGTTTAATAAATATGAAAGTGCTTCATTTCCCTCTTCCGTATTTACTAATAAATGATGATAATACTTTTTCAATAATTCATGAGCTTGTTGCATGATGACAGTGTCATCAGATATGTCTTCTTGTTGTCCTTGCCCTGATGTATACTCTGCAACCGCAATTCCATTTCTTTCGCCTAGCTTTTGAACAGCCTCGGTAAAAGCCAGTCCTTCCATTTTCATTAGAAAGGAAAATACATTTCCACCTTCTCCACATCCGAAGCAATGAAAAATTTGCTTATCAGATGAAACAGAGAATGAAGGAGAATTCTCACCATGAAATGGACAAAGGCCGAAATAGTTACGCCCCTGTTTTCTAAGTTGAACGTATTCACCAATGACTTCTACAATATCGGATGATGTCCGAATCTGTTCAACAACTTCTTCGGGAATTCTGTTCCCCATAAC
>NZ_JBUZOM010000017.1:0-521 GCF_056764755.1 Exiguobacterium sp. HSB13 | reverse complement strand
GAGATTCCAAAGGGTCTCCTGGTCTCGGAGATGTATTTAAGATACAGGTAGTACCGCGGCTGCTGGCACGTAGTTAGCCGTAGCTTTCTCGTAAGGTACCGTCTACGTACGAGCATTACCTCTCGTACGTGTTCTTCACTTACAACAGAGTTTTACGATCCGAAAACCTTCAGCACTCACGCGGCGTTTCTCCATCAGACTTTCGTCCATTGTGGAAGATTCCCTACTGCTGCCTCCCCTAGGAGTCTGGGCCGTGTCTCAGTCCCAGTGTGGCCGAACACCCTCTCAGGTCGGCTATGCATCGTCGCCTTGGTGGGCCGTTACCCCACCAACTAGCTAATGCACCGCAAGACCTTCTCAAGGTTACGCCGAAGCGCCTTTCATCAGCGGACCATGCGGGACGTTGAACTGTACGGTATGAGCCCCGGTTTCTCGGAGTCAACTCAATCCTTGAGGCAGCTTACTTACGTGTTACTCACCCGTCCGCCGCTCATTCCACTGCACTCCCCCCGCAGGCTTCC
>NZ_JBUZOM010000016.1:0-588 GCF_056764755.1 Exiguobacterium sp. HSB13 | reverse complement strand
GAACGATGGAGGAAGCGGAAGAAGGCCGCTGGCGACAGGCTAGCATCAGGCTCAGCGGTATGGGAGCGCACGGAACGGCGTCGTCAGAGCAATTCGTCCGCGCCGGTGTCGGCGTCGTCGGAATCGTCGCCCGTGTTTATGTCGAGTGGAGTAATCTACAACGACAAAAGATTTATACCGAAGACGATGCGCGTCATATCGTACCAAAAGCGATTGCCGCAAAAGCACGGCTTGAAGAGATCAATTCGACGGTGACGATCGAAGCGCATGTAGTAGACGTCGACCGGGCAGCGCTGAAGTGGCTTCTCGATGATATCGATCTGATCATCGACGCGACGGACAATTTCGATATTCGTTTGCTGATGAACGACATGGCGTTGATGAGTTCGATTCCGTGGATTTACGGAGGTTGCGTCGGCAGTTACGGAATCACGTTTACCGTCCGTCCTGGGGAGACGCCATGTCTGCATTGTCTGCTCGATCAATTACCACGTGATCAGGAGACATGTGTTACGGCGGGAATCATCGGACCGGCCGTATAGATGGTTGCTTCCTTGCCGGTGACGGAAGCTTTTAATGTGCTGAACG
>NZ_JBUZOM010000015.1:0-875 GCF_056764755.1 Exiguobacterium sp. HSB13 | reverse complement strand
AATAAATGTCTGGTGGCGATAGCCAAGTGGTCACACCCGTTCCCATGCCGAACACGGAAGTTAAGCACTTGAACGCCGAAAGTAGTTGGGGGCTTCCCCCTGTGAGGATAGGACGCTGCCAGGCGATACATATGGAGGATTAGCTCAGCTGGGAGAGCACCTGCCTTACAAGCAGGGGGTCGGCGGTTCGATCCCGTCATCCTCCACCATTTTTTATTACACTTGCCGGTGTAGCTCAGCTGGTAGAGCAACTGACTTGTAATCAGTAGGTCGCGGGTTCGACTCCTGTTGCCGGCACCATCTTTATCTTCAATGATCACCAGAATTCAATTATGAATGAAGGTTCTACCTTTTATATCCCTGCCGGGGTGGCGGAACTGGTAGACGCACAGGACTTAAAATCCTGCGGGGGTTTCCCCGTGCCGGTTCGATTCCGGCCCTCGGTACCATTTTCATTTTGATGTTTGCTGTTTGATCCTTATATTCCGCACCCTTAGCTCAGCTGGATAGAGTACTTGACTACGAATCAAGGGGTCGGGAGTTCGAATCTCTCAGGGTGCATTTTCGGGAAGTAGCTCAGCTTGGTAGAGCACTTGGTTTGGGACCAAGGGGTCGCAGGTTCGAATCCTGTCTTCCCGACCATCTTCAATTTCATCCCTTTAATGGGGCCTTAGCTCAGCTGGGAGAGCGCCTGCCTTGCACGCAGGAGGTCAGCGGTTCGATCCCGCTAGGCTCCACCAATTTTTATGACGAACTTTGAAAACTGAACGATGAGGCAAAAATCGTATTCTACGGAATACAAAAACGAATGAAGCGCAAGCTTCGTCAATCGTGACTTCGGTCACAAAAACGAGCAAGTCAAACACTTTATGGAG
>NZ_JBUZOM010000014.1:0-1191 GCF_056764755.1 Exiguobacterium sp. HSB13 | reverse complement strand
TGCCTGACGGATTTGCCAATCAGACGGTCTTGAAACTTGCACATGCACTTCCATCCGCATGCGTCACTATCCTCCTGCGTCCCCCCATTGTTCAAACGGTGGATCGGCGGTACAGGAATATCAACCTGTTATCCATCGCCTACGCCTTTCGGCCTCGGCTTAGGTCCAGACTAACCCTGAGCGGACGAGCCTTCCTCAGGAAACCTTGGGCTTTCGACGGAGGGGATTCTCACCCCTCTTTTCGCTACTCACACCGGCATTCTCACTTCCAAACGCTCCACTGCTCCTTCCGGTACAGCTTCACAGCGGTTTGGAACGCTCCCCTACCATTCCTTACGGAATCCGCAGCTTCGGTGGTATGTTTAGCCCCGTTACATTTTCGGCGCGGCGCCACTCGACTAGTGAGCTATTACGCACTCTTTGAATGGTGGCTGCTTCTAAGCCAACATCCTAGCTGTCTAGGCAGCGCCACATCCTTTTCCACTTAACATACACTTTGGGACCTTAGCTGGCGGTCTGGGCTGTTTCCCTCTTGACTACGGATCTTATCACTCGCAGTCTGACTCCCGAGTATAAGTTGCTGGCATTCGGAGTTTAACTGAATTCGGTAACCCTGTGGGGGCCCCTAGTCCAATCAGTGCTCTACCTCCAGAACTCTCAACCTCGAGGCTAGCCCTAAAGCTATTTCGGGGAGAACCAGCTATCTCCAGGTTCGATTGGCATTTCACCGCTACCCACACCTCATCCCCGCACTTTTCAACGTGCGTGGGTTCGGACCTCCAGTCAGTGTTACCTGACCTTCATCCTGGACATGGGTAGATCACCTGGTTTCGGGTCTACGACAACGCACTGAACGCCCTGTTCAGACTCGCTTTCGCTACGGCTCCGCCTCATCGGCTTAACCTCGCGCGTTATCGTAACTCGCCGGTTCATTCTACAAAAGGCACGCCATCACCCGTTAACGGGCTCTGACTACTTGTAGGCATACGGTTTCAGGATCTATTTCACTCCCCTTCCGGGGTGCTTTTCACCTTTCCCTCACGGTACTGGTTCACTATCGGTCACTAGGGAGTATTTAGCCTTGGGAGATGGTCCTCCCGGATTCCGACGGGGTTTCACGTGTCCCGCCGTACTCAGGATCCACTCTGGAGGGAAAACAGTTTCAGCTACAGGGCTGTCACCTTCTTCGGC
>NZ_JBUZOM010000013.1:0-1235 GCF_056764755.1 Exiguobacterium sp. HSB13 | reverse complement strand
AAACTCTCCATAAAGTGTTTGACTTGCTCGTTGTTGTGACCGAAGTCACGATTGACGAAGCTTGCGCTTCATTCATGTTTGTATTCCGTAGAATACGATTTTTGCCTCATCGTTCAGTTTTCAAAGTCCAATGTATTTCGTATGAAAATAATGGTCGGGAAGACAGGATTCGAACCTGCGACCCCTTGGTCCCAAACCAAGTGCTCTACCAAGCTGAGCTACTTCCCGAAAAGTGCACCCTGAGAGATTCGAACTCCCGACCCCTTGATTCGTAGTCAAGTACTCTATCCAGCTGAGCTAAGGGTGCATCATATGGTGCGGTCGAGAGGACTTGAACCTCCACGATGTTGCCACCACTAGGCCCTCAACCTAGCGCGTCTACCGATTCCGCCACGACCGCATAATGCTATTCAAATATAAATGGAGCGGAAGACGGGATTCGAACCCGCGACCCCGACCTTGGCAAGGTCGTATTCTACCACTGAACTACTTCCGCATATAAATGGTACGGGTGAAGGGACTTGAACCCCCACGTCAAAGACACTAGATCCTAAATCTAGCGCGTCTACCAATTCCGCCACACCCGCATAAAAATGGTGTGTCATGCAGGATTCGAACCTGCGACCCTCTGATTAAAAGTCAGATGCTCTACCAACTGAGCTAATGACACATAAATGATATGAAGTTAAAAAAATGGGGCGACTGATGGGAATTGAACCCACGAATGCCGGAATCACAATCCGGTGCGTTAACCACTTCGCCACAATCGCCAAAATAAAAATGGTGCCGGCAACAGGAGTCGAACCCGCGACCTACTGATTACAAGTCAGTTGCTCTACCAGCTGAGCTACACCGGCAAAAGAAATGGTGGCTTTGGACGGAATCGAACCGCCGACACAAGGATTTTCAGTCCTTTGCTCTACCAACTGAGCTACAAAGCCGATATTAAAATGGCGGTCCTGACGGGATTCGAACCCGCGATCTCCTGCGTGACAGGCAGGCATGTTAACCGCTACACCACAGGACCGTTTTAAGTATAAGGTGACGACTTCTATAATGATAAAACATCTATGTAAGTCTGTCAATTGTTTTATTAAAAAAACAAAAACCTGGCAACGTCCTATCCTCACAGGGGGAAGCCCCCAACTACTTTCGGCGTTCAAGTGCTTAACTTCCGTGTTCGGCATGGGAACGGGTGTGACCACTTGGCTATCGTCACCAGACGACGGGCTCGC
>NZ_JBUZOM010000012.1:0-1353 GCF_056764755.1 Exiguobacterium sp. HSB13 | reverse complement strand
GCATCTGCTAGAACAAGGCCTCGACCGATTAGTATCACTCAGCTCCACATGTCGCCATGCTTCCACCCGTGACCTATCTACCTCATCGTCTCTGAGGGGTCTTTCTTGATTACTCAAAGGGAAATCTCATCTTGGAGGGGGCTTCATGCTTAGATGCTTTCAGCATTTATCCCGTCCGCACGTAGCTACCCAGCGATGCTCCTGGCGGAACAACTGGTACACCAGCGGTGCGTCCATCCCGGTCCTCTCGTACTAAGGACAGCTCTCCTCAAATTTCCTGCGCCCACGACGGATAGGGACCGAACTGTCTCACGACGTTCTGAACCCAGCTCGCGTACCGCTTTAATGGGCGAACAGCCCAACCCTTGGGACCTACTCCAGCCCCAGGATGCGATGAGCCGACATCGAGGTGCCAAACCTCCCCGTCGATGTGGACTCTTGGGGGAGATCAGCCTGTTATCCCCAGGGTAGCTTTTATCCGTTGAGCGATGGCCCTTCCATGCGGAACCACCGGATCACTAAGCCCGACTTTCGTCCCTGCTCGACTTGTAGGTCTCGCAGTCAAGCTCCCTTCTGCCTTTGCGCTCTACGAATGATTTCCAACCATTCTGAGGGAACCTTTGGGCGCCTCCGTTACTGTTTAGGAGGCGACCGCCCCAGTCAAACTACCCGCCTGACACGGTCCTCCAGCCGGATTACGGCTGCGAGTTAGAGACTCTATGCATGAAGGGCGGTATCCCAAGGGTGACTCCTCCGAAGCTGGCGCTCCGGGCTCGACGTCTCCCGCCTATCCTGTACATCATGCACAAAGCCTCAATATCAGGCTGTAGTAAAGCTCCATGGGGTCTTTCCGTCCTGTCGCGGGTAACCTGCATCTTCACAGGTACTATGATTTCACCGGGTCTCTCGTTGAGACAGTGCCCAAATCGTTACGCCTTTCGTGCGGGTCGGAACTTACCCGACAAGGAATTTCGCTACCTTAGGACCGTTATAGTTACGGCCGCCGTTTACTGGGGCTTCGGTTCAAAGCTTCGCTTGCGCTAACCCATCCCCTTAACCTTCCAGCACCGGGCAGGCGTCAGCCCCTATACGTCATCTTGCGATTTAGCAGAGACCTGTGTTTTTGCTAAACAGTCGTTTGGGCCTATTCACTGCGGCTCTACTCATGTAGAGCGTCCCTTCTCCCGAAGTTACGGGACCATTTTGCCGAGTTCCTTAACGAGAGTTATCCCGCGCGTCTTAGAATTCTCATCTCGCCTACCTGTGTCGGTTTACGGTACTGGCGCCTTCCCCCTCACTAGAGGCTTTTCTTGGCAGTGTGAAATCGTGACCTACGTCCCTACGGGACTCCGC
>NZ_JBUZOM010000010.1:0-4906 GCF_056764755.1 Exiguobacterium sp. HSB13 | reverse complement strand
AAAGAATGCCGTCGGATCGACGGTCGCTGCATACAGCGAAAAGTCAAAAACTCAACTCCCCAACCCCTCAATTCTTGAGGGGCTCCCTCGCCGGTTGGCAGGTTCCGCCGTTGAGAACGGCAGAACAGCACCGAGAGGGTCTTGGTACATCTAGAGCGTCAACTCCTTATGCTCACTTCGCTACGCTCGTTCCGCTACCGTTGACCCTCATATACGCTATCCATATCTTCAAATACAATAAAATATCATCCATTTACGACATATTTTTATGCTTTTCAGAAGAATTTCCTCATTTTTGTATGCATATGAGTGATGCATTTGATCATTACAAGTGGTATATTTTCTACAACAGATGTTGTACTTTTCTAACAAGATGTTGCATTTTTTCGCTACAAAAGCAAAAAATAATGAACGTCTCGAAAAGGCAAAAGACCCAAACGCTGCAACGTTTGAGTCTTGAATCAGAACATTTTTTTGTCGAAGTCTTAACCTTAAAGGTTAGGGCTTTTCTTTTTTTTGCGGAAGGCTTCCAGTTGTTAAGAAACTCCACATTACGAAAATCGTCATCGGATCAACCGATAACTCGAAGATTATTTTCATACTCGCATCACCACCTTTCTAAAAACGGTAGTGTTGTGAGTTCTGATTCAGCCTTGATAATAGTGTATTACGCCTACCGAAAATAACAAGCATTGACAAACGTAATATTAAATTTAATTATACTGTTCAAAAAAGCGAACGAACAGCCTTAACGACTTCTATTTGGAAAAATGATCAGTTTTTAATCGAAATCTTGAAAAAAACTTATTACTCCGATTCAAACCACTCTCGATGCGATGGATTATCTGGATCAAGTAAAATAAATCCTTCTTGATCTACATCCAAGGTTTCTATGTTCATCGTCAATCCTTCAACTAACTGCAGATGTTTTAATCTCTCGATCGCAGCCCATCTTTCTGGATCATAGTTTGCTGGATTCAAGTCTACTTTCATAAGATCGCCTCCTAATTGCATCTAAATCACTCATATTTCGATTTTAAGCCCCTTTGCTACGTCTTGATAGGGTTTTCTACGACTCAAGTCGTAAACGCTCTTAAAATCGTTTCTAGAGAGTCTCCAAACGCCCCAACCTCCTCGCGACGATTGAAAATGAGAATATCCGACTGGCTCACGTGTACTGGGAGATCGGTGAATGGGGGCGAGCATAGCGAGAACACGTTCGGCGGTCTAACAGTCCGACAAACGAAATGAAGGCTTAAAAGCCGGAATGAGTGCGTTCAGTTCTCTAAATCAATGATCGATCTATGACTGAAGTTCAGCGTATTGAAGTGTTTAGTCCGATAGACTTGAACCGTTTAGTTTTAGAAATTGAATCGAAAGAAAAGGGGCGTTCTTATAAGATATAAGAGGGAACATTTAAGAAATGGCTTAACACCAATGTAAAATAGACTTCTTATGTAGCATAGGGTGATACATATATGTATCACAGCTGATGACACATAGTTGATACATCTTGTTTCAAATTTGGTATTGATTGTGTCTTATAAGTCGTGTATTGTTTCATATATGGAGCAAGATGTAGCAAAAATGATACATATAGGTATCATAGGGTGATACATAAGGGGAGGATTTAAAAATGCGAGAGATTTCTGTTTCGAAAGAATCAAATCTGTTAAATCCTTTGTCTTTATCTTTTGAACAAAGAGAAAGACAAATTGAAGAAGAGAAGTTGCGGGAAGAAGAAGAAATAAAGCAACAAAAGAAGAGTCCTTACAGGAGGTGGGTCCAAATGAATAAAGATGCTTATAAAGCAGAAGATTGGCTTATGGCTAAATCTCCTGTTGCATACCGGATCTTCAAGTTTTTGATTAACAATATGGATTCTTACAACGCAGTCATTTGTTCTCAACAAGTTTTACAAGAAACCTTTGATATCAGTAGAACTACAGTAGCAAGGGCTATAAAACTTTTAAAAGACAAAAAGTACATTGACGTTTATAAATCAGGAACATCTAATGTCTATGCAGTTAATAAACAAATTGCTTGGACTAGTTGGGGGAACAACTTCCAACATGGAAAATTCGGGGCTAACATTATTTTGACTGAAAGCGAGCAAGAACAAACTGTTAAAGCACAAATCCAAGTCGAAAAACACAAGCAAATCACTATTAAAGACGTAAACTAAATGTTTTTCACTAAGCTATTTTTAAGTGAAAAATAAAACAGATTTTACACGTTGCTTAATTCGAACTTAAGTAAAGAAAAGCCCCTGAAATAAGGGGCTTTTTGCTTGTGCTGATATATCGTTACATAATGACTGATTTCATCAGTACAAAAGAAATTATCGTTCTAGATCCATATTACGATCTCGCTCGCGTTTTTTTATCATGGTATCTCTTTCTTCAACGATTTCTGGAAGCATTTCATTGGCTCTCTTACTGATTCGTGCGTGATCTGTCATATGATCCAGCCCGATTTTTTGATTATCAGGCAACTTCTCAATCAGCCATTCTCTCGTCGCTCTATGAACAGAAGCCCTTACAACATTCAACATGTCAGAGACCTTTTTTTGGACAGCCTGATCAAATCGTTCTATCCATGCTTTCATCGTCTCGTTTGCTTTTTGAAGCTGTTCGTTTAGCCCTTTATTTTCTTTTGTTAAGTCTTCGTTAATCGCCTGCAGCTCGTCATTTTCCTTCTCAAGCCAACGTTTTTCGCTTTCTAAGACATTGACGTTCCTTTTCGTAATGTCCAGTTTCCGTTCCAGTTGTTCGGCTTCTTGAAGAAAGAGATTCTTATCCGCAATTTCTCTCGTCAATTCTTTTGCATGATGTTCCTTCAGTTCCGTCAATTTCTCTTCTAAGCGTTCGGAGACTCGTTCTTCTACAACGTCTTCCAATCCTGATTTATAGCGTTCTGCTTGTGCTGAAGCAATCTCGTATTTCTTCTGAAGGTTGCTGATCCTGTCGTCTTTCTGCTCAATCTTGGACTGCAAAACAGTGATTTCTCTTCGTAATTCTTCGTTCTTGAACTCCATATCGGGTACTTTCATCATCGCGAGGGCACGCATTTCTTCGAAATCCTCTCGATCCATGACGATTTTTCCTGTTTCTTTGCCGAACATTGTCTTCTGATCTTCGTATTCCAGGCTATCGAGCCGTTCTACCTTCTCGAACAACCCTTTCAATCCCTCTCGTTTGGCTTCCAGTAGCTTCGTATCACTTTGGACTGCCTCTCGCTGCTGTTCCGCATCCAAGACCGCTTCTTGTGCCTTGAGCACCTTGTACGTGGCCGTATCGATGTGTTGAGCCTTCGAACCCTCTTTCCCTCGTTCAATATCAAAGCCATGCTTTTGCAAATGCTCAGGCAGTAGTGTCTGTATTGATTTCAATTCAATACGATTGAAGACGTTTTTGCTCTGAAGTTTTCCGTCTCGCATAGGCACGATAGCGATATGAGCATGAGCGCCAGCGCCCTTCAATTCATCGAAATGAGCAACGGAATATAGGATATTTTGTTCTCCATATCGCTCTTTGAAGAAATCAGTGGCGACTTTGAAGAATCTTTCTTTTTCTGACTGATTCATATCTTTGAAAAAATCACGATCAGAACCTACCACGAACTCATTGAAATAGACTGCATCTTTTCTTAAAGCACGTTTACTTTCATTTTGAGATTCAAATGCTTCTTTCCACTTTTCCATGTAGCTGATATGTTGGGCATTGATATAGTCTCGATTGAGATGGGATAGTGAAGAATTGATGTCAGGATTGGTCTTACTTTCTCGTTCTCTTTGATTGTGAATCTGATAACCTTTCACATCATTTTTCTTTACTTTAGCCATCCTACATACTAACTTTGAACTCATTCCTTCACTTCCCCTTGCCACCAAGCTCTTTTCTCTTTAAATCTAAGACCTCCAAATTTCTGAGGAAGTTCTTCTAAAGACACCCCTGCTAATTCAACAATGTTTTCTTCTTTGAAAGTAACGTAATTTTGTATTTTTGCATGAGTATAAGAATCTATAATTGTGTCAGTATCAACAAAAGTCATGTTTTCTGATTTAAATGAGGTTATTTTAAGAGACGCTATAGGAAATTCTCCATTTAAATTAGTTACGAAGATTTTTTTCGTTTCTCCTGCAGCAAGATAAGGTACTTTTTCTGTCATATCAATAACTATATCTACGTATGGATCTTCAATGAAAAGTAGTTCACCTAATTCATTTTCAGAGTAAGTTTGTTTAAATTTTTCAATTGAAATCACATACTTTAATTCAATATCTTTGGATGGATAGTTACCTAGGTTTTGAATTTCAAAGTACCAGTCATATGTCGAATGGAAGGTTGAAGAGTAACCATTCTCAGCACCAAATAAGTACTTGTCATCTTTATCGTAAAAAATATGACTTGTACTCGTTGAATTAATATAATAGTCGTCTTGTAAAGCCAATGGATTAGCTAGTTCTGGTCTGGCATCTTCTATTCTTTTTTTAATTGCCTTTATAGATACAACGGACTTAAATTCCTTACTGTGATCTAGTATGTAAGTACGAGTAATAATAAATAGATTAACTATCCCAATAACAGCTGCGATAAAAGCGATAAGATTTTCAGTATCAGCTAAAGATTGAAAAAAATCTTTTACAAAATTAAGTGTAGAAACCAACATAGAAAAAACCATAGAAATAATCGTAGAAATGTAGATCACCTCATCTTTATAATTTTGTATAGTATAGCGCACTATACTTTACTTCGTAAAGGTGCGCTCTCCGAGGGTAAAGAATGCCGTCGGATCGACGGTCGCTGCATACAGCGAAAAGTCAAAAACTCAACTCCCCAACCCCTCAATTCTTGAGGGGCTCCCTCGCCGGTTGGCAGGTTCCGCCGTTGAGAACGGCAGAACA
>NZ_JBUZOM010000009.1:0-5749 GCF_056764755.1 Exiguobacterium sp. HSB13 | reverse complement strand
GCTCTTTAAACGAGTAGGTTCATCCAGCCGACGCAGTAGAATGGATCGGTCATCACCGCAGTTCCAGTAGGTGATGCGACGTTAGCAGGGGAAGGACGGAGAGCCCTGTACATAGCCTAAGTCCCGAAGGGATACGGTAAAGATCGTTGAGAGGTTCAGACGGGGTCATATGGTACGAGACCGTAGGCAGTCCCACGACAAACGGTGGGGAATTTCCTAGTAGGCGGCTGTATGATTGCTGTGACACGACGTATGACGGCTTTGGGCCGCCATACAGTGGGTTATATGACGAGTCGCCGAAAGGCAGCAAGGTAGGGCGTGGAAACGCCTTGTGTGCGCGAGAGCGCAGCGAGTCATATCGTAGGGGCGAGATTCCCCTGCAATCTTGGAACGCCTAGACATACGGATACCTCGTCCTACACTGGACGCAGTGCACCGATGGGCAGATTTAACTCTTTCCTTTTTGCAAGGGGTTAGTCTGCCCATCCAGCCGTTTTCCTCGCCTGCCTCCCGCAGTATGCCCTCGCTCTTCTGGTTCTACAAGTCTTTTTCATTAAAAAAAGGAATAGAAAGTGCCGGAAAGATGAAGATCAACGACGGGTTCATGTGTCGTGCGAGGGATGTTGAAGGAGGGAGCGAAGCGAGTCCATTCAACATCCCGCAGTGCGCCAGCAAGCGAAGTGAAGGCGTAAACGCCGGAACGAAGTGCGGTAGTACAGGAAAGCGAGAATCTTAAACAGGCATCCAGAGAGAAAAAAGGGATCTTGAGATGGGTTGTTTATATCAACTACCGAACGATCTGGAACAGCACATTTTAAAAAAAGAATGCAGGTGTCTAGCCCTATAAAGCAGAAACTTAAGAGGGTAAAAGGTTAAATAATAAGACAGTTATAGAATGTAAAGGGGGAGAAGCATGAGAGAAATGGAACTGACGATCCTTGACGTGACGGAACTGAACAAGCGTATGAAGTTCCTAGATATCGCGAAACAGCATGCTCCAGTAGGCAAGGAGAAGCTCCGAGAAGCCTTGAAACAGGCTGGGGCGACGTTCGACCAACAGACGAAGCGTTGGCAGATTGCTGGAGACCACCCGAATGCCCAGAAGCGTGTCCTGGACTTCGTCCAATCGACACGGGTGAAGGAGAAAAAGAATCGAGCGACGGATCCATTGCGTGTGGATCCGGTGACCGGACAGTCCCAACTCGACGATAGCTATTTCGAGATCGAGACGAAACCGCAACGAATCATCCGGAAGAAGGTCTCGCTCGACCTCGACGTGACGCTCCACAAGCGTCTGAAGCATATCGCACTCGAGAACGACGTGAAACTCTACGAACTCGTCGAAGGCGTCCTGCAGGACTACGTACGAAAGCAAAAATGAGGAGGATGAAAAAATGAAAACTTTAGCGAACTTCCGAAAAGATTTCGAAGAAATTCTTGAGGATCCGAACACGAATCGCCGTGACGTCCGATTGGCGAACTTGATGTCAGAGATGGAGGGGGCGATCCAAATCCCACTGCTGCAAAATATCGAGTGGGAAGCCCAGCATCCGGAAGAGATTAAATTGTATCGTGAAGTCTCGAACGCTCGCGTGCTCTGAAATCACAAAAAAACATCATCGTTGCGTGAAATGACAATTCCTCGCAACGATGACGACGCTGCAGAGCCAAGCACGAAAAAAACGGTCGAAATCGACCGTTTTCACAATCTTTTTTAATTAAAATCAGGGTAATTCAATGCCTGCTAGTGAAGCGACGAAACGAAATAGAAGATAGATCGGCACGAGGAATATGGCTGTCATCAGTCCTTGTTTTCCTGCGTCGAGCCATTCTGTCTTGAAGATTTTCCACTTAACGCTCGAAATCTTGCTCGTGAGACTTGTTGAGATGTCGTTTAGTTGCTGGTCGTGCCTGCTCTTGAGATTGTTCATCTCCGTCTCGATTTTCTGCGTGTTGTTCGCGAGCATCTGCTCGAGTCGGCTCTGTTGGGCGAGGATGTTGCTGTTCACCAGGTCGCCGATCTGCTCGAGTTCGTCGTTGATCAGTTTGTGGCTCGTGTTCAGTTGCTCGAGGTGTGTACTCTGAATGTTCTTCAGCTGCTCGTGAAGGGTTTGCTGGTTCTGACTGAGTTGCTTCGAGTACGTCCCGAGTAATGCCTGCAGTTGTTCGTTTGTTTTGCTGGTATGATTTTCGAGCGCTTTGCTTCGATTGCTCAAGCTTTCGGTTGAATTCTGTATAGTCGAAGTCAGAACTTCTTCCGTGCTCTTGCTGATCTGGACGAGGTTCTCGATCTCCTGTTGGAATGTCATCTCTTTCTGGACGACTTCCTGCAGCACGGTCGACAGATAGCCCTCGACGGCTCTCAGGCGCATCAGTAGCTCCTGCTCGTTCTCGATCAAAGGTGAGGGTGTCTGAAGGGTTTCCTGCTCCTGTTCGTTCCCCGTTCGGTATTCCGATGCTTCTTCCGACTTCACCATGTCGCGATTCTTCGTATCCAACTGACTTTTCAAACCCATCCTTAATGACCTCCCTCTCATAATCAGATCCTAGTTTGTTGTCTCGTACTCGTTTATTGTTTTCATGGTCGTAATAGGTCGTTGTTTTACCCCGTTCTCTTACCTCGATGTTGTGTTTCTCCGACAGGTAGCTTTTGAACTCTTCATAGCTTGCTGTGGCGTCTCTCGCTTCCTCGATCTTCGTCCGGATGTCGTCCTTCCAGGAAGACTTGCCCTTCTCGAGAAGGGCTTTCTCCGCCAATGTATAGCGAACGGGTGCCTCTCGCTTGAGGACGACCGACAATCCTTGCTCGAGACAGAGCTGATCGCTCTTCTCCCGAATCCGATGAAGGTCTTTCTTTGAGGATTGGTACTTGCTGCCGTTCTCGAAGTTCACGGCATTGATGATGATGTGGTTATGGATATGCTCCTTGTCCGTATGCGTGTAGATGACGGCTTCATGCCCCTTGGAGATGGATCGAGCGAGTTCCTGCCCGATTTCGTTCGCTTGTCGTGCCGTCACTTCCCCCGGCTTGAAGGACTGGATGACGTGATGGGCTTGAATCCCGTCTGGTTTGCCCCAGAGTTCTCTTGTCGCCTTCATCTGAGACTTGGCGTACTCCGGAGGACAATCGACGCCTGATCGTTCTTCTGCCCGTTTCTCCGCATAGGAGATCAGCTTGTTGGCTACTTTTGTATTGCCGAGTTGAATTGTTGCCATATCTGATTCAACTCCTTCTGTAGATTGACCAGTTCCTCTTTCGGAACTGTCTTGCCCTCATTCGCGTGCTTGCTCATCTGGTTCACGTTGTTCCCGATGGCACGCAACTGACGGGCAATCTCGAATGCGCCCTCCCGATCGATCTTCGGGGGTCTCATTCTCGCTCCTTGTGCCTGCTTCTTCACATAAGCCGGCACACTCATTTGAAAACTTTCTGCTATCTCAGAAAGTTTCTCAAACTCGTCTTCACTCACACGAAAATTGACCTGTCGGTTCTCTTTTCGGTTCGCTTTCATAACAACCGCCCCCTCTGAATACATACGAATTATGCGCCGAATGATGGACGAGTAAATGCCCTTACTCGTCCATCATATTCTATGCATAGAGGGGTTGGCAAGCTTCGTATTTGCTAGCCACTTCGTGACGCACATACAGCTTGTCGGGGGTTTCCCCGAGCCCCTTTCTCTAAAAAATTAGAGACTGTTTTTTCGTCACTCAGACGAAAAAAGGTACTTCCTTTAGGAAGTACCTAAAAACGAAAGCCTTATTTCTTACCTTCGAATTTTTGTTGGATGTTTCCGGCGCTATCTTTCACATCGCCTTTAAACTGATCTTTCTTTCCTTCTCGTTCTGTTGATTTATCTCCAGTTGTCTTTCCTAAAAGCTCTTTCGCTTTTCCGGCAACTTTATCGACAAGACCATCTGCTTTTTTATCTGCTCCAGTAGACATAAAAAAATCTCTCCTTTGTATTTTTAGGTATATGTGAGTAGTTCCCGAATGCGTTTATACAAAACGTGAGAAAGCCTTCCCAAGTGTAAGTTACGTATTTTTACATAAAAAAAACGATCCCGAAGGATCGTTTCTATACGTTTACTGGTTGGCAACTTTACCACGCGAAGCTACTCGTGAACCGACAATACCTGCAATTGATGTGACAATCATAGTAAGCAAGAGAGCTACAAATCCCCAGATCGAAACTTTGGCAGCTGTTTGAGTTGCTTGTTCTGTTTGGACACGGACATCTTCGACCGTTTTCTTAAGATCAGCTGACGTTTCTTCTAGTGTTTGTTGTGCGTTCTCGATTTGTTTACTTGTCTCACTTGTTGCTTGATTCAAACCATCAACGATATTTTTCGTAGCTTCATCAGCTTCTTTTTGTGAGAGGTCTGTATTTTTAGCTACTGCTTGTGCAATCGCGTCTTCATCTACTGAGTTTTGAATTTTTTCAGAACGCTCTGTTAACGAATCGCCCAGGTCTTTTACAATCTTATCGAAGTCTTCAGGTTTCGTGATTGCTTGTTTCCCAGCTTCAGTGACGTCATCTTTTACAGCATCCAGTTGTCCTTGAAGGTAATCAGGTTGTAGTTCTGGAATGTCAGTATCTTTTAAAACATCTTCCACGTTACCTTCAAGCTCTTTTGTATCTACATTTGAAACGTTTTTCGTTACTGAATCGAATCCAGAACTTACAGCATCCGTTGCTGTTGATGCGACAGAACTAACACCTTTTCCTGCTGCGCCTCCAACAGAACCTAATACAGATCCTACTGTTTGGAACGTATTAATCGTTGTGAATGTTAGAAGTGCCACGAGTAAGAGGATGCTTGTCGCCCAAGTTAAAAATCCGTGAACAAGTCCTGCGCGAGAAGATGTCACACCTGCAATGAATCCAGCAGCAAACAAAGAAATTAGTAATGATAAAACAGCCCAGATAATAAGTCCTGTTCCTACACCGTCAAATGGATTGTTCGATGTTACGTCTGTTACTCCGAGACCAATTGCAGAACCAATTAAACTGAACATGATTAATAACGATAAGAATGTGACAACACCTGCGAAGATCGATCCCCACGACATATTCCGTCCTGCTTCATCTGTTTCCGAACGGAAATATGAAGAAAATCCTTTTCTTTTTTGTTCCATAAAAACCACTCCAAGTCATTCAAATTAGTAAAAATGATTACTGTAGTGGATTTCCCGATTTCATTTTTTGAAAACAATCTAAGTGTTTTCAAGTGTTTTATGGTTGAAAAAGCTGAGGGAGATCTTAAATAATTTGAAAAAAACAAAATTAATCGTTGTCAGAAAATTGATGTAAGCGTACAATAATCAGTAACAAAATACGGACGGAATAACAAAAAACGCCACTTCTCCCATCTGCTCGTTTGGCGACGAGTAGATGATCAACGAAGTGACGCTTTTGAATAGCGAGTGCTGAAACACTTGCTATTGATCGTTGGAGGCACACAGCACGTGACTCCAACTTAGATGCACTTATCATACTAAGGAAACCTTTAATGTTCAAGGTTTTAGTGTAGAAAAAGGACATCGTTCAGTAGCAAGTTTCACGAAACTCGCTACTGAACGATGTCCTTTTTGTTTTGGTCTTACATAAAAAGAGGTCAGCACTCGCTCTTTAAACGAGTAGGTTCATCCAGCCGACGCAGTAGAATGGATCGGTCATCACCGCAGTTCCAGTAGGTGATGCGACGTTAGCAGGGGAAGGACGGAGAGCCCTGTACATAGCCTAAG
>NZ_JBUZOM010000008.1:0-6046 GCF_056764755.1 Exiguobacterium sp. HSB13 | reverse complement strand
GCACTCGCTCTTTAAACGAGTAGGTTCATCCAGCCGACGCAGTAGAATGGATCGGTCATCACCGCAGTTCCAGTAGGTGATGCGACGTTAGCAGGGGAAGGACGGAGAGCCCTGTACATAGCCTAAGTCCCGACGGGATACGGTAAAGATCGTTGAGAAGGTTCAAACAGGGTCATATGGTACGAGACCGTAGGCAGTCCCACGACAAACGGTGGGGAATTTCCTAGTAGGCGGCTGTATGATTGCTGTGACACGACCTGAGGTAGCTTTTGGTCACTTCAGAGTGGATTATATGACGAGTCGCCGAAAGGCAGCAAGGTAGGGCGTGGAAACGCCTTGTGTGCGCGATGAAGCGCAACGAGTCATATTGTGGGGGTGTGATTCCCCTGCAGTCTTGGAACGCCTGGGCATACGGATACCTCGTCCTACACTGGACGCAGAAACGTTGGGCAGATTTAATCCTTTTATTTTCAAGGGGTTAGTCTGCCCAAACAGCCGTTTTCCTCGCCTTCCTACCGCAGTATGTTCTCGCTTTTCGGGTTCTACAAGTCTTTTTAATAAAAAAAAGGAATAGAAAATACCGGAAAGATGAAGATCAACGACTGGAGAACATGTCGTGCGAGGAGCGTTGAAGGAGGGAGCGAAGCGAGTCCATTCAATGTGACGCAGTACGCCAGCAAACGAAGTGAAGGCGTAAACGCCGAAAACGGAGTGCGGTAGTTCACGAAAAGCGAAATTCTTTAGATAATCCATCGGGCGAAGAAGGTAAAGAAGTTGATGAAAAGCTAATGATAGAATGAATGTGTAATGATCGAAGAATAAAAAAGCAATGGAGGGATTTTCTATGAACAAGTTTGAAGAACATCAAGCAATGTATGATGAAATAATGAAGATGGAACGGACGATTGCTCGCGATGTGAAGCTTGAAGAGTTAAAGGGAAAAATGGAATTGGCATTTGATATGCCGACATTATCTACACCATCATTGCAAGAGTGGAGATTATCATGGAAAGAGTGGAGCGAAAAAAATCCTGAAGCGGCTGAACTGCATGAACGTATCTTTTCTTCAACAATTTTTTAAAAGAACTAAGTTTGCGTGAAATGACAATTCCTCGCAACGTTACGCGTGCTGCAGAGCCAAACAGGAAAAAAAGGGGCGGAATCGCCCCTTTTCACAAACTTTTTTGATGTTCGTCAGAACAAGAGGAAGGTTTTTATACCGTAAAAAATGCCTTTTAGAGCATTTGCTGCTATCTCTACAATCTGACCTGTACTTTTTTTCTGTTTTTCTTTTCTGTTCTTTTTTTTCAAATTTAATCGACCCCTTTTTATTTTTTTGAATGTGCTTTCTATACTTAATGTACAATCGTTGTTCGGTTAAAGTCTTCTTTTCATGGTCGTACCTATGTCGAACCAAAACTTCACTTCTGTTCAGGGTTTACCGTAAATAAAAAGTGCCACGGAATTTTTCTGTGGCACTTTTTATTTACGGTAAATTGATATTAGCTAGCGAAGCTACAAAACGAAATAGAAGATAGATTGGAACAAGGAATACTGCAGTCATTAGTCCTTGTTTTGCTGCATCGAGCCATTCCGTTTTAAAAATTTTCCACTTAACGTTCGAAATCTTGTTCGTGAGACTTGTTGAGATGTCGTTTAGTTGCTGATCGTGTTTGCTCTTGATGTTGTTCATTTCCGTCTCGATCTTCTGCGTGTTGTTCTCGAGCATCTTCTCGAGTCGGCTCTGTTGGGCGAGGATGTTGCTGTTCACTAGGTCGCCGACCTGTTCGAGTTGGTCTTTGATTAGTTTGTGGCTCATGTTCAGTTGCTCGAGGTGTGTACTCTGAATGTTCTTCAGCTGCTCGTGAAGAGTTTGCTGGTTCTGACTGAGTTGTTTCGAGTACGTCCCGAGCAATGCCTGAAGTTGTTCGTTTGTTTTGCTGGTATGATTTTCGAGCGCTTTGCTTCGATTGTTCAAGCTTTCGGTCGAATTCTTCATAGTCAAAGCCATCAGTTCTTCCGTGCTCTTGCTGATCTGAACGAGATTCTCGATTTCCTGTTGGAACGTCATCTCCTTTTGAACGACCTCCTGCAGGACGGTCGACAGATAGCCCTCGACGGCTCTCAGACGCATCAACAGCTCCTGCTCGTTCTCGATTAAAGGCGAGGGTGTCTGAAGGGTTTCCTGATCCTGTTCGTTCCCCGTTCGGTATTCCGATGCTTCTTCCGACTTCACCATGTCGCGATTCTTCGTATCCAATTGACTTTTCAAACCCATCTTTGATGACCTCCCTCTCGTAATCAGACCCTAATTTGTTGTCTCGTACCCGTTTATTGTTCGCATGATCATAATAGGTCGTCGTTTTGCCCCGTTCTCGGACCTCGATGCTGTATTTCTCTGATAGATAGCTTTTGAACGCTTCATAGCTTGCTGTTTCGTCTTTTGCTTCCTCAATCTTCGTCCGGATGTCGTCCTTCCAGGAAGACTTGCCCTTCTCGAGAAGGGCTTTCTCCGCCAATGTATAGCGCACGGGCGCTTCTCGCTTGAGGATGACCGACAATCCTTGTTCGAGACAGAGTCGATCGCTCTCTTCCCGAATCCGATGAAGATCTTTCTTCGAGGACTGATACTTGCTGCCACTCTCGAAATTCACGGCATTGATGATGATGTGGTTATGAATATGTTCTTTGTCCGTATGGGTGTAAATGACGGCTTCATGCCCTTTGGAGATGGCTCGAGCGAGTTCTTGCCCAATCTCGTTCGCTTGTTTGGCTGTCACTTCCCCCGGCTTAAAGGACTGAATGACATGGTGGGCTTGAATTCCGTCCGGTTTGCCCCATAATTCTCTCGTCGCCTTCATCTGAGACTTGGCATACTCCGGTGGACAATCGACTCCTGATCGTTCTTCTGCCCGTTTCTCAGCGTAGGAAATGAGTTTGTTGGCTACTTTTGTATTGCCGAGTTGAATTGTTGCCATATCTGATTCAACTCCTTCTGTATGTTTTCCAGTTCTTCTTTCGGTACTGATTTGCCCTCATTTGCATGTTTGGTCATCTGATTTACGTTGTTCCCAATCGCACGCAATTGACGAGCAATCTCAAATGCACCCTCTCGATCAATCTTCGGTGGCCGCATTCTCGATCCTTGTGCCTGCTTTTTGACATAAGCTGGCACACTCATTTGAAAGCTTTCTGCTATCTCAGAAAGCTTATCAAATTCGGATTCACTCACTCGAAAATTGACCTGTCGGTTCTCTTTTCGGTTCGCCTTCATAACAACCGCCCCCTCTGAATATGTACGAATTATGCCTCGAAAGATGGACGAGTAAAATCCTTTTACTCGTCCATCATATTCTATGCATAGAGGGGTTGGCAAGCTTCGTATTTGCTAGCCACTTCGTAGCGCAAATACAGCTTGTCGGGGAAATTTCCCCGATCCCCTTTTTTCAATCTAAAAGTTATTTAGGCGAAAAATCCAAATGAAATTTGCTTGAAATCAGGTATGGACCGATAGGGAAATAGGTGCTATACTGCATTGTATTCAAAGAATTTTTGCGAGGTGTAATATATGAATAATGCTGTTTCTTTCTTTGCAGGAGCAGGTGGTTTAGATATGGGTTTGAAAAATGCTGGGTTTGATATAAAACTCGCTGTCGAGTTAGAGGATCTTTATTGCCAAACGTTGAAAACAAATTTCCCGAATCTTAATGTTAAGCAAGGCGACATAATGAATTATTCAAAAGAAAAATTGCTTTTAGATGCAGGCTTAAAAACTTCAGAAGAAATAGATTTGATTTTTGGAGGAAGTCCGTGCCAATCATTTTCAACCGCAGGTAATCGTTTGGCTTTTGGTTCGGCAGGCGGTAAGGCGATGTTGAAATTCGCAGAATTAATATCAGAAGTAAAACCTAAAGCATTCTTGTTGGAAAATGTAAAAGGGTTGCTTTCAGCACCTTTGAGAAATCGTCCTCACGCAGAGCGCGGTGACGGTTTTCCGGATCTTGAAGATGATGAAAAAAAAGGTACAGCCTTAAAGCACATTTTGAGTAAATTTACAGATTATGATGTGGTCTATAAATTAGTGAATGCTGCTGATTACGGTGTTCCTCAAACGAGAGAGAGAGTTTTTTTCATTGGTTTCAGAAAAGATTTAGAAAAGAAATTTGAATTTCCTGAGCCTACTCATTTTAAAGAACCTAAGGGTGAACAAAAAAAATGGGTTTCTTTTAAAGAAGTTATGGACACTTTAGAAAATGTTCAACACAGTCACGCTAACTATTCCGAAGATCGACTTCGATTTATGAGATTGGTACCGGAAGGTGGAGGTTATTGGAGACATCTCCCTGAAGAACTCATTGAAGAAGCAATGGGAGGTGCTTTTAATAGCACAGGAGGACGAGTTGGTTTTTATAGAAGGATTTATGCTCATGCCCCTTCGCCAACTGTACTGACATCACCAGTACAAAAAAGTACAGTATTAGGTCATCCTTACGAACATCGTCCTTTAAGTATTCAAGAGTATTTGGCTGTACAGACTTTTCCTGATGGATATTTTGTTAACGGCACATTAGCTAAACAATATGTTCAAATCGGTAATGCAGTTCCCGTTAAACTGGCAGAAGTAATAGGGAAAGCGATTTTGAATAAAATAAACGAAAAGACTTTAGTGAAATAACTAAAGTCTTTTTTTTGCTGTTGTGAGATAATTATTTCCATAAAATTCAAGGGGGATAATTATGAATCAACAAACAAGAGACAGAATCATTAATCACATCAGTCCTATAATGGATCGGCTTATTCAACGCAGAGTATACGATGAGCCATTTGATGGTGATCTTCTTAGAACAATCAATCCATTTGGAGCAAGATTAGTTCCAGAGGAAGTTTGGAAAGGTTCTAGATTTGAAAGGTCTTTCGTAACAATATTAGGACAAGGGATATTTGAACAGATTGCTCAAATAATTGCCGAAGGAACCGGAGCCTACGCTAGCAACCAGCATGATGTCAGGGTACATATCAATACTTGGAAAGTTGAACAAATAGAAAATATTCTTAGAGAGCATCGTGGGGCGGGCAGAAGACCTAACTGGATAAATGAGCTTAATGAAGTGCGGAGATTACAGAATGAGAATTATACAGACATATCTGTAAAGTTTGATCTGTATATTCGAAGAGCTAATGGAGTTGAAGAATTTTATGGGTTAAAAACTGTTAAGCCAAATTTAGACCAATTGGAACGTGCTAAAAGAGATATGCTTCTTGTTTCTTCTGTTGCAGATGTAGAAACGTATTTTGTACTTCCGTTTAACCCTGCTGGTGAAGGAGAAAATTATAGACTAGCAAGGCATGCTGTACCGTATCGTATTTTTAATATGGACAACGATCCATCAGTCCTAATTGGTGCTGAATTTTGGAACAAGGTTGGAGATGACGATAATACTTACACAGAGCTTTTAAACATATTTGAAGATTTAGGTGATTATTATTCAGAACGTATTCGTCGTGAATATTTTAACTTATAAAAAAATATCACGTAAAAATTTGATTTAGGAGCATATTATCATCTTTTTTTAATTAATGACTATTTTGATATTGTCAGAAAAAAGATGTAAGCGTACAATAATCAGTAACCAAATACGAACGGAACAACAAAAAACGCCACTTCTCCCACCTACTTGTCGCCAAACGAGTAGATGATCAACGAAGTGACGCTTTTGAATAGCGAGTGTTCAAGCACTAGCTATTGATCGTTGAAGACACATGGCCGTGACTTCAACTAAGATGAACTTATCATACTAAGGAAACCTCGAACATTCAAGGCTTTAGTACAGAAAAAGGACATCGTTCAGTAGCGAGTTTTACGAAACCTGCTATCGAATGATGTCCTTTTTGTTTTGGTCTTACATAAAAAAGAGGTCTGCACTCGCTCTTTAAACGAGTAGGTTCATCCAGCCGACGCAGTAGAATGGATCGGTCATCACCGCAGTTCCAGTAGGTGATGCGACGTTAGCAGGGGAAGGACGGAGAGCCCTGTACATAGCCTAAG
>NZ_JBUZOM010000007.1:0-14266 GCF_056764755.1 Exiguobacterium sp. HSB13 | reverse complement strand
TCTCCATAAAGTGTTTGACTTGCTCGTTTTTGTGACCGAAGTCACGATTGACGAAGCTTGCGCTTCATTCATGTTTGTATTCCGTAGAATACGATTTTTGCCTCATCGTTCAGTTTTCAAAGTTCGTACGCGCCTGTTTTGGCGACTCAATTAGAATACCAAGTCTGAAACAAGAAGTCAACAACTTTTTTGAAATTGTTTTTTACTTGTTTTCTGTAAGCGCTCGTCCTCTTAAGGACATGAATTAATATATCACGATAATTAGACATGTGCAACTACTTTATTAAAATAACTTATAGTTTTTTTAGAGCATGTAAAAACCGCAGACAAGAATGGCTGCGGTTTACTTCATCATCAATGAGACGCGTCTTCTTTTTGCTTCGCTTATATAGAAGAAATACAGTGATTCCGCTAACTTCATTTGTGCTTCTAAATCACCATAGTCATCATAGCTGATTTCTAACAGATGACGCTTCATCAAATAATCTTCTTTTGCTTTTGCTAATTCTTCTAACAAACGCTGGTCGTACTCACTGCGAATCTTCTTTCGAAACCAACTCATAGTTCGCGACGTCCCTCCATTGCACGAGATAACGTCACTTCATCTGCGTATTCAAGATCTCCACCAACCGGAAGACCATGGGCAATCCGAGTGATCCGAATACCCGTTGGCTTTAACAGACGCGATAGGTACATCGCTGTCGCTTCTCCTTCAATGTTCGGATTGGTCGCTAAGATAACTTCCGTAATCGCTTCGTCCGCTTGAAGACGTGTTAGTAGACTCGATACATTGATATCCTCCGGACCGATTCCTTCCATTGGACTGATCGCTCCATGCAAGACATGATACAACCCTTGGTAATCTCGCATTTTTTCCATTGCAATGACATCTCTTGAATCTTGAACGACACAGACGATCGTACGGTTTCGATGTTTATCTGTACATACATAACAAGGATCTTGATCCGTGATATTCCCGCAGACACTACAGTAGGCAATGTCGCGCTTCGCACTGACCAATGCCTTTCCGAACATTAAGACATCGTCCTCTTCCATATCAAGGACATGAAACGCTAGACGAACTGCTGTCTTCGGACCAATCCCCGGCAGTTTCGTAAAACTTTCGATCAAACGACTAATCGCTTCAGGATATTGCAAGTGGTTTCCTCCTACGAATTAAAACATTCCCGGCAGATTCATACCTTGTGTGAATTTCCCCATTTTACTTGAGACGAGTTCATCGACCTTCTTCAAAGCATCGTTTGTTGCAGCTAAGACGAGATCTTGAATCATTTCAACATCATCTGGATCGACGACTTCTTCTTTAATGATGACATCTACAATATTTTTATGACCATCTGCAACGACTGAGACCATCTCTCCGCCTGCTGTACCTGTCACTGTTAAGTCTTTTAGCTCTTCTTGTGCTTTCGCCATATCCTTTTGCATCTTTTGCATCTGTTTCATCATATTGTTCATGTTTCCCATTCCGCGCATCTGTATTCCTCCTCGAATTTAATCTTCGAACTCTACGATATCACCAAAACGACCAAGCGTCTCGGACAATAACTGATCGCTCTCCGATTCTTGTTTTGTTTCCTTCTCTTCTATACTACTACTATTTCGCTTAGCAACAAACTCTGCTTTCAGTTCATGCCAATCCTTTGAAAGAATCGCTAAAATTTCGCGTTTGACGCCGCATACTTCATACAATGCTTCTTCAATCACAAAACGTGTTCGTTCATTCGTCATGACCTGTTCAAAGTGCCATCCTTTACCGTCATCGAATTCAATCAGCAACGTATCCGCCGAACAAAGAACCGGTTTACTTTCATGAAGTAACGAGTAAATTGGTCCATCTTCTTTTAATATCCATTTTAAGATGTGATCCCATCTCTCTTGAATCTCACGTAGCTGAGCTTTTTCTGCTCGCCCTAACATTTGACGAATGCGCTCTTTCGCGATCCGAACGGTCGGTCGTCCTTGTTTTCGCTTCGGTTGTGCTTGTGGTGCAGCCGCTTCTTGAGCCGGAACACCATTTGACTTCCACTGATGCATCTGTTCTTTCATCTCGCGGACTTCCTGTTGCAACGATTGGACGATCTGTCCCGTCGTTCTCCCTTGTTCCGCAATCTGAATGAAGGCAATCTCAACGAGGACCCGCGGATGATTCGTCAATCGCATCTGTTGTTGGCAGTCATGTAACTGATCAATGATCGTAAAGCACGTCTCCGCTTCAATCGATTCAACGAATTGTTTGAACTCATCCGTTGGGCGAGCACGCTCTAGCAAGTCGACAGCTGTAGGAGAGGCTTTCAACAACAAAGTGTCCCGGTAAAAGAAGACGAGATCCTCAACGAAACGTTTTAGATCTTTTCCCGCTCGTTGCATCGTTTCAAGCGTCTGCAATAACTGATCAACTTGATGTTCATGTAAGGCACGGGCAATATTCAATAACGCTTCATCTTCTACTGCCCCTGTTACTTCAAGAACAGCCGCATCGTTTAGATCACCATTCGAAAAAGCAACCGCTTGGTCGAGCAGACTCAGCGCATCACGCATACCACCATCCGCCGCTCGGGCAATCAATCGTAATGCCGTATCCGAGTACTCGATCGATTGGTCTTTTAAGATGTATTGCATCCGCTCTACGAGTTGATCAACTTCATGCCGCTTCACATCGAAACGTTGACAACGTGAGATGATCGTCGCCGGGATTTTATGTGGTTCTGTCGTTGCTAAGATGAAGATGGCGTGCGCCGGCGGTTCTTCTAGTGTTTTGAGCAAGGCATTAAAGGCACCTGTCGACAACATATGCACTTCATCAATGATATAGACTTTATAGGCTGCTTCCGAAGGGGGATATTTGACTTTATCCCGGATTTCCCGAATCTCATCTACGCCGTTATTGGAAGCCGCATCGATTTCGAAGACGTCCGGACTTGATCCTTCTGTAATCGCAAGACACGTCGGGCACGTATTACACGGTTCTTTGACCGGAGCATGCTCACAGTTGATCGCTTTGGCGATGATTTTGGCAAGACTCGTCTTTCCTGTTCCACGAGGACCCGAAAATAGATAGGCGTGGGACATCCGTCCCTCCATCAATGCATTTTGGATCGTACGGGTGATATGCGCTTGTCCAACGACTTCGTCGAATCGTTGCGGACGGTACACGCGGTATAGTGCTTGATAGGCCAAGTTTGCGCCTCCTCTTTTTAAGTTCCTCATTCTATTTTACCTAAAAAAGTCTACAACCGAAACCGGCTGTAGACTTGTCTTTAAAAATTAAACTGCCGCGCACCATATTCTGAAATATGTTCAACATGCGTTACTCACGCAGCCTGCTCAGTCCAAGCACCCCTACAACACACAGAGAGCACCACTTAAGGCTGCTTCCTTCCGGACCTGACCTGGTTCATGGGTATCTGTTGCGTAGGACTCAAACGTCAACGCTACTTACGTGAGGCAGACCACACCAATCATATCCCTCGACATGGAATTCAGTCTCGCTATAGCGGATTGCGAGTGACAGGGAACCGCTACATCCCCACCTAGCACGGCAAATGGTTTATCGATTTTTAGTGGCACCTTGTTTCAGTGCTTTTTCATTATACTGTTTCATCTGGTGTGATGCAACCCATTGCCCGCTTTCGCGCTTTCTTTTTCGCGCGCAGTTCCCGAAAGAACGTCGTTAGCATCTCACCACACTCTTTTTCTAATATACCGCTCGTCAGCTCTGAGACATGATTGAACCGATCGTCTTGCACTAGGTTCATCAGTGTTCCACAGCATCCACCCTTTGGATCAACGGCACCAAAGATGACATGTTCGATCCGTGACAGCATGATGGCCCCAGCACACATTGGACAAGGTTCAAGCGTCACGTAGAGCTCACACCCTTCAAGTCGCCAGTTCCCGAGCTTTCGGCAAGCTTCCTCAATCGCGATCAACTCGGCATGTGCCGTCGCCTGCTGATCCGTTTCCCGGTGATTGTAACCCGTCGCGATGACTTCATCATCTTTGACGATGACACATCCAATCGGAACTTCACCGATCGCTTCTGCCTTTTTTGCCTCTTCGATTGCAAGACGCATATAGTGTTCCTGTCGTTCCATCGATGATACTCCTCACTCTAAAAAAATTCTCCTTTTGAAACTTCAGCAAGTCGTACTTCTTTGTGCTAAAATATAAATTGCACTTTGCTGAACGGAGGGTCATTGTATATGTTCATAACGGTTGAAGGACCGATTGGTGTAGGCAAAACATCACTTGCGAACGCCATCAGTCACCATTTCTCTTTTTCTATGTTACGCGAAATCGTCGAAGAAAATCCCTTTCTTGGAAAGTTCTATGAAGATATCGAAGAATGGAGCTTCCAGACGGAAATGTTCTTCTTGTGCAATCGCTTCAAACAACTCGATGATATCGAACGTCATTACCTCAGTAAACAACGCTCTGTCGTTGCTGATTATCATATCTTTAAGAACTTGATTTTTGCACACCGCTCTCTAAAGGTAGAGCATCTTGAGAAGTACGAACAAATCTATTCGATCCTGACGACAGACATGCCGAAACCGGATGCTGTCATCTATTTGAACGCAAGCATCGACACCTTGATGAAACGTGTTGCGCTGCGCGGACGAGAAATCGAAGAAAATATGTCACGTGCTTATCTCGAACAATTGGCCGAGGATTACGAGACATTCGTCACGGAATACCAAGCCAAACATCCGGAAGTCAAAATCATCCGTTTCGACGGGGATGCACTCGACTTCGTCAAGCGACCGGAAGATCTCGAGTACGTCTTGACGACGATCCGGAACGAATTATATGAAGGAGCGAACCACGCATGAACTTGAAGCTACGCGAACAATACAACATCCCGGCAGATGCCGTCATTACGATCGGCGGTATGGTCGGGATCGGTAAATCAACGATCACAAACGGATTAGCAGATGCCCTTGGTTTCCGGACGTCACTCGAAAAAGTCGATACAAACCCTTACTTGGATAAATTCTATCATGATTTCGAGCGTTGGAGCTTCCACCTCCAAATCTATTTCCTCGCTGAACGCTTCAAGGAGCAAAAGCGGATTTTCCAATACGGTGGTGGTTTCATCCAAGATCGTTCGATCTATGAAGATACAGGGATCTTTGCTAAGATGCATTTTGAAAAAGGAACGATGTCTCCAACGGATTACGAGACATACTCAAGTTTGTTTGACGCAATGGTCATGACACCATTCTTCCCACATCCGGATCTTTTGATCTATCTTGAAGGCTCATTCGAACAAGTACTAGAACGAATTCGTCTTCGCGGACGTGAGATGGAGCAACAGACACCCATCGAATATTGGGAAGAGATGTACGAACGCTATACGAACTGGATCAATAACTTCACGATCTGCCCGGTACTCCGCTTGTCGATCGACGAATACGATTTACTGAACGAGCCAGAATCCATCGACCGGATTCTCGCGAAGATTGAAAAGCAGCTTGAAGTTGCTCGTATTGCCAATACACGCTAACTGATTAGATCTGCCTCTTAGGCGGATCTTTTTTTGCGCAAAAAAGGAGACGCGTTTCGCATCTCCCTCGCATTAACCAATCACTTGATTGATTTGTTCCATATGGTGTAAATCATGTTGAGCCATTGCTCCGAGGAACTGACCGATCGTCAATTCTTTGTCTTTAATGACGACCTTGTCCTGCAGGCGTTCTTCCGGAATCAATTCGACTGCACGGCGCAACAAGTCACGGCTGACTAAAAACTCATCAATCGTCAAGATCCGTTGCTGCTCACGGCTCATCTTCGCCGCTTCCTCATTGACCGCTTGGCTATCCGGTGCGACTCGGAATGGTTCACCCGCGAGCAAGTACGGAATACGCTCTGCGACCATGAAGCGATCCCATGGTGATAAGTGACCGATGATCTCAGCAACTGTCCACTTACCTTCTGCATACGACGTCCGCCACGTCTCTTCTGAAATCTGTTCTAAGTCTTTTACATATGTCATCGTCATCGCATAATGCGAAAGCAACGATTCTTTTGTTTGTTCGTTCATTTCGTCCACCTCTTCTTCGTTTTTCACGTAGGCAACCATAGCACGCACGAAGAAATCGATGCAACAAAAAAGCACCTCAAAATTGAGATGCTTCATAAAAAGCGGAGTCGGTGGGATTCGAACCCACGCGAGCCTTGCGACCCCTAACGGATTTCGAGTCCGTCCCCTTCAGCCGGACTTGGGTACGACTCCATGATTATATTTATTTTTGGGTAAAAAAAAAGAAGTGGAGGAGGCGGTGGGATTCGAACCCACGCACGGCTTTCGCCGCCTGACGGTTTTCAAGACCGTTCTCTTAAACCACTTGAGTACGCCTCCAAGCTATAAAACGTGCATGTCGTTGTCAAAAAATAAAAATGGAGGAGGCGGTGGGATTCGAACCCACGCACGGCTTTCGCCGCCTGACGGTTTTCAAGACCGTTCTCTTAAACCACTTGAGTACGCCTCCGTACTTCTTACCAGATCAATGATGACCTGTCTGTTTTCCTGACATTAATTATGATAGCATCTGCCTTTTAACGTGTAAAGACCTTTTCTAAAAAAACTTTTTAAAATACAGAAAGGGGGATTACTCCCCCTTCTGACTTAAGCTTGAATCACTTCAAGACCACCCATGTATGGACGAAGCACTTCTGGAATAACAACTGATCCATCCGCTTGCTGGTAGTTCTCTAAGATCGCAGCAACTGTCCGACCGACTGCAAGGGCAGAACCGTTTAACGTATGAACGAATTCTGGTTTTGCGTTCGCTTCGCGGCGGAAACGGATTTGTGCCCGGCGTGCTTGGAAATCTTCAAAGTTTGAACAAGAAGAGATTTCACGATAAACGCCTTGGCTTGGCATCCAGACTTCGATGTCGTATTTCTTCGCAGCCGTGAATCCGAGATCAGCTGTACACATGCTCAACACTTGATACGGAAGCTTTAGCTTTTTCAAGACCGTTTCCGCTTGTCCTGTTAACAATTCGAGCTGCTCGTAAGATTCTTCTGGTTTGACGAAACGAACGAGTTCAACTTTATTGAATTGGTGCTGACGGATCAAACCGCGCGTATCGCGTCCGGCAGAACCTGCTTCTGAACGGAAACATTGGCTGTATGCTGCATAACCGATCGGTAACTGATCTGCTGTTAGGATTTCTTCACGGTGCATGTTCGTCACCGGAACTTCTGCTGTCGGTACGAGGAAGTAGTTCGTCTCTTCAATCTTAAAGGCATCCTCTTCGAACTTCGGCAATTGTCCTGTTCCTGTCATAGAGTCACGGTTGACCATGAGTGGTGGCAAGATTTCTGTGTAGCCATGCTGATCTTGGTGAAGATCCATCATGAAGTTGATCAATGCCCGCTCAAGACGTGCCCCCGCTCCGCGGTAAAAGACGAAACGGCTACCTGTGACTTTTCCGGCACGCTCGACATCGACGATTTTTAATTGCTCCATCAAATCCCAGTGCGGGACCGCTTCGAAGTCAAACGCTGGTTTGTCACCGACTTCACGTAAGACGACGTTATCGTCTTCAGAAGAACCGACCGGTACGCTGTCATGTGGAATGTTTGGAATACCGAGGAGTAGCTGGTTCAATGTCGCTTCAACATCGCGTAACTCGTCGTCAAGCGTCTTGATCTCGTCTCCAACACTACGCATCGCAGCGATCGCTTCATCCGCATTTTCTTTATTGCGCTTGAGTTCAGCGATTTTTTTCGTTGCTTCATTTCGTTCTGCTTTCAATACTTCGGTCCGCGCAATTAGTTCTCGGCGTTTCTCATCAAGTGCAAGGAAACGGTTCATGTCCGTCAAGTCCTCTCCTCGGTGCGCTAACTTTTCTTGAATGGCGTCAAAATCTTGGCGTAATCGTTTAATATCAATCATCTGTAATTCCTCCTTTATGTCATAAAAAAAGGCGACTCGTCTCTTTCCGGTATTCCTACCGAAAAGGGACGAATCACCTGGATCCGCGTTGCCACCCTCATTGCTAGACACATCTAGCCAACTTAAGACGCGATAACGGGCGTACCCGCACCTTGTTCGCAAGGTGTGCGATCCGGCTCGATTCAATCCATCGATCTGACTAGTTCACACCACCCACTAGCTCTCTTAACAGTATCGATACATCTACTTGGTCCGTTCATAGCATCTTTATGAGATTAGTCTTACTTTACACCATCGCCTTGGAAGTTGACAAGAGTCGATTGTTGAATCGCTTGTTCAATTTGCTTCGACCACGCTGTCCAAGCACGGACGAGACGTGTCGGAACACTCGCAAGTGGAACCGCAGTTGCGCTATATAAATTCACGCGGGGTGTCTCAAATCCTGGTAGATAGATCCCATCGTCCGCGACCTGCACCGTCCCAACGACTTCTTGTTTCGTTACGGGAGCCGTTGTTTTGGAGAAGTCGAACCGTGGTTCCCGCGTCTCCGCTTGTTTTAAGACCGTAACGTATAACGAACCGTCCGTGACGACGTCTAGCTTTCGGACGGTTGCCCCTTTAATCGGAAGAACGTCTTTGATCCGTTCCCCTTTTCCGTAATACGTCAATGGCTCAAACGTCGCAAAACCATAGTCGAGTAGCTTTTTCGTTTCCTTGAAACGGGCTTGATCGGAATCCGTTCGCATGACGACCGTGACAAGCGTCATATTATCCCGCGTTGTTACGCTCGCGAAGCAATAACCGGCTAAATCAGTCGTTCCGGTCTTCATCCCCCGCATGCCGGCATATGCGAATTTTTCCTTCGTCAGCATCTTATTCGAGTTATTTAATACCTCTCCATCAAGTTTCATCTGTGTTTTGTTCGTCACATCCAGTGCATCCGGGTAATCCTTGATGTAGCGAATGACGAGTAAGGCGATATCCGTCGCTGTCATCAAATTCGTTCCTGGAAGGGTCGCATCGACAGCATCTAGACCAGAGGCATTCGCATACTCCGTGTCGTTCATCCCGAACTGTTTTGCTGTCTCATTCATCTTTTCAACGAACGTCGCTTCTGAACCGGCGACAGTTTCTGCTAGCATGACCGCTGCATCATTGGCCGATTTGATGAACGCCGCATTATACATCTCGCGAACTGTGTATGTTTTAGCTTTAACTGGAACACGCGCGATTCCGGACGTCTTCGCAAGCTTTAACACTTTTGCACTCGGCGTGATTTTTTGATCCCACGTCAGTTTTTTCAATTCAATTTGTCGTCTGACGAGGTAGAGCGTCATCAGCTTCGTCATCGAAGCAGGAGGCAACGAAACATCCGCTTCCGATTTAAGGAGGATTTTCCCTGTGACCGCATCGGCCATTATGTAAGACTCTGCTTGAATCGAAGGTGCTGCTTGTCCCGCTGTAGGAAATCCTACGACTAGGAGCACACTTAAACAGAGTAGTAAAATTCGTTTCATCGTGTCTCTCCTTCACTCAATCATTCGTTTTACGAATAGTGTAGCACAAAAGAAGCACCTGACAGTAGAACCTGTCAGATGCTTCCACGCTTTATGAACGGACGGACTGCCGCTGTTTGATTTTTTGTAAAAAATAGCGGTGCAAGCGATCGTCCTCTGTCAATTCAGGGTGAAACGAACACGCGAGGTGTAATGATGTCTCGACAGCAACGATCTGGTCTTCGACTTTCGCAATCACTCGTGTTCCTTCCCCAACAGACAGAATCAATGGCGCTCGAATGAACACTGCTTCGATCGGCTCTTCAATTCCTTCAACCGGTAGCAATCCTTCAAATGAATCGATTTGTCGACCGAAGGCATTTCGACGGACCGTCATCGAGATCGCGTTGAGATGACTCTGACCTGCTTCGACAGCGGTTGCGAGTAGAATCATTCCAGCACATGTTCCGAACATCGGTAACGTCGTCGCTTTTTCCCGAAGCGGTTCCAGTAATTCATAGCGTTCGATCAATCGACGCATCGCGGTCGATTCGCCTCCTGGTAAGACGAGTCCATCGAGTCCATCGAGATCGCTCACTTGTTTGACGAGAACGACATCGACATTAAGACCTTCAAGTTGCTGTCGATGTTCACGGACCGCACCTTGAACATCAAGAATACCAATTACCATCCGCGTGTCGCCATCCGTTCTTCAAACGGCATCGATGTGACATCGATCCCTTTCATCGCTGTTCCAAGTCCTTTGGATAAAGACGCAATCCGCTCAAAATCATCTTTATACGTAACGGCTTCGACAATCGCCCGAGCGACACGTTCTGGGTGTTCTGATTTAAAGATTCCTGATCCAACGAAGACACCATCTGCCCCAAGATGCATCATGAGTGCGGCATCAGCTGGTGTCGCGACTCCCCCGGCTGCAAAATTGACGACCGGTAACCGTCCCTGTGTCCGAATATCACGTAATACTTCGTACGGAGCACCCCATTCTTTCGCAAATGTCATCAATTCATCTGGACTGACATGTAAAATCTGATTCAATTGTGCTTGAATTTGTCGCATATGGCGAACAGCTTCGACGACGTTCCCAGTCCCTGGCTCGCCTTTCGTCCGAATCATCGCGGCTCCTTCTGCGATGCGACGAGCGGCTTCCCCAAGATCACGTGCGCCACAGACGAACGGCACGGTGAACTCTGACTTCAATAAATGATATTGCTCATCTGCTGGAGTCAGGACTTCACTCTCATCGATGAAATCGACTCCCATTGATTCAAGTACACGTGCCTCGACGATATGACCGATCCGGCATTTTGCCATGACGGGAATCGAGACCGCTCCGAGTACTTCTTCCGTAATCAACGGGTCTGCCATTCGTGCGACACCTCCGTCACGACGAATATCAGACGGGACACGCTCGAGTGCCATGACTGCAACAGCTCCTGCTGCTTCCGCAATCTTCGCTTGTTCCGCATTGACGACATCCATGATGACGCCACCCTTTTGCATTTCAGCCATTCCACGTTTGACACGATCCGTTCCTTGTTGACGTTCCATATCCATTCCCCCTTGGTTGACTTTCACTCCTTTAGTATACGGAACGTTGACACTTTTAAAAGTATCAGTTTATGATGATTTCAACAGGTCAGATTATTATGAAGGAGTCATACGAGATGGATATGCTATCGTTTCAACTTACACGCGATCAAGAAAAACCACTTTATGAACAACTTTATCAACAGATCCGAAACGAAATTATTGCCGGACGTTTAGCGTACGGCACGAAATTACCGTCTAAACGAAAGCTCGGTCAATTTTTGAACTTAAGTCAAACGACGATTGAGCTTGCTTATCAACAACTTGTCGCAGAAGGATATGTCGAATCCATCTCGCGTAAAGGGTATTTCGTTCTTGCCTATGAGGAGCTCGCTTACGTCAAAACCTCACCCGTCATCGAACCGCGCGTGACTAAAGAAAAACCGGTCATCACGTATGACTTTCATCCGAGCAAGATTGAAGGAATCTCTTTTCCGTTCGCCCGTTGGCGAAAGTATGCCAAAGACATCATCGATACCGATCACCATCCACTTGTCTCACTCGGTCATCCACAAGGCGATCTAGCATTACGCGAAGAGATTGCAACCTATCTCTATCATTCCCGTGGTGTCGTCTGTTCCCCAGAACAGATTGTTGTTGGTTCAGGTGTCGAGCAATTGTTGCCGCTCGTCCTCTTCTTACTGGGACGCGACGTCACGTACGGTATCGAGGATCCCGGTTATCATACGACCCGCCTCTTACTTGAAAATCATGAACGCATGATTGAACCGATTCGTGTCGATGCGAATGGATTACGGATCGATCAACTGCAGGAATCAAGCGTCGATGTCATGTATGTCACACCGGCACATCAGTTTCCGTCCGGTAGCATCTTATCCGTCAATCGAAGACATCAATTGTTGAACTGGGCAGCGATGGATCCGACCCGTTTTGTCATCGAAGACGACTACGATAGCGAATTCCGCTACAGCGGTAAATCGATTCCGTCTTTGCACAACATGGACAGCAATCGTGTGATTTACATGAGTACTTTCTCAAAATCACTCATGCCTTCACTACGGATTGGTTATATGGTCTTACCCGAAGTCTTACGCGCACGGTATCAAACAGAACTATCACACTATACCTGTAGTGTCTCGCGCTTTGATCAAACGATTTTGACACGTTTCATGAAAGAGGGTGACTTTGAACGACATCTCAACCGGATGCGTAAAGTCTATCGTCGCAAACTCGATGTCTTAATCCAATCGCTTCGCCGAATTCCCGCCTTACGATTGACCGGTGAAAGTGCCGGACTCCATGTCGTCGTGTCCGTAGCGAACGGAATGACGGAGCAGGAGCTCGTAAAGCGGGCACAACAACAAGGCATCCAAGTATACGGTCTTTCTCAATACGCCCAGTTACCCCTCCTCTCCGATACACCTCAAATCGTCCTTGGATTTGCGAGTCTCTCTGAGCAAGAGTTGATGGAAGGATTACGCTTATTGATGGACGCGTGGGATTTGCATAAATCATCATGAAAAAAAGCCTCGCCTTTCTACTAGAGAAAGACGAGGCTTTTGTTTACTGACGTGTATAGTTCGATGCCTCTTTTGTAATTTGAATATCGTGCGGATGGCTCTCTTGTAAGCCAGCACCTGTCATACGGATGAACTGTGTCTCTTCACGCAACTCTTCTAACGTGGCAGCACCACAGTATCCCATGCCTGAACGAATACCACCAACGAGTTGGTAAACCGAATCGCCGAGTTTACCACGGTAAGCGACACGTCCTTCGATTCCTTCTGGAACGAACTTCTTGTCTGCTTCTTGGAAGTAACGATCTTGGCTACCGCGTTTCATCGATGCTTCAGAACCCATACCACGGTATGTCTTGAATTGACGTCCTTGGTAGATTTCCATCTCACCTGGGCTCTCTTCTACTCCTGCAAGTAAACTTCCGAGCATGACGGCGTGGCCGCCAGCAGCTAGTGCTTTTACGATATCGCCAGAATACTTGATGCCACCATCAGCGATGATCGAGACACCATGTTTCCGTGCTTCTGTCGCACAATCGAAGACAGCTGTGATTTGTGGTACACCGACGCCTGCGACAACACGTGTCGTACAGATCGAACCAGGTCCGATACCAACTTTGATGACAGATGCACCCGCTTCAATCAAATCGCGTGTTGCTTCTGCCGTCGCAACGTTACCCGCAATGATTGGTAAGTTTGGATATTCTTCACGAAGTTCACGTACTTTGAGAAGAACACCTTCTGAGTGACCGTGTGCCGTATCGACGACGAGTGCATCAACACCTGCATCAACAAGGAACTTCGCACGTGTCGAAGCATCTTTTGTGACGCCGACAGCTGCTGCGACGAGTAAGCGTCCGAATTGATCTTTCGCAGCATGTGGATACTGTTCGACTTTTTCGATATCTTTTGTCGTGATCAATCCTTTTAATACACCGTTCTCATCAACGAGTGGTAACTTTTCGATGCGATGTTTGTGGAGAATCTGTTCTGCTTCTGCGAGGGACGTACCAACCTTTGCTGTCACGAGTTCTTCAGTCGTCATCACCGTTTCAATGACAGTTGAGTAATCCTTGACGAAACGAAGATCACGGTTTGTCAAAATCCCTACTAATTTGCGCTCTGTTTCATTGTTCACGATCGGAACACCTGAGATGCGATATTTACTCATCAAATACTCAGCATCGTAGACTTGACGCTCTGGCGTCAAATAGAACGGATTCGTGATGACACCATTTTCAGAACGTTTGACGCGATCGACATGTTCTGCTTGTTCTTCCATTGACATGTTCTTATGAATGACACCAAGACCACCTTGACGTGCCATCGCGATTGCCATCGGTGCTTCTGTGACGGTATCCATCCCAGCACTGATCAACGGAATATTAAGTGTGATCCCTTCACATAGCGTGACAGATAAATCAACGTCGCGCGGCAAGACACTCGAACGACGGGGTACGAGTAAGACGTCATCAAACGTCAAACCCTCTTTAGCAAATTTGTTCTCCCACATGTTATCCACTCGCTTTCTCTTTTATAAAAGAATATTGATGTTATGGTAACAAGCAGAGGGTGTCATGTCAATGACTCGACCAATAATCAGAACAGTCTGAAGTTTCACATAACACAAAAAGACCGACCTGCAATCTGCAGATCGGTCAAGTGCCTGGCAACGTCCTATCCTCACAGGGGGAAGCCCCCAACTACTTTCGGCGTTCAAGTGCTTAACTTCCGTGTTCGGCATGGGAACG
>NZ_JBUZOM010000006.1:0-41734 GCF_056764755.1 Exiguobacterium sp. HSB13 | reverse complement strand
GCTCGACTTGCATGTATTAGGCACGCCGCCAGCGTTCGTCCTGAGCCAGGATCAAACTCTCCATAAAGTGTTTGACTTGCTCGTTTTTGTGACCGAAGTCACGATTGACGAAGCTTGCGCTTCATTCGTTTTTGTATTCCGTAGAATACGATTTTTGCCTCATCGTTCAGTTTTCAAAGTTCGTCGTGTCGTTTTCAGCGACTTTAATATCTTAACAAGTTATCAACCCGATTGTCAACAACTTTTTTGATATTTATTTTTGTGTGTCACGACCATTCGCGGCACAAGAAGTAATATACCATGGCTTTTTGAATCGTACAAGCATTTTATTAGAAAAACATTTAAAAACTTTTATTTACCCGTTTTTTGACTCGTTTATCCCTACATTGACTTCAAAAAGAACGCTCCGTTTCTTCTATAAGGTATAGAAGAAACGGAGCTCTACTCATTAATTTTGTTGATGACGCATCGTCGGGAAGAGTAACACATCACGAATCGATGGCGCATTCGTCAATAGCATGACGAGACGATCGATCCCGATTCCAAGACCACCCGTTGGCGGCATACCGTACTCGAGTGCTTCAATGAAGTCTGTATCCATTTCATGTGCTTCGTCGTTTCCTGCTTCTTTTTCGACGAGTTGTGCTTCGAAACGTTCACGTTGATCGATTGGATCGTTCAATTCCGTGAAGGCATTCGCATGCTCACGACGGACGATGAACAATTCAAAGCGATCCGTAAAACGTGGATCCTCTGGATTTTTCTTCGCCAGCGGTGATACTTCAACAGGGTGACCATAGACGAATGTTGGTTGGACGAGTGTTTCTTCTACTTTTTGTTCGAAGAACTCATTCAAGATATGTCCCGTCGTCATGTGCGACTGGACTTCAACACCGTGTTCATGTGCCAGTTCAAGGGCACGTTCGTTTGAAATCTGTTCGAAGAAGTCGACACCTGTCGCTTCTTTAACGAGATCTACCATGTGTGCTCGTTTCCAACCGACAGATAGATCGATGACGTCTTCTCCGTAAGTGACTTGTGTCGTACCGAGTACTTCTTGTGCGACGTGAGCGATCAGATTCTCTGTTAAGTTCATGATGTCTTTATAATCCGCATACGCTTCATAGAGTTCGATCATCGTGAATTCTGGGTTATGGCGTGTTGAGATTCCTTCATTACGGAACACACGGCCGATTTCGTAGACTTTCTCAAGTCCACCGACGATCAAACGTTTCAAATGGAGCTCGATCGCAATCCGCATGTAAAGCGTCATGTCGAGTGCATTATGATGCGTGATGAACGGACGAGCCGATGCTCCACCCGCAATCGTGTGCAACATTGGTGTTTCGACTTCCAAGTATCCGAGGTTATCGAGATATTGACGGATTCCACGAATGACTTTACTCCGTGCGATGAATGTCTCACGTGATTCTTGGTTCGTAATAAGGTCGAGGTAACGCTGACGGTAACGTTGTTCGATATCTTTTAATCCGTGATATTTATCCGGAAGTGGACGTAACGCTTTCGTTAATAACGTAAATGCTGTGACGTGAACAGAGAGTTCACCAACATTCGTCTTGAACACGTAACCTTGGATCCCGACGATGTCACCTAAGTCACATGTCTTATAAATCTCATAGGCATCTTCACCGACATCATCTTTACGGACATACAACTGAATTTGACCTTGTACATCCTGGACGTTCGTAAAGCCAACCTTTCCTTTACGACGTGTCGTCATGACACGACCCGCGATGGCAACTTCCGGTTTCAGTTCAGCCAACTCTTCTTTTGTATGTTCACCAAATGATGCACGAATGCTCGCAGTATCCGTCGAACGTTCAAAACGTGCGCCGAATGGATCGAGACCTTGTTCACGCATGGCGTTCATCTTACCGAGACGCACCTGCATTTGATCGTTCATTTCCATATCCTGACTCACTGTCTTCACTCCTTTTAATAATGGTTCACGACGATTCTCTCGAATAAAAAGCTGCCGGAATGACCGACAGCCCTTTAGAAAACCGATACGCTCATCTTCAATGCAACTAGCGTACCACAAAACGACTCTGTCCGACCATACTTTACCTGTTAGGCATATGCTACGTCTTCTTCGAGTGTCCGCAAGTACTGCTGTAAGAGTTCAACGAGTCCCGCGTGCGTATCGATATTAAACAACGCATTGCGAACGCGACCGTTCCCCTTCATTCCTTTCAAGTACCAAGCGACGTGTGTCCGCATTTCGCGCACGGCGAGTTCTTCTCCCTTTAGCGCGACCAGTCGCGTGGCGTGCAAAAGACAAATATCAATCTTCTCGCGCGCTGTCGGTTCTGCCGGAAGCGTTCCTGATTCGAGATACTGGATCGTCTGATACAACATCCATGGGTTCCCGAGAGCTGCCCGTCCGATCATGACACCGTCGACGCCGATCTCGTCAATCATCCGTTTTGCATCTTGCGGAGTCTGAACATCTCCATTTCCGATGATTGGAATGTTGACCGCTTTTTTGGCTTCCCCAATGATGTTCCAGTCTGCGACACCTTCGTACTTTTGAGAACGTGTTCGCCCGTGGATGGCAACGGCTTTCGCACCACCCGCTTCTGCCGCTTTGACATTATCGACACAATAGATGTGATGACTGTCCCAGCCGGTCCGCATCTTGACCGTCACCGGTTTATCGATCGCTTGCGTTACCGCATGGACCATCTCATACACCTTATCGGGATCAAGCAACCATTTCGCTCCAGAATCACTTTTCGTGACTTTCGGAACCGGACAGCCCATATTGATATCAATGATGTCGGCATTTGTGTTCGCTTCGACATATCGTGCTGCTTGAACGAGCGTCTCTTTTGAACCACCATAGATTTGAAGACTCAGCGGTTTTTCCCGCTCATCCACATAGAGCATCTGTAGCGTCCGTTCGTTCTCATACAAGATGCCTTTATCGCTGACCATCTCCGCACAGACAAGTCCTGCACCGAATTCTTTTGCGATTAATCGAAACGCCGGATTACAGACGCCTGCCATCGGCGCCAAGATGACTTGATTCTTCAGTTTGACATCGCCAATGTTAAATTCCATTATTGTTCCTCCGCTTCTAAAAGACCACCTAAGCGTCGCACACCGTTTCGTTCTGTCTCCGGTAACTGCTGATACAACTGCTCGACACTTTGCCCAAGACCAGGTACGACGAATGTTGCTGCGAGCTCACGTAATGGTGCGAGAACGAATGCCCTCTCTTGCATCCGCGGATGCGGAACGGTTAATCCTTCGAGATCAATGCGTTCTTCCTCATACAGCAAAATATCTAAGTCAAGCGTCCGTGGTCCATTTTTGAACAGACGCTCGCGTCCTTCTAGCTGTTCAATTTCCTGCAGTCGTCCAAGTAAGACATCTGCCTCATCCGTCGTTCGAACTGCGACGACCATATTATAGAATAGATCCTGATCGAGATACCCGACAGGTACAGTCTCATAAATGGAAGAGGTCTTTACGTCATGAACGGACGGTAACGCTCTCAGACGAGCAATCGCTGCTCTTAAGTGAGCCGCTCTATCACCGATGTTCGAACCGAGTGCTATATAAGCTTCCTTCATGCATAGTCCTCCCGAAGGCGATTGATCTCGACCGCCACATGTTCATAATGACCGGCAATCGGCGGATCCGGTTTGATGACCTTGATCGACGCTTCTTGAATTCGCTCATCTAACGCAAAGACTTCTTTTGCGATACGATCCGCCAAGGCTTCGACGAGTTGGAGCGGTTCTCCTTCGACGACACATTTCGTCGCTTCATACAATTCGGCGTAATTGACACTTTTCGTCAAATCATCCGTCCGACCGGCTTCTGCCAATGCAAGTCCGATCGATAAGTCGACATTAAAGCGTTGACCGAGTTTCGTCTCTTCTGCGAATACACCGTGATACCCATAAAAACGCATTCCTGTTACGTGAATTCGATCCACCGTTATTCCCCCTTCGTCGCAGCCAACATGATGTCCATCATCTGCGCTGCCCGTTTGACTTCTTTGACGTCATGCACACGCACCCAGTCACATCCTTGTTGAATGCCGTAGCAAACCGTCGCAATCGTTCCTTCGAGTCGTTCTTCCGTCGGTAAGCCAAGCGCGAGACCAATCATCGATTTACGAGACGTCCCGAGTAAAACGGGATATCCGAAATCCGTTACGATCGATAGATGACGCATTAGGTACAAGTTCTCTTCATGCGTCTTCATGAACCCAATCCCCGGGTCGAGCCAAATGTGCTCTTCCGCCACACCTGCCTGTTTCGCTAATCGGATTGATTCCTCAAGGTCAGCCCGAACTTCTGCAAGCATATCTTCCCCATGCGCCGTCTCCCGGTTATGCATCAAAATGATGGGTACACTGTATCGTGCTGCGACGTTGACCATCGAACGATCGCCCCACTTCGAGCCCCAAACATCGTTGATGATGTCCGCTCCTGCTTGAATAGCAGCTTCTGCGACGACCGGTTTGTACGTATCGATCGACACGAGGACGTTCAGTTCTCGTTTGATTCGCTTGATGATCGGTAAAACACGAGCGAGTTCTTCTTCGACTGATACGAACGCTGCACCCGGTCGTGTCGACTCTCCACCGACATCGATCGCATCCGCTCCGTCCGCGACGAGCTGACGCGCTTGCCGCATCGCTTGTTCGACATCGACATATTGTCCACCGTCCGAAAAGGAGTCCGGTGTCACATTCAAGATACCCATGATGTAGGTCATCGTTGTTCCCTCCTTGTCGTCACATGTTCGACGGATTGATCGAACAGCGTCATGATTTGTGCATATCCTGATCCGTTGATTCCGGGGAAAGGACGTCCGTCAAGTGACGAAATCGCGACCGCTTCCTGAACGGAATTCGTATAGATGATCTCGTCTGCTTCTTCGAGCTGTGGTAAATACGCCAGGCGTTCTTCGACCGGTAAATGTTGCATGAGGAACTGACGAGTAATTCCGTTCAATGCACCGGTCTCAAGCGGTGACGTATACCATGTACTTCCGTAACGCCAAAAAATATTTGACGTAATCCCTTCACAGACATGACCTTCCTTCGTTAAAAACAGCCCTTCTGCTTCCGGATTGAACAATTGGCGTTTCGCCACTAGATTGTTCATGTAATGATGCGACTTCAAGCGGTATGTCGTCTCCGGTGTACTACGCGGTAAACGAATCGTCTCGAGTGCCCGTTCCGCCCGTTTTCGTGGAGCGATCGGTTTCGCATAGATCAACACGGTCGGGGTATCGTAAGGATCGATCGATAACCCGATCTCGCGTGGACCGGCCGAGACATTCAACCGAATATATAAATCGTTCGCCTCATATGCGTCATATAAATCTTGGATCGCTTGCCGTAAGGCTTCCCGGTCATATCCTAGCTGGATCCCGAGTGCGACACAACTCATCCGCAAGCGTTCGATATGATCATCGAACAAAAACGGATGTCCGTTATAGGTCCGAAACGTCTCGAATACTCCCATCCCGTAGACGAATCCGTGATCGAGTGGGGAAATTCTTATCTCTTCTTCTCGTTTAATGGTTCCGTCATGCCAGAGATACATAATGCGTCAACTCCAAGAAATTTTTTAACATCTGTTTCCCGTCTCGTGTCAAAATCGCTTCCGGATGGAACTGGACACCGAGAATCGGTAACGTCCGGTGACGGAGTGCCATGATTTCTCCGCCAGCTTCCGCTGTTACTTCAAGTACTTCCGGGAATGTCTCGCGTTCAACGACGAGCGAGTGGTAACGTGTCACCGGCGTCGCTTGTGGGATCCGTTCAAAGATGCCTTGTCCGTCATGCGTCAGTGGCGAGATTTTTCCGTGCATCAATTCCTTCGCGCGGACGACTTTACCACCGAACACTTGTCCAATCGCTTGATGACCTAAGCAGACCCCTAGTATCGGCATCTTTCCAGCAAAATAAGCAATTGCTTCTAGACTGATTCCCGCTTCATTCGGCGTACAGGGACCCGGTGAGATGACAAGATGATCCGGTTGCAACGCTTCAATTTCCGCAAGCGTGATCGCGTCGTTGCGAAACACCCGGATATCTTGCCCGAGTTCACCGAAATACTGGACTAAGTTATACGTAAAGGAATCATAGTTATCAATTAATACAATCATTGCGTTCCCTCCGCTGTTTCTTTTGTCACCCATAACGCTTTGGCTTTACTAAGTGACTCTTCATATTCACGTGCTGCGTCCGAGTCTGTGACGACTCCAGCACCTGCTTGAACATATGCCATCCCGTCTTTTGCAACGAGTGTCCGAATCAAGATGTTGAAGATGACATCATCCGCCCAACTGATGAAGCCAAGTGATCCGGTATAGATGCCACGCCGGACCGGTTCCAGTTCTTCAATGATTTCCATCGTCCGAATTTTTGGTGCTCCAGTGATCGTACCACCTGGGAACATCGCAGCAAGCACCTGACTCCCCGAGTGTTCCGGAGCTACTTCCCCTCTGACGTTTGAGACGATGTGCTGCACGTGCGAGTATTTCTCAATCACCATCAACTCATCGACATGAACCGTACCATAACGACTGACGCGTCCTAAATCATTCCGCTCTAAATCAACAAGCATCACATGTTCTGCCCGTTCTTTTTCGTTATCGAGTAAGGTTTTCGCAAGTCGTAAATCCTCTGCTTCATCCTTCCCGCGTGGCCGTGTTCCCGCAATCGGGCGTGTCGCTAACGCATCACCGATTTTTTCAACGAGCAACTCGGGTGAGGCGGACACGAGTGTTAAATCTTCATCCGCAAAATAGCCCATGTACGGAGAAGGATTGACTTGTCGTAATACATCATATAGATGTTCCGGTGTCGTCCCAAGCGGCTCTTGTTGACGGACGGACAAATTGACTTGGAAGACGTCACCGTCCTCAATATAGGATTTAATCCGGTGTGCCGCTGTCATGAACGCTTCCTGCCCAAAAGCCCGTTCCCGCTCGCCGGACGAACCGGTCGCTGAAAATTGAGGTGCGTCCGTCTCGATACACCAACGCGCGACTTCTGTTTCAAGAACTCGCTCTGCTTCTTCTACTGTGTCTCGCGTTACGGCAATGAACAATTGCTTCGTTTCCTCATCAAACACGGCGACTTCATCGTACCAGTAAAATGACAGATCGGGTGTTTGCAAATCATCCATCGCTCGCTCCGGTAGCTTTTCTAAATAACGGACGGCATCATAACTGACGTAACCGGCAAATCCACCAAAGAAAGGTGGCATTCCATCCGGTCGGATCGATTCACGTTCGACGCGGAGCTGTTCGAGTACATCAAACGGATTCGCCGTCGACGTCTCGACTTTTCCATCTGTCTCAATCGTCGTCATCCCGTCCTTCGTTCGGACGTATCCGACAGGACGAGTCGCCGCCATCGTATACCGTCCGATTCGGCCGCTTTCGAGCCAGACGTGTCCCGCTGTTCCATTCGTCTGTTCAACATATCGATTGTAGAATTGTTCTTTCGTCCATGGTACTGCTTTGTATTTCGTCTGTCGCATACGCGTCCCCCACTTCACACTATTCTGCTCTCATTATACGCAAAAAAGTACACGGAAGCCGAATGACTTCCGTGTACGTCCAGTTGATTACTTCGATTGGTCTGCTTCTTCCTCGATTTGATACAGCGGTGTACTTAAGTACCGCTCCCCATTCGAAGGAATGATCGCGAGAACGTTTTTCCCTTTCCCGAGACGTTTCGCCGTCTTGAGCGCTGCTGCAATCGCAGCACCTGACGAGATACCGCCTAAGACACCGTTCGTCTTCGCTGCTCGCCGTGCGTGATCAAATGCTTCTTCCGTCGTGATCTGCTCAACACCATCATAAATCTCAGTATCAAGAATCGACGGCACGAATCCAGCACCGATTCCTTGCAGTTTGTGCGGTCCCGGTTTACCACCCGATAAGACAGGTGAATCCGTTGGTTCAACAGCAATGATTTCAATCCCTTGGAAGGCATCGCGTAACACTTTACCAGCACCGGTGATCGTTCCACCCGTTCCAATTCCCGCGATGAATGCATCGAGTTGCATGCCTTCGAACGCTTCGACGATTTCAGGACCTGTCGTTTTTTCATGGACGACTGGATTGGCGCCGTTATTGAATTGTTGTGGCATGAAGTAACCATGTTCTTCTGCTTCCGCTGTCGCGCGAGCGATCGCACCCTTCATTCCTTCAGGACCCGGTGTCAAAATCAATTCCGCACCATAGGCGCGAAGCAACGTCCGGCGCTCTATGCTCATCGTTTCCGGCATGACGAGAATGGCGCGGTATCCTTTCGCCGAAGCGACCATCGCTAGTCCGATGCCTGTGTTCCCACTCGTCGGCTCGATGATCGTGTCTCCTTCTTTGAGTTGACCCGCTTCTTCTGCCGCCTCGATCATCGCCAACGCAATCCGGTCTTTTACGCTTGATCCAGGGTTCATGTACTCCAATTTCAGATACACATCTGCATCCTCAGGACCCGTTAGATGATGTAACTTGACGATCGGGGTCCGACCGACTAAATCTAATACTGAATTCGCAATACGCATGACCATTCCTCCTCATTAGTGAACCGCTTGAATTCCAAGTAATCCGATAGACTAATTATCAGCGGACTGGATGAAATCTGTCAATCAAAGCGTTTGACTTCCGGCTTTTTTCCATCCTTCGTCTGGCGTTCGACCGCTTCTTGAATCAAACGATCAATCGTCTGTTTTTCCTGTTCCGTTCGCATCGTCTGATAGACCATCGCGCGCGTGATTTTCTCATCACCGACTTCGGCGACGACATCCTCGAGCGGACCACCGATGCTGTCTTGAACGATTTTAGGAGAATCGACCTTTGGGAGCTCACCCATGAAGGCGTAAGCACCGGTCATGAAATTCGTCAACATTAAGATGAAGATCAACATCCACAAGTACTTAGGTTGTACATTCCCCATATTAGATCCCTCTTATGCTCTTTCGAGTGATTTTTCGCGAAGTTCCTCTAATTCTGGAACATCATAGTGATAATGCTCTGAACAGAAGTGACAAACCGCTTCCGCACCACCATCTTCATCAATCATCGCTTGAATCTCATCTGGTCCAAGAGCGATGATCGCTGTCGCTAATTTTTCACGGTCACACGTACATTCGAATGATACCGGAATCGTATCAAGATGTTCGTAGTCACCGAGAACGAGTTCTAACATTTCTTCTGGTGTTTTTTCCTCACCGACGAGAATCGAGATCGGTTTAAGGGCTCCAACACGTTTTTCGAGTGCTGCAATCGTCTCTTCCGATGCACCTGGCATCAATTGAACGATCAAGCCACCTGCTGCAATGACTGATTCGTCTTCCGGATAGACGAGAACGCCAGCTCCAACGACCGATGGGCTTTGTTCCGATACAGCGAAGTAATACGTGAAGTCTTCGCTAATCTCACCTGTTTGAATCGGCGATTGACCACCGACGAAGTCACGTAACCCGAGATCTTTGATAACAGAGATGTTTCCGCGACCGACCGCTTCACCGACTTTTAGTTTCGTCAGACCGTCTGCATTAACGTACGTATCCATTTCGACACGGGGACGACTGACATATCCACGAACGACACCTTTTGCGTCGGCATCGACGATGATTTTCCCAATCGGTCCATCGCCTTCGACTTTTAATGTGACTCGTGTATCGCCCTTTTGCATCGTGCCCATCATTGCGCCGATTGTCAGTGTTCGACCGAGCGCTGCCGTGACGACCGGTGTCGTCTGGTGACGCAGTTGCGCTTCATAGACCGTTTTTGTCGAACGGATCGCAAACGCACGGACTTCTCCATTGAAACCTAACGCCCGTACTAAATAATCATCTTTTAATTGTGCTAATAATTCTTCACGTTTCATCTTGATTCCCTCACTTATTTCTTTCGTAGATAATCCGTAATCCATCTAACGTCAAGAATGGATCGACGATCTCAATCATCGTGGATTCCTCGCTGATTAATCGGGCTAAGCCACCAGTCGCAATGACCTTCGCTTCTCCCATTTCTTCTTTCATCCGGTGAACGAGTCCGTCCACCTGTGCCACATATCCGAAATAGGTCCCCGACTGCATCGCATGGATCGTATTCCGTCCAATCGCTGACTGCGGTTTCGCGATTTCGATTCGCGGCAATTTTGCTGCCTTATTATAGAGTGCCTCGGTTGCAACCATCACACCGGGTGAGATGATGCCACCGTAATACCGTTTTTGTGCATCGATGTAACAATACGTCGTCGCTGTTCCGAAATCGACGATGATCATCGGCCCCTCGTATTTCGCCGTCGCCGCTACTGCATTGACGATTCGATCGGCTCCCACTTCCCGTGGATTATCGACTTTTAAATCGAGTCCTGTCTTGATTCCTGGTCCAATCAAGAACGGACGACGTTTAAAGTAACGCACACACATATTTTCTAGTGGAAACACGACGGGGGGTACGACAGATGATAACACGATTCCCTCGATTTCTTCCACGTTTAGCTCTGCGTCACGGAACAACGCTTTGACGAGCATACCGTATTCGTCCGTCGTCCGTGTCCGGTCTGTCGCAATCCGCCAATGCTCAATCAACTCTTGTCCTTGATAGACACCTAAGACGATATTCGTATTTCCGACATCGATGACTAAAATCATTTGCTTATTTCCCCGCTTCTTCTCAATTTTCATGCTTCTATTGTATTCCGTTGTTTCACGATCGGAACTATATACGTTGTGATTATACCATGCTCGTATGGTCACACCTACCGATGTGTATTCGCTCGGTCTGCCACAAAAAAGAACGGATTCGATATCAATCGAATCCGTTCCATCCGTTTACACTTGATCGTCGCGACGCGGCGTATCTGGTGTATCCGTATCTACATTTTTCCCTTCGTCAACGACTGAACCCATTTGCGTTGGAGACTCTGTCGGTTGATCAACAGTTGCATCTGTCGATTCCGGTGCTTTCTCTTCTGCTTTTGGAGTCGTTGCTTCTGGTTCATGTTTTTTGTATTCGCCCGTCTCTAGGAGATGGTGAATTTGTTTTTGATCGAGTGTTTCGACTTCAAGCAATGTCGTTGCAATCAAATCGAGCTGATCGCGTTTCTCAGTCAGGATATCTTTCGCTTTTTGGTAACAGCGGTTGATGATCGCTTGGATTTCCGTATCGATCTCGTGTGCAATTGCATCCGAGTAATTCTGTTCGTTTTGGAAATCACGACCGAGGAAGACGTTACCGCTTTGACCTGATCCGAATTGAAGCGGTCCGAGTTTTTCACTCATCCCGAACTCCATGACCATTTTCCGTGCAAGACCTGTCGCACGTTGGAAGTCATTGCTTGCTCCAGTCGAGACTTCTCCGAAGACGATGTCCTCTGCGACGCGACCACCGAGCAATCCAGTAATCTTATCTTCGAGTTCCGGCTTCGTCATGAAGTAACGATCTTCTTTTGGCAACATGACGACATATCCGCCCGCGTTTCCGCGAGGAACAATCGTTACCTTGTGTACTTCATCCGCATCGTCGAGCGTGACACCGATGATCGTATGTCCAGCTTCGTGCCATGCGACGATCTTTTTCTCTTTCGGCGAGATGATCCGGCTCTTCTTCGCTGGTCCAGCGATGACACGGTCAATCGCTTCTTCGAGATCAACGATCGAGACTTTATCACGATCTGCCCGAGCGGCAACAAGTGCTGCTTCGTTTAGAAGGTTTTCAAGATCCGCACCCGAGAATCCAGGTGTTCGTTGTGCGATGGCTTTCAAATCAACCGTTGAATCGAGCGGTTTGTTCCGTGCATGAACTTTCAAGACTGCTTCACGACCGACGACATCTGGACGGTCAACCGTGATTTGACGGTCAAAACGACCTGGACGGAGTAATGCTGGGTCAAGAATATCAGCACGGTTCGTTGCTGCGATCATGATGATGCCTTCGTTTTCACTGAATCCATCCATCTCAACGAGAAGTTGGTTCAATGTCTGCTCACGCTCATCGTGTCCACCACCGAGACCTGCGCCCCGTTGACGACCGACAGCATCGATTTCATCGATGAAGATGATACATGGTGCATTTTTCTTCGCGTTTTCGAACAAGTCACGGACACGTGATGCCCCGACACCAACGAACATCTCAACGAAGTCAGAACCTGAAATCGAGAAGAATGGTACGCCGGCTTCACCAGCTGCGGCACGCGCGAGCAACGTCTTACCTGTACCTGGAGGACCTACGAGGAGGACCCCTTTCGGAATACGGGCACCGAGTTTCGCAAATTTACGCGGATCTTTCAAGAATTCGACGACTTCGACAAGTTCTTGTTTCTCTTCGTCTGCGCCGGCTACATCATCAAACGTAATCTTTTTCTTCTCTGTATCATAGAGGCGTGCCTTCGATTTCCCGAAGTTCATGACGCGACCGCCACCACCGCCACCTTGCGCTTGATTAATCAAGAAGAAGAAGAGGATGAAGATGATGATGAATGGAACGATTGTCGTTAGTAACGCGATCCAACCACCATTCGTTTCTGCTGCCTTGAAGTCCAATTTGACTCCTTGGCTTCTGAGTTGCGTGTAGAGATCCGTTAGTTCCGTATCCACAGCCGGTACGACCGTTTCATACGTTGAATCTTTTTCACGCAAATCTCCTGTCACATTATACGTCTGCCCTTCATATTGGAAGGTAGCCGTCTTGATTTCACCTTTTTCAACAGACTCGACAAACTGTGTGTAATTGATTTCTTTGCTTTTGTTCACTGGACTCTGCAAGTATTGCAGAAACAAGATCAAAGCTAGAAAAATGACCCCAAACACGAGGGTATTCTTCACTGCTCGGTTCATCTTATGCCTCCTCTCCGCATCCATCTCGTTTTTCTAATGGATGAATACGAATCCTGGCGCGACAGGGCGCGCTTTGTAATTGGTTTCATCTTATCATGGGACAGACGAGATTAAAAATAATTAGCCGCCGTAGACTGCAGGTTTCAAGACACCTACATACGGAAGGTTACGGTATTTCTCTTCGTAATCCAGACCATAACCGACGACGAATTCGTGTGGAATGACGAAGCCGCTGTAATCTGCGTGCAAGTCATTCTTCCGTCCTGTTGGTTTGTCGAGCAACGTCACGATCTTAACAGACTTCGCTTTCCGGTACTTGAAGAGGTCGACGAGGTAGCCAAGCGTCAATCCGCTGTCGATGATATCTTCGACAATCAAGATGTCGCGTCCTTCTACCGATGTGTTCAAATCTTTTTCAATCTTGACTTCACCTGTTGATGTTGTCCCACCGTGATACGTTGAAACGTCCATGAAGTCCATTTCAAGGTGCATATCCATCTTTTTCACAAGATCAGACATGAAAGGCATTGCGCCTTTTAAGACACACACAAGCAACGGAAAACGATCGTGATAATCCGCTGTCAATTCGCCGGCGAGTTCGCCCACTTTATTTTGGATCTCTTCTTCTGAAATCAGTACTTTTTCCATATCGTTCATCAAGGTCATGCTAGGTATTCCTCCTCCATAATAAACACTACATTACCATTCTATCATTAAATAAGATTTTGCGAGGAGTTCAAATGACCCGAATATTGCAATTCGATGTCCAATGACGGCTAAAATCACTCCATTTGCATCGACGACGACCGGAACCTGTTCCCGGAGATAACGTGGAACCTTAGCATCAATCAGAATTCGACTGACTTTTTTCGAACCCACAGCAAGCTGGATTCGATCTCCCGGACATGGCGGGCGCACCGTCAACGGGAACGCAATCGCGTCCAGCGGGATACCTTGGTTTCCGATTGAGAAGCGAACCATTTGTTCACCATAATGATACGTTCCCAAATTCTCCCCTACTTGAAACGGTAAATCGTCATTCATTGACCGTATCACACGATCCTGCATCAAAAAGCCATATGCACGTCGCATCCTCCAGTTTCCATAATACACTTCGTCCGAGCCCTTATCCACCCGAAGCCACGTGATGAAGTGACGAATCGTTTCTGAAGAAAACGTTTCTCCCGTTAGCGTCGGCAAGACAAGCCGCTGTAAATCCGTCGGTAATTCTAAAATACGTGCTACCGGAATTCCGTTCGCTTCCTTACACCGGTCGAGATACGTCGCGACGAATGTCACCTGCTCACGCATGATTTGCTGTCGCGCATGTGCTGCAGCTGCTGTTGCTTGTTCAAACTCCGGACGAATTTCTCGGAGTGGCGGAACAATCATATGTCGGATTTGATTGCGCAAATAAGTAGTTTCTGCATTTGACGCATCTTCTCGCCACGGAACTTCATGTTGCAACGCATACTCGAGCAAAGCCTGCTTCGATTCATGTAGTAACGGTCGATGCAGCCAACCGTTACCAAACGGACGAACGACGGGAATACCATCAACTTGCGCTTCCCCACGAATGAGCTGAATGAGTAGCGTCTCGATTTGATCGTCTTGATGATGAGCGAGAATCAGACGTGAGCGTCCGGTCTCTTCCATGATTCGTTCAAAAAACGCATATCTCTCTTCACGACAAGCTGCTTGAGAGCTCGTACGTCGTGTCCATTCTAAACGCGTCATGAAAAAGGTTATCTTTCGGGACGTTGCCCATTCCTTAATAAAGCGCGCTTCTTCGTCGGATGCCTCTCGTAATCCATGATGCACATGTGCAATTGCAATGTCATAACCTTCTCGATACAACCGATCGACGAGTACCATCGAGTCACATCCTCCCGACACTCCGACTAGGAGCGGTTCGAACGGCACACCTTCCATGACGACTTCACCCCTTTCCGTTAAAACCTAAAAAAAAGCTATCTCTATATAATAGAGATAGCTTTTGAGAATGACCCGTACGGGATTCGAACCCGTGTTACCGCCGTGAAAGGGCGGTGTCTTAACCGCTTGACCAACGGGCCAAAAAAATATGGTAGCGGCGGAGGGAGTCGAACCCACGACCTCACGGGTATGAACCGTACGCTCTAGCCAGCTGAGCTACACCGCCATATTTTTAACTCGTGCGTCTTAAGCACATTTTCTATAATACGGGCAGGTCAAATGAAAGTCAACGCTTTTTCTAAAAATAATTTCAAAAAAATAAAAGATGGAATGAACGGCGTCATTCCATCTCTATTCTTATAAAGAACAGGTCAGCAAGTTATTGACGTTTTGCGCCGCGTCCGCCACGTTTTGAATCCGTTTGACGTTTCAATGTAGCAAGACGATCTTCACTATCTTTCAGGAAACTAGACATCAGCGTATCGAACGATTGTTCTTTGCGCGGTGGTGGTGTACCACGGCCGCCTTTGTTGAAGCCTCCACGGTTACCGCCTCCACGTGGTCCTTTGTTATCGAACGAACGTGGTCCACGATCTTGTCCTGCTGGACGTGGTCCACGGTCGAACTGACGTGCAGGACGAGGACGTTCGCCCTCTGGACGATCGACGGCTTTTTTGATGGAAAGACCAATCTTACCATCGTTTTCAACACTTAAGACTTTGACGGTGATTTCTTGACCAACCGTCAACACATCATTGATGTCTTTAACGTAAGAATCTGCCACTTCACTGATGTGAACAAGACCAGTTTTCCCTGTTGGTAACTCAACGAACGCTCCGAAATTCGTGATGCCTGTTACTTTCCCTTGCACTTTGCTGCCTACTTCAATCGACATAAATTGTATTGCTCCTTTTTAGTTGATTCGTTTCTTATTATACGAGTGATTCATTCTTTTTTCAATCAATCGGCAACCTTCAATTAGTCTTCCGGTGAAAAGTAGAAGATCGTTTCCCCTTTTTTCGAATAGAGCAACTCGCTCCGAGCTAAGTTCGCTACATACTCTTTATCATTGAGGCGATTGATTTCTTCCTTCAGACGGGCGGTCTCTTTTTTCGCTTTCGTCTGCTCCTGTTCAGCGACTTGAAACGACTGCTTTTGTTCAGCGATCAATTGCCGTTTTTCCATGTATGACCACCCCATGAGGGAAAAGATGAGCAAAAAGACGGTCAGACACAAGAAAAAGCGATTTTTGAGGCGTCGACGGTTTTCGATGGCATTCTGACTCAATTGCTTCTTACGGTCATTGAGCGGCTTGATCTTTGGCGCTGGACGCCCTGATTCGAGCGGTGTTGGCATATCATCCCTCCTCTTTCTGAGTGGTCATCCCTGACACTCTTTAGTATACTTCCTTTTTCCGGTAAATTACATCGATTCTTCGGAATTCACCTTTTCTTCACGGATAATCTCATACATATCAGACGCTTCTTCTTTTTTCGCATGTTCTTTAATGCTCGAAATCGCAACCGTGACAATCTTGTTTCCGAACCGGATCGTCATCTCATCACCTGCTGCTACCGTGCTACTTGCTTTCGCCACATTACCATTAATCGTGATCCGACCTTGATCGGCGACTTCTTTGGCAAGCGTCCGTCGTTTGATCAGACGCGATACTTTTAAAAATTTATCAAGTCTCATGACTGTTCCTCCTGCTTCGCTTGATGCCAGAGTGAATCTTGCTCTTCAAGCGTCATCTCAACGAGCGGTCGGTCCGCTAGTTGTTCCATTCGCGTAAAGCGACGGATGAATTTATCATTCGTCTGTTGTAGCCCCTCTTCTGCCGAGAGACCGAGGTATTTCCCGACGAGCGTCATCGAAAACAGAACATCTCCGAATTCACCTAGTCGTTCTTCTGGTGCGGCTTCCTTCAATTCACGTAACTCTTCGATTACTTTTTCAAGTGCACCCTCGACGTCACTCCATTCAAAACCGACTTTCGCCACTTTCTTTTGAATGTCTTCTGCGCGCATCAAAGCGGGTGCTCCTTTTGTCACACCATCGAGCAAGGAAGTCCGCTCCGGCTTTTCTTGTGCTTTGATGTCTTGCCAGTTCGAAACGACGTCTGCTGAAGAATCGACTGTTGTTTCCCCAAAGACATGCGGATGGCGACGAATCATCTTATCACTGACGCTTCCGATGACGTCTCGAATATCAAAATACCCTTCATCTAGACCAATTTGTGCGTGGAGCATGACCTGTAAAAGGACGTCTCCTAGCTCTTCTATCATTAAGTTATCGTCCTGAAGGTCGATTGCTTCCAGTAATTCGTAAGATTCTTCGATTAAATGACGTTTTAAGGACTCATGCGTCTGCTCTTGATCCCATGGACAACCGCCTTCACCGCGTAATCGCGCGATGATCTCTTTTAGTGTCGCGAAGTCACGATTCAACGTCTGCTCATCCGTGACGGGCGGCACGTAGACTGTCGTCAAGTTACTGAGCGTCGTCACGTGATCGAGTTCATACAACGGCACACTTTGGACCGTTTGTTTGCTTGTACCCGCTGCTGTGACCAAAGTGACGAGATGTTCGTCCGGATAACGTTCCATCAACTGGACCTTTAAGTCGCCCGCGACGAGCGCATCATAAACTTGTCCAATCAATAGATGCTGACGGATTTGAGCTTCATCGACGGCAAACGCTGTTGCATCAAGCAACTGGAATCCTTCAATTGGATCCACACCAAGCGCTGCGAACATCGGATCAAGAAAACTTTGTCCGCCTATGACGTCGACCGCGTCCGTCCGCTCTAATAACTGCTGGACGGTACTCTCAGCGACCAGTGGATGACCTGGGACGGCATAAATGATGTCCGTCGTCTTTGAGAGACGAAGCAATTCCTCAACGATTTCTGTGTATACGTCTTCAAACCGACTATGTCGTTCATAAACCGAGTCAAATGATGTAAACTTCATTCCCTCTGCTGCGAGTTCTGAAACGACTGGATGATCCATTGTCCGTAAATAGACAGGCTGTGTCGTGTTTTTTAATAATCGATAGATGCCAAACGGCAATTGTTCGAGTTCGCCGACGCCAAGACCGACGATTTTGATTCGGTGTGTCATATACTCCTCCTACGTTGGTACATCTGATATAACTTATCTCCTAAAGGCAATAGCGCCCACTCTTGTTCTGTTAATGCACGGACGCGTAACGCCATACTGCCGTAAATGATGGCACCACCGACAACAAGGACGCCGACTTCGAGTGCCGCACCGATTCGTGTCTCAAGCTCAAACAGCTGGAAGAACGTTTCGATCAGATACAGAAACACACCCATGGCGAGCACAGGTAAGACCAGTCGTCGGTAGAACGTGTTTCCTGCCGATACGCGACCGAACTTCCGGTTCAATAAAATCCATTGTGCCGCCGCCATGACGGCAAAACCGCCAAATGTCGCCATACCCGCCCCGATCATACCATATCGGGGAATGAAATAGAGATTCAGAGCGAGCTTCGCCCCTAATCCGACAAGAACACCAACGAGCGCATACTTTTCAGCATCGACCGACTGGAGACAAGAGACGATCATCATCGCAATCGAAGCAGCAAATGCCGTCGCCGCGAGCCAAATCAGTCCTGCTGTTCCTTGGTCATCTTGATATAACGCAATATTGAGCGGACGCATCACACCCATTAGTCCGATCGTCGCTGCAGCGGCAATCAATAGACCGGAACGAAGTAATGTCTCCAGTTGTTGACGCATCATCTGCGGATCATGCTTTCGATATGCGGTTGATAGTGACGGAACACTCGCAAGACTCATCGATGTTGCAAAGAGAATCGCAAATTGCAGTAACGGATACCCACGGTCGAGCACCCCTTTTTCAATTTTCGTCTCCGTCGTATTGCCAAGTAGATTGACGAACGTCAATCCATCGATCAATTGCATCAGCAATAAAGCAAGTGAGGCGATACTGACCGCCACCCCGCTTGTCACGAGCACCTTTCCGACCCGACGTACGTGAATACTTGAAAATACAGGGCGACCGATTTTTCCTTTCGCAAAACGTAACAGGACGAATAACGAAATGATGCTACCGCCGATCGCTGTCAGATGGGCACTGGCACCAATCCAGTAAGGGTCCGCCTGCATCGAGACACCGATATAGGTCACGAGCAACAATAATCCGACACGGACGGCATTTTCAGAGACTTGGGATACAGCCGTCGGTCGCATCTCGAGATCTGCTTGAAACATGCCTCTAAGAACGGCAATCACGGGTAGTAAATAAAACGTACATGTCACCGCACGCAAGGGAACGACCAGTTTCTCATCCCCGAACCACCCTGCGAGCGTCGGGGCGATCCACCAACCAAGTAATCCGAAGAAGACTGTCATCGCAAGCAAGACATAGAAAATCGACCATAAGACTTCTCGTTTCTCGTCTGGATGATGGAGCGTCAACTTCGCCACGATGACGGGCAGCGCATAAATGCCAAGCGCTGCCGCTATCGCGAATAAGGGATAGACCGTCTGATAGACGTACAATCCGAAATCGCCGGCGAGATTCTGATATGGAATCCGGTAAAAGAAGCTGAGCAGTTTCGAGATATAGCTAGAGATCGCAAGTAGTGCTGCGCCTTGCGCAATCGTTCGTCTATTCATCGCGCGACGAGCCGACGATCAAGCTCTGCTAGCAACTGTTCTGCCTGCATCGTCATCTGTTGCGTCGACTGTTTATTCCGGTTCAGGGTCAAGACGAGTTTCTGTTCTTGTTGTCCCATGCCTAGACCACGTCCTAGCGGAACAGTCCATTTGACGAAGTCCGCTACGTCAAGCTGCTGTGTGGATTCGAGCGACAAAACGATTTCGATTTTCGGATCGGTTTGTTTGACACGCTCGACACGCGCCCGTTCGGCAAAAATCCGCATCCGCGTCAATTGGATTAAACGAGCAACCTCATCTGGGAACTCACCAAATCGTTCGAGCATCTCTGTTTCGAGCTGTTCGAGACTATCGACGGTATCGACATATTTCAAGCGTTTGTAAAACTCGATTTTCAGCTCAGAGTCCGTCATGTAGTGCGATGGAATATACGCATCGAGACTGAACGTGAACTCCGGTACGAATTTCTGGACGCGTTTTTTACCTTTCATTCGTTCTTTGCGTTCTTCAACTGCTTCTGCGAGCATCTGTGAATAAAGATCGAAACCGACCGAATCAATGAAGCCGGATTGTTGGGAACCAAGTAAGTTCCCGGCACCACGAATCGATAAGTCACGCATCGCAATCTTAAAGCCGCTACCGAGCTCCGTGAATTCCTTGATCGCTTGTAGACGACTTTCTGCTACTTCCGTTAATCGTTTTTGCGGACGGTACGTAAAGTACGAATAGGCAACGCGACTTGATCGACCAACACGACCACGTAATTGATACAGTTGGGATAAGCCCATTTGATCCGCGTCATGAACGATCAACGTATTGACGTTCGGAATGTCGATTCCTGTCTCAATGATTGTCGTACTGACAAGAACGTCGGCATCCCCTTCGAAGAACGCAATCAGTTGACTTTCGAGTTCCGTTTCCGTCATTCGACCGTGCGCCGTGACAATCCGCGCTTCTGGTACGAGCGCACGAATCTCTTCTGCCTTTCGCTCGATGCCCTCGACCCGGTTATAGAGGAAGAACGCTTGTCCCCCCCGACCGAGTTCCCGTTCGAGTGCTTCCCGCATGACGATTCCGTCGTATTCCATGACATACGTCTGGACCGGGTAACGGTTTTCCGGCGGTGTCTCAAGGACCGAGAGATCACGGATTCCGATCATCGACATGTGCAATGTCCGTGGAATCGGTGTCGCCGTCAACGTTAAGACGTCAACGTTCGTCTTCAACTGTTTCAGACGCTCTTTATGTTTCACGCCGAATCGTTGCTCTTCATCGATGATCAACAATCCGATATCAGCGAACTGGACGTCTTTCGACAGCACACGGTGTGTTCCGACGACGACATCGATCGTTCCCTCTTTTAATCCTTGTTTCGTCGCCTTTAATTCTGCTGGCGAACGGAACCGGCTCATGACCGACACACGAATCGGCCATTCACTGAATCGCTCAAGCATCGTTTCGTAGTGTTGTTGTGCAAGGACGGTCGTCGGTACGAGTAACGCAACTTGTTTTCCAGACATGACCGCTTTGAACGCTGCCCGAATCGCCACTTCTGTTTTTCCGTATCCAACGTCGCCACATAATAGACGATCCATCGGACGCGGACGTTCCATATCTTTCTTGATCTCAGCAATCGATCGCAATTGATCGACCGTTTCCTCATACGGGAACGAAGCCTCGAATGCTTGCATGTTATCGTCATCCTCTGGGAACGCAAAACCGACGGCAGCCTCACGAGCCGCATAGAGCTTGATCAACTCATCAGCGATATCCTCGACCGATTTCTGGACCTTCGCTTTAACCTTTTTCCATTCCGTTCCACCGAGTTTATAGATCTTCGGCTCTTTTCCTTCAGCGCCGACATACTTTTGAATCAAGTCGATCTGATCGACAGGAACATACAACGAGTCCTCTCCCGCGTAAACGAGATGGAGATAGTCCTGATGGTTACCGGCTACATCAATCGTCTTGATGCCATGGTACCGTCCGATCCCGTGATGAATATGGACGACGTAATCACCTGTTTTCAATTCTTGGTAACTCTTGATCCGTTCAGCGTTCGTCAGCTTCGTCGTCTGCTTCCGGCGACGCGCCGGTTGCTTGAAGACTTCTTCTTCTGTGATGACGACGAGGCGCGCATTCGTCATCTCGAATCCACCATGAATTCCACCGATCAGAATCGCTGGTTGACCCCGAGTGATGCCTTCTTTTGTGACGATCGACGCTTCCACCCCATAATCGGATAACGTCTGACGCATTCGTTCGGCACGTTCTCGGTTACTCGCTAAGAAGACCATCCACATGTCAGCACGACGATATCGCTCGACTTCTTGCTTCAGGCGTTCCATCTGACCATGGAACGGCGCAATTGGTTTGATGCTGAAATGGATGGCCGCACTTTCCGGTACACCACTCCGACGTGTCGGAAGGAGTGAGAGGTACAACAAGGGTTGTCCTTCAAAGACATGTGCCATCGGAACAGATAGGACGTAATCACTGACGCTTTGTCCGCGTTCAATGAGCGACGCCATCCATTCTGCTTCCTCTGCATCCTGGACTTCCGCTGCTTCTTCGACCCGTGCGACTTCATCAACGATCAAGACGCTTCCCGTCACGTCTTGACGTAACGTCGACGTGTAGAGGATCGGTGCATACTTCGCGAACTGTTTCGGTTGATCGCCGTTTTCTAGCAACTCGACGTCATAAGCAATTCCCTCTTCAAGTGCCGCAAGGACTTCCGTACTTTGGACGCGCTCTTTCGTCGCCTCATAAAGACGACGGACTTTTTCACCCGCATCCTTTAACTGATCCTTCGTTGCGAAGTGTTCCGCCGCTGGCATCAAACATGCTTCTGCGACGACACCGAGCGAACGTTGGGTCTCCGCATCAAATGTATAGATCGAGTCGACTTCCTCGTCGAATAGATCGAGCCGGTACGGGCGTTCGACCGTGAGTGGATAAATATCGATAATACTTCCGCGAACAGCAAACTCACCAGGCGTCGTCACGGTCGCTGTCCGTTCGTACCCCGCATTGACTAAATCCTGGACGAAGTCCGGAATCGATAAGATGTCGCCCGGTTTGACTTGTTTGACATGCGACAAAAACGTCTGTGCATCCGGAACATATCGACGTAAACCGACGAGCGGAATGATTAGGATTCCGTCGTCCGTCGTCAGTAAACGATGACGGGTCTCGATCCGTGTTGCCCGCAATTCCGGACTTGCCCCGTAGGAGAGTTCCGCGGCTAACGTCTCATCGACCGGATAGAGCATGACGTCTTCTTCCGGTACGAGTTCAATCAAATCATCATACAGTTTTTGTGCTTGGAACATATTATGTGTCACAAGTACGAAGCGACGTTTCGTCTCCTGATAAATCCCGGCGACGAACAGTGCCTTTCCGCTATTCATCAGACCGGTGATCAACTGCGCGTTGACACCATCCCGGAAGCGTTCCCGAACCGTCTTGATTTCAGGAATCGCTAGTAACAGTTCTTGTAATTGTTTCATCTTCTTCCTCCTAAAACACGACAGCAAAAACGCTTTGGAACCCCAAAGCGTTGCGTTCAGTTATACCGATTCATCAAAGCGAGAAACGGTGTGTCTATGAAGTCCGTCGCTACATCGACAGACGCATTGAGTACGTGTTGCAGACTTCCTTGTTCCGCCTTCGAAAAATTCATTAACACCCAGTCGATGACTTGGATGGGTGCCGGTGGTCGACCGACGCCGAGCTTAAGGCGCTTGATCTCCTGCGTCCCGAGGTGCTGGATCAACGACTTGACGCCATTATGACCGCCTGCACTTCCTTTTGAACGCAAGCGTAATTTCTCAAGCGGTAAATCCAGATCATCATAGATGACGAGCACATCCTCGACTGCGATCTTGTAGAAATCAAGCAATGGGCGTACTGCTTCGCCTGATAAATTCATATACGTCAATGGCTTGACGAGCACAACACGCTCTCCGTTTATCATTCCCGTTCCGAAGAGGGCTTTAAACTTCGATTCTGAAAGCGCGATTCCGTGTTTCTCCGCTAAGGCATCAATCGCAAGAAAACCGATGTTATGGCGTGTATTGGCATACTTCGCTCCGGGATTCCCTAATCCGACGATACATTTCATATCGATTCCTCATTTCTGTTTAAAAAAGTAAACGAACAAGGGTCCGATTTCAATAAACCGGACCACGTCGTTCGTATGCATCAAGCAATCAGCTGAAGAGCGGGCTGATTGATTTCTGTTCGTGTACACGGATGATTGCTTCTGCAAGCAAGCGTGCCACAGAGATTTGTTTGATTTTGCTTGCACATTCGCGTTGCGTTAAGTCGATTGTGTTCAAGACGACGAGTTCTTCGATCGCTGAGTTCTCGATCCGTTCCATTGCTGGACCCGAAAGAACAGGGTGTGTACAACATGCATAGACTTGTTTCGCTCCGTTTTCGATCAAAGCGTTCGCTGCAAGTGTGATCGTACCCGCTGTATCGATGATGTCATCGATGATGATGGCAATCTTGCCATCGACTTGACCAACGATGTTCATGACTTCTGCGACGTTCGGTTTCGGACGGCGTTTGTCGATGATCGCGATTGGTGCTTTTAATTGTTCTGCTAATTTACGTGCCCGTGTGACACCGCCATGGTCTGGAGAAACGATGACGAGTTCGTTTGGATCGATGTTCTTTTTCTCGAAGTATGAAGCGAGAAGCGGTACACCCATCAACTGATCTACTGGAATATCGAAGAACCCTTGGATTTGTGCTGCATGGAGATCCATCGTCACGACGCGTGTCGCCCCTGCTACTTCAAGCAAGTTCGCAACGAGCTTCGCCGTGATTGGCTCACGTGAACGTGCTTTGCGGTCTTGACGCGCATAACCGTAATACGGAATGACGACGTTGATTGTCCGTGCAGACGCCCGTTTCAGTGCATCGATCATGATGAGAAGTTCCATCAGGTTTTCGTTGACTGGTTGGCTTGTCGATTGAATGATGTAAATATCATCTCCTCGGACGCTTTCTTCGATGTTCATCGAAATTTCGCCATCACTGAAGTGTTTGACTGAACTTTCGCTCACCGGAATTCCGATGACTTTAGCGATTTCCTCTGCCAATGGTTTGTTCGAGTTGAGTGCGAAAATACGAATTTCATGTTCTAAGACAGTAGACATGTGTAGGTGGCCTCCATTTGTTTGGGTTTAGACGAGTAGAGCGACAAGTAATGAATTAACGATAATCAGGTTTCGTCGTTTGACGTTCCCGTGCGATCGCGAGACCGTTTTCCGGCACATCATCCGTGACGGTTGATCCGGCAGCAACAAGGGCGTTCTTGCCGACCGTGACCGGTGCAATCAAGTTGACGTTACAGCCGATGAAGGCATCGTCCTCAATGATCGTCTGGAATTTATTTTTTCCATCGTAGTTGACCGTGATTGATCCACAACCGAGATTGACGTTTTCTCCGATCGTCGCATCTCCGACATAGCTCAGGTGCGCTGATTTGCTACCTTCACCAAATGTTGATTTCTTGATCTCAACAAAGTTTCCGACGCGTGTATTCGCTCCGAGAACCGCTTGTTGACGTAAATGCGCGAATGGACCGACTTGTGCCGCCGGACCAATCTTGCTATCCGTGACGACCGATTGACGAACGATTGCGCCATCTGCCACTTCACTGTTACGGATATCCGAGTTCGGACCAATCGTACATTCTGAACCAATGACCGTGTGACCGAGTAATTGCGTCCCAGGATAAAGAACAGTATCTGAACCAATCGTGACGTCCGGTCCGATATACGTCGAAGACGGGTCAACGAACGTGACACCTTGACGCATCCAGTACTCGTTCGTCCGCTTACGCATCGATGTTTCCGCTTGCGCAAGTGCGACGCGGTCATTGACACCGATCGTCTCTTCGAACGTAGGTGCCGCATACGCTGCAATCGTCTCGCCCGCTGCTTTAGCGATCTCAATCACATCTGGTAAGTAATACTCACCTTGCGCGTTATCGTTCTTGACCTGCTTCAGCGTCGCGAACAACATCTCGTTATCGAATACATACGTACCTGTATTGATTTCCCGAAGTGCGAGCTCTTCTGCATTCGCATCCTTATGCTCGACGATTTTCGAGACGTTTCCGTCTTCGCCACGAACGATTCGTCCGTAACCTGTTGGATCGTCAGCGAGTGCCGTCAAGACAGTCACTTTTGCGTTTGTCTCCGCATGATGTTGTAACAATGAAGCCAGTGTGTCACTCGTCAAGAGTGGTGTATCGCCACAGACGACGAGTGTTGCTCCCTGTTCGTTCCCGAGTACGGGTTCTGCCATTTGAACAGCATGACCTGTGCCAAGCTGCTCACTTTGAAGTGCGTATTCCACCGATGTGCCAAGCACTTCTTTGACGGATTCCGCACCGTGACCGACGATGACGACCTGTCGCTTGACGCCGAGCGTCGCTAATTGATCGACGACGTGCTGTACCATAGGTTTCCCAGCGACTGGGTGAAGTACTTTGTAAAGCTTCGATTTCATCCGAGTTCCTTTACCCGCTGCTAGAATTACCGCGAAATGATTCATCCTTGTCGCTCCTCCACATAAATTAGTGTTGATTTCGTTCTGAAATAGTACACTCGTTCCAACTATAACGAAAATAGCATCGTTATTCAATGATGGGACGAAGCGGAATCGAGGAAAAAGCGAGAAAAAAGACAGGTTTTCCCAAGAAGAGAAAACCTGTCTTTTTCTTATGCTTGATCTGTCGTTTGGGCAGAAGAGACTTCGTAACCGACGCCATCTTCTTGATCCTCACGTGCCGCATAGGCTTCGAGTACTGAATCTTCGACCTTTTTTCGCATTAATGCATTGATTGGATGAGCGACATCCCGGAAGATACCTTCTTGCGTTCGTTTGCTTGGCATGGCGACGAAGAGACCACTGTTCCCTTCGATCACACGCAAATCATGTACCACGAATTCGTGGTCGAGCGTAATAGAGGCAAGTGCTTTCATTCGACCCTCTGCCACGACGCGACGAATTTTAACGTCCGTAACGTTCATTTTGTCCGCACCCCTTTAACCGTTGTCACAACTCTTCGTTGTCTACTTCTACTTACGGCTTAAAACAAACAAAGGTTTAGTCTTTCCCAATCTTTTTACGCATAATTTCCAAAAGTTTGATAATTACAGTATAGTTACAATCCATGCGGCTGTCAATTTCAGGTAGTCTCAGCTTCTGAGAAATAGTGGTCGACGTTTCCACGCTTGACTTGGATTTGACCAAGATCGACGTCGACGTCCGCTAATTTCATCAAGCTGACGTATTCATTGACCATCTTCTTCTCGGCACCCTCTGCCTCAATCAAGACACCAACGCCTGCGACCTTGGCTTCGAACTCGCTCAAGAGACTCATCATTCCGCGAATCGTTCCGCCGGCTTTCATGAAGTCATCAATCAATAAGACGTTCGCCCCACGTGGTAAGCTCCGACGCGCGAGTGCCATCGTCCGAATCGCTTTTGAAGACCCCGAGACATAGTTGATGCTGACCGTCGATCCTTCCGTAACGCGACTATCCGAACGCACGATGACGAACGGCACACCCAGTTGCTCAGCAACCGCATAAGCAAGTGGAATCCCTTTCGTCGCGATCGTCATGACGACATCGACTTTCTTTTGGCTAAAGACAGATGCAAACACTTGCCCCATTTGTTTGACCATCTTCGGATCCCCGAGTAAGTCCGTCAAATAGAGATATCCCCCAGGTAACAGTCGATCTGGACGTGCGACACGTTCACATAGATCGTCGATGAACGGTAAAGCCTTCTTACTGCTCCACGTTGGGATGAACATGACGCCACCCGCAGCACCTGGTACCGTGACAAGACGACCTGTTCCCTCATGTTCTAACATCTCGCTGACGATATCTAAATCTTCACTGATCGACGATTTCGCCGATTTATAGCGTTCTGCAAAAATCGTCAATGAGACGAGATGATGGGGATGGTCAAGCAAGTATCGCGTCATGTCGACCAAGCGACCACTTCTCCGAATTTTCATTTGTTTTGTTCCACCTCTCCGTAATTCCGAATATTCAATAGTGAATATATCATTTTCATACGGATATTATCAATGGTTTTCGCCTAAAAGACGAACGACGTAGACTTCATTACAAAAGCCGCGTAATCCATTATAGAGACGTTGTGCCCGATTCTCGTGCTCCGTCAAAGCAAAGACGGTCGGACCACTTCCGCTCATTAAGACACCTTCTGCGCCACAACTCGCCATGAATTCCTTGATTTGCTCGACTTCTGGGTGCATCGGCAACGTGACTGATTCGAGAACATTTCCGAGTGATTGGCAGATGCCTTGGAAATCTTGGCCTTTCACCGCATCGATCATCGCTTCGACGTTCGGACGTTTTGCCGTGTTCAAGTCGAGGGCACCATAGACGTCAGCCGTCGAGACACCGATCGTCGGTTTAGCAAGAACGACCCAGCATGGGGGTGGTGAGACAAGTTTTTCTAGCTTCTCTCCGCGACCCGTCGCAATCGCTGTTCCTCCCATGACACAAAACGGAACGTCGGATCCAACCGCTGCGCCGACTTCCGCCAACTCTTCCAGCGTCAAGCCAAGTTGCCATAACTCGTTCAAACCACGTAATGTCGCTGCCGCGTCACTAGAACCACCAGCGAGTCCCGCTGCGACCGGGATGTGCTTCTCTAAGAAGATTTCTACCCCTGTCTTGACGTCGTATTTTTCTTTTAAGATCGCTGCTGCTTTATAAGCAAGATTACGTTCGTCGTTTGGAACGTAAGCATGCTGGGCATTCATTCGAATTTCTCCTGACGGCAGCTCCGTCAATTCTAGACGGTCTGCCAAATCGACTGTCGTCATCACCATATGTACATCGTGATAGCCGTCCGGGCGCTTTGCCGTCGCATCCAGGACTAGGTTGATCTTGGCCGGAGCCTTTACAATAATCGTCATCGTGCCGTTCCTCCTCTAGTTCGTTTCCTGTAGGAATTGTATCAACCTTTCCACAAAAAAAGAAGCGAACATTTTGTCCGCTTCGGAAGGTAAGTTTACGAATTCGCAAATTCGATTTGTACGGAGTCTGTTAGCACGTCGGCGTAGCTATAAGAAACTCGCTCGACATTGTGGCGCTCTGCGTCTAGCTTGACTACAAACACCGAAGGATACGTCTCAACGAGCGTTCCGATTCGGGTTACGACCTTTTTACGACCGCCGCTTGCTTTTAGCGTCAGTCTTTCACCAACATGTGTTTCGAAAACATGTCTGATTTCGTTCAACGTCTTTGGCATACGCTTCACCTCACTAATATTTATTATAGCATATTAAATAAATATTAGAAAGGGGAAATATTATATCTGTTCTAATCGTATCCGTCAACGTTTTTTAATTGGCAAAAGTGCATCCGCTAACTGTGCGAATTCCTGCAGGCTGAGCGTTTCTCCGCGTCGACGTGGTTCGATTCCAGCTTCTAACAATGCCGCTTCGACCGCCGCCTTTTCCGTCTTCCCGAAGTGGGTCGTCAAGTTATTCAGAATCGTTTTCCGACGCTGTGCAAAACTTGCTCGGACGATTTCGAAGAAGAGTGCCTCATCCTGTGTCTGTACCGCAGGCTCTTTTCGAATGTTCAAACGGATGACTGCTGAATCAACATTTGGTGCCGGAATGAAGACTTGCTTTGGAACCGTAAAACAGACTTCAGCTTCTGCATAATACTGAATCGCAATCGACAAGGAACCGTACGCTTTTGTTCCTGGTTTCGCACCGATTCGTTCAGCGACTTCCTTTTGAATCATCATGACGAGCGTTCGAAACGGTGCTTTCGCTTCAAGGATCCGCATGATGATTGGCGTCGTGACATAATACGGAAGATTCGCGACGACGGCAATGTCAGTGATGCCTTCTTGCGTGAATTCTTCTGCGACGATCGTCGAAAGATCAAGTTCAAGGGCATCGCCGTGAATGACCTTCGTATGGGGATACGGTGAAAGTGTATCGTCAAGAATCGGTAGCAACCGCTGATCGATTTCAAGAGCGACGACTTTTTTCGCCTGTTTCGCCGATTGTTCCGTCAATGACCCGATTCCCGGTCCGATTTCGAGTACACCGCTCTCAGGCGTTAATCCAGCTGCCCCAACGATGTTTCCTAATACATTTAAATCGATTAAAAAGTTTTGTCCTAACGATTTTTTAAACGAAAAGCCATGTTTCGCTAAAATTTCTTTCGTCCGGTGCAATGTAGCAATGTCTTTCAAACTTCTTCCTCCTCTAGTTGTTTCAACGCCGCTTCCCATTCCGCACGCGTGATCCGGATCGATGCGACGCGTTTGACGAGTTGTTTTGCATTTGGTTCACCGATCGCAAGAATCTGACCGAGACGACGACGACGGATCGAGGCTGCTGGTCCACCGATTAAGTCGGCTGCTAGAATCATCTCACGTGTCACTTCGGCAACCGGTGCTTCTTCCGTCTCATAGACAGCAGCGAGCGCCTCTGCGATTGCGGCAGGTGAGGCATGTTCCACACCGATTTTGCCTCGTTTATCTTTTGCTTGGGCACGCGGAAGATAAGCATGTTTACAGCCTGGTACGCGTTCATTGATGCGGGCACGGATACGATCTCCTGGAAAATCAGGATCCGTGAAGATGATGACACCGCGTCGTTCAAGGGCCTTCTCGATGCGTTGCATCGTTTGTTCATTAACGGCTGAGCCGTTCGTTTCAATTGTATCGACATCAAAAACTTCCTGTAATCGTGTCGTATCATCCCGTCCTTCGACGACGATGACTTCTTTTAAGCGTTTCCGCATGATCTCTCCACCTTCTTCAAACACTCTCGTAATTGTACCTGTTTCCACGAAAAAAACAAGGAAGCGTCACGTGTCCGCTTCCGTTGCACTAGGAATGACCCAGACTTGCAGTTGTTTTCGACCGAACGTCTTCGCTGTTTGTTCTCCGTCGACCAAGACATCGATCTTATTGCCTTTGATGGCGCCACCGGTATCGAGGGCGATCGCAAGACCCACTCCTTCGACGTAAACCTTCGTACCAAGCGGAATGACTTTCGGATCAACCGCGATAATCGGCATCCCTTGATAGGTGATCGTATCCGTCACGTCATACCCGGTCGCTGTCAAGGCACGTCCGTTATACAAACGACTGCCGTTCGAAGCTGGGTCGTTCGTATACGCCGTCGCTTCGACCATTAAACTCTTCGCACTCGAAAAATCAAGGTCTGCATCGGCTTTTGGTGTTTCCGTTAGTGGATTCGTCGCCTGTTCTTCGTTGAAGACGGGCGTTTCGGTAGGTGTCTCGACTGGTTTTGTACCGACTTTGACGACTTGTTTGACAGGTGTCTGGGTCACTTGATCACCAATCAGTTTTTTCTCTTTACTGAGACCGTCAGCTAACGTCAACTGATACTTTTTTGTTCGGACACCCGGACGACCAGATGCCGTTACGAGTTGCTCGCCTTCCGGCAAAGTCGGATCCTCGACTTCTTCGATCTCAAACGGAACGAGCTGTTCCTGCGTCAACGTCGCACGACGTGTCGTGTTGACCGTAATCAACGTCCCTTCCGTCACACGCGTATCAGGATCCGGAGCAACCCGGTCTTCTTTTTGCAAGCGGATTCCTTCTCGCGCTAACAATTCGCGGACGGACGTCTCATACGTGTAGATTTGTCGGGCTTTTCCACCGACGACGAGATCAACGGGAAAAGCTTCCCGGTACCGCACCGTCATGCCGTTTGTCAATACAGCATCAGAGGACGGATAGATATCATCGGTGTCTGCTTTCTTGATGCCGCGTTCTGCAAGCAAATCCTTCACTTGCCGTGCCTGCGTCCGAACCCGACGTGATTCACCATATCCCATGATCAGCGTGATTTCTTTTGCCCGCTGAATGACGATCAATCGTTTTTCCGGCAAGTCGGCACTAAGAGCCGGTTCAATCACATCATTGTCACGCGTCGTAATACCAGCTTCTTCGAGTGCTCCATAGACAGAGTCAGCTGTTGTTTCAATTTGCTGTTCTTGACCATCAATCAAGACAGTCACAGTCTGTGGATGATCCATCATCCCATAGACGAGTGCAGCCGCAAGTAGCAGGCTGCACCCGATCGTAACGAATGTCAACGAACGCATCATGGCAGACGGAAGACCCGTTTTGCATTTTCTGTCGTCGCCGCTTCCACATCGGCATACATCATGCCACGGAGCTGCGCAATCTCTTCAGCGACGAACCGGACGTAAGCTGGTTCGTTGCGTTTTCCGCGGTGCGGTGTTGGTGTCAGATACGGACAATCCGTTTCAACGAGTAAACGATCGAGCGGTACTTCCTGTGCGACACGCTTCGGCATCTTCGCATTCTTAAACGTCACGGGACCACCGAGTGAAATGTAGAAGTTCATCGCCAGGCATCGTGGTAGCAATTCAGCACTCATGCTGTAACTGTGCAGAATCCCCCCGACTTCTTTTGCATCCTCTTCTTCAAGAATTCGTAACGTATCTTCTGTCGCTTCCCGGTTATGGATGACGATTGGCTTCTTTTTCTGCTTCGCGAGACGGATCTGTTTACGGAAAGCTTCCTGCTGCACGTCCTTCGGTGACGTGTCCCAGTGATAGTCGAGCCCGATTTCTCCAAGCGCGACGACTTTTTCATGGTCCATCAACCGTTCGACCTTTTGATAAGCTTCCTCATCAAAATCAATCGAGTCGACAGGATGCCAGCCGATGACCGCATAGAGATCGTCATACGCTTCGACGAGCTCCATCGCGCGATCAATCGTCTTATGATCAAATCCTACGACGATCATTGGTGAAACGCCATTTGCACGTGCCCGCTCGATCGTCTCGTGGACGTCATCCGCAAATTGGTCTGCATTCAAGTGAGTATGTGTATCGATTAACATAGCTATTCGACTCCTTCTTTAAAAAAATGCCTGTGACATGAAGTCCACAGGCATCGGTTTTATTTTACGCTTGCGCCGTTCGCCATCGTTGACGGGACCGTCGCCAGTTCAAGTTTTCCTGCTTTCTCAGCAGCAAGGACCATTCCTTGTGAGAGTTCGCCACGTAACGTGACCGGTTTCAAGTTCGCCACGACGATGACTTTTCGTCCGACTAAATCTTCCGGCTCATACCACTGAGCGATACCGGAGACGATTTGGCGTGTTTCATTCCCCATATCGACTTGTAGCTTCAATAGTTTTTTCGCCTTTTTGATTTTCTCAGCCGTCACGACTTCACCGACACGTAATTCGATCTGGTCAAAGACATCGATCGTCGTTTCTGGACGAATATCTTCGTCTTCTTCTTCAACTTCTTCTTCCTCAACACGTGCTGCAGAAGCTTGACGCATCATGTCGACGATTGCTTCGACTTCTTCTTTGACGTCGAGACGTGGGAAGATCGGTGTCGCTGTACCGACTTTTGTTCCTGGTGTGATGTCTGCGAACTTCTCGAGCGCTGCCCAGTCCATCGCTTGTCCAGAGAGACCGAGTTGCGCAAAGATCTCTTTTGGTGAACGCGTCATGAACGGTTGCAACATGATCGCCACGTGACGCAAGACGCCGACGAGATGCACCATGACTGAACCGAGTTCGACTGTTTTCGTTTCGTCTTTTGCAAGCACCCACGGTTGTGTCTCATCGATGTACTTATTGGCACGGCTGATCAATTGCCAAATGTTCGACAGCACAACAGAGAATTCCATGTGTTCCATCGATGCTTCGACTTTCGTGACCGTTTCTTTTGCAAGATCCGACAGTGTCGCATCAAACGGTGTCACGTTACCTGTATAGGCTGGGATCTCACCATCAAAGTATTTCGTGACCATCGCGATCGTCCGATTGAGTAAGTTCCCGAGGTCGTTTGCTAAATCGTAGTTCATCCGCTCAACGAATGCTTCAGGTGTGAACATACCGTCCGAACCGAATGGCACTTCCCGTAAGAGGTAGTAACGAAGAGCGTCGAGACCGTAACGATCCGTCAATGGAATCGGATCAACGACGTTTCCTTTTGATTTCGACATTTTTCCGTCTTTCATCAACAACCAACCATGTGCGAAGACTTTCTTCGGTAATGGGAGGTCAAGCGCCATCAAGAGTGCCGGCCAGATGATCGTGTGGAAACGAACGATTTCTTTTCCGACGAGATGGACATCTGCTGGCCAGTACTTATCGAAGTTACCGTGATCGTCCGTACCATAACCGAGTGACGAGATATAGTTCGTCAACGCATCGATCCAGACGTAGACGACGTGTTTTGGATTCGACGGGACTTGTACACCCCAGTTGAATGTCGTCCGTGAGACCGCTAAGTCTTGAAGACCTGGTTTAATGAAGTTATTGATCATTTCGTGTTTACGTGATTCTGGCAAGATGAATGACGGATTCGCTTCAAAGTACTCAAGCAGACGATCCGCGTACTTACTGATCCGGAAGAAGTAACATTCTTCGCGAACGAGTTCGACCGGGTGTCCGCTGTCAGGGCTCTTCCCATCGACGAGTTGTGATTCCGTATAGTACGTCTCATCCGGAATCGAATACCATCCTTCGTATTCGCCTAAATAGATATCGCCTGATTCAAGAAGTGTTTCGAACACTTTTTCGACGACTTTCTTGTGACGTGGTTCTGTCGTCCGAATATAATCATCGTACGAGATGTCGAGACGATCCCATAAGACTTTAATCTGTTCGACGACACCGTCGACGAATGCCTGTTCCGAGATCCCTGCTTCTGCTGCTTTTTCCTGGATCTTTTGACCGTGCTCATCGCTACCAGTCAAATACCGGACGTCGAATCCTTGAAGCCGTTTGTACCGTGCCATCGCATCTCCAGCCACCGTCGTGTACGCGTGACCGATATGTAGTTTTGCACTTGGATAATAAATTGGGGTCGTGATATAAAATGTCTTTGCCATGTTATTCCTCCGTTCTCTGATTTCCATCTTCATTATAGGCTATTATACGCTGTTACGGGACTGATGTCGAAACTCACTTTTTGTCGAATCGAAACATTTTTTGACATCAGACATCAAATTACAAAAAAACACACTTTATAGTTTCATTTCCTTTAAAAAGGGAAAATGTATTAATAAATCGTTTCAAATATGGTGTTTTTGAGAAATAAATGACATTTTGATTTCAAACTATTCAGATTGGTTGACTACTTTTGGAAAGTCTAGTATTCTACATTCTATAGAAACGATGTCGAATTTTGACGATTTTTCAAAAGAAAAAGAGATCCATGACATCAAAGGAGGAACAACAAAATGAAATCAACAGGTATTGTACGTAAAGTAGACGAGCTCGGTCGTGTCGTAATTCCAATCGAATTACGCCGTACACTTCAAATTGCAGAAAAGGATGCCCTCGAGATCTATGTCGACAACGAACAGATCATCCTTAAAAAATATAAACCAAACATGACTTGCCAAGTAACAGGAGAAGTATCAGAAGATAACTTCAAATTGGCTGATGGTAAATTGATTCTTTCACCAGATGGCGCACAACGCGTTCTCGTTGAATTAAAAGATTTCCTCGATCGTCACTACGCAAGCAACGAATAAACAAAAAAGGAAGCTCCTGACGGGGCTTCCTTTTTTTAATCTGCTTCGTGAAACGCAAGGTACAGTTCCTGACGATCGAGTCCCCGTTCCTTTGCGACACGCTTCAACGCTGCATTCGGCTTTTCGCCTTCTTCGATGTACCGACGAATTTGCTCGAGTGGATCACTGTCTTGAATGACCGCATCCGGTCGTTCTTCGTTTGATCCTTCGACAAGAACGACGAACTCACCCCGAACGTCTTCTGCTGCCCAAGCGCGTAATTCACTCACGCTACCCCGAATGTATTCTTCATACCGTTTCGTTAGTTCTCGCGCTAACGTCACCTGGCGATCACCAAGCACTTCCTCGATCCCTTGCAACATCTCTTTCAAACGATGCGGTGCTTCATAGAAGACGAGGGTTCCCGATTCGTACTTCAATTGCTCTAACGCTTCGCGGCGCTCTTTTTTCTTCCGTGGCAAAAAGCCATAATACAAAAAGCGTTCTGTCGACAGACCGGACGCGACAAGAGCTGTCAACGCAGCATTCGCACCCGGAAGAACGATGACAGGAATGTCTGCAACGATTGCTTGGCGAATCAAATCGCTTCCCGGATCCGAGATACCAGGCATACCGGCGTCGGAGACGAGGGCGACTTGCTTTCCTGCCTGCAAGTCGGCGAGTAGTCGTTCGCCGCTAGTTTGTTTATTGTGTTCATGGTAACTGACAAGCTTCGTCTCAATTGAAAAGTGCCGAAACAGTTTCATCGTCTGGCGCGTATCTTCTGCTGCGACGATATCGGATTCCTGTAAGATCCGGACGGCCCGATACGTCATGTCTTCTAAATTGCCGATCGGTGTCGGAACGATATAGAGTCCTGCTCCTTGCTGTTGATAGCTACTCGTCGCTTTCATGACGTTCCTCCTTGAATCAAACGTTCTTTTTGTGAACGTGTTAATTGTTTAATCGCATACTCCCGCTTCATCGCTTCCGATTTCGTTGCGAAGACTTCCTGATGAACGAGGACGACCGGTAGACGGGCGCGTGTATATTTCGCACCCTTACCTGCGTTGTGTGTCGCGATGCGTTGCGTGACGTCTACCGCGTAACCCGTATAAAACGTATCATCTTGGCAACGAACGATATAGACTGCATGCTCAGACATCGAACAGTTCCTTCATCTGAGCCGCATACGAGTTGTCCGCCTCATAGACGATGAATGGGGGGAGCACCTTCAGTCCAGGTTTTGCATCCTTGATCCCCTCGATCAAGAGCATGTTTGCTTCCTTCCCTGCTTTCGGATAAATCAGCTGCATCCGTTTCGGTTCCAAGCGATATGTCCGCATCAAGGTGACGATATCGAGCAGTCGTTCCGGTCGATGAACGAACGCTGCTTTTCCGCCTTGTTTCAGTAAATCCGCAGCACCCCGAATACAGTCTTCAAGGGTACAGAGGACTTCATGTCTTGCAATCGTATAATGTTCACTTTGGTTTTGGTTCGATGTCTCGTTTGCTAAAAAATAAGGCGGATTACAGGTGACAGCATCATAGATGCCGTATCCAAGACGCGCCCCCGCCTCTTTGACGTCCCCTTCAATCATCTCAATCTGGTCGTTCAGTTCATTCAAGTTGATGCTACGTCGTGCCATCTCCGCTAGTCGCGGTTGAATTTCAAGACCTGTGATCTGCCCTTTCGTCCGGTAGGATAAAAAGAGTGGGATCGCACCGTTTCCTGAACAAAGATCAGCAATCCGTCCCTGTTGAATCGGGACCCACGCAAATCGTGCGAGCAGTGCTGCGTCGAGTGAATAGGAGAAGACGGATGGACTTTGAATGATTTTCCCTTCTTGTCCTAAGAGATAATCAAGTCGTTCGTCTGGTAATAGTTCAAACATGTCGTGCCTTCCTTTCCGAAAAAAAGACTGACTCATGTAGAAGTCAGCCTCTCAATGTTTCGTTAACATGGATAAGCAGAAGAGACAATCGCCGTCTTTTCGTACTTGTCCATAATGCAAGTTACAGATGTGAAACCCTTCCTGGTACAATCGTCCGAGATTATCGTAGCCCGCACCGACGCCCGCTTCCGCTTCTTCCGCTTCCGTGACCGGCTGTTGTTCATCGCGTTCGACTTTTTCCCGAAGATGATGATTCTCCAGATACAGATGTTGGTTCTCTTCCATCATGTAAGCCAGCTGATCCTTTAACACGCTCAGATGCTCAGTCAGCAAATGAATCTGTTGCTCAATCGCATCGACACGCGTAATGATTTCTTTTTTATCGACTCTCTCCACGCGTATGCACCCCGTTATTCTTTTGGTCGTTTTGGTTTTACGGCACCAACGGATAATAGTTCTTCCATTGAATACGTCAAGACGCGGGAACGATCCTTCAGTTCGATTTGAACGACTTGATCGAGGATGTTCAATCCAACGACGCGTCCTTCGCCTTCAGGTACCGTCAAACGTTTTCCGTAGTCCGGCAAATCACGGCGCATCTCTTCATACGTATCGTTCTCATATTTCAGACAGCACATCAAACGACCACATACCCCTGAAATCTTCGTCGGATTCAACGATAGATTCTGATCTTTTGCCATCTTGATCGAGACCGGTTCGAACTCACCGAGGAAAGACGAACAACATAAGACACGACCACATGGACCGATGCCTCCGAGTAACTTTGCTTCATCCCGAACACCGATTTGACGGAGTTCGATGCGCGTCCGGAAGACAGCCGCTAAATCTTTGACGAGCTCACGGAAGTCAACACGTCCTTCTGCCGTGAAGTAGAAGATGACCTTATTGCGGTCAAACGTGTACTCGACATCGACCAATTTCATATCGAGTTTATGTTCACGGATTTTTTCGACACATACCGCATGCGCATCCAGCGCTGCGACTTTATTTTCGCGGACGATCATTGCATCTTTATCGTCAGCAATTCGAAGAATGGATTTCAGTGGCAATACCACATCTTCTTCGTCCATTTGTTTATCGGCGATGACCACTTCGCCATATTCAATGCCCCGTACCGTCTCAACGATGACTGCTTGTCCTCGTGATAATGACTCTTGTCCAGGTGCAAAATAATAAATTTTGCCCGCTTCTTTAAAGCGAACGCCTACTACTTCTAGCATGTCGCTCTACCCTTTCTGTAAGTCAAACATGAGACGCTCAACTGTTAATTGGGGATTAACATTCGCTTCGACCCGTCGGACTGCGGCAAGCACAGCTTGTAACCAGCGGGTGATCGTCGTCTGGCTCTTGGACCCCATCTGTTCAAATTGGGGTTTACTATTCGTATAGGTCATACCTTCCCACGCCGGGTTCAGTTTCAGACGTAAGACATCCTCGAAGAAACAAGTGACGAGTTCAAGACCGATTCGGACATCCTGACGGTTCTTGAATTGCCCCATCCATTTCTCTTGTACGAACAGTGGTAAATCAGCCGGACGATTCGCTAATTCCTCCATCAATTGTAACACTGACGCTCGCGCATTTACAAACCAGTCTTCGAGTAATGCTTCTTCCGCATCCTCGACTTTTGGGTAGACACGCGCTGCCAGTTGCGTCAACTCGTGGTCCCGTCCCGTTTTTTCAGATAAAACAGCTCCGATCATTTGACGATCCGCTGGACGAAAACTTAATAACTGTCCCCGTGATCGAATCGTCGGTAGGAGGAGCTGGGGTTGGTTCGTCAACAATAAGGCCACTTTTCCTTCTCCTGGTTCCTCAAAGAACTTCAGCAAACTGTTTGCTGCTTGGGGAGTCATCTTATGGGATTGAGTAATGACATAAATCTGACGATCGCCTTCAAGTCCTCGGAGGGAGAGATCATGCATCAATTGTTGAATCTGTTCTTTTTTGATGGTCGCGCCATCTGGTTCGATTTCATAATAATCGACCAAGTTGCCGCTTTCCATCCGCCGACAGCTACGACAGACACCACACGGCTCTACATCGACCGGTGCCTCACAAAAAAGGCTTTTCGCGAACAAGTGAGCCGCTTCAAGTAGAAGCGGCTCATAGTCTCCGGTGAAGATATAAGCGTGATTGATTCGATCGTTTCGTAACGAATTTTGAAGAATCGTCGAAATGACCGATTGTGTCTGTTCCAGTTCATGAAACGTCTGCATCAGAATTGATGGAATCCTTCGATTGGCAAGACGAAGACTGTCGCCCCGCCTACCTGGACTTCAACAGGGTACGGAATATAAGAATCGGCATGACCACCCATTGGTGAGATGGGAGAGACCATCTGTTCACGGCTCGAACAATTCTTTTTGATCAATCGTAATAGATCATCGAGACGCTCACTCTGTACACCAATCATGAACGTCGTGTTTCCCTCTTTAAGAAAACCACCTGTCGTTGCCAATTTCGTTGCTCGGAAATCATGCTCGACAAGCGCTTCCGCCAAACGTAAGCTATCTTTATCTTGAACGATCGTAATGACCATTTTCATGAGAATCTCTCCTTTTCTTCTAAATACGTAATGACATCTTTTACTAAGTCCTGATGAATTGCTTCAATCGATCGATTAGCTTGTACGATCTGCACCCGTTCTGGATCCGATGCTGCAATCTGTTGGAAACCTTCATAGACGCGGGCACGAAACGCATCGTCTCGTTGCTCGATTCGATCAAGTGCTCCCCGGTCCATCATTCGTTTTTTAGAATCCGTTACCGTTAAATCAAATAAATACGTTCGGTCTGGTGCTAATCCACCTGTTGCAGAATCATTGATTTGACGCACGAGATCGATCGGATGTCCAAGACCATACCCTTGATATGCAAGTGACGCATCAACGAATCGGTCACATAAGACGATTGTGCCTGCCTCTAATGCCGGTCGAATCAATTCTTCGACATGCTGGGCACGAGACGCTGCATACAGCAGAATTTCCGTCATCTCTTTCATCTCTTCAAAATCAGGATTCAAAATCAACGAACGAATTTCGTTTCCAACGCGTGTACCACCCGGCTCACGTGTCGTCTTGACGTTATAGCCCTTTTCTTTTAACACATCACTAAGCAATTGTAGTTGTGTCGTTTTACCGGCACCATCCGGTCCTTCGACAGTAATGAACGTACCTTTCATCCTTCAAACCCTTCCTCTATGACGCGTAACGCTCCTCGTTGCAATTGTTCGCCCCCTTGCAAATGAACGGCTACGGTTTGATAATGTTGTAAACGTAGTACCTGTTCCGCCGTAATGCGTTCGCCTCTGACGATCAACGGAATGCCTGGCGGGTACGGAATAATCGTTTCGAGTGAAACATGACCGATACACTCATCCAGCTGACGGAACGTACCTGTTGCTTGTTCTAACTGTTCATAAGAACAAGCTAAAGCAGATACCTGTATTTTACCCATAATTGGTTGCTCGATATACCTTTTCAAAGGAATTCCTTCTGATTTCATCATTTGAATGGCTCGTTCGACACGATGGATCCAGTCATTCTGCTCAGACTTTGCTAGTGGACGGAGCGGCAAAATACAGACGACGTGATCTCCTAGAGCAAATTCGGCATCGAGTTGAACAGATTGTAATGCATGCAACAACGCATCTCCTGGATATCCCTCATACGTTAATGTCATTCGCGACCAATCATCGAAGCGAAGGACTGTCATATGATCGAACCGTTGAAGTGCTTCGACGAACGCATCATGACTAGCCTGAATATCTGACATATCTTTAACTGTCCATTGTTCACGATAGGAACGGGCATAGTCTAATGAAGCCAACAATAAATACGAAGGACTTGAAGTCTGAAACGCTTGGAGCGCCCGCTGTAACTTCCTTCTCGTCTTTTCTGAAAATCGCTCGTGCATCCATGCTCCCATCGTTAGTGCGGGAAGCGTTTTATGGGCAGATTGAACGACCGCGGTTGCTCCTAATTCAAATGCTGAGCGCACACCAAATGCTTCACCGAAGTGTGCACCGTGTGCTTCATCCACTAATAAAGGGAGTTCATGCGACGCTGTGAGCTGAACGAGTGACATGATATCAGCTGCTTCCCCGTAATAGGTCGGTGAAGTGATAAACACGCCAACCCCTCCTGGATATTTCGTAAACGCTTCCTTTAATGTTTCACGTGAAACATGGCCACTAATTCCCGTTTCCTCATGAATATCTGGTTCAAGAAAGATCGGTTCGATGCCTAGCCATTCTAACGCATTGAACACGGATTTATGCGAGTTACGCTGTACATAAACACGCTCTCCTCTTGTTGCTATAGCGGCAAGCATCGCCCAATTCCCAACAGTCGAACCATTCACAAGGAAATGACTCGCTTTTGCATCATAGACTTTTCGCAACAAAGCTATCGCGTCTGCAATGGCCTCTTCCGGATGATGAAAATCATCTAGACCAGGTAATTCTGTGACGTCCCATTTAAAAAAGTCAGGAAGGGGTGTCAATGTCCCATTCTTATGTCCAGGAACATGCCATGAGATGGGCGTTCGATCTAAGTGACGTTGAAGTGCATGTACAATAGGAAGTTCGTGTTTCATGAAAAAACTCCTTTTCCACTAAAATGGTTACACAAAAAGACCGACCTGCAATCTGCAGATCGGTCAAGTGCCTGGCAACGTCCTATCCTCACAGGGGGAAGCCCCCAACTACTTTCGGCGTTCAAGTGCTTAACTTCCGTGTTCGGCATGGGAACGGGTGTGACCACTTGGCTATCGTCACCAGACGAC
>NZ_JBUZOM010000005.1:0-54572 GCF_056764755.1 Exiguobacterium sp. HSB13 | reverse complement strand
ATTCCGCTGCCTTCCCTCCGAAGAGTTCCGTCAGTTTCCTGCGCTCGACTTGCATGTATTAGGCACGCCGCCAGCGTTCGTCCTGAGCCAGGATCAAACTCTCCATGAAGTGTTTGACTTGCTCGTTTTTGTGACCGAAGTCACGATTGACGAAGCTTGCGCTTCATTCGTTTTTGTATTCCGTAGAATACGATTTTTGCCTCATCGTTCAGTTTTCAAAGTCCAATATGTCATTTGACGACTTTTAAATCTTACAGTAAAGTAATATGTGATGTCAATTACTTTTTTGAAGTTTTTTTCGTCTGTGACGCTCGCGTTTGGCGTGTGCCTCAGCGACATGTATTAATATATCAACTCTTGTTTTTTTCGTCAACTGTTTTTCTAAAAAAACTTTAGAAAAAAGATAGACCCGCTTGAACCGGTAAAACACTACCCGTTCGCGGGTCTTTTTCGTTACGCCTGTTTTTGAGATTGTCCTTGAGAAGCGGGCTTTTCTTGCAAGCGATGCAGCATTAGAATCTGATACGCATTACAGATTAAAAGTGTCGCAAGCGCCGCCCATAACATCCGCTTATCTTGTGTTGCCTGCAAAGCAGGTACCCATTCGATCAACGTGATGACTGTCATGAGGAACAATGTTGGAATGAACGCTGTAAAGTTCGTTTCCCGTGCTTTCGTCCGCGCGACTAAGAACGCTATTAACAGCAAGACGACCATTTCACCAATATAAAGGCTCGTCTTATCAAAGCCGTATGCTAATCCGCGTAGATAGACACCATCAAATAGTGCAAATGCGATCAAGACGATCTGGACACGGTTCCAAAGCTTTGCGCCGCGGAATAAATCGAGTCCGACGCGATGTAAGATCAAGTACGAGAAGAATCCCATCAAACTGATGGCTGTCCACGTACTACTGTAGGAGAGAGCCGTCACATATCCGCTAATCGATTGATTTCGGATATATCCAGGTTCCGCTACCAAGTTAAACACGAAGCCGGCGAGCGTTCCGATTAGGAGCGTCATCCAAAACAGCTTCAAAAATCCTTTAATCTTCATTCTTATCCCTCTACTTTTTCGATGACACGCGTGGCGAGTTCATTATAGTACGTCTCAAATGGATGTTCATCGCGATAGATCGATGGGGCGAAGTCCGCATCATTCGCATATGGTTGTCCAAGTGGAATCTTAGCTAGAATATCGGTTTTTAACGCTTCTGACAACCTCTCTCCGCCACCACTACCGAAGACATATTCTTTTTCGCCTGTCACTTTGCTTTCAAAGTACGCCATGTTCTCGACGATACCGAGGAGACGATGGTTCGTTTTGATCGCCATTGCCCCTGCTCGTGCTGCAACGAAAGCGGCTGTTGCGTGAGGTGTCGTGACGATGACTTCCTGACAGCTCGGGAGCATCGAATGAATATCGAGTGCGACATCTCCTGTCCCCGGTGGAAGATCAAGCAACAAGTAATCGAGATCGCCCCATTCGACGTCTGCGAAGAAGTTGTTGAGCATCTTCCCGAGCATTGGTCCCCGCCAGATGACTGGTGCATTATCTTCGACGAAGAAGCCCATTGAGATGACCTTGACGCCAAAGCGTTCTGGTGGAACGATTCGGTCGTTCACGACAGTCGGACGTGTTTCAATTCCCATCATGTCTGGAACACTAAAGCCGTAGATATCGGCATCAATCAAACCAACCTTCTTCCCTGCTCGTGCGAGGGCGACTGCTAGGTTAACGGAAACCGTTGATTTTCCGACGCCCCCCTTACCAGAAGCGATCGCGATGAACGTAGTACCGGATTCTGGTTTAAGGATCGACGGTGTCGTCGCTGCTTGGATCCCGTGATCACCGAGTGCCTCAAAACGGAGTCCCACCGTCTTAAATCCTTTTTCTTTCAGTTCCTTGACGATTTGCTGTTGGAGCACGAGTTGCTCCCCAGAACCGGATTGTGCTAAAGCGATTTTCAGACTGACATAATCACCTTTAATCCGGACGTCACGAATGCCGTTCGTATCTGCAAGCGGGCGGTCAATCGTCGGATCGACGAGCGTTCCGACTACCTCGCGAATTTCTTGTTCATTCAACATAGTGCCTTCCCCCTGAAAACGTTCGATTTAATCCTTATTAGTATAACAAAAATAAGAGAGCGCTTGCACATTTCGACACCGGAAAGGATGACTTTTCCATGTCCAGTATCAGTTTTCATCATTTTACTCAATTGTTCGCTCGTTTTAGAACATTCGGTTCCATGTACGAGGACCCACGACACCATCAACGTCAAGTCCTTGACGTGTTTGATAAGCACGCACCTTCTGAACCGTCTCTGCATCAAAGCGCCGAGTCACGGTTGCTTTGACTGCACGCTGAATTCGTTCGATATCCCGTGGATTCATATTGGCTGCCCCTTGATACAACGGACGACCTGGATACGGAACGATCGCACGAGAGCGATTCGGCGTTTCTTCAGACACTCCTAGTAATTCAAAGTGTGGATAATCCTTAAAGCTCGTCCAGTCTCCACCCCAAGAAAAGCCACGTCGTTTCATCGCAGCAACGATCTTTTGAAAGCTTTGGTCATTTCGAAACAGCGCTTGTGTACCGTCTTGGGAATATTGAAAGAGGTCGACGGCAATTCCACGGTTATGATTTGATTGTCCTCCGCGTGCATTCGTTACGATTGGTCCCGGTAGTGTCCGTCCCTGTGCGTACAATCGATTCTGTTCTGCGATCGATCGGTACCCTTGCGCGACACCGACATAAATCCCTTGTGCATGCATCTCCCGAATGACCTCTTGCGTTCGTTTAGCGACTTCTCGTGACAGTCCCGAAGCATTCAACTTCCGATTCGCTCGCTCAAGTAACCAGCTGATCGATAATGCCATCTATGCTCACTCCCCTTTGTTTCCTGTTCCCGAAAACAAAATCCGCTATACTTATGGAATATATAACGAATCTAACTGATATCAAAAGGAGCATCATATGAAAAAACGCCTCATTTGGACGCTTGGCGTCACCTGTCTCTTACACCTTGGCTTCGTCTTGTATCTGACGCTGCAACCGACTGTAGCTACCAAGACGAAGTTACCGGACAATGCAACCATCTTAAGTGAAGAAACCTCTTTTACAGGACATGTCGGTCAAGCGACGGTACAGACACCTACCCAATTCATACAATCTCTCTTTCTTTGGAGCATTCCGCTGACGATCGTCATCCTCTATCTTCTTCTTACGGTGTTACACCGATTACGCTCTACTCCATCAACTTGACTTGAATCGCTGTTCTGACACTTCGTCAGGAGAGCGATTTTTTAATGCACAAAAAAACCTCCCACCACGAGGGTGAGAGGGATTCGAAAAGAATTAACGTTTCGAGAATTGTGGTGCACGACGAGCTGCTTTAAGACCGTATTTTTTACGCTCTTTCATACGAGCATCACGAGTCAAGAAGCCTTTCGCTTTAAGTGCGCCGCGGAATTCTGGATCCGCTTGAAGAAGAGCACGTGAGATACCGTGACGGATAGCGCCTGCTTGACCAGTGAAGCCGCCGCCTTTGACCGTTACGATTACATCGTACTTGCCTTCTGTTTCTGTGATTACGAGTGGTTCTTTTGCAGTCATGATCAATGTCTCATAACCGAAGTATTCGCTGATATCGCGACCGTTAACTGTGACTTTACCGTCTCCAGCAACGAGGAAAACGCGCGCTGCCGCGTGTTTCCGGCGACCAGTGCCGTAGTAACGTACATCTGCCATCGTGTAGTTCCTCCTAAATTCGTATTAACCGCGAAGTTCGTAAACTTCTGGTTGTTGTGCTTCGTGCTTGTGTGCAGCTCCAGCGTAGACGTGGAGTTTGTTGAACATTTGACGACCGAGGCTACCTTTTGGAAGCATCCCTTTGATCGCGAGTTCAAGCATGCGCTCAGGTTTGTTAGCAAGCATATCGCGTGCAACAGTCTGCTTTAAGCCGCCTGGATGACCAGAGTGACGGTAGTAGACTTTTTTGTCGAGTTTGTTACCAGTTAAAACGATTTTCTCAACGTTGATGAGGATAACGTTATCCCCACAGTCAACGTGTGGTGTGAACGTAGGCTTGTGCTTACCACGGAGAAGTGATGAAACTTCGCTCGCAAGGCGACCGAGTGTTTTACCTTCAGCGTCGATAAGGAGCCATTTGCGTTCTACATCAGTAGCTTTCGCCATGAAAGTTGTGCGCATGTAAAATACCTCCTAAGGAATTAAAAGTTCTGTTTTTGATTTTTCATTTATTCACTAGGTGAATCTATCATAATCTTAGGTGTACGGGGCTAAGATTGTGGTTTCATAATAAATGAAATGCCAATAAACATTGTATGTTTTTTAATAGCCAATGTCAATTGCCTTTTTTCACTCCAGATAGAAAACTTCCCATAGATAGAGTCCATGGGGAGGCGCCGTCACGCCTGCGACGTTCCGGTCCTTTGCCAGCAACATTTTTTTAATGTCCTCTGGTGCAAAACGACCGCGTCCGACGTCAAGTAACGTCCCGACCATGATCCGGATTTGATTATAAAGAAACCCACTGCCCTGGAACCGAAAGACGAGTTCGTCACTGACTGTCATCAACTCTGCCTCGTAAATCGTCCGGACCCGGTTATCCGTTTCCGTCTTCGCGACACAGAACGAACTGAAGTCGTGCGTTCCGACGAGATGTGCCATCCCTTGACGAATTCGCTCGAGATCGAGCGGATACGGAATATGAACCGATAGATTCCGACGAAACGCATTTTCTTCGCGGCGGACGAAATAGCGGTATTCCTTCCCTACGACATCGTAACGCGCTTCAAAGGTCGGTTCGACCTCCTCGCAGCTCCGGACACGAATATCCGCTGGTAAGAGCGTATTCAGTGCCTTGACGACGTTCTCCGGGGGAATCGCTAGTTCCGTATCAAAATGAATGACTTGCCCGTAGGCGTGGACTCTTGCATCCGTCCGTCCCGATCCGATGATCTTGACGGGATGTTTGTGCATCCGCGCAAGTGTCGTTTCAATCACTTCTTGAATCGTCAATCCGTTTGGTTGCACCTGATACCCGGCGTAGCCGGTTCCGTCATATTGAATCGTACATTTTAAACGACGCATTAACCGATCCCTCGCAATCCTACTAAACTGATCGTCAGGAGGGCGAGTAGGATGATCAGACCTGTATCCCGCATCGTCCACTTGGATTCCCGTAGACGTGTCCGTCCCTCTCCTCCACGGTACCCCCGTGCTTCCATCGCTGTCGCAAGATCCTCTGCCCGCTTAAAGGCGGAGATGAACAACGGAATCAATAACGGAATGATTGCCCGTAAACGTTCCTTGATTGGTCCTGCCGATAAATCAACACCACGTGCTTGCTGTGCCTTCATGATTTTCTCCGTCTCTTCCGCTAAGGTTGGTAAGAACCGAAGCGAAATCGATAACATGAGCGCAATCTCATGCGTTGGAACACGGACGACCTTGAACGGTTTCAATAACAATTCAATCGCATCCGTCAGTTCGATCGGTGAGGTCGTCAGCGTGACGAGTGTCGTGATCGAGACGAGATAGAAGAAACGTAACGAGACGATGATCGCGAGTCGCAGTCCTTCTTCATAGATCCGAAGCCAGCCGAACTCAAAGAGGACAGCCCCTTCACGTGTGAAGAACAGCTGGATGACGAACGTAAAGACGATCAGGAAAAGAATCGGTCGCAGTCCTTTTAGAACATACCGAAGTGGTAACCGACTACTCATGAGTGCTAAGAACGTAAAGATGAGTAAAAAGATGTTCGTTGCTGCATTGTTTGCGAGAAAGACGAGCGGAATGAAGCAGAAGGCGAAGATGATCTTCGCGAGTGCCGACGACCGGTGCAAGTACGACTGACCGGGAATATGTTGTCCGACGATCATTCGCTCACCCCTTTCGTCATCAACCACTCGATCAATTCGGTCTCCGTCCGGATCTCCGGTCGTTGCAATCCACGCCGATCAGCGACTTGCCAAGCAAGCGATAAGACGTGCGGAAGATCGAGGTGGAATTGCTCGAGTAGTGTTTCTTCTTTAAACAGATCAAGCGGTAGCCCGTCAAACGCCACCTGGGCGTCTTCCATGACGATCACACGCTCGGCATACTCAAGTACCTGATCCATGTCGTGCGTGATCAGGAGCAACGTCATACCGGTCTCTGCATGGAGCCGGGCAAATAGACTCAGCATATGCTTGCGCCCTTGCGGATCGAGTCCTGCCGTCGGCTCATCGACGATCAACACGTCTGGTTGACTAGCGAGTACGCCGGCAATTGCAACACGCCTCATTTGCCCACCAGACAGGTCAAACGGCGAACGACTCCAAAAGACTTCATCGAGTCCGACAGTCCGTAATGCCTCTTTCGCTAATTGCTCAGCCGTTGCGGCGTCATGACCGAAGTTCATCGGACCGAACATGACGTCTTTTAAGACCGTCTCTTCGAACAATTGATATTCCGGATATTGAAAAACAAGCCCGACGCGACGTCTTAATGGCTTGAGGTCCTGTTTTTTCTTCGGTTCGACGATGATGTCATCGACTTGTACCTTCCCCGCTGTCGGCTTGAGCAACCCATTGATGTGCTGCACGAGCGTCGATTTCCCGGATCCGGTATGCCCTACAAACGCAACAAGCGCCCCTGACGGAATCTCAAGATTCACATCACGTAGCGCGACTCGTTCGAACGGACTATTGAGTTGATACGTATAATTTAATTCCTGGATTAAGATTGGCATAAACGGTTCACCAATTCTCTTTCATCTAGTATCGTCTCCTCGAGTGAGAGACCTTGCGCCCGTAAACGTTCTTGTACCCGAACAACGAATGGAACATCGAGTCCGATGTCTTCTAAGAACGATGCATGACGAAAGACTTCCTGAGGGGATCCTTCTAATACGATTTTCCCGGCATCCATGACGATGACACGACTAGCCCGTAATACTTCGTCTAATTCGTGTGTAATCGCGATGACCGCCATTGGGTGGGTCGCATGGAGTTCCTGAACGGTCGACATGACCTCTTGTCGTGCTAATGGATCAAGCATCGATGTGGCTTCATCGAGCACGAGAACATCAGGGCGCATCGCAAGCGCCGAAGCGATTGCGACACGCTGCTTCTGTCCGCCGGATAGTTGATGGGGTTCCCGATCAACAAAATCCGTAAGGCCAACGCGCGCTAGACTGTCGTCGATACGACGAACCATTTCCTCGCGTGGCACACCCCAGTTTTCTAGAGCAAATGCCACGTCGTCGCGCACGGTCGTGCCAACGAATTGATTATCTGGATTTTGGAAGACGATGCCGATCGCTCGACGCATCTCCCACAGTTGCTCCGGATTCGCACTTGAAAAGCGCTCAGCAACCGTAACGGTCCCTGTCTCCGGTAACAACAATCCATTAAACAGTTTCGTCAGCGTTGATTTTCCAGATCCGTTGTGACCAACGATGGCGACCCATTCACCTGAACGAATCGTCAGAGAGACCTCGTGTAAGGCTGCTTGTTCCTGTTCCGGATACCGATAGGTGACCTGTTCCAGTTCAATCAGCTTGTCCATGATCTCTCCTCCTTCATCAAATCAATACTTTCATTTTGTAGCAAAAGGGCAGAAGCGGGATACGCACTGCCCTTTTATGGCGAATCATTTAATGAGGATTAAACGAGTTCGATGATGACCATTTCTGCGCCGTCACCACGACGTGGTCCCATTTTCATGATGCGTGTGTAACCACCTTGACGCTCAGCAAAACGTGGAGCCACATCAGCGAATAATTTTTGGATCGCGTCTTGTGCTTTGCCCTCTGCGTTTTGACCAGCAGCTTCACGGCGAACGAACGATGCAACTTGACGACGAGCGTGGAGATCACCGCGTTTACCTAAAGTGATGAGTTTCTCTACGACTGGACGAAGTTCCTTCGCTTTTTGTTCTGTAGTTTGGATACGCTCATTGATGATGAGATCAGTCGCAAGGTCACGCAAAAGTGCCTTACGTTGTGAGCTTGTACGGCCTAATTTCGAGTATGCCATGGATGGATTCCCTCCTTCGTGCAATTAATAGTATTAGTCTTCTTTGCGCAAGCCTAGTCCGAGTTCGTCGAGTTTCGCTTGAACTTCCTCGAGTGATTTACGTCCGAGGTTACGGACTTTCATCATCTCGTCTTCGCTCTTGTTCGCGAGTTCTTGAACCGTGTTGATACCAGCGCGTTTCAAACAGTTGTACGAACGAACTGAGAGATCGAGTTCTTCGATCGTCATTTCGAGTACTTTTTCTTTTTGATCTTCTTCCTTTTCGACCATGATTTCAGCATGGAGCGCTTCGTCCGTAAGACCAACAAAGATGTTTAAGTGTTCTGTCATGATTTTCGCACCGAGTGACACTGCTTCTTCAGGGCGGATTGAACCGTCCGTCCAAACATCAAGCGTCAACTTATCGAAGCTCGCATCTTGACCGACACGTGTTTTTTCAACTTGATAATTTACACGTTGAATTGGCGTGTAAATCGAGTCGATTGGGATTACACCGATTGGCATATCGTCCCGTTTGTTATCTTCAGCCTGAACATACCCACGACCACGGCGTGCTGTTAGACGCATATGAAGAGATGCACCTTCTGCAAGCGTTGCGATGTGAAGTTCTGGGTTGAGGATTTCGACGTCGCTGTCATGCGTAATGTTCGCAGCAGTGACAACACCAGCGCCTTGAATATCGATCTCAAGCGTTTTCTCTTCTTCCGAGTACACTTTGAGGGCGAGTTTCTTAAGGTTCAAGATGATTTGGGTAACGTCTTCTACAACGCCATCAATCGTCGAGAACTCATGAAGAACGCCATCGATTTGGACTGCAGTGACTGCAGCACCCGGAAGTGAAGACAATAGGATACGACGCAATGAGTTACCAAGCGTTGTACCGAATCCACGCTCAAGCGGCTCAACTACGAATTTACCAAACGTAGCGTTCTCGCTTAACTCGATCGTTTCAATCTTCGGTTTTTCGATTTCGATCATCTGAACCCCTCCTTGAATATCGTCATGTTGGCCATCGCGTTCAATCGCCAACCGCCTTGTGTACGTTTCTACTGCCTTGCTTGGTCAAACGATCAACAAAAGTCTACTCGAATCCCCGCTCTGCAGTACAAGACGGGTTACACGCGACGACGTTTTGGAGGGCGGCAACCGTTGTGTGGTACTGGAGTAACGTCACGGATTGCAGTGACTTCGAGACCGATTGCTTGAAGAGCACGGATAGCTGCTTCACGACCTGCACCAGGACCTTTAACGTTAACTTCTACAGTACGCATACCGTTATCCATTGCTGTTTTAGCAGCTGTTTCAGATGCCATTTGTGCAGCGAAAGGAGTCGATTTACGTGAGCCTTTGAAGCCCATGTTACCTGCAGTTGCCCAAGAGATTGCATTCCCTTGCATATCAGTGATCGTAACGATCGTGTTGTTGAATGTTGAACGGATATGCACGATACCAGATTCAATATTCTTTTTGACTTTACGTTTACTACGAACGTTCTGTTTGCGTTTTGCCATCTTAGTTTACCCTCCCTTACTTCTTCTTGTTCGCTACTGTACGGCGTGGGCCTTTACGAGTACGCGAGTTGTTTTTAGTGTTTTGACCACGAACTGGAAGACCACGACGGTGACGAACACCACGGTAGCAACCGATTTCGATCAAACGTTTGATGTTGAGTGAGATTTCACGACGAAGGTCACCCTCAACTTTGATTTTGTCTAAACCATCACGAAGTTGGTTCAATTGTTCCTCAGTCAAGTCGCGAGTACGAGTATCTTCAGAGATACCAGTTTCTTTCAAGACTTTTTGAGCAGTCGTTTTACCAACACCATAGATGTAAGTGAGTGAGATGACGATGCGTTTCTCACGTGGAATATCTACACCAGCAATACGTGCCATGTGTGCACCTCCTTGTTTAATTACCCTTGTTTTTGTTTATGCTTAGGGTTTTCGCAAATAACCATTACTTTGCCTTTACGGCGGATAACTTTACATTTTTCACAGATCGGTTTAACCGAAGGTCTTACTTTCATTGTGAATACCTCCTCCTGAAAAAATCGGAGTTTTTATTTGAAACGGTATGTGATCCGTCCGCGAGTCAAGTCGTATGGTGACAACTCAACCGTTACTTTATCTCCTGGCAAGATCCGAATGAAGTGCATCCGAATTTTTCCTGAGACGTGCGCGAGGACCGTGTGGCCGTTTTCTAACTCCACCTTAAACATCGCGTTTGGAAGCGGCTCGATAACCGTACCTTCCACTTCGATTACATCTTGTTTCGCCATCAATTATACCCCTTTCTCTATAAAGTTGATTGGGAGCCCAGACGATTTGTAGCGCTAGGGGCTTTCTACAAGAGCCATTGAGAGATCATCGGTCACAAACACGAGTGGATACTGGCTTATAGAAAGGTGACACCAATAACGCGCACAGCTCACTCTGCATCGACCGTTAAGATCTCGTAGCCGTCGTCTGTGATGGCGATGGTGTGCTCAAAGTGGGCGCACATGCTACCGTCCACCGTCACTACCGTCCAATTGTCGGATAGTGTGCGAACATAGCGTTTCCCGACGTTGACCATTGGCTCAATTGCCAGTGTCATGCCGGTTTTCAGGCGCGGCCCTTTCCCCGGTGGTCCATAATGTGGAATTTGCGGATCTTCATGCAAATTTTGTCCCACGCCGTGGCCCACATATTCGCGGACTACAGAAAAATTCGCTGCTTCAACATGTGACTGAATCGCATGCGAAATATCTGTCAGGTGCACGCCAGCTTTGGCGCGCTCCAATCCTTTATACAGAGATTCTTCAGTTACGTCAAGTAACCGCTTCGTCTCTTCAGAGATTGTACCTACCGGATATGTCCAGGCTGAATCTCCGTGATACCCATTGTACTCTGCTCCGATGTCAATCGAGATGATGTCACCGTCCTGAAGTACACGATCTCCCGGAATACCATGGACAAGCTCTTCGTTCACGGAAGCACAGATGCTACCCGTGAAACCATTATACCCTTTAAACGATGGTGTTGCCCCTTGACTTCGAATATAGCGTTCAGCGATCGCGTCGAGTTGCCCCGTCGTGATACCTGGGCGAATGTGAGCTTGAAGCTCCTTATGCGTCCGGGCGACGATTTGTCCTGCTTTACGCATGATGTCGATTTCACGCGGCGCTTTCGTGATGATCATTACTGATCACCAAGGAGTGCCTGAACATCGGAATATACATCGTTGATCGGACGATCACCGTCCAAATTACGAAGATACCCTTTTTCTGCGTAAAAGTCAATCAAAGGTTGCGCTTGAGCGACGTTGACTTCCAAGCGACGACGTACTGTCTCCTCTTGGTCATCTTCACGTTGTACAAGTGCTGATCCGTCGATATCACAGATCCCCTCCACTTTTGGTGGGTTATAGAGAACATGATACGTTGCTCCGCAAGTTGGGCAAATCCGGCGACCTGTCAAACGAGGGACAAGTTTCTCCGGGTCTACACCGATGTGGATGACGTGATCAATTTGTTTGCCCAGATCTTCAAGTAATGCTTCAAGAGCATCTGCTTGTTTCACTGTGCGTGGGAAACCGTCAAGGAGAAAACCATTTGCACAGTCTTCTTTGGCGAGACGCTCACGTACGATGCCGATTGTGACTTCGTCCGGAACGAGTTCCCCTTTATCCATGTATGATTTCGCTTCTTGTCCGAGTGGCGTTGAATCTTTGATCGCCGCGCGGAACATGTCGCCTGTCGAGATGTGGGGGATCGCATAGTCTTCGATGATTTTCGCAGCCTGCGTTCCTTTACCAGCACCCGGCAAACCCATCAATACTAGATTCATGTCGGTAGCCTCCACTTCTATAGCTCTATAGACACAACAGAAAGGAAAGGGATGGTCCCCTTCCTCCCGCCTTATCGGATAAAGCCTTTGTAGTGTCGTTTAACCAATTGGCTTTCAATCTGTTTCATCGTCTCTAGTCCTACACCGATGACGATCAACAAGCTCGTTCCACCAATCTGCACCGAGTTCGGTAAGCCAGCAAACTTAATGAAGAATGTCGGCGTCACCGCGATGACAGCGAGGAAGAGTGAACCGAAGAATGTCAGACGGTATAGAATCTTCGTGATGTACTGCTCCGTTTGCTTACCAGGACGAATACCAGGAATGTATCCGCCTTGTTTTTGAAGGTTCTCTGCCATTTGTTCCGGGTTAACCTGAACGAATGTGTAGAAGTACGAGAACGCGATGATCAGTGCCACATAGATCGACATACCGATTGGACTCGTATAGTCGAAAATGTCACGGATCTTCGTTGCCGTCTCCGGACTTGCAAAGAAACTCGCAATCGTTGGTGGCGTCACCATGAACGACACCGCGAAGATGACTGGAATAACACCGGCAGCGTTCAATTTGATCGGCAAGTGTGCCGATTGACCGCCAACTGGTGTCCGGTTCACCGTACGCTTAGCGTACTGAATCGGAATCTTACGTGCAGCTTGCTGAACATAGATGACTCCGACGATGACCGCGATGATGATTAAAAGCAAGAGTACGATATAAAGCACGTTTACAAACAAAGCATCCCCTGCATTTTGGAGCTTCGTTTCGTAAATCTGGCGGAATGCATTCGGGAAGCCCGCGACGATCCCAGCGAAGATGATCATTGATATCCCGTTACCAATGCCCTTCTCCGTGATGAGTTCACCGATGAACATCAAGAATGCTGTTCCCGCTGTCAATACGAGTGCAATCATAACGTATGTCCAGGTGCCGAACTGTTCGTCGACAAGACCTGGGTAGATACGGTTAAATCCAAGCGCGATTCCAAACGCTTGGACTAAGCCGAGTACGATCGTTCCATAGCGCGTTACCGTTGCTAACTTCTTACGGCCCGCCTCTCCTTGTTTTGCCCATTCGGCAAACTTTGGAACAACGTCCATCTGTAAGAGTTGGACAACGATCGAGGCCGTGATATACGGCATGATTCCCATCGCAAAGAGTGAGAAATTCTGCAAAGCATTCCCGCCGAACGAGTTCAAGAAACCAAGAATACCATTCTGGTCAATCTTGAACACTTCCGTGTTTACCATCGGCACCGGGATATGTGCTCCGATCCGGAACACGATAACCAATGCCAAGGTAAAGAGAATGCGCCGACGAATGTCAGCTACGCGCCACATATTGGAGATCGCTTGAAACATTAGATCACCTCAACCGTACCGCCGGCAGCTTCGATTGCTTGCTTCGCAGCGTCGGAGAACTTATGAGCTTTGACTGTTAGTTTCTTTTCGATCTTACCGTTAGAAAGAATTTTCACGCCGTCTTTCATGCCTTTGACTGCACGAGTCTCGACAAGAAGTTCTGGAGTGACTTCAGTTCCTTCTTCAAAACTGTTGAGTGTGTCAAGGTTAATGACCGCGAACTCTTTACGAGTTGGGTTGTTGAAGCCGCGTTTTGGTAAACGACGGTAAAGTGGGTTTTGTCCACCTTCGAAACCTGGACGAACACCACCGCCTGAACGAGCTTTTTGACCTTTGTGACCACGGCCAGAAGTCTTACCGTTACCAGAAGACATACCGCGACCTACACGGTTGCGTTCTGAACGTGAACCAGCAGCTGGTTTCAATTCATGGAGTTTCATAGTGGGGCACCTCCTCATAAAATTATATCGAACTATTACTCTTGAATTTCTTTTACTGTCACTAAGTGTGACACGTGGTTAATCATCCCACGCATAGCAGCGTTGTCAGGTACGACAACAGTCTGGTGCATCTTACGGAGACCAAGCGTACGAGTAGTAACGCGTTGGTTCTCCGGACGACCGATCATGCTGCGTGTGAGGGTAACTGCGAGTTTCGCCATCTGTTTTCCCTCCCTTTCTTAACCGCGAAGTTCTTCGACGGTTTTACCGCGGAGTTTCGCAACTTCTTCAGCACGTTTGAGTGATGTGAGACCTTCGACAGTCGCACGAACCATGTTGATTGGAGTGCTTGATCCAAGTGATTTTGAAAGAATGTCGTTGATTCCCGCTAATTCGAGAACCGCACGAACTGGACCACCAGCGATGACTCCAGTACCTTCAGAAGCAGGCTTCAAGAAGACGTGACCTGCACCGAACACACCGTTGACTTCGTGTGGAATTGTTGTGTTAACGATTGGAACGTTAACCATGTTTTTCTTAGCATCTTCGATTGCTTTACGGATCGCTTCAGGCACTTCCTGAGCTTTACCCGTACCGAAACCTACGTGACCATTCTTGTCACCAACGACGACGAGTGCAGCAAAACGGAAGCGACGGCCACCTTTTACTACTTTCGCGACGCGGTTTACGGTAACAACGCGTTCTTCGAGTTGATCCATGTTAATTTCTAACTGGCGCATGTAGAGGTTCCCTCCTTTTCTATTAGAATTTGAGACCAGCTTCACGAGCTGCTTCAGCTACAGCTTTGATACGTCCATGATAGAGATATCCTCCACGGTCGAAAACGACTGTTTCGATACCTTTTTCAAGAGCGCGCTCAGCTGCGAGCTTACCAACTGCTGCCGCAGCGTCAGTCGTGTTGCCTTTTTCAAGGTCGAGTGATGATGCAGATGCGAGTGTTGCATGTGTTGCATCGTCAATGACTTGTACGTAAATGTTCTTGTTCGAACGGAATACGTTCATACGTGGACGTGTTGCAGTCCCGATGATTGTACGACGGACACGACCATGACGTTTTTTACGCGTAGCGTTTTTATCTGCCTTTGAGATCATTTATGCCACTCCTTTCCGGTCAATTCGCATTTGCGAATTACTTACCTGTTTTACCTTCTTTACGACGAACGACTTCATCACTGTAACGAATACCTTTACCTTTGTACGGCTCAGGTTGACGGTACGAACGGATCAATGCAGCGACGTGACCAACACGTTCTTTGCTGATTCCGCGAACGATGAGTTGCGTATTCGTAGGAACTTCGACTTCGATGCCTTGTTCCGGAGTGTACTCGATTGGGTGTGAGTAACCGAGGTTGAGTACGATTTTGTTACCTTGCTTTTGTGCACGGTAACCAACACCTTGGATATCGAGTGTCTTAGCGAAACCGTTGCTTACACCTTCGACCATGTTCGCGATAAGCGCACGAGTCGTTCCGTGGATCGTACGGCTTGCTTTCTCGTCGTTCGGACGAGTGACAGTCAATTCATTACCTTCTACGTTGATCGCCATAGCTGGGCTGAACTCGCGTGAGAGTTCCCCTTTAGGACCTTTTACCGTAACCGTGTTGTTTTCAACTGTTACTGTAACGCCTGCTGGGATGACGACTGGCTTTTTACCAATACGTGACATTTAAGACACCTCCGTTCTTTTTATGCGTGTATTACCAGATGTATGCGATCACTTCGCCGCCGACTTTTTGTTGGCGAGCTTCTTTATCAGTCATTACACCTTTAGATGTTGAAACGATAGCGATTCCGAGACCACCGAGTACTTTCGGGATTTCATCAGCTTTCGCGTAAACGCGAAGACCTGGTTTCGAGATACGTTTGAGTCCAGTGATGACGCGCTCGTTGCTTGCGCCGTATTTAAGGAATACGCGGAGCGTACCTTGTTTGCTGTCCTCGAGATATTCAACATCGCGGATGAAACCTTCACGTTTGAGGATTTCAGCGACTTCACGTTTGATTGTAGAAGCTGGCATTTCCAACTTCTCATGGCGAACCATGTTTGCATTACGAATGCGTGTAAGCATATCTGCAATCGGATCTGTCATAACCATGCGATGTACCTCCTTTCACAACTTTAATGAATTACCAGCTTGCTTTTTTAACACCAGGGATTTGACCTTTATGAGCAAGATCACGGAACTTAATACGGCTGATACCGAATTTACCAATGTAACCGTGTGGACGGCCAGTGATACTACAACGGTTGTGTAAACGAACCGCTGAAGAGTTACGTGGGAGTTTGCTCAAGCCGATGTAGTCGCCTTGTGCTTTCAATTCTGCGCGTTTTTCAGCGTAGCGCTCAACGAGTGCTTGACGTTTTACTTCACGTGCGATCATTGATTTCTTAGCCATGTTGTCGACCTCCCTTATTTTTGGAATGGCATGCCGAGTGCAGTGAGAAGCTCACGTGACTCTTCATCCGTGTTAGCAGTAGTTACGATAACGATGTCCATACCACGGACTTTCGATACGCGATCGTAGTCGATCTCTGGGAAGATCAATTGTTCCTTCACGCCTAGCGTGTAGTTACCACGGCCATCGAAAGATTTTTTCGATACGCCACGGAAGTCACGTACACGTGGAAGTGACACGTTGATCAACTTGTCGAGGAATTCGTACATGCGCTCGCCACGAAGTGTAACCTTCGCACCGATTGGCATACCTTCACGAAGTTTGAAACCAGCGATTGATTTCTTAGCTTTCGTGATGAGTGGCTTCTGACCAGTGAGGAGCTGAAGCTCTTCAACTGCCATGTCAAGTGCCTTAGAGTTCGTAACAGCGTCACCAACACCCATGTTGATTACGATTTTATCGACTTTCGGCGCTTGCATTACAGAACTGTAATTGAATTTCTCCATCATTACTTTGACGATTTCGTCTTGGTATTTAGCTTTTAAACGGTTCATCAGAAAGTGGACCTCCTTTCTTTAAATCTTCTTATTTATCTAAAGCTTCGCCCGATTTTTTAGCGATACGTACTTTCTTGCCGTCAACCACAGTGAAACCAACGCGTGTTGGGTTACCTGTCTTAGGGTCGATGAGCATAACGTTCGATACGTGAATCGGTGCTTCTTTCTCGACAATTCCGCCTTGCGGGTTGAGTTGAGAAGGTTTTGAGTGTTTTTTGATCATGTTAACGCCTTCGACGATTACGCGATCTTTTTTAGGCATAGCTGTAAGGACAACGCCTTGTTTGCCTTTGTCTTTACCAGTCATAACCTGAACTTTATCACCTTTTTTGACATGCATCGTTAGAGCACCTCCTTGTAGGAATTCTTTGGAATTAAAGTACTTCCGGTGCCAACGAGACGATCTTCATGAAGTCTTTTTCACGAAGTTCGCGTGCGACTGGTCCGAAGATACGTGTGCCACGTGGGCTTTTGTCATCTTTGATGATGACTGCTGCGTTTTCGTCAAAACGGATGTACGAACCGTCTTTACGACGAACGCCACGTTTAGTACGAACGACTACTGCGCGTACAACTTCACCTTTTTTGACAACGCCACCTGGTGTTGCTTGTTTTACTGTACAAACAATAACGTCACCGATGTTAGCAGTTTTACGACCAGAACCACCGAGGACTTTGATCGTCAAGACTTCACGAGCTCCTGAGTTGTCTGCTACTTTTAAGCGAGATTCTTGTTGAATCATACGATTGTACCTCCCTCCGGATGTTTATTCACCCGAACTAATTAGAGTTTAGATGATTACTGCTTCTTCAATGACTTCTACGAGACGGAAACGTTTGTCCTTAGATAATGGACGTGTTTCTTGAATGCGTACAACATCACCGATTTTAGCTGTGTTGTTTTCATCATGCGCTTTGTACTTTTTAGAGTAGTTTACGCGTTTGCCGTAAAGCTTGTGCTTTACTTTTGTTTCAACTGTAACTACGATCGTTTTGTCCATTTTGTCAGAAACGACGCGTCCAGTTAACACTTTGCGGTTGTTAGTGCGTTCCATTGAGTGTTCCTCCTCTCAGAATCCGAGTGAATTATGCGTTGTTGATGCCGAGTTCGCGTTCACGAAGAACGGTTTTCGCGCGTGCAATCGACTTGCGCACTTCACGGATACGAGCAGGGTTCTCAAGCTGACCAGTCGCGAGTTGGAAACGAAGGTTGAACAACTCTTCTTTCCACGAACCGACTTTACCGTTAAGCTCTTCAGTTGTTTGCTGACGGAGATCAGTTGCTTTCATTCGTATCACCACCATTTTCTTCACGTTTTACGAACTTACATTTTACTGGAAGTTTGTGTGATGCAAGACGGAGAGCTTCGCGTGCGATCTCTTCCGATACTCCTGCGATTTCGAACATTACTTTACCCGGTTTGACGACTGCTACCCAGCCCTCCGGAGCACCTTTACCTGAACCCATTCGGACTTCAAGAGGTTTTTTAGTGTATGGCTTGTGTGGGAAGATCTTGATCCACACTTTACCACCACGTTTCATATAACGAGTCATCGCGATACGCGCTGATTCGATTTGACGGCTAGTGATCCAGCTAGCTTCTTGAGCTTGGATACCGAACTCGCCGAAGTGTACTGTAGTACCACGTTTCGCTTTACCACGCATGTTGCCGCGGTGAACACGACGATATTTTACACGTTTTGGTAACAACATGTTGTGTTGCCTCCTTCCCTAGACGGATGTGGATTATTCTTCGTTTGCTGCTGCTTTTTTCGTAGGAAGCACTTCACCGTGGTGGAGCCATACTTTTACGCCAATTTTGCCGTAAGTTGTATCAGCTTCTGCAGTACCGTAATCGATGTCTGCACGGAGTGTATGAAGTGGAACTGTTCCTTCCGAATACTTCTCAGAACGAGCGATATCAGCGCCACCAAGACGACCAGAAACTTCAGTCTTGATTCCTTTGATACCAGAACGCATTGAGCGTTGGATTGATTGCTTCATAGCACGACGGAACGATACGCGACCTTCAAGTTGGCGAGCGATGTTCTCAGCGACGAGCTTAGCAACTGCATCCGGGTTTTTCACTTCAACGACGTTAACGTGAACGCGTTTGCCTTTTGCAAGGTTAGTGATGTCTTTACGAAGTGTTTCGATTTCAGAACCGCCTTTACCGATAACCATACCAGGCTTAGCAGTGTGAAGTGAGATGTTCAAGCGGTTAGCTGCGCGCTCGATTTCTACTTTAGAGACACTAGCGTCTTTAAGACGTTTTTCGATATATTCACGAACTACGTAGTCTTCATGAAGGAGATCAGCATAGTCTTTATCTGCGAACCAACGTGATTCCCAGTCTTTGATGATACCTACGCGAAGACCAGTTGGGTTAATCTTCTGACCCACGGTAATCCCTCCTTATTTTTCAGATACCACGATGTGAACGTGGCTCGTACGTTTGTTGATGCGGCTTGCGCGACCCATTGCACGTGGGCGGAAACGTTTGAGCGTTGGACCTTCGTTTACGTAAGCCTCAGTGACTACGAGGTTTTCGATGTTCATGTCGAAGTTGTGCTCAGCGTTCGCGATTGCCGATTTCAATACTTTCTCAACGATTGGCGTTGCTGCCTTGTTCGTGTAAGCAAGAATCGAAAGTGCTTCGCCGATTTGCTTCCCGCGGATTAAGTCTACTACGAGACGTGCCTTACGAGGAGCAATGCGAACCATATTAGCCGATGCTTTTGATTGCATAATGAGTACCTCCCCTCAGATTAACGTTTCGTTTTCTTATCGTTTCCAGCATGTCCTTTGTAAGAACGTGTTGGAGCGAATTCACCAAGTTTGTGACCGACCATATCTTCTGTCACGTAAACCGGTACGTGTTTACGACCATCGTAGACAGCGATCGTGTGACCGATGAACTCTGGGAAGATTGTCGAGCGGCGTGACCAAGTTTTGATGACATGTTTGTCACCAGCTTCGTTGGCTTTATCAACCTTAGCGAGCAGATGGTGATCTGCGAATGGACCTTTTTTCAAGCTGCGACCCATAGTTGTACCTCCCTTTGGCATGATTCAGGAACGGTTCCTACGAACCGTCCAGAAATCATGTAATTATTTTTTAGAACGACGGACGATATATTTATCGCTCGCTTTGTTTTTCTTACGAGTTTTGTATCCGAGTGCCGGTTTACCCCAAGGAGTAAGTGGGCCCGAACGACCGATTGGAGCACGTCCTTCACCACCACCGTGTGGGTGATCGACTGGGTTCATGACAGAACCACGAACTGTAGGACGTTTTCCGAGCCAGCGTGAACGACCAGCTTTACCGATATTGACGAGCTCGTGCTCTTCATTACCGACAGCGCCGACTGTTGCACGGCAAGTAGCAAGGATCATACGAGTTTCGCCTGATTGAAGACGAACGATCGCGTATTTACCATCTTTACCGAGAAGCTGAGCAGAAGTACCAGCTGCGCGAACGAGCTGACCACCTTTACCTGGCTTAAGTTCGATGTTGTGGATCAACGTACCGACTGGGATGTTTGAAAGTGGAAGAGCATTACCGACTTTAATGTCAGCTTCTGGTCCAGCCATGACTTGCATGTCTACTTTCAAGCCTTTCGGTGCGAGGATGTAGCGTTTTTCACCATCGATGTAGTGGATCAATGCGATGTTAGCAGAGCGGTTTGGATCGTACTCAATTGTAGCGACACGACCAGCGATGCCATCCTTGTTCCGTTTGAAGTCGATGATACGATATTTACGTTTGTGTCCGCCACCTTGGTGACGTACTGTCAAGCGACCTTGGTTGTTACGTCCGCCCTTTTTCGAAAGCTTTTCAGTTAACGATTTTTCAGGACGTGAAGCCGTAATCTCAGCAAAGTCAAGTGCAGTCATATTACGACGACCGTTAGTGGTCGGTTTAAACTTTTTAATTCCCATCGAGAGTTCCCTCCTTTTCTACAGAGTTCCGATTAACCGAGGTAATCGAGTTCTTTGCTATCTGCAGTAAGCGTGACGACCGCTTTTTTGCGGCGTGCTGTGTAACCAGCGTGACGACCTACGCGTTTTGCTTTTGGTTTTGAGATCAATGTGTTGACTTTGTCAACTTTCACTCCGAAGATCGCTTCAACTGCATCTTTGATTTGAGTCTTAGATGCCTTCACGTCTACTTCGAATGTGTACTTTTTCTCAGCCATTTGGTTTACTGAACGTTCAGTAATGACAGGACGTTTGATAATGTCGTGTGTGTGTGCCATTATGCAAGCACCTCCTCTACTCTCGCAACAGCGTCCTTCGTAATGATGACTTTGTCATGAGCGACAAGATCAAGGACGTTTACACCTGCAGCGTCAACGACTGTGACACCTGGGATGTTGCGTGTTGAAAGAACGACTGACTCGTTGTAATCAGCAGTAACGACGAGAACTTTACGTTCGATTGAAAGAGCAGCGAATACTGCGATCATGTCCTTAGTTTTAGGAGCATCGATTGTCAATCCTTCAAGAACGATGAACTCGTTGTTAGCGACTTTCGAAGAAAGTGCTGAACGAAGTGCGAGACGACGAACCTTTTTAGGAAGTTTGTAAGCGTACGAACGTGGTGTTGGACCGAAGACTGTTCCACCGCCAACCCATTGTGGCGAACGGATCGAACCTTGGCGTGCACGACCAGTACCTTTTTGTTTCCATGGTTTACGGCCGCCACCGCGAACTTCCGAGCGACCTTTTGTATCATGTGTACCTTGGCGACGTGAAGCTTGTTGCATGACGATTGCATCGTATACGACTGCTTCATTTGGCTCGATTCCGAAAACGGCATCTGCGAGCTCGATGTCTCCAACTTGTGTACCTGTTTGGTTAAGCAAAGCTACTTTAGGCATTCGTTATTCCTCCTTTCCTTGCAAACGGATTAGTTGCCTTTAACCGCAGTTTTGATGACAACTTGGCTCTTACGTGCGCCTGGGATAGCACCCTTGACGAGGAGTAAGCCGCGTTCTGCATCAACTTTTACGATTTCAAGGTTTTGAACAGTGATTTGCTCTCCACCCATGCGTCCAGGGAGCAATTTCCCTTTGAATACACGGTTAGGAGCAACAGGACCCATTGAACCTGGGCGACGGTGGTAACGCGAACCGTGAGCCATTGGACCACGTGATTGGTTGTGACGCTTGATTGCACCAGCGAAACCTTTACCTTTCGACGTACCTGTTACATCAACCATTTCGCCTGCAGCGAAAGTATCTGCTTTAATCTCTTGACCGATTTCGAAATCTGCTACTGATGTACGGATTTCTTTAATGAAGCGCTTAGGTGTCGCGTTTGCTTTCGCAGCGTGACCTTTTTGCGGTTTGTTTTGACGACCTTCTTTGATATCACCAAAGCCGAGTTGGACTGCTTCGTAACCGTCAACTTCCGTTGTTTTCAATTGAAGAACAACGTTACCTTCGACTGAAACGACAGTAACAGGGACGACTTCGCCTGACTCGTTGAAGATTTGTGTCATACCGAGTTTAGTTCCTAAGATTCCTTTAGCCATGAGATACACCTCCTAATATTGAATGATTTTGATCTTCTGGCTAGTATCAACTATCTATAGAAGAAAAATTAAAGTTTGATTTCGATGTCAACGCCCGATGGAAGTTCGAGACGCATAAGCGCATCAACAGTTTTCGGTGTTGGGTTAACGATGTCGATCAAACGTTTGTGTGTACGCATTTCGAACTGCTCACGAGCATCTTTGTACTTGTGAACGGCACGAAGTACTGTGTAGACCGCTTTCTCCGTTGGGAGTGGGATCGGACCAGATACAGTAGCACCTGAACGTTTTGCTGTGTCGACAATCTTCTCAGCCGATTGATCAAGCACGCGGTGATCGTATGCTTTCAAACGGATCCGAATTTTTTCATTTGCCATGTTATTTCCCTCCTTTTCGCCTATTTCGTAAATAGACATTCTCCGCGGAAATTTCCACACTAGCCATGGCAATGCCGCCTGGTGTGTCATAACCTCCCGCTTCATCGCGTTGTGTTTGTGACCAACATATTCTATCATACTGAATCACCAGCAAGAATGCAAGCACTAATAAAATAGAATATGTATTCAAGTCTCTCACCACTCGCACAAACACTTTCCTCAGTATATAAGATGTCAGACCATGTTGCAAGACTGTTTTCAAAGAAATGAAAAAAGGTCTTCCGCCACGGGAGACGGAAGACCTTTGTCTTAAAAATTACTCAACGATTTCTGTAACTGATCCAGCGCCTACTGTACGGCCACCTTCACGGATTGAGAAACGAGTTTCTTTTTCAAGAGCGATTGGTGCGATGAGTTCAACAGTCATTTCGATGTTGTCCCCAGGCATAACCATTTCAGTACCTTCTGGAAGTTGAACCATACCAGTTACGTCAGTTGTACGGAAGTAGAACTGCGGGCGGTAGTTCGCGAAGAATGGCGTGTGACGGCCACCCTCTTCTTTAGAAAGAACGTAAACTTGCGCTTTGAACTTTTTGTGTGGTGTGATTGTGTTTGGTTTCGCGAGAACTTGTCCACGCTCGATGTCGTCACGTGATACACCACGGAGAAGAGCACCGATGTTGTCGCCAGCTTCAGCATAGTCAAGAAGCTTACGGAACATCTCTACACCAGTACATACTGATTTTTTAGTTTCTTCGTGAAGACCAACGATTTCGATCTCGTCGTTGACTTTAAGAACTCCACGCTCAACGCGGCCAGTAGCAACTGTACCACGACCAGTGATTGAGAAGACATCCTCAACTGGCATCATGAAGTCTTTTTCAGTGTCACGAGTTGGTTCTGGGATGTACTCATCGACAGCTGCCATGAGTTCCATGATTTTTTCTTCCCATTTAGCTTCGCCGTTAAGCGCGCCAAGAGCAGAACCTTGGATAACTGGGAGGTCATCACCTGGGAAGTCGTACTCAGAAAGAAGCTCACGGATTTCCATTTCGACGAGCTCAAGAAGCTCTTCGTCGTCAACCATGTCAACTTTGTTCATGAATACTACGATGAAAGGAACACCTACTTGACGTGAAAGCAAGATGTGCTCACGTGTTTGTGGCATTGGACCATCTGTTGCAGAAACAACGAGGATCGCGCCGTCCATTTGTGCAGCACCAGTGATCATGTTTTTAACATAGTCAGCGTGACCTGGGCAGTCAACGTGTGCATAGTGGCGTTTTTCTGTTTCGTACTCGATGTGAGCTGTTGCGATTGTGATACCGCGCTCGCGCTCTTCTGGAGCACCATCGATTTGGTCAAACTTAGTTGCAGCTTTACCTTGTGCTTTTGCAAGTACAGCTGAGATAGCTGCTGTTAAAGTTGTTTTACCGTGGTCGACGTGGCCGATTGTACCAACGTTAACGTGCGGTTTAGAACGGTCGAATTTTTCCTTACCCATTCTGAATTCCTCCTCTATGTGTCTAATAATTTTTTATAACTAGGAAGGTGAGTCGTAAGATAACGTACACCTTCCTTAGCTTACACTAATCATAAAAGCGTGACAACCTGTGAAGGATTAGCCGTTCGCTTTTTTGATGATTTCTTCCGCAACTGATTTCGGTACTTCTTCGTAGTGGTCGAAGTGCATCGAGTACGTTCCGCGACCTTGTGTGCGTGAACGAAGACCAGTAGCGTATCCGAACATTTCAGAAAGTGGAATCATTGAACGGACAACTTGAGCGTTACCGCGTGCTTCCATACCTTCTACGCGACCACGGCGTGATGTAACATCACCCATGATGTCTCCCATGTATTCGTCTGGGATGACGATTTCAACTTTCATCATTGGCTCAAGGATAACAGCGCCGCTCTTATCTTTAAGTTGTTTGACTGCCATTGAAGCCGCAACTTTAAATGCCATCTCGTTTGAGTCGACATCGTGGTACGATCCGAAGACGAGTGAAGCTTTTACGTCAACGACCGGGTAACCAGCAAGGATACCGTTTTGAAGTGCTTCTTCGATTCCGTGCTCAACCGCTGGGATGTATTCACGTGGAACAACACCACCGACGATTTTGTTGTTGAACTCGAAGCCAGCGCCTTCTTCGTTCGGCTCGAATTCTACGACGACGTGACCATACTGACCACGACCACCAGATTGACGAGCGAACTTCGAATCGATCTTCGCCGCTTGGCGGATCGTTTCACGGTAAGCTACTTGTGGAGCACCAACGTTTGCTTCGACTTTGAACTCGCGACGCATACGGTCAACGATGATGTCGAGGTGAAGCTCACCCATACCTGAGATGATCGTTTGACCAGTCTCTGGGTTTGTTTCAGTGCGGAACGTTGGATCCTCTTCAGCAAGCTTAGCGAGGGCTTGACCCATTTTATCTTGGTCAGCTTTCGTTTTTGGTTCGATAGCGACCGAGATAACTGGTTCTGGGAATGTCATTGATTCGAGAACGACGTTGTCTTTCTCTGCACAAAGCGTATCTCCAGTAGTTGTATCTTTCAAACCTACAGCTGCAGCGATGTCACCCGCGTATACCATCGGGATCTCTTCACGGCTGTTTGCGTGCATTTGAAGGATACGTCCAAGACGCTCACGTTTGCCTTTTGTTGAGTTTTTAACGTACGATCCTGCCGAAGCTGTACCAGAGTACACACGGAAGAATGTCAATTTACCGACGTAAGGGTCAGTCATGACTTTGAACGCGAGTGCAGAGAATGGTGCTTCGTCCGAAGACTCACGCACGATTTCTTCATCCGTATCCATGTCGATACCTGAGATCGCTTTTACGTCGACTGGTGATGGGAGGTAATCGAGAACTGCGTCAAGCATAAGCTGAACACCTTTGTTCTTGAATGCCGAACCTACGAGTACAGGATAGAAGTCAACTGTCAGAGTTGCTTTACGGATAGCCGCTTTCAACTCGTCGATTGTGATTTCTTCACCCTCGAGGTATTTCATCATCAATTCTTCTTCGTAATCCGCAACTGCTTCGATCAATGATCCACGGAGTTCTTCAGCTTGATCAGCGAGATCAGCTGGGAAACCGTCAGTCACTTCGATGTCAGTCCCGAGATCGTTACCGTACATGTATGTTTTCTGTTCGACGAGGTCGATGATTCCTTTGAATTCATCTTCCGCACCGATTGGAATTTGGATCGCGTGTGCGTTCGCTTGAAGGCGTTCGCGAAGCGTTCCAACCGAGTACAAGAAGTCTGCACCGATTTTATCCATTTTGTTAACGAAAACGATACGTGGTACGCCGTAAGTTGTAGCTTGGCGCCATACTGTCTCAGTTTGTGGCTCAACACCAGACTGAGCGTCAAGTACTGCTACCGCACCATCAAGTACGCGAAGTGAACGTTCAACCTCAACTGTGAAGTCTACGTGTCCAGGTGTATCGATGATGTTTACGCGGTTACCTTTCCATTGAGCAGTTGTTGCTGCCGATGTAATCGTGATCCCACGCTCTTGCTCTTGCTCCATCCAGTCCATTTGTGAAGCACCTTCGTGCGTTTCACCAATCTTGTGGATACGACCCGTGTAATACAGGATACGCTCAGTCGTTGTTGTTTTACCAGCATCGATGTGAGCCATGATCCCGATGTTACGAGTGTTCTTAAGGGAGAATTCTCTTGCCATCTTTAAACATTCTCCTTTCGCATTTTAGTTTAGTGGTCGTGTGTTACCACACGTCATGACTATACCCGAAAGCCACCCCATAATTCCATTAAAAATGGCATGCATGAGGTGGTGATTTTCGGAATTACCAGCGGTAGTGAGCAAACGCTTTGTTCGCTTCCGCCATTTTGTGCATATCTTCGCGCTTCTTAACAGAAGCACCAGTGTTGTTTGCAGCGTCCATGATTTCGTTAGCAAGGCGCGCATCCATAGTTTTTTCGTTACGGAGACGTGAGTAGTTCACGAGGTAACGAAGTGCAAGTGTCGTACGACGCTCTGGGCGAACTTCGACAGGAACTTGATAGTTAGCTCCACCTACACGGCGTGCTTTAACTTCAAGAACTGGCATGATGTTGTTCATCGCTTCTTCAAAGACTTCCATTGCATCGCGACCTGAACGTTCAGCGATAGTTTCGAAAGCTTTGTATAAGATTTGTTGAGCAGTACCTTTTTTACCATCTAACATAAGACGGTTGATAAGGCGGGTAACGAGTTTAGAGTTGTAGATCGGATCAGCCATTACATCACGACGTTCTGCTTGACCTTTACGTGGCATTCCGAGTCCCTCCTTTCATATAGTGAGGTGATATCTTAAGATATCTAGATTATTTTTTAACTTTAGGACGTTTAGTACCGTATTTCGAACGACCTTGCATACGGCCGTCAACACCAGCTGTATCAAGCGCACCACGAACGATGTGGTAACGTACCCCTGGTAAGTCTTTTACGCGGCCGCCGCGGATAAGAACAACACTGTGCTCTTGAAGGTTGTGGCCGATACCTGGGATGTAAGCTGTTACTTCCATTGTGTTCGTCAAACGTACACGTGCGTATTTACGAAGAGCCGAGTTCGGTTTCTTCGGAGTCATTGTACCTACACGAGTACAAACACCACGTTTTTGTGGTGAGCTGATGTCAGTACGAGCTTTAATGAAGCTGTTGTACCCTTTGTTCAGCGCTGGCGAATCTGATTTCACAACTTTTGATTGACGTCCTTTACGGACTAATTGGTTGATAGTAGGCATCTTTGAGATCCTCCCTTCCTGAATTCATGACAAATTTCAAAACCACCGAGCCGGGTGGTTCATCGAAAGTCATAATGAAACGTTTTGCGTGGCTCAGGCATTCCATCGCCACACAAAACGCATTATCAAACTTTCTTAATGGCAACAGCGGTTGCTGCGACATCGATTCCACAAGCTTTTCCAAGCTCTTGCTTAGAAGGAACATTCACGACTGGAACGTTAGCTTGTTTCGCCGCATCGAGCAATGCTTGTTTTACGTGTTCATCTGCGTCATCCGCAATGATCACTTCCGACGCCTTGCCAGATCGCAATGCTTTGAGCGTTTGCTTTTGACCGACAAACTTCAAATCTGCGCCGACTACTTTTTTGTAAGACATGAAGATATCCTCCAAAATAACACAGCCGGTTGGCAACACTATATCATAGTAGCACCGCCATACCGGCGTGTCAAGGCGTTTTATTCTACCGGAGAATCGGCTTCTACAGGTGCTTCGCCAGCTACTTCGAGATCGATCTGACGGTAACGTGCCATCCCAGTACCAGCTGGAACCAACTTACCGATGATGACGTTCTCTTTCAAGCCGCGAAGGTAGTCGCTCTTCCCTTTAATCGCTGCATCCGTAAGGACACGAGTCGTTTCTTGGAACGACGCAGCCGATAGGAATGAATCTGTTTCAAGTGACGCTTTCGTGATACCGAGAAGAACTGGTTTCGCCGAAGCGAGAGCTTTCCCGTTACGGAGCGCTTCTTTACAAGCTTCCTTGAACGTGCTGATATCGACGAGCGAACCTGGTAAGAGTGAAGTCTCACCAGACTCGATGACACGTACGCGACGGATCATTTGGCGAACCATGACCTCGACGTGCTTGTCACCGATCTCAACCCCTTGCATCCGGTATACTTTTTGAACTTCTTGGAGCAAGTAGTTCTGAACGCCGGATACACCTTTAACGTTCAAGAGTTCTTTCGGATCGATCGAACCTTCCGTGAAGACTTGACCGGCTTTGACCTCGTCCCCGAGCTGAACACGTAGACGCGAACCGAATGGGATCGTGTATGTGCGTGTTTCGCTGAGTCCTTGGACCGTCAATTCACGTTTGTCACGCGATTCCGTGAAGTCGATGACTTGACCATCGATTTCCGAAATGACCGCTTGACCTTTCGGGTTACGCGCTTCGAACAACTCTTGGATACGCGGAAGACCTTGTGTGATATCATCCCCGGCAACCCCACCTGTGTGGAAGGTACGCATTGTAAGCTGCGTTCCTGGCTCACCGATTGATTGTGCCGCAATGATACCGACAGCTTCGCCGACTTCGACGTCGTTGCCTGTTGCCAAGTTACGTCCGTAACATTTCTTACAGACACCATGGCTTGTGTTACATGTGAAGGCAGTACGGATCTCAACGTTATCGACACCAGCGTCAGTGATGACACGAGCGATGTCTTCATCGATGAGTTCGTTCGTTGAAACGAGGACTTCTCCTGTTTCTGGGTGAACGACGTTTTCGAATGCCGTACGGCCGACGAGGCGGTCGTAGAGGCTTTCGATCTCTTCCGTTCCTTCACGGAGTGCTGTGACGCGGATACCACGATCCGTTCCACAATCATCTTCACGGATGATGACGTCTTGAGCAACGTCAACGAGACGACGAGTCAGGTAACCTGAGTCAGCCGTTTTCAAGGCTGTATCGGCAAGACCTTTACGTGCACCGTGTGTCGAGATGAAGTATTCCTGTACCGTTAGACCCTCACGGAACGATGATTTGATCGGGAGCTCGATGATCCGTCCACTTGGAGCGGCCATGAGTCCACGCATACCAGCGAGCTGCGTGAAGTTCGACGCGTTACCACGGGCACCGGAGTCACTCATCATGAAGATCGGGTTAAGACGGTTGAGGGATTTCATCAGACGAGACTGAATTTCATCCTTCGCATCATTCCACGATTTAACGACACGCTCATAGCGCTCGTCTTCTGTGATGAGACCACGACGGTACGATTTCATGACGCGGTCGACATTGTCCTGCGCTTCAACAAGAATCTCTTGTTTGTCCGGAAGAACGATGATGTCCGCGATCCCTACCGTGATACCGGCACGAGTTGAGTGTTTGAATCCGAGGTTTTTCATGCGGTCGAGCATGCGGCTTGTTTCTGTCGTCTCAAACCGTTTGAAGACTTCCGCGATGACATTTCCAAGGAATCCTTTTTTGAACGGGTCGATGATCGGACGGTTCTTCAGTTCTGCCGCGACATCTGTTCCTTTTTCAAGGAAGTACTTGTCTGGCGTCGCTTCTTGAAGGTTCGTCATCGTTGGTTCGTTCAAGTAAGGGAACGTCGTTGGGAGGATCTCGTTGAAGATCAACTTACCGACTGTTGTAATCAATAATTTCTCGTTTTGCTCTTCCGTGAATGTCGGGTTCTTGAGAACGCCGGCTGGAATCGCAACACGTGTATGGAAGTGCGCATAACCGTTTTGGTAAGCGATGAGCGCTTCGTTCACTGTCGAGAAGATTTTACCTTCGCCGATTGCGTTTTCGCGCTCGAGCGTGAGGTAGTAGTTACCGAGGACCATATCCTGCGATGGTGTAACAACAGGTTTACCGTCTTTCGGGTTCAAGATGTTTTGTGCAGCGAGCATGAGAAGACGTGCTTCTGCTTGTGCTTCTGCCGAAAGTGGTACGTGAACCGCCATTTGGTCACCATCGAAATCGGCGTTGTAAGCCGTACATACGAGTGGGTGAAGGCGAATTGCGCGTCCTTCGACGAGCGTTGGTTCGAACGCCTGGATACCGAGACGGTGAAGTGTCGGTGCACGGTTCAAGAGAACCGGATGCTCACGAATGACTTCTTCGAGGACATCCCAGATTTCAGGTTGAACGCGCTCGATTTTCCGTTTCGCACTCTTGATGTTCGGTGCGATGCCACGAGAGACGAGTTCTTTCATGACGAACGGTTTGAAGAGCTCAAGGGCCATTTCTTTTGGAAGACCACATTGATACATCTTCAAATTTGGACCAACGACGATAACCGAACGACCAGAGTAGTCGACACGTTTACCGAGCAAGTTTTGACGGAAACGTCCTTGTTTCCCTTTCAACATGTGTGAAAGTGATTTAAGTGGACGGTTACCTGGTCCAGTGACTGGACGACCGCGACGACCGTTATCGATCAAGGCATCGACTGCTTCTTGAAGCATCCGTTTTTCATTCTGAACGATGATGTTCGGAGCGCCAAGGTCAAGAAGACGCTTGAGACGGTTGTTACGGTTGATGACGCGGCGGTACAAGTCGTTCAAGTCAGACGTTGCGAAACGTCCGCCATCGAGTTGAACCATCGGACGAAGTTCCGGTGGGATGACTGGAAGTACTTCAAGCACCATCCATTCTGGATTGTTGCCTGAGTTACGGAACGCATCGAGGACTTCAAGGCGTTTGATCGCACGAGTACGACGTTGTCCTTGAATCATACGAAGCTCTTCACGTAATGCAGCGACTTCTTTATCGAGTTCCACGTCACGGAGCAATTTACGAACTGCTTCCGCACCCATTTCAGCAGTGAATGAACGACCGAACTTCTCACGATAGGCACGGTATTCTTTCTCTGAAAGGAGTTGTTTCTTCTCAAGTGTCGATTCGCCTGGATCTGTGACGACGTACGACGCGAAGTAGATGATCTCTTCTAACGCACGCGGTGACATGTCGAGGACGAGTCCCATACGGCTAGGAATTCCTTTGAAGTACCAGATGTGCGAAACCGGTGCTGCGAGCTCGATGTGACCCATGCGCTCACGACGGACTTTCGACTTCGTGACTTCAACGCCACAGCGGTCACAAATGATTCCTTTATAGCGGATCCGTTTGTATTTACCACAGTAACATTCCCAGTCTTTCGTTGGACCAAAGATACGTTCACAGAACAAACCGTCTTTCTCCGGTTTGAGTGTACGATAGTTGATCGTCTCCGGCTTTTTCACTTCCCCGAAAGACCATGAACGGATCTTTTCGGGGGAAGCGAGGCCGATTTGCATATATTCAAATCTATTAACATCTACCAAGGGGTGGACCTCCCTTTCGCTTATTCCTCTTCAGTAACAACTGGTGCGACAGGCGCTTGAACTTCTTCGAGTGCTGGAGTCGCGTTCGGGATATTGTCCTCGTCTTCGTCGCGCATTTCGATCTCTTCATCATCAGCAGACATCATCTTGACGTCCATACCGAGGGATTGAAGCTCTTTAATGAGGACTCGGAACGATTCCGGTACGCCCGGTTGTGGTACATTCTCACCTTTGACGATTGCTTCGTACGCTTTAACACGACCGATCGTATCATCCGACTTGATTGTAAGGATCTCTTGGAGCGTGTAGGCTGCGCCGTATGCTTCAAGTGCCCATACTTCCATCTCACCGAAACGCTGACCACCGAACTGGGCTTTACCACCGAGCGGTTGTTGTGTGACGAGTGAGTATGGTCCTGTCGAACGTGCGTGAAGTTTATCATCGACCATGTGAGCAAGTTTAATCATATACATGACACCGACAGAGATGCGGTTATCGAACGCTTCACCGGAACGACCATCATAAAGGACAGTCTTCGCGTCGCGATCCATACCTGCTTCTTCAATCGTTGCCCAAACATCTTCCTCACGCGCACCATCAAATACTGGTGATGCGACTTTGATGCCGAGTTGACGTGCTGCCATCCCGAGGTGAAGCTCGAGCAACTGCCCGATGTTCATCCGTGATGGAACCCCAAGTGGGTTCAACATGATGTCAATTGGCGTACCGTCTGGCATGTACGGCATGTCTTCTTCTGGAAGGATACGCGAGATAACACCTTTGTTACCGTGACGACCCGCCATTTTGTCACCCTCGTGAATCTTACGCTTCTGAACGATATAAGCACGGATCAACTGGTTGACACCAGGTGAGAGCTCGTCCCCGTTATCGCGGTCGAAGATTTTGACGTCGAGGATGATTCCATCACCACCGTGTGGTACACGGAGAGATGTATCACGGACTTCACGTGCTTTTTCACCGAAGATCGCATGAAGAAGACGCTCTTCCGCTGTCAATTCCGTTACACCCTTCGGTGTAACTTTACCGACGAGGATATCGCCGTCCTTGACTTCCGCACCGACGCGGATGATTCCGCGATCGTCGAGGTTTTTCAAGGCATCATCACCGACGTTCGGAATATCACGTGTGATTTCTTCCGGTCCGAGTTTCGTATCACGCGACTCACATTCGTATTCTTCAATGTGGATCGATGTGTAGACGTCGTCTTTGACAAGACGCTCACTCATGATGACAGCATCCTCATAGTTGTAACCATCCCATGTCATGAAACCGACGAGTACGTTACGACCAAGCGCAAGTTCCCCACCGTCCATCGATGGACCATCTGCAAGGATCTCGCCTTTATCGACTGGGTCGCCTGCTTTGATGATTGGTTTTTGGTTATAACACGTTCCTTGGTTGGAACGGATGAATTTTTGGATCTTGTAACGGTCGAGTTCACCTTCAACGATGTTGCCATCGACTTCCGTCGTACGACGGACAAGGATTTCACGCGCCGTGACACGCTCAGCGATCCCTGCGTGCTTCGCAACAACAGCGGCTCCTGAGTCTTTCGCAGACACGTACTCCATACCTGTACCAACAATCGGAGATTCCGGGTTCAGAAGTGGGACGGCCTGACGTTGCATGTTCGCTCCCATGAGGGCACGGTTCGAGTCATCGTTCTCAAGGAACGGGATACAAGCCGTTGCGGCAGATACGACCTGCTTCGGTGAAACGTCCATGTAATCGACACGTGCTGGTTCGACAGACAAGTTTTGTCCACGGAAACGTGAAAGAACGTGTGAATCTTGGAACGTCTTCTCTTCCGTCAACAACATGTTTGCCTGAGCGACGACGTAGAGATCCTCTTCGTCAGCAGTCATGTAGTGGATTTCATCCGTGACGACGCCCGTTTCCGGATCGACACGACGATATGGCGCTTCGATGAAGCCGTACTCATTGACCTTCGCGTACGAAGACAACGAGTTGATCAAACCAATGTTTGGTCCCTCTGGCGTTTCGATCGGACACATACGGGAATAGTGCGAGTAGTGTACGTCACGAACTTCGAAACCAGCGCGCTCACGTGTCAAACCACCAGGTCCGAGTGCTGAAAGACGACGTTTGTGCGTCAATTCCGCAAGCGGGTTCGTTTGGTCCATGAACTGAGACAACTGCGAGCTACCGAAGAACTCTTTAATCGATGCGATAACTGGACGAATGTTGATCAATGCCTGTGGCGTGATCGCATTCTGATCCTGAATCGACATCCGTTCCTTAACGACACGTTCCATCCGTGAAAGACCGATCCGGAATTGGTTCTGGAGCAGCTCACCAACTGAACGGAGACGACGGTTACCGAGGTGGTCGATATCGTCTGTCGTACCGACTTCATGCAACAAGTTGAAGAAGTAGTTGATAGAAGCAATCATGTCAGCAGGCGTGATGTGCTTGATGTCACGATCGATGTTACCGTTACCGATGATATTGATGATGCGTTCACCTTCAGCATCGTCCGGTGCGAACACCTTGATTGACTGTAAGTTGAAAGCCTCACCCTGCGTTACGCCGCCTGTTGGCGTCGCTTCGATGTAACCAACGGATCCTTCAAGGAAAGGAAGGACTTTATCGAGCATACGACGATCAAGGACCGTTCCTGCTTCCGCGATGACTTCACCTGTCTCAGGATCAACAAGCGTTTCCGCAAGTTTTTGACCGAAGAGACGGTTCTTAAGATGAAGCTTCTTATTGATTTTATAACGACCAACGTTTGCCAAATCATAACGTTTCGGGTCAAAGAAGCGCGACACGAGCAACGCTTTTGCGTTTTCGACTGTCGGCGGCTCTCCCGGACGTAGACGCTCATAAATCTCAATGAGGGCTTTTTCCGTTGATTCCGTATTATCTTTTTCAAGTGAATTCCGGAGGTACTCATCATCACCGAGAAGATCGATGATTTCCTGATCCGTACCGAAACCAAGAGCACGTAAAAGAACCGTTACTGGTATCTTACGCGTGCGATCAATGCGAACATAAACGATGTCTTTCGCGTCTGTCTCGAGCTCGAGCCATGCACCACGGTTTGGGATGACTGTCGCGGAGAATCCACGTTTACCGTTCTTATCTAACTTATTGTTGTAATAAACACTTGGCGAACGAACAAGCTGCGAAACGATTACGCGCTCCGCTCCATTGATGATGAATGTTCCCGACTCCGTCATAAGCGGGAAGTCACCCATGAAGACTTCTTGTTCTTTCAATTCACCCGTCTCTTTATTTTGAAGACGGACTTTAACGCGTAGTGGTGCCGAATAGGTCACGTCGCGCTCTTTCGATTCATCGATCGAATACTTCGGCTCTCCGAGCGAGTAGTCGATGAATTCTAATACGAGATTCCCTGTGAAATCGGAAATCGGCGAAATGTCATGAAACATCTCACGAAGACCTTCCCGCAGGAACCACTCATACGAATTCGTTTGAATCTCGATTAAGTTTGGAAGTTCCAATACTTCGCTGATACGTGCATAGCTTCTTCTCTGACGGTGACGACCGTACTGAACAAGTTGACCAGTCAACTGATTCACCTCTCAGACCCACTTCTTCTTATAGAGAAGGACGGGTGTAATATCGAACATTGAAGCCATTTTTTGATTGATAAGCGCAAAAAAGCGACGTCTTGTCTACTCAATCATCTGTAGTCGAGAACGCCAGCTGCTTTCAAACATCTTATCCAAAAATCACTCCAATGGCATTTTATAATACTATCATAGACACAACATGCGGTCAACGACAAATCCTTCGATTTGTCAAGACCGAATTGATTTAAATATCGAGTACCCTTTATCGCGGGTAACTGTCTCACACATACCGAATACGTCTTCCATCAACTTCTTCGCAGAAGGTCCACCTTGTTTCTTTTGAATGACGACCCAAAGCTCGCCGCCCACGACGAGGTGATCATACGCTTCCCGGAGGATACGATGAACGACCGTTTTTCCTGCCCGAATCGGTGGATTCGTCACGATCGCTGCGAATGTCGATTCGCCTACCCCATCATACCCGTCACTCACACCGGTCGTCACGGAAACACCGTTTACGCGCGCATTGTCTGCCGCCAGTTCGAGCGCCCGTTCATTGACATCGATCAAGTGCGCCGGACGTCCTGTCGACTTCGAGAGCGCAATGCCCATCGGTCCGTATCCGCAGCCGACATCTAAAATGTCTCCCGCTACAGCCGGTTCCGTGAATGTTTCAATCAATAGACGGGAACCAAAATCGATTCCGTTCTTTGAAAAGACACCGTGATCCGATGTAAAGCGGAGCGTCTGACCACGCAAGACGTATTCCCACGTCTTCGGATCTCGTTTCGATGAAGGGTCATTCGTATAATAATGATCCGCCATGTTTCCTTCCCCTCTCATGTAAAAGATGAAAACAAAAGAAGCTCGCAATGCGAGCTTCTTTTGTTTCTACGGAAGAAGAAAATTACTTAACTTCTACAGTAGCGCCAGCTTCTTCAAGCTTAGCTTTGATTGCTTCAGCGTCTTCTTTCGAAACGCCTTCTTTAACTGGTGCTGGAGTTCCGTCTACGAGAGCTTTCGCTTCTTTAAGACCGAGGCCTGTCAATTCGCGAACTGCTTTGATGACGTTGATTTTACCAGATCCAGCGTTAGTGAGGATAACGTCGAATTCAGTTTGCTCTTCAGCTGCTGCGCCTGCGCCAGCACCTGCAACTGCTACTGGAGCTGCTGCTGATACGCCGAATTCTTCTTCGATTGTTTTTACGAGTTCGTTAAGTTCAAGAACAGTCATGCCCTTGAGGTCTTCGATAAATTGCTCTTTGTTGAAAGCCATTATGGTTTTCCTCCTTTGATTTAGCCCACGTTGGGGTGTGAAAATTGTGTTGGTTGCCTATCCCGCTAAGCAGAAATTAAGCAGATTGTTCTTCTTTTTGCTCTGCGATTGCGTTCGTTGCCACCGCGAGTCCACGGATTGGCGCTTGAAGCACGCTGAGGAGCATCGAAAGGAGACCTTCGCGTGATGGAAGTTCCGCAAGGGCTTTGACATCTTCTACTGAAGTGACTTTGCCTTCGATGATACCACCTTTAAGTTCGAGAGCCTTGTGCGTTTTAGCGAAGTCGTTCAAGATCTTAGCTGGCGCGATAACGTCTTCATTGCTGAAGGCGATCGCACTAGGACCTGTGAAGACTTCATCAAGACCTTCGAGGTTGCTTTGAACTGCCGCGCGGCGGAGGAGACCGTTTTTGTAAACTTTGAATTCAACGCCCGCTTCGCGGAGTTGTTTACGAAGTTCAGTGACTTCTTCTACTGTGAGACCACGGTAGTCGACGACAACTGTTCCTGCGCTCGCTTGGAGTTTCTCAGCGATCTCAGATACGAGATCCGCTTTGACAGCGATAACTTTTTCGTTTGCCATTTCTGTTGCACCTCCTGGTAGATGAAATGTACCGGTGCGAGGGGCTGCTCGATTTCAAATAAAAAGCCTCCGTCTGCAAAGCAGAGGAGGCGTAATCGTCAAAAAGGATACCTGAACAAACAGGCTCTCTGAGCAAGAACACCTCGGAAGGATTTATGCCCATGTGAGCACCTTCTGTCTACGGTATGTCGAAATATATCAACGTTTTATACTGTAACAGCGTTCTTAGAACGTTGTCAAGTTCGTTTTAGACGAAATTATTTCGCGAAGTCAGCTGAAGATACTTTTACACCAGGACCCATTGTAGAAGCGATCGCGATGTTCTTAAGGTATACACCTTTAGCAGTAGCAGGCTTAACTTTTACGAGAGTTTCGATAACTGTGTTGATGTTCTCAACGAGTTTCTCGTTATCGAATGATTTTTTACCGACAGGAACGTGGATGTTACCTGATTTGTCGACACGGTACTCAACTTTACCAGCTTTGATATCGTTGATTGCTTTTGTGACGTCAAATGTAACTGTACCTGTTTTCGGGTTTGGCATGAGGCCTTTTGGTCCAAGAACGCGACCAAGTTTACCAACTTCACCCATCATGTCTGGTGTCGCAACGATAACATCGAAGTCGAACCATCCTTGTTGGATTTTGTTGATGTACTCAGCATCACCAGCGTAATCTGCTCCAGCAGCTTCCGCTTCTTTAAGTTTCTCACCTTTCGCGAAGACGAGGACTTTTTGTGTTTTACCAGTACCGTGTGGCAATACGACTGCTCCACGGATTTGTTGGTCTGCTTTCTTCGGATCTACTCCGAGACGAACAGCCAATTCGATAGTCTCATCGAATTTCGCAGTTGCAGATTTTTTAGTCAAATCTACAGCTTCTGCGAGTTCGTATGAAACCGTACGATCGATAAGCTTAGCAGCTTCTTTGTACTTCTTACCCATTTTAGGTTCCTCCTTTGTGGTTGTGCGGAAAATCCTCCCACATAATGAAAGGGTAGCAGGCTTCAAGAAACTATCCGCCTGCGACCCTCATCGTTGTTCATGGTAATCAAAAAGACATTAGTCTTCGATTACGATACCCATAGAACGTGCAGTACCTTCAACCATCAACATTGCTGTTTCAACAGATGATGCGTTAAGGTCTGGCATTTTTGTTTCAGCGATTTCACGAACTTTGTCACGTTTGACTGTCGCTACTTTCTTACGGTTCGGTTCACCTGAACCACTCTCAATTCCAGCTGCTTTCTTCAAGAGAACTGCTGCTGGAGGAGTTTTAGTGATGAATGTGAATGAACGATCTTCAAAAACCGTGATGACTACAGGGATAATCAAGCCGGCTTGGTCTTGTGTACGAGCGTTGAACTCTTTACAGAAGCCCATGATGTTCACACCTGCTTGACCGAGTGCCGGTCCAACTGGTGGAGCTGGGTTTGCTTTGCCCGCAGGAATTTGAAGTTTTACGAGTTTCATAACCTTCTTCGCCACGAGACACACCTCCTTAATTCTTTAATGTGGTTTAATTGGACGTTGCGCGTCCTCCCACTCATTCTATTCGACGAGTTATTTATCGAAATAAGCACAACATCAAACACGAAAAATTGTATCATTAAAACAAAACATTCGCAATAGGAAACTTAATCGATTTTATCGACCTGCGCGAAATCAAGCTCGACCTTCGTTTCGCGACCGAACATATCAACAGAGACTTTCATCTTCTCAGCATCTGTATCAAGCTCCTCGATCGTACCTTCGAGATTTTCGAAAGCTCCTTCTTTGATTCGGACGATTTGTCCGAGTGAGAAGTCGTAACGGCTCTTCAGATCAACGAGACCCATTGATCCAAGAATGTTTTCTGCTTCTTCTGGAAGGAGTGGTGTCGGTTTTGAACCGCCGCCGACTGATCCGAGGAAGCCTGTGACGTTCGGAGTATTCCGGACGACATACCAAGAATCATCCGTCATGACCATCTCGACGAGGACATACCCCGGGAAGATCTTGACTTCTCGTTCCTTGATTTTCGTTTCTCCCTTTTTGTTCGTTACTTCTTCTTGTACTGTTTCAATCGGAACGAGTACACGGAAGATTTTTTCGTCCATGTTCATGGATTCAATCCGACGTTCAAGGTTCGCCTTGACGTTGTTTTCGAATCCGGAATACGTTTGGACGACAAACCATTGTTTCTCCATGGTAGGCCACCTCTTCTTTTTACTTAATCAACCAGCTCATCAATGCGCTAAGCCCTGAATCGACGCCGAAGATGAAGACACCCATGAAGATCACCATACCGATGACCGTCAATGTGTATTTCGTCAGCTCTTTCCGTTTTGGCCAGCTCGTCTTTTTCAATTCATTCCATACGTCACGCAAAAATTTCATCGTACTTTCCCTCCAGGATGTAATAAATCGGGACAGATGAAGCCTTATTTCGCTTCTTTATGAATCGTATGCGCGTTACAACGACGGCAGAATTTCTTCAATTCCAAGCGGACAGTGACGTCCTCTTTTTTCATCGTCGTATAGTCGCGGGCACCGCAATTATCACAAGCAAGGCCTACTTTCTTCGCCATCTCAAAGTCCTCCTTCTTTGCCACTCTTCTCTTCTGTTAAGGTACTTTCCTTCCGAAAAAGAGCGTAAAAAAAAACGCCTATGAGCGGCGTCTCGCTAGTAAGGCGCTAGTTATACAGTAGCATAGGAAGGGATTACGGTCAATCTACCTCTCTGTTAGACCGTCATCTTTCGTGCTTCAAGATAACGCTCAAGCTTGCGCTTGACGCGTTGCAAGGCATTGTCGATCGATTTGACGTGACGATCGAGGTCGTCAGAGATTTCCTGATACGTCCGTCCGTCGAGATAGAGCGCGAGGACCTTCCGTTCGAGGTCGCTCAGAATCTCATCCATCTTCGATTCGATGTCTGCGTATTCTTCCCGGTTGATGATCAAGATTTGTGGATCAGAAGGTGCTGTCGACGTAATGATATCAAGTAACGTCCGCTCCGATTCATCGTCATAGATCGGTTTATCGAGCGAGATGTACGAGTTCAACGGGATATGTTTCTGACGTGTCGCCGTCTTGATCGCAGTGATCATCTGTCGCGTGATGCATAATTCGGCAAATCCTTTAAACGAGGCGAGCTTATCCGTTCGGTAATCCCGTACCGCCTTATAGAGACCGATCATTCCTTCTTGGATGATGTCTTCTCGGTCTGCCCCGATCAAAAAGTAAGAACGGGCTTTGGCACGTACGAAATTTCGATACCGCTCGATCAAAAATTCGAGCGCATCGCTGTTATCGAACTCTTTCGCTTGTTCTACAAGCGCTTCATCGGTCATGCACTCAAACTGGTCGAACGAAACCAAACTCATCCTGTATCCCTCCAAGCATCATTGACGAATAGTTCAATTGTTTTTAATTATACAATAATTACCTGTGGCACGACAATGAAAATTGGCATGACCTCTTTTGTTGTATCCAAAATGTATCTTTTCTACAAAAAAATCCACCGTTCTTTCGAATGAAGGAGAACGGTGGATTGCTCATGCGAATGGTTCATATCATGTATCTGAATTCTTTCGTCGACGAATCGCTTCGAGGCGCGCGATGACGTCTTCCGGTAAATCAATCTTCGAACGCGGTTGAGCCGTCGTCTTCGCAGACGTCGTCTGTTGCTTGATGACGGCAACTGCTGCTTTCCACTCTCTCCGGAGTTCCTGCGCCGATATACGGAGTGCTCCAAGCGTAAAAATGACCCATTGCTCCGTGTAGTCGTTCGTCGCTACCGTCAGCTTGACCCGAATATCCTGCAGCCAGTCAGCCGCTGTTTTCTCGATCCACTCGTCCGCTGTCTCGTTTTCTCGTGTATAGACGATATCGATTCCGCTTTTTAGCATCCGAGACTCACGTCCTGGTTGCAGATAGGCATCAAAGACGATCGTAACGCTGATCCCTGTGACGGCTTGGTACTCCGCCATCGCATGAATCAACCGTTCCCTTGCTAATTCAAAGTCTTGCTCCCGCAACGTCCGAAATTCTGGCCATGCGCCAATGATATTGTAGCCATCTACGATGAGGCGATCATATTTCATCGCGCATACGGCTTTCTAGTCCGATAGACTTCATATAATAATAGCGAAGCCGCAACCGATGCGTTGAGCGACGTGACATGTCCTGCCATCGGGAGGTGGACGAGGAAGTCACATTTCTCACGGACGAGTCGGCTCATTCCTTTTCCTTCACTTCCAATGACGATTCCGAGCGGCATCGTACCATCGAGTGTCCGGTAGTCGTCACTTTCACGTGCATCGGTTCCGACGAACCAGATGCCTTGTTTCTTTAGATCCTCCATCGTCCGAGCGAGGTTCGTCACGCGAACGACCGGGATATGTTCGATTGCGCCTGTTGATGCCTTCGCGACGACTTGCGTCAATCCGACTGAGCGACGCTTCGGAATGATGATCCCGTGAGCTCCAACAGCGTCTGCCGTCCGCAAGATCGATCCGAGATTATGGGGATCCTCGAGTTCATCAAGCATGATCAAGAGTGGTGTTTCATCCTTTTGACGGGCAAGCTCGAAGATATCTTCCATCTCAGCGTACTCATACGCTGCAACCGCGGCGACGACACCTTGGTGATTTTCCGTTCCAGCTAAACCGGTTAACCGTGAACGCGGGACGAGCTGGATTTGAATGCCCGCTTCCTGCGCCATCGCATGGATGACGGCAAGCGGTCCTTTTTGTTGTCCTTCCTGCAAGAACAGCTTGTTCATTTCTCGTCCGCTCCGTAATGCCTCTAGGACCGGATTACGACCTGACAAGAAATCTTGTCCTTCTTCGAGCGGTTCAATCACGACGGGCTGTTCCTTGACCGGAGCGGCTTTTCGCTTCTCTTGCGCTGGACGCTGCGCCTTCGTTTTCGGCTTCGCACCGGTAGCCTTAGGATTCGTCTGTTTTTTCGGCTTCGAGTAATTCGAACGCTTGTCCGATGAGTTCTTCAAGGCGATCCCCTCCTTCTGAAAGATAAATATAACCGAGCAATGCTTCAAATGCTGTCGCGTAGCGATACGTGTGGACGTCCGTGCTCTTCGGGACAGAACCGGATTTCGCGTTCTTCCCACGTCGGACGACCGCAGCTTCTTCTTCCGTCAACGCATCCGTATTCAACCAGTGCGTCACGACCGTCGCTTGTGCTTGTGCCCGAACGTACCGGACAGCTGCTTTGTGCAACTCACCTGGCTTCACGTAACCTTGTTCGAGCAATCGCTCCCGCACACGAATCTCATAGACGACATCGCCCATGTACGCTAACGCGAGTGCATTGAGTTGTTTGTAGTTCTTCATCCGCGCTTCCACCGCATCCCTTGTGCTGTGTCTTCGAGCAGGATCCCTTGATCACGTAGCTGATCACGGATTGCGTCCGCTCGTGCGAAGTCACGATTTTGACGGGCTGTGTTCCGCTCTTCGATCAACTGTTCGACTTCTTCATCGAGTAAGCCTTTGTCGACTGTCAACGTGACACCGAGGACACCTGATAATTCCGAGAAGAGTGCGAGGAACTGTTCGAGCACCTGTTTCGACACATGTGCTTCTCCGAGGTATAGGTTAGCTTCTTTCGAGAGATCAAATAAATCCGTCACAGCGTTCGCTGTGTTGAAATCATCATCCATCGATGTGATGAAGTGTTCCTTGATCGCTGCTAGACGGTTCAACCACTTCTCGTCACCTGTTCCGAGATCGGCCGTCATCTCAAGACGATGTTCGATATTTGCGACCGATTCCCGAATCCGTGCGAGACCATTCGCTGCTTGGTCGATCAGTTCCCGACTGTAGTTGATCGGATGACGATACTGAACCGATAGCATGAAGAAGCGTAATACCATCGGATCGACTGCTTGGATTGCTTCATGAACCGTCAAGAAGTTACCGAGTGATTTCGACATCTTCTCGTTTTCGATGTTCAAGAACCCGTTATGCATCCAGTAGTTTGCGAACTTCTGTGAGTTGCATGCTTCTGACTGGGCAATCTCATTCTCATGGTGCGGGAACTTCAAGTCTTGTCCACCAGCATGAATGTCAATCGTCTCACCGAGGTATTTCTTCGCCATCGCCGAGCACTCGATGTGCCAGCCTGGTCGTCCTTCGCCCCATGGACTCGTCCATGCCGGCTCGCCTGGTTTTGCTGCTTTCCAGAGCACGAAATCAAGTGGATCTTCTTTTTTCTCTCCCACTTCAATTCGTGCGCCTGCACGCAATTCATCAATCGACTGTTGGCTCAATTGTCCATAATCATCGAAGCTACGCGTCCGGAAGTAGACATCTCCGCTTGAGGCGTAGGCATTGCCTTTTTCAACGAGAACTTCGATGAAGGCGATGATATCGTCCATCGTTTCCGTGACGAGCGGATGAATATCCGCTTTTTGGACATTCAAGGCGCCCGTATCCGCGTGATACGCCTCGATGAAACGTTTCGTCAACGCATGATAGTCTTCTCCGAGTTCGTTCGCTGTCCGGATGATCTTATCGTCGACGTCCGTGAAGTTCGAGACATATTTGACTTCGTATCCGCGGTATGTGAAGTAGCGACGGACCGTATCGAAGACGATGGCTGGACGTGCGTTCCCGATATGAATGTAGTTGTACACCGTCGGGCCACAGACATACATCTTGACCTTTCCTTCTTCTAATGGTTTAAATGGTTCCTTTTTTCCGGTCATGCTGTTGTACAGTTGAATCATGACGTCGCCCTCCTTTAATCCGTTCAATTTCTTGTTTTAATACTTCTAGTTCCATTTCAATCCGCTCTTGGCACTCGCTGACCGGATCCGGGAAACGATGATCGAGTGGTGCTTCGACTTTCATGCCGTCCTGAATGACGACACGTCCCGGAATGCCGACGACTGTCGCGTTCGGAGGGACAGGTTTTAAGACGACGGAACTGGCGCCGATTTTTGAGTATGCCCCGATCGTGATATCACCAAGGACACGGGCACCGGCAGAAACCAGTACGCCGTCTTCAATCGTCGGATGACGCTTTCCTGTTTCTTTCCCCGTTCCGCCGAGTGTCACGCCTTGAAACAACGTGACATCATCACCAATGATCGTCGTCTCACCGATGACGACACCCATTCCGTGATCAATAAAGAATCGGCGTCCGATCGTTGCTCCTGGGTGAATCTCGATGCCTGTCAAAAAGCGACTGAACTGCGAAATCAATCGACCGAGCAAGCGAAACTTCGCTTTCCAGAGTCGATGTGCCAGGCGATGCATCCAAATTGCATGTAAGCCCGGGTATGTCAAAATAACTTCTAACGTGCTGCGGGCAGCTGGATCTTGCTCAAACACATTGCGGATATCTTCTCGTATCCGTGTCATATACGTTCTCCTCTCCATAAGAAAAAGCGCCTCTATGCATTGCTGCACAGAGACGCTAACGAAGCGCGGTCCCACTCTGTTTGGACGATTGACTCGTCCCTCTCGACGTCCGTTAACGCCGGAGATACGTCTGCGCCTACTCTCACGGATTTCGGGCAGCACTCAGAGGGGCATTTCATGATTCGCTTCTTCAAGCCCTCGCACCATTCGAGCTTGTCTCTGGAGAAGAAGACGCATCGTTACTTTCCTCGTCTACGCTTTCGTTATTCTGCTTCAAGCCGTGCAAGCACACGGTCTTTTCCTAGTAATTGAATCGTGTTCGGGAGTTCTGGACCATGTGTCTGTCCTGTCGTCGCGACACGAATTGGCATGAACAAGTTTTTACCTTTTTGACCAGTCGCTTTTTGCGTCGCTTTGATCGATGCTTTGATTGCTTCTGGTGTCCACTCTTCGAGAGCGCGTAACTGGTTCGCGAATTCTGCAAGTACAGTCGGAACCGTCTCGCCACTCAAGACAGTGTTTGCCTCTTCATCATACACCACTTCGTCCTCAAAGAACATCTCTGAAAGCTTGACGATTTCCGCGCCATGCGTCATCTGTTCGCGGTATAACGCGACAAGATCACGTGCCCAAGCGAGCTCTTCTTCTGAAGGCGACGCTTCGACGCGACCTGCTTCTTGTAAGAACGGAAGACTGGCTTCGAATACTTCTTCGAACGATTGATGTTTCATGTACTGACTGTTGATCCAAGCCAATTTGTTTTGGTCAAAGACAGCTGGACTCTTCGAGAGACGATCCGCGTCAAAGATTTCGATGAACTCTTCTTTCGTGAAGATTTCTTGTTCGCCGACCGGAGACCAACCGAGAAGCGTGATGAAGTTGAGCAATGCTTCCGGGAGATAACCGAGCTCTTTATACTGCTCGATGTACTGAATGATCGAGTGATCACGTTTCGAGAGTTTCTTGTGTGATTCGTTGACGATCAATGTCATGTGACCGAACGTCGGGTATTCCCAACCGAACGCATCATAGATCATCATCTGTTTCGGTGTGTTCGAAATATGATCATCGCCACGAAGAACATGGCTGATCGCCATTAAATGATCGTCGATGACGACGGCAAAGTTGTATGTCGGAATGCCATCTTTTTTGACGATGACCCAGTCACCGAAGTCTTTTGATTCGAATGAGACATCGTCTTTAACGATATCATTCCATGTATACGTGACATCTTCCGGTACACGAATCCGAATTGACGGCGTGCGACCTTCTGCGCGGAACGCTTCTTCTTGTTCTGCTGTCAGGTTACGGTGCGCTCCTGAATAACGTGGTGCTTCTCCACGTGCGATTTGTGCTTCGCGTTCTGCTTCGAGCTCTTCCGATGTCATGTAGCAACGGTAAGCAAGTCCTTTTTCAAGTAACTCATCCGTGTACTTTTGATAGATATCGAGACGTTCCATTTGTGAATAAGGACCGTACTCGCCACCGCGACCTGGACCTTCGTCCCAATCGACACCGAGCCACTCGAGGTTCTTCATTTGACTCTCGACACCACCTGCGATGTTCCGCTTTTGGTCCGTATCCTCGATTCGTAATACCATCTTACCGCCTAAATGGCGTGCAAACAGATAGTTAAATAATGCAGTCCGGGCATTCCCGATATGCAAGTGTCCTGTTGGACTTGGGGCATAACGTACTCGTACTTCTGCCATTGCCAATCACTCCTTCGACTAAAATTCGCTTATCTAGTATACCTTATTCTTCGATTCGTTTCAGTAGAATCACTGCTTGACAAGCGATTCCCTCTTCTCGTCCCGTAAAACCTAACCATTCCGTCGTCGTTGCCTTGACATTGATCTGTTCAATGTCCGCTTCGAGCAATTCCGCGATCCGCGCACGCATCGTGTCGATGTACGGACGGAGCTTTGGTGCCTGTGCGATGACTGTCGCATCTAGGTTGCCAAGCTCATACCCTTGTTGTTTAACGAGCGCGTAGACATGCTGCAACAATTTTGCTGAATCGGCATCCTTGAATTCCGGATCCGTATCCGGAAAATGTTTTCCGATATCCCCTGCTGCGATTGCACCAAGTGCTGCGTCGGCAATCGTATGTAATAAGACGTCTGCATCCGAGTGACCGAGCAATCCTTTCGTATGCGGAATCTCGATGCCGCCTAAAATCAATTTCCGATCCTCTGCAAAGGCATGTACATCAAAACCTTGTCCAATTCGAATCATCGTCATTTCCCTCGTTTCATTAGAATCGCTTCACCGAACCACAAATCGTCCGGTGTCGTCATCTTGATATTTTCGTAGTGACCGTGGACGATCGTTACTTTTCCTCCGTCCCATTCTATCAAACTTGCATCGTCGGTTCCTAGGTATTTCGTTGCCGCTTTTTCATGGACCGTACGAATCGTCGCAAGATCAAACGCTTGTGGTGTCTGGGCTGCCATCAGGTGCTCCCGCGGGACGGTCTCGCTGATGTGGTTCGCTTCAATCCGTTTGACGGTGTCTTTGATCGGCACGGCAAGAATCGCTGCTTGATCCAAAGCTGCCGCCTGGACGACCGCATGAATCGCTGCTTGTGAAATGAACGGTCGGGCACCATCATGGATCAGAACGATCCCTTCGCCTTCTAACGCCTCAAGACCACGGAGCACACTTTCCTGACGTTCGGCACCACCCGCGACAAGTTTAATTGATGTCTTATAAGACGCGATAATACTTGTAAACCATTCCTGTTCTAGTGGATTGATCGCGAGGACGATTTCCGTACAAGCTGGATCTGCCTCGAAGACATCTAGTGTCCAAGCGATGATTGGACGGTCTCTCAATTCAAGCATCAATTTATTACGATCTGCGCCCATCCGCTTACCGGCACCGGCAGCGGGGATGACGACGCGATAGGTGGTTGTAGACATCCCATTCCCTCTTTTCTCTCTCACTGATCATCGTGATCCATTCCATCACATCGAAAACGGACTCGATCATGAAATCGAATCCGTTACGGGGTCTATCCGAATGCCTCTCGATGTCTCTCTAGGCATAGTGTCTCATTTTTCTTGTGGTTTCGCAAAAATCATTCGTCCAGCTGATGTCTGCAAGACGCTCGTGACGACAACGCCAATCGTTTTCGAAATCAGGTGTTTGCCGCCTTCGACGACGACCATCGTCCCATCTTCGAGATAGGCAATGCCCTGTTTTTGTTCTTTTCCTTCCTTGATGACAAGGACGGTCATCTCTTCTCCTGGAATGACGACTTGTTTGACGGCATTCGCCAGATCATTGATGTTAAGAACAGGAACATGTCGGACTTCACAGACTTTGTTCAAGTTATAGTCATTCGTGACGACGATTCCTTTGACGAGTTCCGCGAGTTTGATTAATTTAATATCGACTTCCGGTACATCCTCGAAATCGCCATCATAAATTTCGACCTCGACTCCAGGAATCTCTTGTAATTCTTTTAAGACATCAAGTCCACGACGTCCACGGTTTCGTTTCAACGTATCGGAAGAATCGGCGATATACTGCAACTCACCGATGACGAATTGCGGGACAATCAGTTTTCCTTCGACGAAGCCGGTTTTCGTGATATCCGTAATTCGTCCGTCGATGATGACGCTCGTATCAAGTACCTTGCTGTTTGATTTAACTGGGACGACGACTTCTGGCGTCGCCTTTTTCTCACTTTGGTTGCTACGTAAGAAGATTTTCGTCAATTCATGACGTTTACGATATCCGACCGTAAAGCCAAGATATCCGAACAACGCGGTCACGAAGATTGTTAAGACGTTACTGAGGACAGGAATACCTACTAAATCAATCAATGTACTGACGAGAAAGGCCAGTACCAACCCAATCAACAAACCAAATGTTCCAAAAAAGAGATCTGCTACTGGGGCTTTGACGAGTCGTTCTTCTAAAAATCGGAGAAGTCGAATTACCGAATCCGTAATGAATAATCCAATTAATAAGAATATGAGTGCACCAATCGTTCCAGTTACGTATTCGCTCATCAACCATGCAGGGAATGTCGTATTCGTTGCCGTTTCAATTAATTGGAAGAACTGAGGAAGCAACAAAATCCCGAGGGCAAGTCCGAGTAATGCAAAAAATACCCGAATGACGATTTTCAATCTTCTCACCTCCTTTGCTTATTTTAAGTTCATTGTAACATGTACTGATTTGAACTACCTACGCCGGAAGGAGGGGAAACTGTTTACATATCCATTACAGTTCCCCCATTTTTTGCGTCATTCCAGCTTAAAACGGAATCGTTTCACGTAATGCTTCGTCCACACTCTCAACACCGACGACCGTAATCCCGTCCGGATACGTCCAGCCGCCTAAGTTATTTTTCGGAATGATCGCCCGTGTGAAACCGAGTTTTGCCGCTTCTGCTACACGTTGTTCAATCCGTGAAACACGGCGAACCTCACCTGTCAATCCGACTTCACCAATCACGACATCCGTCGGACGCGTCGGCTTGTCACGGAAACTAGAAGCAATCGCGACACAAACCGCCAAGTCAATCGCCGGTTCATCAAGCTTCACACCACCGGCTGCCTTGAGGTACGCATCTTGTGTCTGAAGGAGAAGACCCGACCGTTTCTCAAGCACAGCCATCAATAAGGCTACCTTGTTTTGATCGATTCCGGTCGCCATCCGTCTTGGATTTCCGAATGACGTCGGTGAAATCAGTGCTTGCAGTTCAACAAGGACCGTCCGTGTCCCTTCCATGGAAGCGACGATCGTCGAACCGGATACGCCGGATGTCCGCTCCTCGAGGAAAATTTCTGACGGATTCAAGACCTCTTCAAGACCAGACTCCCGCATCTCAAAAATTCCGATCTCATTCGTTGAACCAAATCGGTTTTTGACGGCACGCAGAATCCGGAACGTATGATGACGTTCGCCTTCGAAATACAAGACAGCATCCACCATGTGCTCCAGTAAACGTGGTCCAGCAATCGAACCCTGTTTCGTGACGTGACCGACGATGAAGATCGCAATACCGCGACTCTTCGCAATTTTCATCAGCATCGCCGTACATTCACGTACCTGTGTCACGCTCCCGGGTGCAGACTGGATTTCATCAATGTAGACGGTTTGAATCGAGTCAACGATTAAAAAACGTGGCTGTTCTTCATCGACGACACGTTCAATCATGTTCATGTCCGTCTCACTAAGGACAAACAGATCCTGAGTCGGTAAGCCAAGCCGTTCCGCGCGCAATTTAGTTTGTTTGAGTGATTCTTCCCCTGAGATGTAGAGCACTTTTTCGCCACGTTGGGCAAGACGTGCACTCGTCTGCAGTAAGATCGTCGACTTCCCGATCCCCGGATCTCCTCCAACAAGCACCATCGAACCTGGAACGATACCGCCTCCGAGGACACGGTCGAATTCACCACTTCCGGTAAAGACGCGACTCTCTTCTTGCGAGACGATGTTCGCGAGGCGCTCTGGCTTCAATTGTTTTGTCGTCGTATGAACGAAAGCGGCACCGCGCCGCCCTTTTTTCTCTTCAACGACTTCTTCGACCATCGTGTTCCATTCCCCGCATCCTGAACAACGTCCCATCCATTTCGGGGATTCGGTCCCACAGCTTTGACAAACGAATTTTGTTTTTAACTTAGCCAATCGATTCATCCTTTCTGTTTCAAAAAAAGGACCAGCTTCGCTCAGAAAGTGCGAAAGCTGGCCCTGTGCTCAGTGCTTATTCCGTTGCGGCAGAACTCACGTGATTCCGGCGAACGATGAATTCGTTCTCTTCGACATCAAGCGCAACACGTTCTCCTTTTTGGATATCGCCTGCGAGCAATGCTTCTGACAACCGGTCTTCCGCTTCCCGTTGAAGGGCACGACGGATTGGACGTGCGCCGTACTCTGGATCGTACCCGATATCAGCGATCTTCGAGAGGGCAGCTGGTGTCAATTCGAAATGAATTTCCTGTTCAGCCAAACGTTTTTCAAGGGTTTTCGCCATCAACTTCACGATCTCTTCGATGTGTTGTTTCTCGAGTGAGTGGAAGACGATCGTTTCATCAATCCGGTTCAAGAACTCTGGACGGAATGCCCGTTTGAGTTCTTCCATGACTTTATCTTTCATGTCTTTGTATTCGCGATCCGTATCTTCAGAAACAGCGAATCCGACATATTTATTCCGTTTAAGGGCACTTGCACCGACGTTCGATGTCATGACGATGATCGTGTTACGGAAATCAACCGTCCGACCTTTCGAGTCTGTTAAGCGTCCATCATCAAGTACTTGCAAGAGAATGTTGAAGACTTCTGGGTGCGCCTTCTCGATTTCATCAAGTAAGATGACCGAGTACGGTTTCCGGCGAACTTTTTCCGTTAATTGACCGCCTTCTTCGTAACCGACATATCCTGGAGGTGAACCGACGAGACGGCTCGTTGCATGTTTCTCCATGTACTCTGACATGTCGATCCGGATGATCGCATCCTCATCTCCGAACATCGCTTCGGCAACAGCGCGTGCGAGTTCTGTTTTACCAACCCCAGTAGGGCCGAGGAAGATGAACGAACCGATCGGACGTTTTGGATCTTTGAGTCCAGCACGTGCGCGGCGGATGGCTTTTGAAATCGATTTAACGGCTTCGTTTTGACCGATGACACGATCGTGAAGGATTTCTTCGAGGCGAAGGAGACGATCCGTCTCTTCTTCCGCGATCTTCGTGACCGGTACACCTGTCCAGTTGGCAACAACTTGTGCGATGTCATCTTTTGTGACTTCAAGTTTTTCGTTGCCTTGTTTATTCTGCCATTCCTCTTTCAAACGCTCAAGTTCATCGCGTAATTTTTGTTCTGTGTCACGAAGACTTGCTGCTTTTTCAAACTCTTGGCTTTGGACAGCTTCATCCTTGTCCTTACGGATACCTTCGAGTTTTGCTTCGACTTCTTTTAAGTTCGGTGGTGCTGTATACGAGCGTAAACGAACTTTTGATGCCGCTTCATCGATCAAATCGATCGCTTTATCCGGAAGGAAACGATCCGAAATGTATCGATCCGACAATGTGACGGCTTCTTGGATTGCTTCGTCTGTGATCGTCACACGGTGGTGTGCTTCATAACGATCGCGAAGACCAAATAGGATTTGTGTTGCTTCATCCGTCGTTGGCTCTGCGACTTGGATCGGTTGGAAACGACGTTCGAGTGCCGCATCTTTTTCGATGTATTTCCGGTACTCATCAAGAGTCGTTGCTCCGATACATTGGAGTTCGCCTCGTGCGAGCGATGGTTTAAGGATGTTCGATGCATCGATCGCACCTTCTGCTCCACCCGCTCCAATCAATGTATGCAACTCATCGATGAAGAGAATGATGTTCCCCGCTTGACGAATCTCATCCATGACCTTTTTCAAACGATCTTCGAATTCACCACGGTATTTCGTACCAGCGACGAGTGTTCCCATGTCGAGTACCATGACGCGTTTATTGCGTAACGTCTCCGGCACTTCGTTGTTGATGATTTGTTGAGCGAGACCTTCGACGACAGCCGTTTTACCGACCCCTGGTTCCCCGATCAAGACCGGGTTATTCTTCGTCCGGCGGCTTAAGACTTCGATGACGCGTTGAATTTCTTTCGCACGACCGATAACTGGGTCAAGACGTGTTTCGCGCGCTTGTTGTGTCAAATCACGAGCAAGACCATCAAGTGTAGGTGTTGCGACACCTGAACCTGCTTGCGACGCGTTTGCTGTCGTTTCGCTGTTCCCGAGCAACTGGAGTACTTGCTGACGGGCTTTTGAAAGACTGATGCCTAAGTTATTCAAGACACGAGCAGCAACGCCCTCTCCTTCTCGGATCAATCCGAGTAAGAGGTGTTCTGTTCCAACGTAAGAGTGACCTAGTTTACGTGCCTCATCCATTGATAACTCGATGACTTTTTTCGCACGTGGTGTATAGTGAATCGTCGTTGCACCATCTTGTCCGCGACCGATCAATGCTTCGACTTCCATTTGAATTTTATCTGAACTGAGACCGAGTGCTGTTAAGGCTTTCGCAGCGATTCCGTCTCCTTCACGTACAAGTCCGAGTAAAATGTGTTCTGTTCCGATATTGTGGTGCCCCAACCGTACTGCCTCTTCTTGAGCAAGTGCCAATACACGTTGTGCACGTTCTGTGAATCGTCCAAACATCATTATGCAAAACCTCCTTGTGTGTGATCCCTGTTTGTCTGTTCGGTTAACATCGTCCGGATTCGTTTCGCCCGTTCGATGTCCCGTTCTCTAGATGTTAATTGTTTCCCGAAATGCTTTTGTAGAAAACCTGTTTGTAGTGATACGAGCAGTTGATGAAAAAGATTTGGAGGAAGATTGACCTCTAGTCCCAGACTATCTGCTAAGCGGACATCCGATAGTCGTTCCGTTGCTTCCCGCGCTGTAATCAGTCGAGCTGATGTCAGGATGCCATAGGAACGATATAGTCTGTCCTCTAGTTCTTCTTGATACATCTCCAATAATCCTTTTCGTGCTGCCTGTTCTGCTTCAATTAATGCTTCAACGGCAAATTGATAGTCCGTGATTAGCATATCCTCGCTTGCCCCAAGCGTCCGTTGGTTCGACAGTTGAAACATGCGACCAGATGCATCGCTTCCCTCGCCGTAACGCCCACGAATCGCGAATCCAAGCTGTCGTAAGTGTTTGATATAGCCTTGAATCTGATTCGTCAGGACCAGTCCCGGTAAGTGCAACATCACGGAAGCACGAAGACCTGTTCCGACGTTACTCGGACATGTCGTTAAATAACCAAGCGTGTCATCAAAAGCAATTTTAAATCGTTCACTGATCAAGCGATCGACTTGTTTTGCGATCCGAAACGCTTCTTCAAGTTGAAGTCCCGGTAATAACGTCTGAATCCGGAAATGATCCTCTTCATTGACCATGACACTGATTTGCTCATCTTCACTGATGAAGAGTCCTGTCCGTGGATGACTGGCCAATGCTGGACTGATCAGATGCTTTTCTACTAAAGCGGTTCGAGTCAGGACATCCGCCTGATCGACGCGACCAAATCGAAACCCTTTCATCCCGTTTAGTTGGCGTTCCGTCTCGTCGATGAGCGCATTGGCTTGTGCTTCTGACAACATCGTTGAGAACGGATAACGTGTCGTATTACGCGCCAATCGGATCCGTGTCGAAACGACGATGTCGTCAAAGGGAGAAGATTGATTCATCGATTCGCTTAAAGGGTGTTGGAGCAACTCTTCAAACATGACGCAAATCCTCCTCGACACTCTCAATCTGTTGTTTTATGATTTCTGCTTCTTCATAATCTTCTGCTAAGATTTTGCGATTGAGTTGTTCTTTCAGTCGACTGAGCTGCTGGTTCAATCGTTTTTCCACGGATTCCTCATCAGGTCGTGAGCCATAGTGTTGCGTATGACCGTGTTGGAACTGACGAACCATGCCGTCGACTTCGTCTTTAAAAAATGAATAACAAGTCGGGCAACCGACTTTACGAAGATGAAGCAATTGTTGACGGGTCATACCGCAAGACGGACACGCCGTCCCTTGATATTCACGTGCTAACTCCCGCACACAAACCGAGCATAAAAACTTCTCATCGGTTTCCGATTCTTGTGGAAGTTTGACACGGACGATTGCTTCTCGTTCGCCACATCGTTGACAACGCATCATGCATTCCTCCAATGTCCGACGACTAGAGTCGCTTCATGGTTTGAAGAAGCGTCCGCATCAAGTGGGCACGCATCCGGTGTTGATCTTCGACCGCCATTGGCAAACTCTCTTTTTGCAACAGCGATTGAATCAAAATAGCTTCCCGCCGCGTCAGTAATTGTTCGTTCATCAAACGAATCAAATAATCTTCTGCAGCTTGTTCCGTCAAATGATCACCGATCCATGAACTGACTTCATCTAATAGATCGTGACTATCTAGCACAACGATTTTTTGAATCCGAATGTATCCACCGCCACCCCGTTTACTTTCAACGAAATAACCCTTCTCGACCGTAAAACGAGTATTGATGACGTAGTTGATTTGTGATGGAACACAGTCAAAACGCTGTGCAATTTCTTGACGTTTGATTTCAATCGTCTTTTCGTCGTGTAAAATTTGCTTTAAATAGGCTTCGATGATATCTGTGATGTTTTGCATTGGCACCACCTCTCTGACCATCTTTGACTATTGTTTGATTTAATAGTAATCATCTAAAAAAAGAATTGCAACTGATAAGGCTTTTTAGAAAACACAAAAAGACTGACCTGCAATCTGCAGATCAGTCAAGTGCCTGGCAACGTCCTATCCTCACAGGGGGAAGCCCCCAACTACTTTCGGCGTTCAAGTGCTTAACTTCCGTGTTCGGCATGGGAACGGGTGTGACCA
>NZ_JBUZOM010000004.1:0-223270 GCF_056764755.1 Exiguobacterium sp. HSB13 | reverse complement strand
TTACTCACCCGTCCGCCGCTCATTCCGCTGCCTTCCCTCCGAAGAGTTCCGTCAGTTTCCTGCGCTCGACTTGCATGTATTAGGCACGCCGCCAGCGTTCGTCCTGAGCCAGGATCAAACTCTCCATGAAGTGTTTGACTTGCTCGTTGTTGTGACCGAAGTCACGATTGACGAAGCTTGCGCTTCATTCGTTTTTGTATTCCGTAGAATACGATTTTTGCCTCATCGTTCAGTTTTCAAAGTTCGTCGTGTCGTTTTCAGCGACTTTAATAAGATATCACGGAATAACTTAATCGTCAATCCCTTTTTGAAATCTTTTTTTCTTTCTCGTCACCGTTCAGTGCGTGTTGCCCTGTCGACATGTATTAATATACTATCTCGGTATAATACCGTCAATAGTTTTTCTAAAAAAACTTTTAAAATCTTTTTCCTTCTATATATAGCCAAAACAACATATAGAAAAAAAATAAAGCCGATCGTCATACGACCGGCTCATACGTTACGAGTTCGACCCCTGCTCCTTTAGTTGTTTGATAAGAAATCCTGATTAGACCTTTTCGCATGAAGAAATCAATCAGACTACTTAAATCCACTTTGACTTCTTGTAGTCGCTCTTCTTCCATCAATTCATACATCGTCCAAGGACTTGTCCGCTCACGCATGATTTCAAATAAATAGCGTCCTCCCGATAAGACCTTCGACTGCAGAAGATGCTCAAGTCCGATCAAGGCGAGGTGAATACGTTGATCTAATGTCTCTTCACTCATCAATAATTGTTCATATAGTTTATAGACATCCGGATCATCGAGTCGCGCTTGTTCCCAGACGACTGTTTCGGGATGTTTTCCTTTTTCCAGAACAGATAATCGCGCGAGATGATGTAATGCGTGATGGACGTGTGTATAGGCATCATAATGATGTCCGCGACTGAACAAGTTCCTTCCGTCTTGGAAACGACGCAAAAGTTTAGCGAACGAAATCGTCATCTGTAAACATCTTTCCTCATCAGGAAAGTTTAATAGCTGCCGTTTTAAATCAACTAAGTAATCATTTCGTTCAAAAACGATCGTTCCTTCTGCAATCCAGTGAATCGCGCGTCGATTGGCATTTAATAAAATCCAGCGTGATAACACATCTTCATGTACGAGGTGTAACGACACCTTTAGTGTATTCAGTCGATAATGTTTGATCGTCCACTCGACTTCTGGGTCTCTCGTGATGACGACAAGAAGTGTATCAAATTGATCCGTCAGGGAATCCCGTGGTTGCCGTTTCTCAACAGCAATGATCCCTTGTGTTTCACGATAAGCCGCGTACTCCGAATAAATCGTTCGTGTTGCTTGTTCCATGTACTTCTCACCCTTCTATACGAACTCGTCGTTACCATTTTCGACAAAAAAACAAGCTTTCCTTCTTCAGGCAATCCCACTTCTTATGCTAGACTGACAACAGGGGGAATTCACTTGAAAAAACATCGTAAAAATAAAATAAACCGAGCGCGAAACTTAGCTATGTTTCTCGTCTTCGGTGGGATGCTCGTCATGTATGGCGGTCTATTACTCAAACAATTTGAAATCATCATGGTCTTACTCATGCTTCTCGGTTTCGTCATGGTTCTCGCCAGTACGGCACTCTATTTCTTGATTGGTCTGACATCAACGAAGGCAGCTGTCGTCACTTGTCCGAACTGTGGAAAAGAAACAAAAGTCCTTGGTCGCGTCGACTTATGTATGCATTGCGATGAACCACTGACGATGGACCCATCTCTTGAAGGAAAAGAATTCGATGAAAAATATAATAAACACAATAAACGAGCTCCCCGCTAAGGCAGCTCGTTTTTTTATTGGACATTCGATTGACAGTCCGGGCAAGTTCCGTACACTTCTAATCGGTGACGATCGACTTTAAAGCCTGTTAAGTGCGCCGCAACCGTTTCGACATCATCGAGCACAGGATAGTTGAAGTCAACGATCTTTCCGCAATTTTCACAGATCATGTGGTAATGGCGTGTCGTAACGAAGTCGAAGCGACTTGAAGCGTCTCCGTAATTCATTTCCTCAACGATTCCCTTTTCTCGAAACACGCGTAAGTTATTATATACAGTCGCCACACTCATGTTTGGAAAACGATGTTCGAGTGCACGATAAATCTCATCCGCTGTCGGATGCGTGTGTCCCGTCGTTAAATATTCCAAAATCGCGTGACGTTGTGGTGTCATTCGAACGCCTGATTCCCGAAGTGACTTCACGGCGTCATCCAGCATTTCGTTAGCCACGTCCATCCCCTCATTTCTATCTTTCATTGATTATCAGATTGTAATCTTTATAAATAGTCTACCTACAAATAGGCATTCCGTCAACGGCTCTGCACCGGATTTGACGTCCATGATACAATCATATCGTGATATTTTTCACGAATCATCGATTGGAGGAATCCTCATGTCTACCCACACTACACGTCCTACTTCAGAGGCGTTATATGAAATCGCACAAGAGTGTATCGTTGGTGGCGTCAACAGCCCATCCCGTTCATTCAAAGCCGTCGGTGGCGGCGCACCTGTCTATATGGAACGCGGAGAAGGTGCTTACTTTTACGATGTCGATGGCAATCGCTATATCGATTACTTAGCAGCCTATGGTCCAATCATTACGGGACACGGTCATCCTCACATTACGGAAGCGATCACCCATGCTGCCCAAAACGGTCTTCTTTACGGCACACCACACCGTCTAGAAATCGACTTTGCACATAAACTACAAAAAGCGATCCCTTCGCTTGAAAAAGTACGCTTTACGAACTCGGGAACCGAAGCTGTCATGACGACGATTCGCGTCGCACGTGCGTATACGGGTCGTGAGCTCGTCGTGAAGTTCAGTGGATGTTACCACGGTCACTCGGATTTGATGCTGATTGCAGCAGGTAGCGGACCGGCGACACTTGGTTCTCCTGATTCAGCTGGTGTCACGAAAGCGACGGCAAAAGAAGTCATCACGACACCGTTCAATGATATCGAATCGTACCGTCAAATCATGGAACAATGGGGCGATCAAGTCGCTTGTGTACTCGTTGAACCGATCGTCGGAAACTTCGGTATCGTCGAACCGCAACCTGGTTTCCTTGCTGCGGTCAACGAAATCACGCATGCACACGGCGCACTCGTCATCTATGATGAAGTCATCACAGCCTTCCGCTTCACATACGGCAGTGCACAAGAGTTACTCGATATCCGTCCCGATATGACGGCACTCGGCAAAATCATCGGTGGTGGTTTACCGATCGGCGCTTATGGCGGTCGCAAAGAAATCATGGAACACGTCGCGCCACTCGGTCCGGCTTACCAAGCAGGTACGATGGCAGGTAACCCAGCATCGATGGCTGCGGGTATCGCTTGTCTTGAATTACTTGAGCAGCCTGGTGTCTATGAACAACTCGATCATCTTGGCGCCTTACTCGAACAAGGTGTGCTAGAAGCAGCAAAACGTCATGACGTCACGATTACGATCAACCGTCTAAAAGGTGCCATGACGGTCTACTTCACGGATGAAACAGTTATCGATTACGATGGTGCAGAACGTGCAGATAGCGAGATGTTCGGACGTTTCTTCAAATTGATGCTAGAAGAAGGCGTCAACCTTGCCCCTTCGAAATACGAAGCGTGGTTCTTGACGACGGAACATACGGAAGCCGACATCACAGAGACGATCGCAGCAGTCGATCGTGCCTTTGCTCGACTCTAAGTCTTCCTCCTAAAAAAGCAGCGACCCTCACGAGGATCGCTGCTTTTGTGTTATTCGACGAGTTCCAGATTTTGAATGGCATACAGTTCGAAATACGCACCCCGTTTTTGCATGAGGACTTCGTGTGTACCGATTTCCGTAATTTGACCATTTTCGATGACGACAATCTTATCGGCATCGGTGATCGTTGATAAACGGTGCGCGACAGTAAACGTCGTCCGCCCTTTCGCGAGACGCGCTAACGAATCTTGAATCATCGCTTCACTCTCCAAATCAAGCGCACTCGTCGCTTCATCCAAAATTAGAATCGGTGGATTCTTCAAGAAGACCCGTGCAATCGCAAGACGTTGTTTTTGACCACCTGATAACTTGACGCCGCGTTCTCCGACCGGCGTATGATAACCGTTTGGTAACCGTTCGATGAATTCATGGGCATTTGCTGCTTTTGCTGCCGCGATGACTTCCTCGTCCGTCGCCTCCGGATTCCCCATCTTGATGTTCATCTGGACCGATTCACTGAAGAGAATCGATTCCTGCATGACCATCCCGATTTGATCGCGAAGACCACGCAACTTCAAGTCACGAATGTCAACGCCGTCCAGTGTGATCCGACCGGCAGACACATCATAGAAGCGCGGAATCAAACTGACGAGCGTTGATTTCCCACCACCTGACATCCCGACGAAAGCAATCCGTTCGCCTGCCTGAACGTCAAGCGTTAAACGATCAATCGCTAGCTCGCCGCCTTCTTCATAAGCGAAACTGATGTTTTCGAACTGAACGTTTCCGCGGACGTCTTTTGGATCGCGTGCATTTGGTTTTTCTGTGATATCATACGGCTCATCTAAAAACTCGAACATCCGGTCCATCGAAGCAATCGACTGTGTCAACGTCGTTGAGGAGTTGACGAGACGACCGAGCGGCGCATACAGACGGTCGATATACCCAATGAATGCGACCATCGTTCCTAGCGACACTTGTCCGTTCAAGACGAAGAAGGCTGCCGTTCCGAAGATCAGGATCGGTGCGAAGTCCGTAATCGTCGAGACGACGACGTACGTTCGCGCATTCCAGTTCGTTTGACGAAGCGCGGCTTTTAAGAATCCATCATTTTGATGTTTGAACGCTTTGTTCTCGTGTGGTTCGAGGGCAAAACTACGAATGACCGCCATCCCGTTGACCCGTTCTGTCAAATGACCTTGTAGTTCCGCAAGGGCTGCCGAGCGTTCCCGTGTCAATCCACGTAAGCGACCATAAAAGAACTTAACGGCAAGGGCATAGAATGGTAATGGAATGATGGCGACGAGCGTCAATTTCGGATCAATCGTCCACATGATCGCGATCGCAATGAAAATCGTGATCATATCAAGCCATAAATTCATTAATCCCGTGACGACGAAATCTTTCGTCTGCTCGACATCATTGATGATCCGCGAAATGACTTCTCCGGTTTTCGTATTCGAATAAAATCGAAGTGATAATTTCTGAACATGATCAAACAATCGATTCCGTACGTCAAATAAAATCTTCGACGCGGACCATTGCGCGAGGTACTGACGAACATATTCGAGCGGCGGTTTGACGATCAAGAAGATGAAGACACCCGCTCCGATTAAGTATGCCAATTGTTTACTTTTTTCCGCCATCGGCATCGTGTTTCCGGTTAGGATATTATCGATGATGTACTTATACAACAACGGAAGTCCGAGTGGGATCGAGAACTTGATGATCCCGACGAAAACCGTCAGGAGAATCTGTTTTTGATACGGCTTGACGAACGCCATATAGCGGCGGATCGAGCCTTGTTTCTTACGTTTTGCTTGTGTTGCCACGTGTTTCACTTCCTTCAATTAAAAAAAGACGATGGCGAACCATCATCTCCGATATCTTGTTTCATATTCACGATACCACATATCCACGAAAGCCGGGTTAAATGGACCCTTCCGACTGCGGATCCATTGAATCAGGATTTGGACATTGTCTTTCAAAATACGATCGATCGCCTTCGGATAGTTCATCTCGCGGCGATGCTTCTCATACTCGTCCTCATCGAGGATCATGTAGGACATGTCCGGATATACTTTGATATCTAAATCGTAATCAATGTACTTGACTGCTCGATCTTTCTCATCGAACGTAGAAGGTGATCCAAGATTGCAGTAATAATAAATGCCGTCCTCCCGAATCATACAAATGACATTGAACCAGAGTTCTGTTGAAAAGTAACAGATTGCAGGCTCTCGTGTTCGCCACTGACGACCATCCGATTCACTGACCATAATGCGGTCATTGAACCCAATCAATTCTTCTTCCGTCGATTTCAGCACGAGCGTTTCTTCCCAAACTCTGTGTAAGCTCCCGTTATGTTTGAAACTTTGAATCTCAATCTTGCTACTTTCTTTTGGGAATCGACTCATGTGCTACTCCTTTCTAAAGCGTTTTTCTTCCATTCTGTTATACTCTCGTGCTTATTATACCCATTTTCAGAACGCATGAAAAACGAAAGGGTATTTTTTCAGAAAAATGACGGAATTCAGGCTTGAAAGTGATTCAAAATCGCATTTTTTCGTTGTTTGAACATCGGTTTCAAGATGAATGCTTCAATGATGAAAGCTGGCAAGAAGGATGCATACGTCACTTCATCCACGAAATAGACGCCAGATTCACGTTCTTCGACCCGATGCACATGGCACCATGCCCGGAATGGATACGGAACTTTTGTACCGACATCGACGAAGACATATTCTTCTACGAAAGGAATCCAAGACGTCCACGAGACAAATAGTGGAGGAACACCAACGCGCAGACGAATCGTATTTCCCGCTCGTGTCCGCGTATCGCCTGACGTCTTCACTTGCGGAAATACCGTCAATCGACTTAAGGCCTTGGCGTCACTTAAAAAATCCCACGCTTGCTCCTTTGATGTATCGACACGTGTCTCAAAACGAAAAGTATGCATTAGATCTCCCCCTTTAATAGTCGATCAATCTTCATTTGCGCGACAGATACCGGATGCTTCGCATACGTTTCCTGATCAACCAGTACCGTCTGGTCCGGCTGTTCCGTCACGCGATAAACGGCAATTTCCCAGATCCGGTGTGAAAAAATATGTCGGACGTGCCCGACAAGCGTTCCATTACGATCTTCTTCTGCTTCTCGAAGTGGGTATTGCCACATACCAGCAAGCAAACCGGTCTCCGCCCGTTGTTCAATTGCGATTTTTCCGTCTGCTTCATAAACAAGAGCATCATAAGGAATAATTTGCGTCTTCCCTTTCTTCGTCTTCACAGGTAGTTCTTCCTGTGCATTTCGATCATATGCAAAACAAACGTCTTGAACAGGACAGAGTCCACACATCGGAGACTTCGGCGTACAGACCATCGCACCGAGTTCCATTAGACCTTGATTGAAGCTTGACGGATCAGCCGGATCAATCAACTGATAAACCGCAGCTTCAAACAACTTTCTCGTCTTCGGTGCAGCAATATCTTCATAGATTCCAAGTACACGCGAGAGGACCCGCATCACGTTTCCGTCTACTGCTGGTTCTGCCTGTCCATAAGCAATCGACAGTACCGCTCCCGTCGTGTACGGACCGACACCCTTCAGCTGACTGAATAATTCCTTCTCATCCGGAACGATTCCGTCATATTTTTCAACAACTTCCTGAACCGCGATTTGAAGATTCTTGACACGGGAATAGTACCCTAAGCCTTCCCAGTGTTTCAGGACTTCACTCTGATCCGCTTGTGCTAAATCATGTGGAGTCGGAAAACGTTTCGTGAAGCGTTCATAATATGGAATGACCGTATCGACACGTGTTTGTTGGAGCATGATCTCACTAATCCAGATATGATACGGGTTTTTGGTTCTTCGCCACGGGAGATCCCGCTGTTCACGAAGGAACCAGGCAATCAGTTCTGTGGTAAATTGTGTTTTATTAAAGTTTGTGAAATATTCTTGAACGACAGTCAAAAGGTTACCTCTTTTCTCTTGGATACGATATATTTATTAAAAATTACTCGGCAGAACCTCGATGGATTCACCATCACGATTTTATAGAAGGAGCGAATTCGCATTGGATACTGGTACGCATATCGGCATGGGACTTTGTCTCGCCGCCATCTCGACGCTACACCCTGACGTCGCAGCGAGCACGACGATGTTTGCTGCCGTGACGACGACGGCGCTCGTCGGCTCACACGCACCGGACTTCGATACCGTCTTTAAATTTAAAGGAAACAGCGCCTACTTGCGTCAACACCGTGGAAAATCGCACGGGTTGATTGCCTTGCTCGCCTGGCCGTTATTACTTTCAATCGTCATCGGCACGTTGTTTGGTGTACCTCCGACTTCATTATGGCTGATGGCGCAGATCGCTGTCGCTCTTCATGTCTTTGTCGATCTGTTTAATGCTTACGGTACACAAGCCTTACACCCGTTCAAACAATCCTGGATCGGTTGGGGTGTCATCAATACGTTTGATCCATATCTGTTCACGATGTATTATGCCGCATTCGGGATTTGGCTACTAACGAGAGCGACGATCGTCATCTTCCCGATTTTGATCGCTATCGTCATCATCTATTACGCTGTGCAGTTCAAGTTGCGAAACGATGCACTCGCGACCGCTGCACGCTATTATCGCGGCGCCCATAAACTGTTCATCTCACCTGGCATGAAATGGGATGAGTGGCATGTCGCAGCACGATTACGCGATGAGTATTCCGTCGTTAAGATCAACAGTGGAACCGTCGTCGAATGTGGAAACTTCCGCATCAAGGACGAACCACACGGTGACGCCTTGTACGAAATCGTCAAACAAAATGCTGACTTGCAAGCGTTTCTTGAGTTCTCGAAGATTCATACGTATACGGTCTCACGAAAGGACGGCATTGTCGAATACCGCTTCACCAACCTGCGTTACTTCACGAAGGAAGTCTATCCATTCGTTGCCGTCGTCAGAATCGACGCTGCCACACAAAAAATCGTCAGCTCCTATACCGGCTGGGTCTTCAGTGAACGGACCTTGCAGAAAAAACTGTTCATCCCTGCATTATAAAGACAAAGCTCCGCGCAACGGAAATCCCGATGTGCGGAGCTTTTTTCATTCGACGTTTCGACCTGTCATCAAATGCTTGAATTTTTCGTTCGTCGTATTAAACCGGTGCAACATTGCCCCGTGCTGTTTGATCTGCTGCTCGACGAAATGAACCGCGACGGCTTCACCTTGATATTTCTCACCTGCGCGCGCGAGTGTCGCTTCGAAATCTTCCCAAAGCACTTCGACCCACGTCAATGCTTCTTCCGGGGTTAATACTTCATTTACTTGCAATAATTCTTCAGCCAGTTGCTGAAGGGCTTGTTCTCGATTCGTCATGTCTGTTCTCCCTCTCCTGTGAATAACGCGAGCGGAATCGCGACTTCCTGAGCGGTTCCTTCAAAATGTCCCCAGCCCATGACGCCATTGACGAAGTGTAACTCAAATCGTGCCTCTTCTCCTTCGATTCGGTAAAAGGCCCCCCGTTCGAATCGTGCCGGATCAATCAAATAACTTTTCGCAATGGCGATTTTCCGCGTCACGACTTCCACTTCACTGACGTTCCCGTGTTGCTCCGCTTTTCGTTTTTGTTCACTTAATTTCGTGATCAACATCTCAAGCTCGTATTTCGATAATTGACTCATTCGTGTCTCCATTACAAAAACTCCCCCTCTTCGTTTTTCAGTATAAACGAAAAGGAGGAGAAACTGGATGGATTAGCTTGATTTCAATTCAAGATTCCGCTTACTTTGTAACGCATACATTTTCGCATAAATCCCGGACGTTGCAAGGAGCACATCATGGGACCCGCGCTCGACGATCCGTCCATGATCGAGAACAAGAATCTCATCCGCATCCTTGATCGTCGACAAGCGGTGGGCGATGATGAACGTCGTCCGCCCTTTCGTTAACGTCAGCAAGGCATCTTGAATGACCGCTTCCGTTTCCGAATCAACGCTCGCTGTCGCTTCGTCAAGAACTAGGATCGCAGGATCGAACGCTAACGCACGGGCAAAACTGATCAACTGTCGTTCACCCGCTGATAATGTGGCACCTTTTTCGATGACTGGTTCATCGAGCCCGTTCGGTAAACGATCAATGAACCGATCCGCGCCGACGGCTTCGATTGCTTGTCGTACCCGTTCTTCTGAAATATCAGGATTGCCGAGTGTGATGTTCGAGCGAATCGTTCCTGTGAAGAGGAACGGATCCTGTAAGACGATGCCCATATGCTCACGAACCGCTTGTTTCGGTAAAGTCGTCACGTCCTGTTCGTCAATCAACAACTGTCCTTTTGACGGATCATAGAAACGCATCAATAAATTCATGATTGAACTTTTCCCGCTACCCGTGTGACCGACGAGAGCAATCGTCGCGCCAGGACGAGCATCGATTTGAATCTCACGTAATACGGGATTCCCCGCTTCATAACTGAATTCAACGTCTTTGAAGGTCACCGCTCCTTTAAACCGAGCAACGCGACCTTGTTCGACCGGCTCTCCCTTTTCGTCAAGCAATTGGAACATCCGGTCCGCTGAAACGAGTGCTTGTTGTAGCGGTGACAGCTGATTCATGATTTGGGTGACGGGTTCGAATAAACGGGACACGTAATCGATATACGCATATAAAATCCCGAGCGATAAAAACGATCCGTTCGTCAGACTTTTTCCGCCGACGACCCAAATCAACAAGGCGAGCGTCAAGTTTTTCAAAAAGTAGGATAGGTTATGAGACATCAGGGCATCGAGTCGTAACAACTTTGCCCGCGTCTGATAGTTTTCTTCGTTTTTTTGTTCGAATTCGGCAAGGACTTCCTTCTCGCGTGCATAAGCCTGAATGATCGGCATCGTCTGGATGTTCTCATTCAGTTGACCATTCATGTCGGCAACGAGCGAGCGGACCTTGAAGTTATTCTTCGTCGCAAGTTTCTGGAACAGCTGAATCCAAAAATAAACGATCGGAATGATGATCAGCGAGACGAGTCCTAAGCGATAATCGAGGAAGAACATCGCGACGAGAATCCCCGCCATCGTGATGATCCCTGAGAAGACTCGGGCGAGCACACCAAGATAAAGATCGCGAATCGTTTCCGTATCGTTCGTGACCCGACTGACGATTTTACCGATCGGTGTCTGATCGAAATAACGGACCGGTAACTGTTGCAGATGCGTAAAGACATCAAGCCGCATCCGTTTAATGATTTTATGGGCAGATCGCTGGAGCAAGATTTGTTGAATCCAGTTCAAACCAGCCGCTGCCAGCAGCAAGAGGACGTAGATCAAGGATAACCAGCCGATTGCTTTTAAGTCCTTTGAATAAAAATCATAGACCTGTCCTTGTGTCAGTTTTTGAATATTATCATACGTGTAGACGTCATCTCCACGCGTGATCGTCATCGTATTTCCATTGATTTTCCGCTCTCCCCCACTGACGACTTGTTTCGGTACGAAAAAGTAGCCGTTGGTCGTTTGGACGATCGAGACGGATTGAACAATCTGACTTTTCGAGACGTCTTGTGCTTTGGCGAACTGACGGCCGTCATAGATGACCGCACCGTCTGATTCAACCTCGACCCAGTCCTTTTCAATTGCCACGATATGTTCATCGATGATGACTTTCGCAATATACGGACCTGTCAATTCCGCTCCGACTGCCAGTACGAGTAGAAATAATCCTAAGAAAATCGCTTGTTTTTCATGCATCGCATAGCGGATCAACGAACGGATCGTCGTCTTCCGACGTGCCGGATCGAGTTGATATAATTCCAATTCATTCATGCAGAGGCACCTCCTTACATCTCTTCACTTTGTCGCTCGAATTGTTGAGCGTACCAGCCATTTTGTGCCATCAGGCTGTCGTGTGTTCCTCGTTCAGAAATCATTCCGTCTTGCAAGACGATGATTTCGTCCGCATGTGCCACTGCCGATAAGCGATGAGCAACAATCAATGTCGTTGATTGGTGACGGTTCGAGCGAATCGAATCGATGATATGTGATTCTGTTTTCGCGTCTACCGCTGATAGTGAATCATCCAGCAACAGCAACTCTGGTTTTTTTAACATCGCCCGCGCGATCGATAGACGTTGCTTTTGTCCGCCTGACAACGTGACGCCACGTTCACCGACCATCGTCTCAAGTCCTTGTTCGAGCGTTTCAATGTCTTTTTCAAAGGATGCGAGACGAATCGCTTCCTGCAATTCTTCTTCTGTCGCTTCACCTGCACCGAACAAGATATTGTCCCGGACGGATTTCGAGAATAGTAAATGTTCTTGTGACACATAACCCGTCCAACCGCGAACCGTCTCTAGCGCAACATCTTCATACGGTATGCCATTGACCGTCAGCATGTCCCGTCCAATCGGATACTCACGTAGGAATTGACGCAAGAACGTCGTTTTACCGGATCCGGTTGGTCCGACGATTCCGATCGTTGTTCCTTGTTCGATCGTCATATTCAAATCTCGTAAGACCGGATGGGCTGTCTCTGGATACGTAAACGTCAAATCGTTCATCTCGATCCGTTCAGGGCGATCGACGTGTTCCCGCGGTGTCGAAGCAATCAACGGTTTGACTCGCATCGTTGCTTCTAAGCGGTCAAGACTTGCTGTTCCGCGCTGGATGACATTGATCAATTCGCCAAAGGCGTACATCGGCCAAATCAGCATCCCGAGATAGATGTTAAAGGCGACCAATTGTCCGAGCGTGATGTCGTTCGTAAAGACGAGATATGTCCCGAACGATAAGCCGATCAAGTAACTAAAGCCGACGAGCAGCTTGATGATCGGTTCAAATAAGACATCGATTTTTGCGACGTGCATGTTTTTCTCAAAGACATCCGTCGTGACATCGTCGAAGCGTTTGACATCGACCGGTTCTTGGACGAACGAGCGAATGACACGCAGTCCGGAAATCGACTCGACAACCTGGTCATTCATCGTTCCGAATGAATCCTGGGCAGTGATGAAACGTCCGTGAATTTGACTTCCGAGCTTATTCATCGCGTAGGCGAGAAGTGGCATCGGTAACAAGGCAGCAAGTGTTAGCTTCCAATCGATCGCCACCCCCATGACGACGAGGGTGATTGCCGTCATGTTCAACGAGTCGACGAGCGTCAAGACACCAAATCCAGCTGTCCGCTCGACCGCCTTCAAGTCGTTCGTCGCGAGCGCCATCAAGTCTCCCGTCCGATTCTTTTGGTAGAACGTCGGCGTCAGTTTCAATAAGTGCGTAAAGAAGCGACTCCGAAGTGTCCGTTCTAATAAAAATGCCGTTCCGAATAATTTCGCTAACCACAGATACGTCAAGATGAAGGAAACGATGGAAATGACCGTTAATCCACCGACATACTGTAAGAGTGTCGTACGGTCCATCGAACCTGAGCGTAAACCGTCGATTACTTTTCCGATCAACCACGGCGGCGTCAAATCGATGAAGCCCGTGATAATCAGTAAGACGACTGCTACGAGGTAAGATGATTTGTGTTCTTTTAGAAACCAACTCAATTGCCGAAATAAACGCATGAGGGTCCCCCCTTTACTGTGAAATGAAGTGTTTTTTCCGAGCACGCAAAAAGGCATACGGATTTCCGGATGCAGTCCGAGAATCAGTATGCCTTGAAATGGGCATGATGCATTCTTGTTCGTCTGCGCGCTCGGGAGACGAATCCCCTTGCTCGCACATGAAATGAATTACTTATACGTGCTCAAGAGTCTCCGTCATATTCAGCTGTTGGATGTGTGTGAAACCAATTGGCTTTTTCATAGGACGGTTCCTCCTTTTCTTAGTCTGTGCGTAGAATAGCACAATTGTCGGATAATTGTCAATTTTTCGTCTTGCTTTTATTATTCCGCCTCTTCTTCTTTGATTTGTTCGAGGACTTGAGCTGCTAGACCGTACGGAAATCCCTTTCGGACGAGCGCTTGCTTCACCTTCTGTTCGCGTTCAAACGGTTCGAGTTGCCGGTACTTCGGATAATACTTGCGTGCTTGATAAAGTGCCGCCTGTTCTTCTCCGTCACCTTCTTCAGCTAAAAACACCTCTTCAATGCCCGCTTTAATCAAATCGGACGAGAACCCGCGCTGCATGAGTGTCATCTGTAGCTTTTGCGTCAATTCGCGTACAGAACGCCGTTGAAGCTCTTTTTGCTTTTGCCGCAAAAACTTCAGGACTTTTTCATATTCCTCTTCATCCGTAAACGTCGCGATTGCTTCATCAATTGCTGGCTTTGGGATCTTCAGTACTTCTAGATCACGGCGAATCTTTCCTGGTCCTTGTGGTGTCGTTGCTTTTTTCGTCGCCGTATAAGCAAGCGCGAACTGTTGATCATCCAGATAGCGTTGCTCCGTCAATCGATCGATCGCATGTTTAATCGCATGCTCCGGTGTCTCTTTTTCCGTCAAATACGTGACGACCTCACTTGTTGCCCGCATCCGGTACGATAAATGATTCAATGAGAGACGATATGCCTTCTGCTGTTCCTCAGCCGTCAGTACTTCCTTGACGAAGTCGTCATCGAGCTCCTTATCGCGTTGCAGATTGTATTTGATTAAGATATCCACATCTACGGCAAAGGCGTATTCTTCTTTGCCCTCACGCTCGACATAGATGTTGAATCGTTCGCTGTTCTTCTTCTGTGTCGAGATCCGTTTGATCTTCATGTCGTTCCCTCCCCTAACCTGATTCGGTAGTTCTACGATATCATGAACAGGCAGGTCTATGTTTGAGTGAAACCATGGAACGGGAACAAATGGAAAGAAGCTACTTTTACTTATTTCAGGGAGGATGGATTACATGAACATTGCGATTACCGGCGGAACTGGTATGATTGGTCAAGCCTTGACGAAGCGTTTACTAGATCAAGGACATCACATCTTTATCTTAACGCGTCATCCGAAAGCGAATGACGCGCAGGTCACATATATCAAGTGGATGACAGAAGACGCAAAACCGGAACAGCACTTAGAGGGCGTCGATGCATTCATTCATCTGGCTGGCGCTTCGATCAACGACGGACGTTGGACGGATGAACGAAAACGTGTCATTCTCGACAGTCGCGTCAGCACGACGAAGGAGCTCGTTCGAATCGTTGAAGCACTCGATCAAAAGCCGAATGTCGTATTGTCTGCATCTGCGGTTGGCATTTACGGACAAGATCGGCATCAAACATTTTCCGAAGATCAACCCCTTCCACCGACCGCTGACTTCCTAAGTCATGTCTGTGTCGCCTGGGAAGACCTTGCCCGCCCGATTGCTGACGCTGGCATTCGACTTGTCCATCCACGAATCGGTGTCGTCCTAACGAAAGCCGGTGGCGCTTACCCATTAATGCGCCTGCCCTATGTCTTGTTTGGCGGTGGAACGATGGGCGACGGAAAACAGTGGGTCTCCTGGGTCCACATCGACGATTTAGTCGATTTATTCATATTCGCACTTGAGACCCCGACAGTCGAAGGACCACTGAACATCACTGCTCCGCATCCGGAGACGATGCGGCGTTTCGGACAGACGATCGGAAAAGTCTTACATCGCCCTCACTGGCTACCGGCGCCACGCTTCGCGTTAGAACTCGCACTCGGTGAAAAGAGTACGATTGTACTAGAAGGAGCTCGTGTCATTCCGAAAAAAGCGCTCGAAAACGGATACAAGTTTCGGTATGCTGAACTAAAGGATGCATTGCGAGCAATCGAGCATTCAAACTAGTACAGGGGTGGACGATACTTGGATATCTTAATTCGAAATGCACATATCTATCCGATTACTTCGGACAGTTTTTACGGGGACATCCGCATTCGTGATGGGAAAATCATTGAAATCGGTGAATTACTGGATCATTTAGAAAACGATCAAGTCATTGAAGCAGAAGGTCACTTTTTATTGCCTGGTTTTATCGATGCCCATACACATCTCGGATTATATGACGAAGGTACCGGAACCGTCGGAAATGATGCGAATGAGACGATTTTCGCGATGACCCCTCATCTACGTGCCATTGATGGCGTTTATCCGCTGGATGAAGGCTTTAAGGAAGCCATCGAACACGGGATCACGACCGTTCAAGTCATGCCTGGTAGCATGAACATCATTGGTGGCGTCACGAGTGTCATCAAGACGCACGGACGGTTCATCGATGATATGATTCTTCGAAAGTATGCGGGTCTGAAGGTTGCGCTCGGTGAAAACCCAAAGCGTGTCCATAGTGCTGGTCGCGCCGGTGAACTGACACGGATGGGCATCATGGGGATGTTGCGCGAAGCCTTTCTTGAAGTTCGGACACAACGAGTTTCCGAAACGTTCGCTCATCAGATGATCAAACGGGTCCTTGATCATAAGATGCCGCTTCGTGTACATGCGCACCGAGCAGATGATATCCTTTCTGCCATCCGTTTTGCGGAAGAGTTTGATCTTGATTTACGTATCGAACATTGTACGGAAGGTCATCTCGTCGCAAAAGAAATGGAGCAATTGCCGATCGAAAAAGTAACAGTTGGACCGACATTCACGCGGAAGTCTAAAATCGAACTGAAGAATAAAACATGGGAAACGTACCGGATTCTTCACGAACATGGTCTTGAAATCTCGATTACGACCGATCATCCGTACACCCCTGTCCAATACTTGAACCTCTGCGCTGGTCTTGCCGCACGAGAAGGTCTACCGGTCGATATCGCCTTACGCGCGATCACGATTCATCCCGCCCGCTCGCTCGGTGTGGACGATCGTGTCGGATCAATCGAGACCGGAAAAGACGCGGATCTCGTCCTGTGGAGTCACTTCCCACTCGACTATTTAGCGAAGCCGCTCATGACGATGATTGATGGAAAAATCATTTTTGAACACGCTCAACTGAACTTGACTTAACTCCACCCCCGCCAGGTGTTTATTGCACCTTTCGGGGGTTTTAGACGCTTACGGAAAACATCTTGTTTTTGTATCTTTTTTCACAAAAATTATTTTCTTGCAATTTTAAAAAAAGAAGGTAATATTATCTTATCCGACAACTGAAGAAGGCATACCATGCGCGGTTCAAACGAGTCAGACAGGTAGCTTTCGACAATCATTCTTGCGGTCCTAAAAGGAGGAATGGAAGTATGCTCAAGCAACGGGAGCTGAGCGACTGCGCTGATTTGTTCGAACTGATGCAGCATCAAGACGTATATCCGTACGTCCGCCAAAAAACACGGTACTTTGATGAATTTCTGTTTACTACAAAGCAGGCAATCGAAGAGGAAGAACGTGGTGAAATCGTATCACGTACCATCCTAGATGAATTCGATCAACCGATTGGTACGATTAGTTTACTCGATATCGAAGGACAATATGGGTTTCTCGGTACATGGTTAGGTAAACCGTATCATGGTAAAGGATACAATCATTTAGCGAAAGAAGCATTCTTCTCTGAGCTGTTCTTCGAGCTTGTATATGAAAGTGTCTTCATGAAAATTCGCAAAAGCAATATTCGGTCACAAAAAGCAGCTGAAAAATTGCCGTATGCGTTCTGCGCGGATGAGTTGCGCCCTGCGCTTCTTGAGCAATTGAATGCCGGCGAGACACAGTTCACGCTATATGAAGTCTCAAAATCTAGTTTCCACATGTACATTCATGGTCGGGAGCTCGAAACACTATACGATCACCAACAACTCGAAGCATGAGAGCCTTGTCTCTCATGCTTTTTTGTGTCCACACATGCGCTTCTAAAGTTTGAAATGGTATGATAAATAAGAAAACTCATCTTTATGGAAGAAACACTTTCTTCTACAGGAAATGGAGCGAAGACTAATGCCAGAATCGTTTAACATTCTCGTAGTAGATGATGAAGCACAAATGCGTGACCTTCTCGTCTCGAATCTTGAAAAAGAACACTACACGACGATGACAGCTTCTAACGGACAAGAAGCGATCCATCTCATTCAACAAAATACATTCCATCTCGTTCTACTCGATGTCATGATGCCGGAAATGGACGGCTTGACAGCATGTATGCGCATCCGTGAATTCTCAAACGTTCCGATCATCATGCTGACGGCACGTTCGGACGAGCTCGATCGTATTCACGGTCTGAAAATCGGAGCTGATGACTATATCACAAAACCATTCAGCCCTCGAGAATTGCTTGCTCGCATCGAAGCGACTCTTCGTCGTTCTCATCGCTTTACAGTTGATCAATCGGCTACCCTGACGCTCGGCATGCTTGAACTCGACACTGAAAGTCGGAGTGTCCACGTCAATGGCAAGCCGGTCAGTCTGACGCGTAAGGAATTTGATTTGTTGCACCTGTTCGCTCAAAACAATGATAAGGTCTTTTCTCGCGAACAGTTACTCGATCAAATCTGGGGTGCGGACTATATCGGGAACTTACGGACGGTCGATACACACATCAAAACACTTCGCTTAAAGCTCGGGGAAGCTGGTGGCTCGATTCAAACGGTCTGGGGCATCGGTTATAAATTCGAGGAAGTATGATTAAGCGCTATACGATCCGGCGCCGGATTTGGATCACGATTTGGTTCACAAGCGTTTTTTCCGCCATTTTATTCGTCTTGTTGACGTTCTACCTCTACGATCGATTCTATCTTCAAACGCAGGAAGATATCTTATTGAACCGAGGCGAAAAGCTGATCAACATTTATGAATCTGAAGGATTATCTGGTGCTTTTTACGATGGAATGACTTATACGAATGAGTTGACGGAATCGAAAGTCTTCTTTATCGATTTCCTGAAGAAAAATCCAGCTGGACTGCGCTTTTTGACGAATGCGGATATCGAAGAACTTCGAAACGGTGAAACCATCGTCTCCAGTCGGACCCATCCGATTGAAGGAACGGATATTTTGATGACCGGATTTCCAATCATCGAAAACAATCGACTGGTTGGTACGCTGATCTTGTACCTGGAACTTGGGCAAATCAGTGAACCATTCCGCCCACTCCGCTTGATGATCTTCTTCATGATCGGACTGATTGTCTTGAATCTCGTCATCTTCGGACGACAAATCATCGATACGATCATCCGTCCGTTGATCGACATGAAGCGCGCCTCGACTGTTTATGCACAAGGTGACTTTGATTACCGGATTCCGATTCAATCGGACGATGAGATCGGAGAACTCGCAGAAACGTTAAATAAGATGGCGGAATCGCTCGGGGAAGTCGACGAGCAGCGAAAAGAGTTCCTCGCGAACGTCAGTCATGAATTGCGAACACCTCTCTCCTACATCCGTGGTTACACAGAGATGATGCAGGATGATTCGCTTGAAGAAGAAAAGCGTGCGCAGTATTACCAAATCATTGAGCGGGAAACGGAACGTCTGCAACGTCTCGTCAATGATCTGCTTGATCTCGCTCAACTCGAGCGCGATTCCTATCCGATGTCGAAGCAACCGCTTGTCTTCAGTCAAGTACTTGAAGATGTCATCTACCGGATGGAACCCATCGCCCAGTCAAAAGGAGTCACGTTCGTGATGAACCTCGATCCAGATCAAATTGTCTTAGGCGATACGGACCGCCTTGAGCAAGTCTTCGGCAATTTACTCGATAACGCCTTAAGGTACACACCGCCTGGCAAACAGATTTTCTTATCGACTGAAACGATCGGCGACCGGACGCATTGTCTTATCCAGGACGAAGGGGAAGGCATTCCGGAAGAACATCTTGATCGACTGACAAAACGTTTTTACCGTGTCGATAAATCACGGACGCGGAAAGATGGTGGCACTGGTCTCGGTCTTGCGATCACAAAACACATCATCGATCGTCATGATGGGACGATCCGGTTCGACTCCGTTCTTGGAGAAGGAACGACTGTCCACATCGAGTTACCGCTTCTTCCGGATGAAGAGGATGGATTCGAATGATGGAACAACATGTCATCCAAACCTTTGAACTCTTTGGACCGTTCGCTCCATTCGTTAGTGTCTTGGTCGGCGTCGTCGTCAGTGTACTTGGTGTCCTACCGAGTACGTTCGTCACCGCTGCGAATCTCGTCTATTTCGGATTATGGATGGGCACATTGCTCTCTTTCATCGGTGAAGTCTTAGGTGCGGTTTGTGCGTTTCTACTTTACCGAAAAGGACTGCGGTATGCCCTTCGTCGTCCGCTTCCCGATCGATTCGCTCGTTTGCAACAAAAACTGCAAGCACAACAAGGACGTGAAGCGTTTTGGACGATCATCTTGCTGCGGCTGTTACCGTTCATCCCGTCTGGCATCGTCAACATCGTCAGTGCCGCTAGTGGTATTTCGATTCTACTTTTCCTGACTGCCAGTACGATTGGAAAAATTCCAGCCATGTTAGTCGAAGTGCTCGCCGTCCATCAGTTCATGCAATCCTCGTCCATCGTTCAATGGTCGATTGCAGGCGTGGCACTCGTTGGTTATCTGCTATACCTTATTCAACAAAAACGAGCATCATCGATATAGAACTACAGATGTCTGAAAGGAAGTATCGTTCATGGAGTTAAGACGTTTTGGAACATCCGACCTACTCGTATCCCCGCTTGGGTTCGGAGCCGGTCACATCGGCGCAGAACAGATGACGGATCGCGAAGCAGTCTATTTGCTCGAACAAGCACGTGATCTCGGCATCAACCTGATCGACACAGCACGCGGCTATGGCTTATCGGAGCAACGCGTCGGACAATTTCTAAAGCATCGTCGGCACGACGTCATTCTGTCGACGAAAGTCGGCTATGATGTTCCTGGTGCGCAGGACTGGACCTTTGAAGCGGTTCATGGTGGCATCGATCAAGCCTTACAAACGATGCAAACGGATTATCTCGACATCGTACATCTCCACTCTTGTAGTCGAGAAGTTCTCGCCCAAGGAGATGTCATCGAAGCGCTTGAACAAGCAAAACAAGCTGGAAAAGTTCGCGTCATCGCTTATTCCGGTGATCGGGAAGACTTGACATATGCTATCGAAACGAATCGCTTCGACAGTTTCCAAACATCATTTAATCTGTTTGACCAACGTGTCGATGATGTCCTACCTACGCTTTCGAATCACGGAGTCATCGCAAAGCGTCCGATCGGTAATGCCCCGTGGCGCTTCACGGAGCGTCCGGTCGGACAGTATGTCGAACCTTACTGGGAACGTGCGCAACAACTCGCTTATCCCCTCGAAGAATCCAGTTGGCTTGAGACAGCGCTTCGTTTCACGGTTTTTGAGCCAGGAATCACGACGGCTATCATCGGCACGTCTCGACCAGAACACCTCGCATTGAATCAGCAACTGATCGAACGTGGTCCATTACCCGCTGACCGTGTTGCTCAATTAAAGGAACGCTTTGCTGAGTGTGACGCGACGTTCGGTTATTCCTCGCAAACATGATAAAAAGCCCGTATGTCCACTCGTTCAAGGAGTGCATACGGGCTTGTTACTTAGAACTTTTTCTTTTTCTTTTTTTCGAGCACGACGATTGCTTCAACGTGCGCTGTTTGTGGGAACATATCGTACGGCTGAATGTACGATACCTTGTATCCCGCTTTCATCAAGTGATCACAATCGCGGGCAAGCGTCTGCGGGTTACACGAAACATAGATGATTTTTTTCGCTTTAGACGAGATCATCGCGTTCAACAATTGTGTATCGCAACCTGAGCGTGGTGGGTCGACGATGAAGACATCTGGAATCCAGCCTTCCTTGACCCAACGTGGAATCCACGCTTCTGCCTTACCGACAACGTAGTGGGCATGGTCGAATCCGTATTGCTTCATGTGCGCATTGGCATCTTCAACGGCTTCTTCAATGATCTCCATACCGCGGACTTCTTTTGCTCCTTTAGCGATCCAGAGTCCAATTGAACCGACACCTGCGTATGCATCCAAGACACGCTCTTCGCCTGTCAAAGCAGCGGCACGCGCAATCTCTTCATACATCCGCTCTGCCTGTTCTGGATTCAACTGGAAGAAAGCACGAGGAGACAATTGATACGTGAACTCGCCCATCTCTTCTTCGATCCGTTCAACGCCACGCAAGACTTCTGTCTCTTCTCCGAAGACACGTGACGTTAACTTATCATTAATGTTCAGTGCGACCGAGACGACCCCCGGGATATCCATGATATCGCGTGACAAACCTTCTAAATCACGGAAGCCGTCTTTAAAGGCAACCAGTACGACTTGAATTTCGCCCGTTTTGATTCCTGTCCGGACGACGATGTGTCGCATGACACCGTCTTGTTTTGCTGCATGGTAAACGGGTACTTTATAATCGTTGAGCAGTTTCGTGACAGCTTGGTTGACACGAAGCGTATCTTTATTTTGAACGACACAATCATCAATCGCGACAAGACGATTCGAATTGGCCGAATAGAGACCGCTGACGATTTCATTCCCTTGTTTACCGACGACGAATTGTGACTTGTTGCGGTATTCCCATTCTTTCGAACCGATCGTCGGACGAATATCGGCTTTCTCGATATTCAATTTCGTTGATTTTAAGAAAGCATTGCGTAGCATCTCTTCCTTATAACGTAATTGTCCGTCGTAACTCATGTGTTGTAATTGGCAACCGCCACAGACACTATAGACCGGGCAAAGCGGTGTCACGCGGTCCGGTGAACGATCGTCACGCTTCAAGATTTTTGCATTCGCATAGTTTGCATGAATTTCCGTGATCTCGATCTGTGCCGTTTCCCCGACGAGTAATCCTGGGATGAAGACGATTTGTCGCTCGAGCGTCGCAATCCCTTCACCGTTGATTCCCATCCGTAAACACGTGACCGAACGGATCTCACCTGTCTTTAATTTGATTTTTGTTGCCATTGATTTCATCCTTTCCGTTTGTGCAAATGAAAAAGCGGTCTCAATCTACCGCTTTTTTCGTTTCTTCTTGTTCTTTCATATCCTTCGCATATCGAACGACCTTCGCCTTGAGTTGATCCAGTGATACGATCAGTCGTTCCAAATCTTCGATATCTGATGATTCATCAAGTGAATCGATTGTATGACAGAGAAGCTGCATTCTTGATTTTAGCACATTCATTTGACCAAGTTTATCAGTTCTTGCTTTTCCCATTATTCAGACTTCCTTTCTTCCGCTGGATTCCGACGTTATTTTAGCATACGATACGAAGTGGAGCACTAAAAAGGAGGAGTACCCATGCCACAATCATCACCCATCACGATCGCAAACGATCCGTGGGAAGCTTATCGTGACATTGAACAATACGGCACCGTCCGTTTGACGAACATCGAAGTCACGACGACAAAACTGTGTAACATGCGCTGTGAACATTGCGCCGTCGGTTACATGTTATCCAGTAGCGAGTCACCTGAAATCCCAGTCGAACTACTCATTCAACGTCTGGATGAAATCGAACACCTGCGTGCCTTCTCAATCACAGGCGGAGAACCGATGCTTTCGATGAAATCCGTCAAGGAATATGTCGTCCCTTTACTTAAGTATGCCCACGAACGTGGCGCTAAAACCCAAATCAACTCAAATTTAACACTTCCGTTATCCCGTTATGAATTAATCATTCCTTATCTAGATGTCTTGCACATCTCACATAACTGGGGAACAGCCGACGATTTCATCGATGGCGGCTTTGCGATGATGGAACGAAAACCGTCACGTGAAGCACGGACGAAACTTTTCGAGACGATGAAAGAGAATGCTCGTGTTCTGAATGCACGAGGTGTCATCGTGTCTGCTGAGACGATGATTAATAAACGGACGTTGCCACATCTTGAAGCAATCCATAAGGAAATCGTCGATATGGGCTGTGTCCGTCATGAAGTGCATCCCATGTACCCCGCTGACTTCGCGTCAATGATCGAAGCAGCTAGCTTGTCTGAAATCCGCGACGGGATCCACCGTTTGCTCGACGTCCGGGATAAAGACGTCTGGATGTTATTCGGAACACTTCCTTTCTACGCATGTTCGATGGAAGAGGCAGATTTAGAATTGCACCGTCGCTTGCGTCAGGAGAAAAACGTATCGGTCCGCAATGACCCAGATGGTCGTTCTCGTCTTAACGTCAACATCTTTGACGGTGAAATCATCGTGACCGATTTCGGCGACGAACTTGCTTCGCTCGGTACGATTCACGAGACGTCCTTCAACGATGCATATGCCCAGTGGCAAGAGACAGAACTGAATAAAAGCTTGTCGTGTCACTGTCCTGCTGTGCAATGCCTTGGACCAAACGCGCTTGTAAAAAACGCATATTACCCTGAGATTGATTTCACAAAACAATCCAGCCGGCTTTAAGAATGAAAAATAGGTTTTGAACGATGGCGTCCCGGGAAAAATGTCACAAAGTAGACACATTCTGTTTTCTAAAAAAAGGGGTGACCGGGATGGAATGGCTCGTAGGTATTGTCGCAATCATCGGTACGTTCAGCATGGTCTTGTTCGTCATGATGGTTGGGATTCGTACTTCACACAGCATCGAACATGATGAAGTGTTCGATCAGACAGACTGGGATGAACATCTTCTGCATATGCCGCGTCCGACACGTTTTGAACAAGAAAATAAATGAAGCACGCCCCGGTCTCCCGTTTCAGAGACCGGGGCGTGTTATGCTAAAAGAAAAAAGAAAGGTCGTCGTTACTTGTGTCACGTCGTTTTGCTCTCATTTTATCAATCGTCTTCATTTCCGGATTCACGCAAGGACTGCTGATTCCATTGCTCTCTATTTTACTTGAACGTCAAGGGACTCCAGCCTTCATCAATGGTCTCAGCGCTGCCGTTCTATACATTGGTGTCATCGTCGCTGCCCCTCTCATGGAAGGTCCACTGCGACGACGTGGTTATATTCCGGTCATCTCGTTCGGACTCGCTCTTGTTGCAGTGGCCGTTTTCTTATTTCCACTCCTTCCGAGCGTCATCGCTTGGATGATTTTACGGTTCCTCGTCGGATTTGGTGATCAGACGTTACACTATGGATCACAAGTTTGGGTGACGTCCATTACTCCAAATGAACGGTTAGGACGAACGATGTCACTATACGGGATGGCATTCGGTCTTGGTTTTGCTCTTGGTCCTCTTGCAGTACCTCTCGTCGATGTCATCAACTGGCTACCGTTCGTGTTGACTGGTACATTGACGGTCATCGTCCTGATCTTGTTATCGCGTCTGCCGAACGAAAAACCATCCTCCGTCATGCCGGAGGAGCTACAAAGTGCTGCCTCACGGTATCGACTTGTCTTATCAACCGCTTGGTTTACATTACTTCCTGGCTTTACATATGGTTTTCTCGAAGCCACACTGAATGCCAGTTTTCCCGTTTTTGCGACGCGTAACGGGTACGGTCTATCTGAGACGAGTACCTTGATCACGACATTCGTCGTCAGCTCGTTGATCATGCAACTTCCACTTGGACGACTTGCTGATCACTTCGGAAAACGTCGGACGTTAGTAACCGTTCTTTCGATTGGCTCTGTCGCTTTCCTGGTTGCTTGCTTCGTCTTCGAACGATACGGTTGGTTGTTTGCGATTTTTGCTGTCAGCGGGATGGCACTTGGCTCGACGTACTCGCTCGGTGTCGCCTATATGACGGAACAGTTACCGCGACACCTTCTTCCGACGGGCAACTTGCTTGCAGGGATTGCCTTTAGTCTTGGTTCGATCCTTGGGCCGATTGCTGGCAGCTTGTTCGTTCTGCTTCCAGCTATGCTTTATTTCAGTCTATTCGTTCTGGTCCTAGCGACACTTGCGTTTCTCTTACGATACGCGAAACGTCACGAATCATCCCGGATCTAAAACAAAGGATCTTGCGCTAATCATGCGCAAGATCCTTTGTTTTATTTCACGATTCCTTCTTGCCGAAAACTCCGCCAGAGCTTATCGTCGATCGCATACGGCTGTTCTTTTGCACGATTCAGCTCTTCTGTCTCGAGCAGCACGACGACCTCTCGACCGTTGATTGACCACACTGAATCGTAACCTCTCTCCGCCTCGATGATTTCCACATCCACATCTCCATGGGTTTCCTTCAACTGCTGACTGACGCACGTTACGACGAACCGGGCAAACTCATCACGTGGACGACGAGTGGCAATGATCTTTCGAACGATCTCATTCCGTTCCATTCGTTTTCATCTCCTTCCGTTTTATAGTCGCACTAGCCTTTCAGACAAGGCCGAATCGGTCTTCACTTGACCGTACAGAAAAAAGCCGAACAGGTCGGCTTAAGCAACGAACGATTGGGAGTTACTTTGATTGAAACTATTTTTGCACGATTCTGAATCTTCGTCAACCTCGCTTTTGAAACCAAACAGGAAGGTACGTCGAGACTAAAATACCACTTACGACGAAGAGTAATCCGAGCAACGCTTGCGGTGGAATCGTCTCGCCCAAAATCAGGGCCGATAAACTGACACCATAAATCGGTACGAAGAACATGAACAATGACACTTTACTGACCGGATTATATTTCATCAGTAAGTTCCAAAGCGTAAATCCAGTTGCTGATAAGAAGGCAAGATACACGAGCATCCAAGCACTTGTCGTTGAAAAAGTGAACGGTGCGACGTGACCATCGAGAATGACTCCTGCGATGAAGAGACCGATTGATCCAATGACCATCGCCCATCCAGTCATCGGTGCCACAGGATAATGTGCCGAGTATTCTTTCGCGATTAAATTACCGAACGCTCCGGAAACCATTGCTGCAATCAACAATCCTTCCCCTACTCCAAACGAGACACCTTGCCCCCCTTGCGGCCAGTTGGCCAAGATAACACCTGTGAATCCAAGGAATAAGGCGAGTCCTTTAAACCGATTCAGTCGATCGTCTTCATATCGAAAATGAGCCAGCAACATCTGGAAGAACGAAGTCGATCCCGCAATAATTGATCCTTGTACGCCGGTTGATAACGACAAACCGATATAAAAGAAGACATACTGCAAGAACGTCAAAAAGAAGCCAAGACGACTATAGGCATAGGTCCGCTCCTTCAGCGTAATCGTCTGTTTGAAGACGAGGACACTGACGACAAGTAACAGCACACCTGCCAAAAAGAAACGATAGCTTGCGAACAGCAGTTGCTCTCCGTATTCCGAAGACGTGATCTGTAATAAGTCATAACTTTTTTTTATGAAGGGAAACGCACTTCCCCACAAAAAAGTCGTCAATAACGCAAAGACGACGAGTCCAATCCGATGGGTTAAAATTTTTTGCATCTTTCTAGTTCCTTTCCTGTTCCTTTTCACTGAAGCATGGTATAGTAATTCTACAGATAATAATAATTATAATCTAGAGACAATGAAACTCATTATCAATCAGTTAAACTCATTGATATATCACATTCTCATTCTCTTTCTATAATGATTTCATTTCTCATTTACATTTCGAAAGGAGTTTTAATATGACGACTTCCACTACTACCGATGTTCAACAGCGTTCCGTATTCCGTCATGCTTGGGATGAGCATCACGAATTGATTCTAGCATTGTTTAGCGGAATATTGATTTTAGTTGCTTACGGACTTGAAAAATTCAATGCGGCGTCTGCCGTTTATGTCACATTGTACTTATCCGCATATGTGATCGGAGGATATGCAAAAGCGAAGGAAGGATTGACGGAGACGTATCAAGAAAAAACGTTGAATGTCGAACTGCTGATGATTTTAGCAGCGATCGGTGCTGCTGCCATCGGCTACTGGATGGAAGGTGCGATCCTCATTTTCATCTTCGCGTTATCTGGCGCCCTTGAAACATATACGATGAATAAGAACGAACGCGCCCTACAAAGTTTAATGTCTTTACAACCTGAGGAAGCAACACGTCTGAATGCAAACGGACAACTCGAAGTCGTTGGAATCGAACAATTAGCGGTCGGTAACCTCGTCTATGTTCGTCCCGGTGAACGAATTCCGGTCGATGGTGTCATCGTTCGTGGTCAAGCAGCGATCGAAGAAGCATCGATTACAGGTGAATCGATTCCGGTTGAAAAACAAACGGGCGATACCGTCTACAACTCAACTGTCAACATGAATGGGGTCTTGACGATTGAGATGACGAAAGCTGCTGACGAATCGTTGTTCCAAAAGATCATTCATATGGTCCAAAATGCACAAAGTGAGCAATCACCATCTGCTCAGTTCATCGAACGCTTTGAAAGCCGTTATGTCAAAATCGTCCTCCTCGTTGTCGCACTCATGATGGTCCTCCCTCATTACGTCGTCGGTTGGACGTTTGAGACAAGTATTTACCGCGCGATGATTCTTCTCGTCGTCGCCTCACCTTGTGCTCTTGTTGCATCGATTACGCCTGCTGCCTTATCTGCAATTGCCGCATCTGCGAAAAATGGCGTTCTGTTTAAAGGAGGCGCACACATCGAGACACTCGGACAAGTCGACACGATCGTCTTCGATAAAACGGGTACACTGACAACAGGGAAACCCGTCGTCACTGAAAGTCGTTATGCGGAAGGCATGGACGTTCGAACAGTTCAGCAAGCGGTTGCTTCCATCGAAGCACAGTCGAACCATCCGCTCGCACAAGCGATCGTCAATCACTTAAAAACCGATGTCCGCGAACCATCAACGTTTAAAGATGTAACAGGATACGGAATTGAAGCAACCGTCGATGGCATCACCTATCGTATCGGTAAACGGGCATTCCACGATGGTTTAGACGATCCATTCGTCGCGATGGAACAGTCACTGAAAGAACAAGGGCATACGATCGTTTATGTCAGTAATGGAGCACAGATTGTAGCGCTTTATGCGTTACGTGATACGATTCGCCCAGAGGCTAAAACAGCGATTGCTGCCTTAAATGATCTCGGCATCGCAACGATCATGTTAACAGGTGATAATCCAGTCACGGCAGCTGCCATCTCACGTGAAGCAGGATTAACGGATTTCGTTGCTGAATGTCTACCGGAAGATAAGGTCCGCTATATCAAGCAATACCAAACAGAAGGTCGGACCGTCGCGATGGTGGGTGACGGCATTAACGATGCCCCTGCCCTTGCACTAGCACATGTCGGTATCGCAATGGGTGAAGGAACAGATGCCGCGCTCGAGACCGCTGACGTCGTCTTGATGAAAAACGACCTAGGTCGCCTTGCCTATGCCGTGCATAAGGCACGGAAGATGAACCGGATCGTCAAACAAAACATCACGCTAGCGATCGGTGTCATTCTCCTATTGATCGCATCGAATTTGTCCCAGTTCCTAATCATGCCGTTCGCTGTCGTCGGACACGAGGGATCAACGATTCTTGTCATCCTGAACGGTTTACGCCTTCTTCAACAGGATGCTTTACCAAGTCTTCCACAGCGTTCATCTGAGAAACGATTAGCTGCTTAACACGAAAAAACGTCTGATTGCCGCAAGGCAGTCAGACGTTTTTTCGTATTTTCATCCGAACGTGTTCGTCGGAATGGCATCAAGTTCCGCTTGTTCCTTCAAGCGCTTTTCTTCCATCTTTTTTGGATCCGCTTTTTTCATGAACCGTTCCCATGATGCGTTCAATTCAGAACCGAGTAAGATGATCAGCCCTGTGAAGTAGAGCCATAGTAACAAGATGACGACACTACCGAGCGAACCGTACGTTTGATTGTAATTCGAGAAGTTCGAGACGTAAAATCCGAATCCAACCGATAATAATTGCCAGACGATGACACCAAAGACGGCTCCTGGAATTGCCTCTTTGAATGTAATCGGACGCTTTGGTGCGACGCGGTAAAAAATCGACAGGATACCAATCAATAGAATCGTCGACACGACATATCGTAAGACCGTCAGTAGGATTTTTTGCCCCATATCGATCGGCAACACGAAGTTGGCAAGATACGTAATGATCGGACCACCGAGCACATTCAAGACGATCAGCAACAACATCCCGACTCCGAGCACGATCGTGAGTAACAAGGCAATCCCACGCGCTGCGACAAAACCACGGGGCGAGAAGTCACCATAGGCATGGTTTGCTGTCGTGATCAAACGATCGACCCCTTTGGAAGCAGACCAGACAGCAAGAATGGCACCAATCGATAACAGACCACCCTGCGGTTCTTTGATGGCTTGGAAAATTGTATCCGTGAACGTATTGACGGCTCCGCCTGGCGCTAGGTCCCGAATTTGTGACTCGAGTGTCTGACGATCGATGTCAAAGAATGATAAGACCGAAATGACGAAAATGATTCCTGGGAAAATGGATAAAAACCAGTAATAAGCGAGTGTCCCTGCATAATCCGTGATATTATGATCGGACATTCGCTGCTTTAAGTTCAGGGCAAGCCCTTTTGGATCGCGTGAATGCGCCATCGTCATCTCTCCTTCATGAAAAAGAGGCAGTCGAAGACCACCTCATTGTTTTAATATACTTTTCCCATTTTATTTCAACTAAAACCTCATTCGTTTTCAGAAAGGATTAATTCATAGAATGGTTCTGTCATTTCTGCCAGCTGTTTGGCAAGTGACGGTGGACGAATCGGTAACGAAGGTAGCTCCGAACGCTTGATCCAGACCGGTGTATAACCCGATCCTTCCTCTTCGAACTCTTCACCCGTACCCGTGCCAAACTGACCACCAATTGTTTTCGCCCAAAAATAAGGATTATCGAATCCATTAAAACGGACGATGGCGGCAATACCGGTCAACTCCACGTCGATTCCAAGTTCTTCATGTGCTTCGCGAATCGCTGTTTCTTCTAACGATTCTCCGTCATCTTTCCCACCGCCTGGAAAGACATAATACGTTTCGTTCGGTTTATCCCGTCGAATCAACGCAATTTCATCCTGTTCGTTTCGTAAAATGATTGCACTTCGTTGAATCGGCATGACGCCACCTCCCTTTTATCATTTCTACTTATTGAAGAGCATCTAGCATTTCAGGAACGAGTCCATTCTCTGTCGAAGCGATGACTTCTGCTGCGACCTTCATACCAAGCTTCAAAGCCTCTTCTGCTGACTTTTCTTGTGTCAATTCGGACAAGACTGCGGAGAAGAAGGAATCGCCTGCTCCCGTTGAGTCGACAACCTTCACTTTTTTCGTTCCGACGTGACCTGATGTCGCCGTACGACGATCAACGTAGACCGCCCCCAGTTCACTCATCGTCACGACCGTAAACGGAGCGCCCTTTTTCGCTAGCTCATTTGCTACATGAATCGCATCTTCGACCGTCACGATCGATAGATCAGACAGAATTTCAGCCTCTTCTCGGCTACAAATGAATCCAGTGAACCCTTGTAGCAGATGACGATTTCGTTCGATGACGCTCAAGTGACCACAAACACCAAACAATGGCAACTCCATCTTACGACATAAATGAATCAAACGTTCTAAGACCGTGACGGACAAATCCAAATCGATTGCAACGGCATCGACTCCATCGAGTGCATAGATCGATTGACGTAAAATCGCCTCTTCGAGCAACTTAGCATCCGGTTGTTTCGAGATCGATGTTTGCAAGTCACCCTCGTTATCCATGACAGCTAGCCACATACCCATTCCATGATCTTCTAACATTTCGACGTGATCCACATTCGCACCGTAGGATTTCAGCTCATCGAGCACTCCCACGCCAATCTGATCATTCGTAACCGTCGAGATAAAGCGAACTTCATTCCCGAGGACGGCTAGATTTTGTGCTACGTTGCGTCCTGTTCCTCCATTTGAAAACGTGATGTCTCCTACGTTTTTCGCATCCTTATGCAAAGGAGCGAACGAAGTTCCTTTTATGTCGACGAATACTTTTCCGATTACCGCGATTTTATTCATTTCAGTTCCACCTCTAACCATATTTCCTGATTTCCGACCTTGTTTGATCTTTCAGGCACATTGCTTCAATTATAGTAAAATTTTAAATCAGTGACAACCGAAGTACTTTTTTTCTAACTGTTCCCTATCTTCACGTAAAAAAAGTAGCAAGCGAATCGCCTGCTACTTTGAATTAAGATTAGATATTCGCGATCACGAGACTGATTGCGAGTAAGAGTCCGAAAATCGTATTCACTTTACCAGTCTGTGCCATACCAGGCATCAGTTTTTCCGGTGGCAAGTCTTCCCAGAAGAGACGGACTGCTTTGATCATGAGTGGAATACTTAACAACGCGAGTAACGCAAACCATGAGACTTCGAATGCGAGTACAGCAATAATGAGAGACAGGACAGCTGCCGCAAAAAATGCGATCAAGACGTATACGGCACGACGATGTCCGACGAGACAGGCAATCGTTTTACGTCCGTTGACCTTGTCATTATCCAAGTCCCGAATGTTATTCGCAAGCAGGATCGAGCCGATCAAGATGGCAACAGGTACCGAAATCGCAACGGCTTCCGTTGGTACATAACCAATTTGCAAGTATGCAGAGATCGCGATGATGATGTACCCCATGAAAAAGCCTGCAACGACTTCTCCAAATGGTGTATAGGCAATCGGTAGCGGTCCTCCTGTATAGATATATCCGACGAACATCGAAATGAGTCCGACGACAAGTAACCACCACGATGTCTCGATACACAGATACACACCGAGTAATGCCGAAATCCCGTACAATGTAAGTGCGAACGCTAGGATCGTTCCCGGCTTGAATCCATCACGCACGATCGATCCACCGATTCCGACCGATTCCTCCGTATCTAAACCCCGTTTGTAATCGTAGTATTCATTGAACAGATTCGTTGCGATTTGAATCAGCATCGACGCGATCAACATCGCCACGAACAAATCCAAGCGTATCGATTCCACGCGTGGTGCGACAACTGCCGTACCGACGACGACCGGAACAAAACTTGCTGTTAACGTATGCGGTCGTGTCATTCGCCAATAGACAGCGATTGATTTATTCATATAATAACCCCTTTCCTGTCTAAGTGTATCGGGTTTCGTTTTTTGCTGTCAATGTTCAATCAGAGATAGCTTATTCCTTCTTTTTTGTCCGCAAAAAGTTTACACTTAGATTAAGTGAAACATATCACAGTATCTATAGACTAGGGGGCAATGAGCGGTATGGCTTACGCTCAACAAGAGCTAAAACAGTGTATCGAACAGGCCGTCAGTCAGGCGAACGCCTCACAACGACCTATACTCGCTTCGTATTCATGGGAAATCGAAGCAACTGACATGCGTTCCCTCGAACAGGGTATCGAGGAACGATTTTATTTCGCGACACCTGATCGCTCGATGCGGGCCATCGGGTTTGGCATCGTACAACAACTTCAGGCTTCAGGAACGGATCGTTTTTTACGGATTCAATCGCAATGGGCAAACTTGAATCGCGATCATGTCGGTCATGATTTATTTGCGTTCAGCGGATTTTCGTTTACCGAGCTCAAACAACCGGATTATCGTTGGTCTTCCTTCGGAGACGCTTCGATGACGATTCCGAAGTTTTTATTTCTAGAACAAGATGGCAAGACACGTGTGACGATTTTTGCTCGCGTCGAGCCTATGGATCAAGTCGATTCGATTTTAAATGAACTCGCACTCGATTTCGCCAAAGTCAATCAACCGCAAGCATCGACTTCGACAGGCGTCACGCGCTTACGACTATCGCGGGACGGAAATGAAGCCTTTGAAGCTTCGTTCCATCAAGCGATGCACTACTTGGAGACGACACTTGAAAAAATCGTCCTGGCGCGCGAAGTCGTCTATGAGCTGGATCGTCCGCTCGACGTAGCCGCTGTCGTCGCTGAACTCGAAGATACGCAGCCCGGCAGCTACGTCTTCTGTTTCCAACCGAATCCGGAAGAAGCCTTCATCGGCGCTACACCGGAACGACTCGTCTTAAAACGTGGACGTCGTCTTGAAACGGCAGCCGTCGCTGGTTCTGCACCACGTCACGCGACGGATGAGATGGACGAAGCACTCGGTCAATCGTTATTACAAGATCAAAAGAACCGGGTGGAGCACGGAATCGTCGCGGATTCGATCGAACGAACATTATCTGTCTTTTCAGAGGAACTGGATTGTCCGGATACACCGATTCTCTTGAAGAATCGCCATATCCAACATCTTTATACACCGATCACAGCTCATTTAAAAGAAGATGTGACGTTATTCCAATTAATCGAAAAACTGCATCCGACACCTGCGCTTGGGGGCGAACCAAAGCAGTTAGCAGTCGATGCCATCCAAGAAATCGAGACGTTCGAACGAGGATGGTACGGTTCACCTGTTGGTTGGATGAACGGACAGGATGACGGGGAATTCATCGTTGCCATTCGATCTGGATTATTTACAGAACGGGCGGTCATTCTTTATGCCGGTTGTGGTCTCGTCGAAGGCTCTCATCTCGATAGTGAACTGGCAGAGACGGAAACTAAACTATCACCGATGGTCCAAGCACTTGGACACGTCGGTTCGATTGAAAAGGATGATATTTATGTTGACTAAGTGGATGCATACGTTAATTGATACGCTCGTCGCTTCTGGTGTCCGGGACTTCGTCATCAGTCCCGGTTCCCGTTCGACACCACTTGCCATTGCTGCTTTTCTGCATCCTTCTAGCCGTACCCACGTCCTTGTTGACGAACGGTCGGCTAGTTTTTTTGCTTTAGGTCTAACACGGACGGACGAACGCGTTCGTCCCGTTGCGTTGATTTGTACGAGCGGTACCGCTGCGACAAACTATTATTCAGCAGTGACTGAAGCGAATATCTTTGAACTTCCGTTGATCGTCTTGACCGCCGATCGACCACACGAATTACGGAATGTCGGTGCGCCACAAGCCATTGATCAGGTCGGTCTGTACGGAAAGCAGGTTCGGCATGCGTTTGATCTTCCTTTAGCAGAAGAAGCAAGTCTTCCTTACGTCGCTCATGTCGCACAACGTGCAACCCTACTCTCCCTGACGGAACCAGCAGGACCGGTTCAAATCAATGTTCCGTTACGTGAACCCCTCGTACCGGAACTCGATCTCTTACGGACAGGGCGTCCGGTCGGTGTTTTACCTGAACCAACACCGGGAGTAAACAACGCTTTAGCGACCGCACTTCAAGAAGAACGTCTTCTGTTTGTACTTGGACCACAACTTACTGCGGCGGACAGTCAGGTTGTCATCTCGTATGCGAAACAAGCAAGGATTCCGGTGTTAGCGGATCCACTCAGTCAAGGACGACAATCGCATGATGCTCACGTTTTTGCCTATTACGATACATGGCTCAAACATCCCGCTAGCGCTCAGCACGTCAGACCAGACCGAATCATTCGTTTCGGTGCTATGCCGACGTCAAAACCTTATCTGCTTTGGTCTCGGGATATTCCGACGACAGTCGTCGGTCATCCAGGAAACTGGCGCGACCCGCAACTTCATTCGGATTTCGTAATTGGTCACGCGCGACAACTCGCGCATCACGAACCCGTTCCACATGATCCTGCGTATCTGACACTGTTGCAACAGGCGGAGCGACGCGTCGCCGATGCTTTTGCGACAATCGATCAAGAAAAGATGACGGAATATAACGTCGTCCGTGCATTGGCGACGTTACAGGACGGAAGTCTCTTCGTTTCGAACAGCATGCCAATCCGGGATGTCGATACGTTCCTACCGACAGGAACACCGCTTCGTCTACTCGCGAACCGAGGAGCGAACGGGATTGACGGGATTCTCTCCAGTGCGCTAGGAGCAACGTTTGACGCCAAGCATCGCTACTTACTCGTCGGTGACTTGGCGTTCATTCATGATATCAACGGTCTGATGACAGCACGGACGCTTCCGCTAACGATCATTCTCGTCAACAATGCGGGTGGCGGCATCTTTAGCTTTTTACCGCAACAACAACTTGAGCAAGAAGTCTTCGAACCACTCTTCGGCACACCGCAGCATCTCGACTTCGCTTCTCTCGCCTCCGGCTACGGCGTAACTTATCAGGCTATCGATTCGATCGCCGCGTTACGTCAAGCACTTGCGGAAGAGACGAACGTCACTCGGATTCTTGAAGTCAAGACGACACGAACAGAGAACGTACAGATGCACCGTTCGATCTGGGACGTGACGAATCAAGCGCTATCCGAGGTGTTCCAATGATTTTGCGTGGGCATACGTATCATGTGAAAATCGAGGGATCGGGTCCACCGCTCCTATTGCTTCATGGTTTTACAGGCACCCTCTCGACGTGGGACCTGCTAAGTGAGCATTTATCGACCCACTTCACCGTCTACCGTCTTGATTTGATGGGACATGGAAAAACGACACCGGCGTCTGAGCAACGAATGCGTTTGACGCAACAGGTCAAGGATCTCGAGGCACTGCTCGCTACGCGATCCGAGCCATGGATCGTCCTTGGATATTCGATGGGTGGACGAATTGCTTTAATGCTGAGCGTCGCCTCTGAACAAATCGCTCGGACGATTGCTGTTAGTACGACACCCGGTATCCAGACGGCAAGCGAGCGAAAAGTACGTCGTGCATCGGATCGAAAGTTAGCGGAGCGACTTGAAAAAGACGGACTCAATGCTTTCATCGATTACTGGGAGACACTTGGACTATTTAAACCCCAAGCCCTTCTCAAAGAACAGCAACGCACGCAACTGCGTCAGGAGCGCATGTCCCAAACGGTTGAAGGTCTGAGTGCTTCTTTACGTGCACAAGGTACAGGGAGCATGCCATCCCTTTGGTCATGCCTTCCGAAAGAGATTGATTGGATCGTCGGGGCAGAGGATGAAAAATTCCGTGCCATCGCTTCACGCGCGGCATCACCTGAAAAAATTCACGTGATTTTACACGCTTCGCACGCCCCACATATCGACCAACCGCAAAAGTTTGTTACAATGGTAGAGAATCTACTTATTCATCACTAACATATTGGGGGAATTCAAATGAAATATGCTCCGGAATGGGTATCAGCCCGCAGCTATGAAGACATCAAATATGAACAATGGAACGGGATCGCAAAAATCACGATCAACCGTCCTGAAGTTCGCAATGCGTTCCGACCACACACGGTTCACGAACTCATCGACGCATTTTCACGTGCACGTGACGATCAAAATGTCGGCGTCATCATCTTAACAGGTGAAGGCGATCTCGCATTCTGTTCTGGCGGAGACCAAAAGGTACGCGGACATGGTGGATATGTCGGTGACGACGAAATTCCACGCTTGAACGTCCTTGATCTTCAACGTTTGATTCGTGTCATCCCAAAACCAGTCATCGCTATGGTCGCAGGTTATGCGATTGGCGGCGGACACGTCCTTCACCTCGTGTGCGACTTGACGATCGCTGCAGACAACGCCCGCTTCGGACAAACTGGTCCAAAAGTTGGTTCATTCGATGCTGGATATGGCTCTGGTTACCTCGCACGCGTCGTTGGACATAAGAAAGCGCGCGAAATCTGGTACCTCTGCCGTCAATATGACGCACAGCAAGCACTTGATATGGGACTCGTCAACACGGTCGTTCCACTCGCAGATCTCGAGCAAGAAACGATTCAATGGTGTGCTGAAATCCTTCAACATTCACCAACGGCTCTTCGTTTCCTCAAAGCGGCATTCAACGCCGACTCAGATGGTCTTGCAGGGATTCAGCAACTCGCTGGAGACGCTACGTTGCTGTACTACACAACAGACGAAGCAAAAGAAGGACGCGATGCATTCAAAGAAAAACGCAATCCGGACTTCGGACAGTTCCCGCGTTTCCCATAATGAAAAAAAGGTTCAATCGTCTTCTGACATTGAACCTTTTTCGTATATTCATCTCAAAAGGAAGTGACTATTTTGTATCCTTGGATCTATACACGGGCAAAAGAACAACCAGATGACGTCGCGCTCATTACGGAAACCGAGCGATGGTCGTGGTCTGAACTGTATACACGTGCTCACCGCTTAGCAAGTACATGGGCGACGATTGTGACACGCGGAGACCGGATTGCTCTTTATGGTCCATCGAGTGCGCGCTACATCGTCGCACTTCATGCGGCTCAGTTGCTCGAATTGACCGTCGTTCCGATTAACACACGTTTGACACAGACAGAAGTATTACGTCAATTCAAACAAGCAGATGTACGGCTCATCGTGACGGACCGAACACTCGATACAAGGATCCCGTGTGTGGCTTTCTCTTATGAAAAAGAAGCCCCTGACCTGTTGATCCGTCATATGCCCAAGCAATACGTCCAATCGATGCTCTTTACGAGTGGTACGACCGGACATCCGAAAGCCGTCGAACAAACAATGTTGAATCATTTCTCGAGTGCGACGAACGCCGCGCGTCATATCGGATCACTGCCAGAGGATCGTTTTTTGATCGTCACACCGCTATTTCATATGAGTGGGTTAGCCGTCGTCTACCGGGCGGTCATCTACGGAGTGCCGATCATCCTCGAGCCACATTTTTCCCCAGAACGCGCCTTGCACTGGATCACGACGGAAAAGATTACCCATGTCTCACTCGTCTCGGTCATGCTCGACCGGTTGCTCGAAGCTGGGCTACGTCGTCACGCGCTTCGCGTCGTACTGACAGGAGGCGGTCCTGTTCCATTACCGATTCTGACGCGAGCCCTTGACCGCAACATCCCTGTCATGCAGACATACGGCATGACGGAAACGGCTTCCCAAATCGCAACTCTCTTGCCCGAGGATGCTTTACGAAAAATCGGCTCGGCCGGACAAGCAATTCATCCGACACAAATCCGCATCACGCGTCATCAAGAAATCGAAGTCAAAGGACCAACGATCATGAAAGGCTATTTTCATGAGGAAGAGAAAACGGCAGACGCTTTTACGGCAGATGGTTTTTTCAAGACTGGGGACTTAGGACGACTGGACGCCGATGGATACCTCTATGTTCTCGATCGTCGAAGTGATCTTATCATCTCAGGTGGAGAAAATATTTATCCGGCTGAAGTCGAATCAGCGCTTCTCTCGATCAATGGGATTCAAGAAGCAGGTGTCGTTGGACGCTTTGACCCTACATGGGGGCAAGTTCCGGTCGCCTTCATCGTCAGTAGCCTTGAAGAGACAACCATCCGAACCGAGATCAGTCAATTGCTCGCTAAATATAAGTGTCCGGTTGATTACGTCTATCACAGCACTTTACCGCGTAATGCGAATGGCAAATTGTTACGCAAGCAACTGAAGGAGTCATTATGAATATTGCACTACGCTCTGCCGAACTGTTCGATGTTCCACTCGTCTTTCGGCGTCCGATGCAAACCGCCCTCTCAACGTTGACCGTGCGCCGGACGACAATTTTACGCCTGACCGATTCGGAAGGGCGAATCGGTTACGGGGAAGGTGCCGCGTTCGATACACCATGGTATACGTCCGAAACACAACACTCTCTCCAAGGAGTCGCCCCGCTGCTGTATCAGTTACTTGAACAGCCACTCCATCATCCAGCAGACGTCACGGATCGTTTCCGCATCATCCAAGGTAATCCGATGGCAAAGGCGATGTTCGAAGGAGCAATCTATGAATTATTCGCAGCAGCTTCCAGGCAATCGCTCGCCACGTATCTCGGAGGTGATGAATCATCCCTCGTACCTTGCGGGAAAGCACTCGGACGGGCTTCTGCCGCACAAACCGTCGAAGCCGTAGGACAAGCGATCGCCTCCGGATATGGACGGATCAAACTGAAGCTCGCTCCGACAGACACGGGCGTTCTCGAGCAGGTTCGCGCCGCTTTTCCTGATGCGCCTTTGATGTTTGACGCCAACGGTAGTTTTACTGAAGCGGACTTTCCTCTGTTACAACAGTGGGATTCATTTGGTCTCGTTATGATGGAACAACCGCTCGCAGCATCGGATTGGTCCGGGCATCAACGACTCGCCGCACTCTTACAGACACCGATTTGTCTCGATGAATCCATCGTCACTCCAGCAGATACCGATTTGATGCAGGCGCTCCACGCCGGTCAGATACTGAATATCAAGCCGGCACGCGTCGGTGGACTGACGAATGCCCTATCCCTTAGACAAAAAGCGCCTTACTGGCTCGGCGGAATGTTCGAGAGCGGTATTGGGCGTCGTCAGACCCTTGCTTTTGCAACACTTCCTGGACTCGCTTATCCAATCGATATGGCAAGTACTGCCGATTATTTCGAAGAAGATTTGCTCGAGACTCCGTATCATGTCGAACACGGACACATACGGTATTCCGCTCCGGCCGTATCCGAATCACAATTGAACAAATTGGCAACCTCTCGAATCTCCTTGTAACAAGAACACTACGACAAAAAAGAGGCAATGGATTAATTTCCTTTGCCTCTTCTCGTGTTTTACTATATGAGCTTTTCTTAGAACGATTCTTTGCCATCGACTTTCGTCAAAATCTCATACCCGTCTTTTAAGACGACGACAGTGTGCTCGAATTGTGAGACGAGACTCCGGTTCGGTGTGTATAACGTCCAACCATCCCGCTCATCTTCGATACAGAACTCATCTCCCGTTGAAATGAACGTCTCGACAGCAATGACTTGCCCTTCCTTCAACAAATCGTTTTCTTCACGATTGAAATAGTTCGAGATAGATTCTGGCTCACCATGAAGTGTCTTCCCGAGACCATGTCCTGCTAAGTTACGGATGACCGTGAAACCACTCTTACGTGTCTCAGCGTAGATCGCTTTTCCAATCTGGTTGACCTTCGTTCCGGCTTTGACTTTTTCAAGTCCTTTCTCAAGTGCCGTCAACGATACTTCAACGAGTCGGACATCTTCCGGACGTTTTGCTTCTCCAGCGATGACCGTCTTCCCTGTGTCCGAGTAGTAGCCGTTCTTCACAGCCGAGACATCGACATTGACGATATCGCCTTCTTGAATGACATACTTCCCTGGGATACCGTGTGCTGCGATATCGTTGACACTGATACATGTCGCTCCTGGGAAATCGTACATGACGATTGGAGCAGACTCTGCCCCCTGTTCCTTCAGGATACGTGCTCCGATGTCATCGAGTTCCTTCGTCGTGATTCCGGGTTTGACGGCATCCGCCATCTCATCGCGTGCCATGGCGACGATTCGTCCAATTTCTCGTAATGCCTCGTAATCATAATCTAACACTTTCATTTCCTCCTCATTCACTCAATCGTTCTTGATATAGATAATCTGCAGATATATCCGCAAATAAGAACATCCCATTACCGAGCGGCATACTAAATGTCCGCGTTTGTTCGCTCGAGCTGAAGTCGACATATCGTTCGGACAAATATCCGCTATGTCGTCGTTCCATCGCTACCGTCGTCCGGATGAAGTAAGGACGAAAACTCCAATTATATCCCTTGTAGAAGGAATAGAGTTTCCACTCCCCACTCTTTTTACTGACGTTTGAAGATTGTTGGAATCCATTCGCATCCGTGATATAAAACCGGATGAATTCCGGCTCCATCTTCCGGGCGAGCGTCAGCAACCATTGGTCGAGATCTTGCTCCGGCTTCAAGGACTGACAATCTTCATTAAATCGGACTGTCCAGTCTTGCTCCAGTTGGAACAAGCGATTCATCTGTTCGCGATCATATTTGTAGAACATCGGAACTTCATGGATCAACACTTCCATACCAGGACAGGTCATGACCCATTCAGGTGATGCTTCTCCAAGTAAATTACCCATGTAGTAACGCCCTCCGTGCTGCCACGCATACCGAAGTTGACCGAGATGACTGATATTCTTATACAAAAGTGGCGCTCCGAGCTGATCACAGAGGTGCTCCATCGTCTGTAAGAGATGCGGATATGACGCTGAGACAGTCTTTTTCTCAATCATGGAGGATAAATCGACGATCAACATATCCGGTGACATCGAAAAGACACGTTCGAGACTCGTTGCTTCCGCACGGTCCAGCGCTACCTTCAGTCCAGAGTTCTGGTAATATGCGACGATCCGACCTAGACGGTCAAAATCATCGACTTGGACGTCCGTCAATGTGACGTACATCCGCTCTTTTGGAAACGATGAGTCGACCGTCCGTAAGACATGCAAGAAGTCCTCGCCACCGTTTTCAAACAGCCAAGCTGGACGGCAACGGATTAAGATGAACGCTTGTGCATCGGAGGGTACTTTTTGGAATGCTCGACGGACGACATGCCCCATGACTTCGAGTTGATACTCGATTGGAACATCATCTTCCTGAAAAAATGGTTTTAACGGTTCTCCACGAAAATGGGACTGGATTTCATACCCTTCCACCTTAAAAGGGGCAGCTCCTACGATCGGTTGAAACCACGCCTCTATCTCTTCGGGATGAACGATGACATCTAATGCATCCATTCTATTCCCCCCTTGTACTCTTGTTCTATCTTAACAAAAAAAGAGCCTCTCTGTAACGAGAGAGCCCCTGTTTTACGATAACGTCGTATCTTTCCGCAAAGCGATATACAAGTACACACCGAATGTCGCCGTCAAGTAGATGATACTCAGGACGCCGTATTGAATTCCGACGGCTCCTCCCTTACCGATGGCTAGCACAAGAAAGATGATGCCACCGAATAATAAGGTCGCCAACGGAATATAACGAAAATGTCCTTTTGTCGTCCGCTCACAAATCTTTTTCGTCGCGATAATCAGTGCAACGAGACAGACGGATGCTGCTACATAAATGGTATACACGAATGATTCAGCCCTCTCCCTATCGTTCATGGCTCATTTTATCATGACCGCTTAGATAAATCATAAAAAAGAACCGACTTGTCTGTGACAAATCGGTTCGAATCGTTTACTTTTCAAAACGTGGTTTACGTCCACCACGGTTACGATCGCTTTCGCTACGGTTGCTACGTCCAGCATAACCGCCTTCACGACGATCTGATGAAGAAGATGAACGACCACCTTCACGACGATCACTACCGCTACGTGGGTTGTTTCCACGGTATCCGCCACTGCGGTTGCCGCTTCCACTTCCACCTTTGTTTCCGTAAGGACGACGATTTCCACCACCGTTGCTACCGAAACGTTTCACGCGGATTGGTTCGATTGAAGAGATTTGGACTGGTGTTGCATCCGGCTCTTTCGTCAATCCTTTAAGTGCTGCTGAAAGAAGTTCCACTGCTTCGTACTCTTCTAAGAGTTCTTGTGCAAGTGTCGTATATTCTTTTGAGTCTTTTGCTTCAACACGTTTGATGAGTTCTTGTGCAGCAAGCTTCAAGTTGCCTTCTAAGATTTCATCAAGTGTTGGTGCATGACGACGTGACATTTTTTTGTTCGTAACACGTTCGATTGTTTTGATTTGACCGAATTCACGCGGTGTAACGAATGTGACAGCCGATCCTGTTTTACCAGCACGACCTGTACGACCGATCCGGTGAACGTAGCTTTCTGGATCTTGTGGGACATCGAAGTTGTAGACGTGTGTGACACCAGAGATGTCAAGACCACGTGCTGCAACGTCTGTCGCGACGAGGATATCGATCGTTCCTTTTTTGAAACGACGGATGACTTGGTCACGTTTTGCTTGTGTTAAGTCACCGTGTAACCCGTCAGCTGTGTATCCACGTTGGATCAAACCTTCAGTCATTTCGTCAACACGTTTTTTCGTACGACCGAAGATGATTGAAAGTTCCGGAGAATCCGTATCGATCAAACGGCAAAGGACGTCGAATTTTTGGCTTTCTTTTAATTCGATGAATGACTGGTCGATGTTTTCAACTGTCATTTCTTTCGCTTTGACTTTGATGTGTGTCGGAGTCGTCATGAAACGATCTGCGATTTTACGAATTTGTGGTGGCATCGTTGCTGAGAACAAGAGTGTTTGACGAGTTTCTGGAAGTGCACCGAGGATTTTCTCGATGTCTTCGACGAATCCCATGTTCAACATCTCATCTGCTTCATCAAGGATGACCGTTTGAACGTGATCGAGGTTCAACGTCTTACGGTTCATGTGGTCCATCAAACGTCCTGGTGTTGCAACGACGATTTGTGGATTTTTGCGAAGCGCACGGATTTGACGATCGATTTGCTGACCACCATAAACAGGAAGTGCATGAACGCGTTTTACGTCACCGATACGGTTCAATTCTTCTGCTACCTGGATTGCAAGTTCACGTGTTGGAGCAAGAATCAACGCTTGGATGTTGCGTGATTTCGCGTCAAGACGCTCGATTGTCGGGATACCGAATGCTGCAGTTTTACCAGTACCTGTTTGTGCTTGACCGATTAAGTCAACGCCGCTGAGTCCGACTGGAATTGTTTCTGCTTGGATTGGTGTTGCTTCTTCAAAGCCCATTTTTAGGACACCTTTGATAAGTGCCTCACTAAGATTTAATTCACGAAATGTTGTCAATGCTAAATACTCTCCTTTGTCATATGAAAAGCGTCTGCCACTAAACAGACGCTACCGTAACGAATACAATCGACTACCTATTATAACAGAATCTATCACATAAAGATAGAGTGGTTTCTCTTATAATAATGTTTAGGGAAGTCACCATCATAATCGTTGCCATAAGGGCGAGGGAAAGGCGTAATGCCCGGACCGTGCGATGAACGTCATCGCGTGCCCCCACTAGTGATGGGGTATATTCAGTAAATGGTCGCCGGTAATCAAACCAGCCGCAACCACCAAAATGATGAATTCCTTACTATCTATTCGAAACGCAGGCTTACTCGGTCCGATTATTTCGTCAACCGAATACCCGTTTCATTTTTTTCTATTTTTTTGTCTTTCAACAGGCGACCGAGCGCTCGTTTGAATGCTGCCTTACTGAGACCGAATACTTCATCGATCGTCTCGGGAGCTGTCTTATCACCATACGGCATCTGACCATCATGTTCAAGTAGATGGTTCAGAATCAACTCCGCGTCTGTATCAATGGCTTCAAAGGCACGTGGTCGTGCTGAAAGTAATACTGTACCATCTGGTTTTACATTTGTCACTCGTAATTTCAAGACTTCTCCAAGACGCGGCCAACGTTCCATTTCACGTTCATGCAAGAATCCAATCGACTGATCGTTGACCCAGACATTGACGCCTGGTTCGCGTTGTGAGAAGACGAGACCTTCGACGTCCATGTTGTTCCATTCCTCTGGTGCCGGCTTCGCACGTAAGTTGAAGTATGCATAAGGTGCGGGGTCTCCGAGTAACCGAAGCTTTTGATCATGTTTCAGACGAATGAAGAGTTGATCGCCTTCTTCTGGCCAGAACATCCGGCGCTGCGGCAAATCGTCAAGTGAGACGAGAACGTCTTTTTGAATGCCGATATTCGCGAATACTCCTGTGTTATAGCGTGTTCCATTAATCGTCGTCTTGACATAATCTTCAAATGAAGCTTCTGGAATCGTCATCGATGATGCCAGACGCCCTTCATTGTCTTGATACAAGAAGACTTCTACTTCATCATCGAGAGCTACCTTTTGTGTCTGCTCATTGTTATGCAACAACACGTCTTCGTTTCCATCTGTCAGAAACACTCCGAACTCTGCTTCGCGTTCTACTTTTAATGTGACAACCTGTCCTGCGCGTAATCCCATTTCGGGTCATCTCCTCTCTCTATTTGAATTGATTCAAGTTCTTTTGAATCATCCCTCTGTTCTTTCCCTACCATACTATACTCTTTTTCTGTTCACCTCTGATATCGACCACACGATGACAGTTGTGACATCTTTGTGAACGAAACACATTTGCGTGATTTTTTTGAAAAAAAGATATATGATTAAATAACAGGAAAAAGAAGGTTTAGTTTAGGTAAATATGGGGGATAAAAATGTTTCATAATATTCAATCGCGTTCGTTCGCACGACGCTTCACGAAAACATTGGTTTTTGCATTTTTTGCGTTCCTTGCTACGATTGGAATCGTCTTCGCAGAAGGATCAAATAGTACGGATATGACACCGAAGACACCAGCGCTTCAGCAAATCGATCGCCCTTAAAATCTACACCTTCCGTGTGGATTTTTTTATTTTTTCCGGACATTTACAGGACGATAAAGGAAAATCACGACTCACCTCGAATTGTAATGAACATACCATTATTTTTAATTTCGAGGAGGAAACGGACGTGCTCTTCTACTTATTCACGACGATTGCGGGTCTCATCACTACATACTTAAGTTTTGTTACCGGTTATTATACGAGTTCGGTCGGTGTGTTCGTCTTTACGCTAGCGATTTGTCTGTCACTATCATCAATTCGCCAACTGATACGTACGTCCTACCTGACTTACATTGAATACATCCAACACCGCCGTGTCAAAAAACAGTACGAACGGATGAAAAAACGTGAACGTTCTTATCAAGTCTCTTATCCTCAACAAGATTCCAACACACCACTTGCATTCTCCGCGACAGACCAGCATGATAAGTAAAGAACACGATTTCATCATCTAGGAGGAACAGATTCATTATGAACGAAATCCCTTTATCAAACGGTTGGACACTTCGCTACTCCCCTGTCATCGATTTATGGTTGAAGGAAGATGGCGTACTGCTCGTAGATCACGAAGATAAGGTCCGCTTGACTCTCATTTTGGATGAGGAAACGATGGAAATCAAACAGATCGACAATACGAACGCTACGTTCTCCGTCGATCCAACGACACGTCGCCTCACCTTTGAATTAGGAGAAAGCGAAGAGGAATCTGAACCTCGTTACTGGGAATAATCACGCAGACCGGGTGCGACGCCCGGTCTTTTTTTGTACAATAACATCAGTAATAAAAAAAGGAGCTGTCACTTCACTATGATACGTACTGTCATATGGTTCATTTATTTTGGACTTGTCTTACCCTGTACCTTACCGTTTTTACCTAGTGCAAAACGTCGAACCCATCTTGCGCGCTATGCATTCGTCCAGCGTGTAGCAAGCGCCTGGGCGAACTCACTTCTCCGACTCGCTGGTGTTCGTGTCAACGTGACGGGTCGTGAACATATCCCGGCAAACGAACCCGTCGTTTTCATCTCGAATCACCAAGGGAACTTCGATGTTCCGATCCTACTTGGGAAAATCGACAAACCGAAAGCATTCATCTCAAAAATCGAAGTGAATAAAATTCCAATCGTCAATGTTTGGATGAATCTGATGGGATGTGTCATGATTGATCGAAAAGATCGACGCCAATCTCTAAAAGCGATCCGTGCTGGTGTCGAGACAATCAAGGACGGACAATCAATGATCATCTTCCCAGAAGGAACACGCTCAAAAGGCGGACCGATGGCCGAATTCAAAGCGGGAAGCTTCACTCTCGCGACATCAAGCGGTGCTCGCGTCGTACCCGTCGCAATTTCAGGTAGCTATCGAGTCATGGAGGAAACGGGTAAAATTCGTCCTGCCACGGTCGAAGTCACGATTTTACCGTCGATTGATCCGAGTACGATGACACAGAAAGAACTTGTCCAGACAGTCGAACAGCAAATCAAACAGATTGTAGAAGGTGTCTAATATGTTAATGAAAGCAGAAAATCTCAAAAAAGAATTCGCCGATAAAATCGTCTTCGAAGACGTCACGTTCTCCGTCTCTCCAGGCGACCGGATTGGCATCATCGGCGTCAATGGTACCGGTAAGTCGACTCTCCTGCATATCCTGGCAGGTAAAGAGACGGCAGACGCTGGTACGATGCATCACCCGAATGATTATCGGATCCGCTTGCTATCGCAAACGACAGATTATCCGGAAGATCAAACTGTCATGGAAGTCCTCCTGTCTGGTGATACACCAACGATTAACGCCTTGCGTCACTATGAAACGGCGCGTCTAGCACTCGAACAAGATCCGACGAGTGAAACGTTACTCAACCGCTTCATCACAGCTCAGACAGAAGTCGATGCTGCGCAAGCTTGGGACACGGAATCACGCTTAAAGATGATTTTAAACAAACTCGGCATCCTCGATTTGAACGCGTTGATTGGCTCTCTTTCCGGAGGACAACGCAAGCGTGTCGGACTCGCTGAAGCTTTACTCGATGAAGCCGATCTTCTCCTGCTCGATGAGCCGACGAATGAACTCGATGCCGAGACAATTAGCTGGCTTGAGACACAGATTAAGGAATACCGTGGTGCGATTCTACTGATCACTCACGATCGCTATTTCTTGAATCGTGTGACGAATCATATGATGGAGATCGCAAACGGAACGGCTTATTTCTATGTCGGAAACTATGAATCGTTTCTTGAGAAACGTGCCGAACGTCGTGAACGGACGGCTTCTATGGAAGAAAAACGTCAAAACATCCTACGTCGTGAACTCGCCTGGTTGCGTCGCGGAGCAAAGGCGCGGACGACGAAACAAAAAGCCCGGATCCAGCGCGTGGATGCCTTACAGGATCTCTCATACGAAGAAGAAGAATCGACACTCGAAGTACAAGTCGGTTCGACCCGCCTCGGTAAGAAAGTCATTGAAGCGTATGATGTCTCACATCGATTTGGGGAAAGGACACTCTTTGAGTCGTTCAACGCTCTGATCGGACGAAAAGAACGCTACGGTATCGTTGGCCGAAACGGTAGTGGGAAATCAACGCTTCTTTCGATCCTTGCGCAACGCTTAGAGCCGACAACAGGCGAAATCATTCACGGAGAAACAGTCAAAATCGGCTTTTATGGTCAATTTGCTGAGTTCACGCATCCCGAACGCCGTGTCATCGATGAAGTCGAACGGATCGCAAAAGTCATCACGACACTCGCTGGTGAGGAAATCACGGCAAGTCAGATGCTCGAACAGTTTCTCTTTAAGCCAGAAGCCCAATATAAACAAATCGGTAAACTATCTGGTGGCGAAAAACGCCGTCTGAAATTGTTGACGATTTTGATGGAAGAACCGAACGTCCTCTTCCTCGATGAGCCGACGAACGACTTGGATACCGAGACGTTATCCGTACTTGAAGATTATTTAGAATCATTCCCAGGTACCGTCATTACGGTCAGCCATGATCGCTACTTCCTCGATCGGGTCGTTAATCGTCTGATTGCATTTGAAGATGCGAACATCGTCTTTTATTACGGACAATATACAGACTATCTCGAGCAAATGACGACACCTGTTTCTCCAGTCGTCGTTGAAAAGACGGTTGAGGTTGTTACACCTAAAGTAGAGGTACCGAAGAAGTTGAGTTATCAGGAACAACAAGATTGGGCGATCATTGAACAACAAATCGCAGAGAGTGAAGCTGAACTGGAACAATTAGAAGCCGAACTTGCTTCGGCAGGAAGCGACCTCGGTAAGGTCAATGAACTGTATCAATCCATCGAGAAGACTAAAGCAACACTGGACGAACGAATGGAATATTGGACCTATCTTTCCGAAAAAATCGAGGCATTTGAAACGTATCGTCAATCTAATCAGTAATTTCGATAAGCGGAGTTCTTCACTAAGAAGAGCTCCGCTTTTTTCATGAAATGGAAAACATCTCTTGTTTTCATTTTTATATGAAAATATATGTGAATTCATACTAGATATCGGGTAATGTTATAGCATATTTCTTTTTTTAAGGAAGGCTTGCGAAAGGAGGAGTTCCGATGAAACGGATCGTTCAAAACATCTACCCTACCGTCGCATTCTACTTAGTCGTTACGTATATTCTGCTCTGGCTATTGCCAGAAGACCGCTCGTTACAACTCTCGTCAGTCATTAGTTTGACCGGTTCTTTCATGATTTTCTTACTTAGCCGATCTAGTGTCCTTAAACAAACTTCTTTCCCTTATAAATGGCTATCCATTGCCTTCTTTTCGTATTTTTTAGGTGATTTACTGAATATGATCGGACGTCTCTTACAATGGAACTCTATTAATCTGAACGTCTTGCTCGATCTACCTTACACGATTCACTTGACGATGATGGTCTTTTTCTTTTTTCGACAATTGGATTTGTCTTTATTTAAAAAACAAAAGTTGTTGATTCTCGATTCTTTGACCTTATTCACCGTGTCGATGATTGCTGGATACATCGCTATTTTCCGTTTTGTTCCTTCTTATACACGAACAGTGCTCGAACAGATCAGTTGGACATTTTATGCTTTCTTAACGATTTTATTGACACTGTTCTTTTTCTTACTTTATGCTTCTGGACTAAAACGAAACGTATCGCGAACAGGATTCATCTTTCTTATACTCGGAACGTTTTTTCTCGGAATGACGAACTTTGTATTTTATACGTTGTTATTGAACGGCGAACCACAAATAGCGGGTCTATTGCTCCCGCTATATCCACTTAGCAGTTTATTTATCCTCGCCTTCATGAATACGCGTGCCCTTCCCATCAGTCGTGAGCAACAAGCGACTCTCATTCGGGTCGAGACGCTTACGCGTTCACTGATGGTTTATATCTTGTTATCTGTGCTGATTCTTTATATTACATTCTTCCCTGTCTCTCGAACTTTCTTCTTATTGTCTGTTGGTATTACGTTTTTATTATTTTTAACACGCCAGCTTTTCTCTTATCGGGAAAATCTTCGGTTGTTACAGGAAATAACGGCACTGCAAACGAATCTAGAAGACATCGTCCATCAAAAAACAGCACTCTTACAGTTACGGGAAAAAGAACTGACGTCGCTTTTTCTGTCTTATCCAGAAGTTGTGCTTGAAATCGATGCAACGTATCAGATCCGATCCGTCAACCCGGCTGCTACAGTGGCGGGATGGAATGATCTGCCGCTCGGACCGAGTCACCGCTTACAACTCGATCGACTCATTCCATTGCTTCAGCAAGAGCAGTTGACCTATCCCGCTCACCTTCTGCATGTACCGGCTACGGAGGAACATCCAGAAACCTTTTTGAATACGACTGTCATCGATATTCCACATCAGCAACGCTATTTCGTCATCTTAGCGGATGTCACGGAAGATTATCAGCAGGAAGTATGGCTAGAACGTTTGGGATACCACGATTCGCTCACTCGTTTGCCAAACCGACGTTACTTCGAAGAACAACTTTATTTAACTCTTCAGTCGCTAGATCACGGTTCCTTATTATTCATCGATTTGGACGGTTTCAAACAAATCAATGATACCTACGGACATGATGTCGGTGATTTACTGTTACAAGAAACGGCAATGCGTCTTCAATCAATGACGACGACAACTGATCTCGTCGCACGTTTGGGAGGAGATGAATTCTTGATCTTCATTCAGGCATCTGCTTCAGAAACACGACAGTTTGCCGAACACGTTCTCGAAGTCCTGAATCATCCATTTTATATTCAAACGTACACGCTTCGTGTCACACCATCCATTGGAATATCCTTATATCCTGAAGATGGTAAGAGTTCGGAACAATTATTGATTCGAGCAGACGAAGCCATGTACCATATTAAGAAGACCGAAAAAAATAACTATATATTCGCTTCCCACATCAAACGTTAGGAGGGATCCCTTGCTTAAATCGACCTATTTCATCCGTTGGTTCCCTGCCATGCTTGTCATCTCATTTGCCTTAATGATCCTTGCTACATGGACCCCTTCCATTTCTAATCGCATCGTCGAACAAGTACTTCAGTATATATCACTTGGATTGATTGCTTACTTCATCCTTACGGCTTATCGTAAGGAGAAAACATTAATAGTGCCAAGACGGAAGTTCTGGCTGATTGCTTTAGGCTCATTAGTTCTATCCTGTATCGGTTCCGTTCTTGAAACATTACGTTTCTTTGATTCGGACTTTCCAGTTCCATCATTTTATAGCCTAATTTTATTTTCGATATCACATTATGTATTCTTATACGCAATCTTTTACCGGATCATCACAAAACGAACGCTCGGACAACATGTGCTCGCTTTCATCGATGCTGCAATCATCGTCGTTTTCATTGGACTTGTCGCGTTTCATGTTCTCAATGAATTGACGAATCCGGGGCTTCAAACTGTTCCTTATGCCATCATCGTCATTACGAACACATCACTTGGCCTGTTTGTCTTCTTCTATTTTACATTCATCCAAGAAACACATTGGGTATCACGAATGGCATTGTTTTTATTATTCTTATCCATTTTCATTCGTGGTATCTATGAAGTCTCCAGTGTCTACTTCCCGGATTTTTCGGCGCATTATCTGCTGTTCTTTCCGATATTGATCCGTTTGGCGCAAAGCGCAGCTATTTTATGGCATGTTGATCATATTGAAGAAGGGACCGCACGAACGACGGTCATTCCCCGTTCGTGGCTTCCTTTACTGGCCGTTCCTTTATTCATCCATTACATGGTGGAACAAGAAGGTGGAAAGCTCGACATCTTCGTCATCTTATTCTTGCTGATTGTTCGACAAATCTTGATCGCCCGTCAGCATAGACTAATCGTCGCACAATTACACGAACGAAATGAGCAACTTGCTTCACGCATCGAACATCGAAAACAACAAATCCAAGAGAGCGAACAACAAGTCATTCCACTGTTTCTCGGTCATCCCGATCCGATGATTCGACTTAATCAGTCCGGCACTGCGATGTACGCAAATTTAGCTGCTCAACGTCTTTTTCATTTGCCCGACATGACGATTGAACATGTTCCTCGTACGATGCGTCATTTGTTGGAGACGCTTGAAACAGATGTCGATGAGTATGAAGATGAACAACATAGACAATATGAAATCATTGATATTCCGATTCAGATTGCTGCTACCTCGATGGGGCGATTCACGATTTTGCATGATGTCACGGAACGCAAAATCCGTCAAAAACGAATTGAATACCATGCCTACCATGATGCTTTGACGAGTATCGGAAATCGTCGTTCTTTAGAGCGTGATTTTTCAAATCGACTCCCTGAAAAGAACTATCTCGCCTTAGTCGACTTAGATGGATTCAAGCAAGTCAATGATACGTATGGTCACGAAGCCGGCGATTATGTCTTGATTGAGGTAGCAAAGCGATTGAGCGAACATATGAATTCTTCAGAATCCGTGTATCGCCTTGGTGGAGATGAATTCGCAATCCTCTTACAAGCCGATGATGAGCTGTCCTTACGACGAAAATGTAAATCCTTCTTACAATTTTTAAGACGTCCCTATGTCTATAAAGGACAATCCTTATTTGTTTCCGCAAGCATCGGTGTGACAGCATGTCACGCAGCTGATCTTGAAACATGCTTAAAGCAAGCCGATCTTGCCATGTATCGTGTGAAGCACCGGGATAAGAACGATGTCGCTTTATATCGAGCGGATTCATGAAAAAACCTAGGACACGTTGACCGTAATCAGTCATGTGTCCTAGGTTTTTTAGATCATTCTTCTGGTCTCGGGGCAATGTTGCCTTCTTCGATATCGAGGAGCAAGTCGATTAATTCCGCACAAAACTCAGGATACTGACGGAGTAACGCGTCTTCTCCCACTTCATTGACGAAGTCCGTCAACAAAGCAAGGACTTCTGGTACTAATGCGCGCGCTACCTTCATGTAGGCAATCGCAAAGCGCCACTTTCCAGAAATATAAAGTAGTTTTCCAACCAACAGATCACCCGGTTCAACTTCGATCTCAGAGAGATCGGTTTGATACGTCTGTTTCGACATTAAATCAACGACACCATCTGCCTCGACTTGAAACAGCGAAGGCATCGGGTCCGCCAACCCACGTAAGGCGCGATAAAGACTAGGTGATAGCTCTTCTTTCACCTGCTCGAGAAAACGACCGTGCGGTGTTTTTCCTTGATCATCCGTTTCATAGAAGATTGCCCAGTCAACGAACAAGTCCCGGAACAATTCAGCATCTTTTAAATACCAACGTCCTTCCGTCGCGATTTCTTCAATGAAAGCGACCCAGTCCGTACTGCGTGATGTCGCTGCTTCTTGATACATTTTTTTCAAGGCTGCATTCATTTCCGCTTCAGAAACCGTTGTCGGAAATGGAATTACTTTTCGATCGTTCTTCATTTCGATCGCCCTTTCCGGTGTGGAGTAGCCGGTCGCTTAATCGTCTGAGGAGCTGTAAATTCACGTTTCGGAATGACTTCTCCGCGGTAAATTTCCATTGGCTCCATCTCGACGCCCATTTGCTTCGCAAGTGTTTTTAAGTGTTTTAGGTCTTGATCCGTTACAAGAGCGAGTACCATACCGTTTGCATTACCACGTCCCGTCCGACCTGAACGGTGTACAAAGTCGTCAAGCGACTCCGGTAAATCGTAATGGACGACGTGTGTGACCGCTTCGATATCTAAACCACGCGCCGCAAGACCTGTCGTGACGAGTAATGGGAATTCTCCTTTTTTGTAAGAACGTAACGTCTCCATCCGCTCTCGCTTTCCTTTTTCAGCGTCTAAAATCCGGTATTTCAATGAGAATTTACTCAACTCTCCATTCAATGGACCAAGGAAAGAGCGGTTGTTGATGAATGTCAGCACTTTCGAACCTTGCATGTTCGCAAGACGACGTAACAGTTCCGGTTTCTGACGACGTGAAGTTTCCAAATAACCGAATGTCACTTGTGTGCTAACGGCACGCTCAACACGAATCGTCTCAGGATCATTCGCAAGCGTCCGTCCCCATTCCGCTGTCCGTTCCGGCAATGTCGCTGATACGAATGCTAGCTGTCGATCGCGTAATGCACTGTTTGCGATTCGCGTCGCCGAGTCACTCATGCCACTCTCATAGATTTGATCCGCTTCATCTAAGACGATCAATTTCACCTTATGCATTTTCAACTTCTTCGAATCAATCAACTCAACAAGGCGTCCAGGTGTACCAACGATGATTTGCGGTTTTTTCTTCAATCGTTCATATTGTCGTTTTAATTCAACTCCACCAATGAATGCACCGGATTTGATCCCACTTCCTTGAGCAAACAATTGAATGACTTGATGAATTTGCATGACGAGTTCCCGTGTTGGTGCCGTGATCACGACTTGCACGTGTGGTTCTTCTACTTCAATCTTTTCTAAAGCTGGAATGACATAGGCAAGCGTCTTCCCTGTACCTGTAGGCGCTTCAGCAAGGACATCTTTTCCTTCGCGCAACAATGGGATCGCTTGTTCTTGAACAGGCATCAACTCCGTAAAACGTGCCCGTTCCCATGCTTCCTGTAAAAATGGTTTTGTAAAGTTCATAACGATTTCTCCTACTCTCTTAATTCCATCATGCCGTTACGTATTCGACATGATCTCCTGATGCATCACGGTAACCCCGTAATGTCTGTGTATATTCATTTCCTGCATCGAGCAATCGAATGTGGAATCGGATCTCGCCTTCACCGGCTTCTTCTTCTAGAATCTCGAATCCTTGGATGACACGATCCTGTAATTCTGCAGCGAGTGCCGGATACTCCGAAAGACTCGCATACGTCGCTTTTACGTCGACGGGACGGCGAACAAGCGCAATCCAATACGATTCATCATAGCCGATAAAGTCTTCATAATCAAAATCGTCTTCAAACCGAATCCAGAATCCATCATCTTCGAATTCCGTGATCATTCCCGTTCGCGTCGAACCGTCCGATCCGATTTTCAGCGAGACCCAGTCTCCCGACTGATACTCTCCTTGTTGTGTTAATGATACATACTCCATTTGGCACACCTCCACGTTCTATATTCCCTTTTTCATTGTCAACGATACGTCTTAAAAATACAAGGCACCGTAGCGTGACATTCCTCACAGTTTCAACTGTTCTAGTGGATCTTTTTTAAATTAACTCATACAGTTTCCAAAAAACCTTGAATTAGCAACACCAAACTGTTTTTTTTGAACTATTTTCATATAGATACAGAAATAAAGAAAGCCCGTCATATCAACGTTTGTTCACTTGTTAAAACATTCACATGAACGTAAAGGGAATCAGCCCTTCCTTTTGTTACACTATTCACATAAGGAACTGATGATTAGCTCAATATTAAAGGAGTGGTATCCATGTTATTAGAAAAAACGAGTGCTTGGACGAACTTTACGTCTGGTGAATGGGTAAAGACGATCGATGTCGCAGACTTCATCCGACTCAACCGCACAGAATATACAGGAGATGATCACTTTTTAGTCGGTCCAACGCAAGCAACAGAACGGCTCTGGCAACAAATTCTACAGCTGACGAATGAAGAACGACAACGTGGTGGTGTGTTTGCCGTCGATGCTAAAACGCCATCAACGATCCTATCGCATGATGCAGGATATCTGAATCGCTCACTTGAAAAAATCGTAGGTTTACAGACAGACGAACCGTTTAAACGTTCGATTCATCCAAACGGTGGGATTCGGATGGTGAATGATGCCCTAGCTGCGTATGGCTTTGAAGCAGACGAGACCGTCACGAAAACCTTCAGCGAGTACCGGAAGACACATAACCAAGGGGTTTTCGATGCCTATACCCCTGAGATGCGCGCCGCACGTAAAGCCGGTATCATCACAGGATTACCTGATGCTTATGGTCGCGGACGGATCATTGGTGACTATCGTCGTGTTGCTTTGTACGGAACGGCACGCTTGATTGAAGAACGTAAGCGAGATTTAAAGGCGCGTGGCGGTTTCCTCTCTGAATCAATGATTCGTGATCGCGAAGAGATGAATGAACAGTTGCGCGCATTAACGGAATTGACCGAGCTTGGAACTCGTTATGGTTTTGACCTCTCTCGCCCTGCAGAAACAGCACAAGAAGCATTCCAGTGGGTCTATCTTGCTTATCTTGCTGCCATCAAGGAGCAAAACGGGGCAGCCATGTCACTCGGTCGAGTCTCGACGTTCCTTGATATTTATGTCGAACGTGATCTTGCGACTGGGCGCTTGACCGAAGAGACTGCACAAGAGCTCGTCGATCATTTCGTCATGAAGCTTCGGATCGTCAAATTCTTACGGACACCGGACTATAATGATCTCTTCTCGGGTGACCCGACGTGGGTAACGGAATCCATTGGTGGAATGAGTGAAGATGGGCGATCAAACGTCACGAAAAGTTCATTCCGCTTCTTACACACACTCTCGACACTCGGTCCGGCACCGGAACCGAATCTAACCGTCCTCTGGTCTACTCAGCTTCCACGCGGATTCAAGGAATTCTGTGCGAAGATGTCGATCGTATCGAGCTCGATTCAGTATGAAAACGATGATTTGATGTTGCCGGTTTATGGGGATGATTACGGTATCGCTTGCTGTGTCTCCGCCATGCGAATTGGGAAACAGATGCAGTTCTTCGGTGCGCGAGCAAACCTGGCAAAAGCATTACTCTATACAATCAATGGCGGAATGGACGAGAAGCTCAAAATTCAAGTCGCCCCCGCAAGTCCATTGATGCTTGATGAAGTACTCGATTACGAAACCGTCATGGCGGCTTATGATCGTCAACTCGATTGGCTCGCAGAACTGTACGTTAACACACTGAATGTCATCCATTACATGCATGATAAATACAGTTACGAACGGATTGAGATGGCGTTACACGATCCGGAAATCTTACGGACGATGGCATGCGGTATCGCTGGTTTATCGGTCGTCGCTGACAGTCTATCCGCCATCCGTTACGCAACAGTCCGTCCGATCCGAGATGCGGATGGGATTGCAGTTGATTTCAAGATCGAAGGCGAGTTTCCGAAGTTCGGGAATAACGATGAACGGGTCGATCAGATGGCAGTTGATCTCGTGACGCTGTTCATGGAGAAAATCCGTAAACATCCAACGTATCGCAATGCGCTTCCGACACAGTCTGTCCTAACGATCACTTCAAACGTCGTCTACGGTAAAAAGACAGGAAATACGCCAGATGGACGCCGTGCGGGTGAACCATTCGCACCGGGTGCTAACCCGATGCATGGACGTGATACTAGAGGAGCTGTCGCCGCACTGACATCTGTCGGAAAATTACCGTATGAACATGCGCTCGATGGTATTTCGTACACGTTCTCGATCGTGCCAAAAGCACTCGGTAAGGATGAGGTTACACGTATTCGCAATACGGTCGGATTACTTGACGGGTATATGGGTGGTACGACTTCAAAAGGACATCATTTGAATGTTAACGTCTTTGACCGTGAGACGTTACTCGATGCTATGGAGCATCCAGAACAATATCCGCAGTTAACGATTCGGGTATCCGGTTATGCCGTCAACTTCATTAAACTGACGCGTGAACAACAGATCGATGTCATCAATCGAACGTTCCACGGTTCTCTCTAAAATGATGTGTAGTATGTGAAAGGAAGTGAGTAAGATGGCCTATGGTATGATCCATTCCGTTGAATCATGTGGAACAGTCGATGGTCCTGGCATTCGATTCATCGTCTTTACGCAAGGATGTCCATTACGGTGTCAATACTGTCATAACGTGGATACATGGGAGTTCGGTTGCGGACGGCGTGTCTCAGCAGACGAAGTCGTAAAAGAAGCGATCAGCTATCGCTCCTTTTTCGAGGCAACGGGTGGCGGAATCACCTTCTCTGGAGGTGAACCACTCGCTCAGCCAGAATTCTTGGAGGCTGCTTTAACAGAAGCAAAACGCCATGGACTGCATACGGTCATCGATACCGCGGGATCCGTCGTCCCGAAAAACATCGACGCCATTCTCGATGCGACGGATTTGGTTCTGCTCGATATCAAACATATTGACGATGCTGCTTGCCGTGTCTTGACCGGACGAAGTAACGCCAATACACTCGCTTTTGCAAAACGCCTAGCCGAGCGAAATATTCCTGTCTGGATCCGCCACGTCCTCGTTCCAGGTATTACGATGTCGGAACATTTCCTTCGTCAGACTGGCGAGTTCATCCGGACGCTCGGAAACGTCGAGCGCGTCGAAGTACTTCCGTATCATCAACTCGGAGTCTATAAGTGGGAAAACCTTGGTCTTGCTTATCCGTTAACTGATGTCCTTCCCCCTTCACCAGAAGAAACGGATGCTGCGCAAACCTTACTTGAATCGTACTTGTGTTAACGTTTCCATTTTGTTACAATGACGTCATAGACTATGAACAGGAGGTACAACACCGAAATGAAGCAATCACTCGTACACGTCGCTTGATGAATGAAATCATCTCTTTCGCAATGCAGTTGCGGATGTCTGACGCTACGAGTCTGCTCTTTTTCGGTGTGACCAGTCTTTGGTCATCGCCTTCTTTGAGTTACACTCCGGCACACCATCCGCTCGCTTCGGATGGTGTGTTTTTCATTTCATCTTATCGGAAATGAACGCTAAAGGAGCTGCTTTTATGCCTACTGAAACACTTACGATCCAACACCTATCGATGGACTACGACGAACGACGCCTTTTCTCGGACGTTTCTTTTCATATTCATACCGGCGAACATGTCGCCTTAATCGGTCCGAACGGTATCGGAAAAACAACACTATTACACTTGATTGCTGACCAACTTCAGCCGACTGACGGTTCGATCAAACGTCATTATAAACAGCTCGGTCTCCTATCCCAACACTTCCAGCCCGGTGATAGAACCGTTCTTGATGTCGTCGAACGAGCGGATGCGGATCGTTACCAACTTCGCGCTGACGCCATGAATGGTGACTTGACGGTCTATCAACAAGCACTCGATCAGGATGCCTTCTCGCTTGAAACAGATGCGACACGCGTCTTAAAAGAAGTGAAATTAGAGGAAGCACTCTGGACACATGTAGCATCTAGTTTAAGCGGTGGTGAACAGACACGCCTCCAGCTTGCCTGTCTGCTTCTGTCACGACCTGATTTCATCATTCTCGATGAACCAACGAATCATTTGGATCAAGAGACACTCGAGTGGCTCACCGAATGGGTCAATACGTCCCAGGTTTCGATTCTCTATGTCTCACACGAACGGTTCTTCATCGATGCAACGGCAGATGCCGTCATTGAACTATCCGAATCAGGAGCAACGCGCTACAACGGAAACTACCAGTCCTATAAAGAACAAAAAGAACACCAAGCTCTGTCGCAACAACGAGCGTATGAAAAACAAGAACGTACACGTAAAGAGCTGACACGCATGATTCAGGGTTATCAGCAATGGCATCAAAAAGCCTCGAATCAAGCGAGTGAACGGGATCCCTATGCGAAAAAAAAGGCTGCTAAACATGCGACGAAGGTCAAGGCAAAAGAGCAGCAACTCGAGCGTCTACTCGAAGATCGTGTACAAAAACCACAAGTTGCACCGACTGTTCACGTCGCATTCGAACATGAAGCGATTCGTGCGAAACGACTGATTTCGTTTGAACGTGTCTCTTTCATGCATGAGACGAAACCGATCCTAAAGGATGTTTCGTTTACGGTAGAACGTGGTGACCGAATTGCTGTCATCGGACCGAATGGAAGCGGGAAATCGACCTTACTGCGTCTCATCGAGGGCGAGTATGTCCCTAATCAAGGGAACGTAATCCGTCATCCTCGATTGAAGACTGGCTATTTTTCACAAGCCCTTTCCCACTTACCGACATCTGGTACGTTGTTAGAGGCATTACTTGAGTACGGCACAATGAGTGAAACGGACGCTCGGACGTTGCTCGCCTGTTTTTTATTCCGTCGCGATGATGTTTACCGGTCGATTTCCGACGCCAGTATGGGCGAGAAATGTCGAATTGCCTTCTTACGCCTGTATTTTTCTGGTGCTCACTTGCTTATTCTCGACGAACCAACGAACTATTTGGATCTTGCGACTCGTGAACAAATCGAAGCCGCTCTCGATGTCTTCCCTGGTGAGCTCCTCTTCGTCTCTCACGATCGCTATTTCACCGATCGGCTGTCGAATCGGACGTTTGATTTAACGACTGGATTCAACGATCATTCGGTCGGAACTGCCACGGTACGAAACGCTCGCCGAAGTGACCCTGAAGCGATTCAATCCGACTTACACCGTCTTGATGCTTTGACGGGTAACGTGCCGTTCAATACAGAAACGAATGAATCAATTTCAAAAGAATAACGAGAAAAAGCATCTGCATAGAAAAAAGAGACTCCTTTTTCCGTTGCAGATGCTTTTCATATTTCAGTCGTATTATCGCTTTTGATACTTCACTTTCGTATGCGCTTGGGCCTGCTTGTGGATTTTTTTCCACTTTTCCTTCTCTGCCGCCTGCAACGCCACGTTTTGCTTGCGTTCCGCATAGGCGATTTCCCGTTTTAGCTTGACGAAGCTGTTCCAGCGCTCAGCAGTTAGTGTACCATCTTCTAAAGCTGTCCGAACGGCACAGCCCGGTTCCTTCTCATGTTCACAGTCTCGGAAACGACAGTTTTCAGCAAGCTTCTCAATATCGGAAAACGTCGACGATAAACCGTCACTTCCATCCCATAAGGCCAATTCTCTCATCCCCGGTGTATCAACAAGCAATAGACCGTTCGATAGTCGTTTCAGTTCGCGATGCGTCGTCGTGTGACGTCCGCGTTCATCGTCTTCTCGTACGCCCCCCGTCTCCATTAACTGTTCTCCAGCTAAAGCATTGACGAGTGTCGACTTCCCGACGCCGGACGATCCAACTAACACGATCGTTTGCTTGATTTTTAACTGTTCACGCAACACCTCTAATCCGTCACCCGTCAAGGAATCAACGGCAAGGATTGGTGTTCCGAACGCAATCGCTTCGACAGCCTGCAGTTCCGTTTCAATCGACGGCATCAAACTTTTTTTCGTCAGGACGATGATTGGTGTCACCCCTGCATCCCAAGCAACCGTTAAATAGCGTTCCAGTCGACGGACGTTGAAGTCATGTCCAAAAGCCATGACAAGCAAGGCGACGTCGACATTTGCGCAGATGATTTGTTCCTCGGTTTCCGTTCCTGCCGCTTTTCGGGAAAATTGAGAAGATCGTGGCAAGACACATTCGATTCGTCCTTTGCCTGGCTCTCGCTCTGTTTGGATGATCCAGTCCCCGACCGCTGGCAATTCAGCTTTTGTTCCCGATTGGAAACGTAACTTACCAGACAGCTCGCTGAGCGACTCTCCTGTTTCCGTCATAACACGATAGTGTGTTTGATAGACAGCTATAATCCGTCCTAATCGTTCTGTTCCTGTCGTTTCGTAGACAGGTGGTGTACCCCATTCGTTCAAATGGTTTCCTCCTCTGATTTAAGGGAGGGAAACCCCTCCCTGGTTTCCGACACATGTTACTTGTTTTACGTTGATTGTTGCACTCATCAACATCACTCCTCTCAATTCGATTCTTTTATAGAATACCATATCAATCAATGGTTCTGACAGCGCTTCCCTCGAAGTCAGACCTTCTCTCCGCCTTAAGCCCGAGAGCAAATACGGTCCAAAGAGCGTCGTCGGAACAGAAGGACTCCCGTATCATAAAGGTATCAACACAAGGGAGGCTTCCTCATGAAGCAATCGAAAGGAAAACAACTGGTGATGATTCTCGCTGGACTGGCATTACTTGCCGTTGTCATCGGAACATTACCGCACATGATCGGACTTGGCTTAGGGGCGTTACTCGCGTTCTATTCGATCAGTAAGTTCATGCAATCGAACAAATGGCCAGCGAAACTCGGTTTCGGATTCCTAGCAGCCATCGGAATCGGACTTGCCCTCTCGAACATCTGGGCAGTCATCGGAATCGCAGCAGCCATCGCATTGTACGTCGGTTACATGCGTATGAAACTACAACGTGTCAATGTTCAAGATCTCTTTAACCGTCGCCGTACATCAACGACACATTTCGAAGCAGACTGGAAAGACTTAGACGAAAAACGTTTCTAATCAAATCAAAAGGTATGACCCGATAGCATTCGCCACTTCTAAGGAGGAATTTTCCATGAAAAATGTATTTGATCAACTCAACGATTTTGCAACACAAATGATGACAGAAGTTAAAAAGGCAGCCGAACAGGGCGAAGTACCTGCTAAAAAGCTCGTTCGTCATATTCGATCTACAGAAGCTGATTTAAAAGAAATCGATCGACTACTCGAGCGTCAACGGACATTACTGCAAGAATTAACGCATAAACAAGAAGAAGCGAAGGATTTAGCCGATAAACGCTTCAAGCAAGTCGAGATCGCAAATGAAGCCGGTGAACAACAACTGGCTGAGCGCGCAGCCATCGAATCGAAACATTACGGGGAGCAATACCGGTTCTTCGAAGAACTCGTCGCTGAGACGAAACGCGAGTTGAACGAATTGGAACGTGAAGCTCTCGAGTTGAAGTTAAAGCTCGAAGATCTACAGAACAAACGGTACGAATGGATGATGCGCGAAAACGTCTCAAACTTAAAAAACAAGATGAACCAGGTGCTAGATCGCGAACCAAATGCTACTATAAAAGAAGAAGCACATCCGTTTACGGCAGAAGAGCCTGAGGCAAAACAACCAGCCGTTGATGAAGATGATATCGATGCGCGTATCGCTGAACTCGAGCGCCGCATTCACCAATAAGCAGTCAATGACGAAGGAGGCGTATGCCTCCCTTTGTCATGTTAGAAAGGAGATTGATCGTGCGACGATTAAGTACGAAACAACTGGTCGGTTACGTATCGATCCTGTTCGCCCTTGGTCTGTTCTATGACCTATTGTCCGGTGCAGGAAATGTATTGTTTGGTGTCTTATTTCCGTTCCTGCTGTACTATGTCGGGATTCATTTCCGACGACGCAATCATGAAAAATTAGCGATTCTCTTCTACATCGTCGGTACGATCATTCTTGCTGGCGTCGTCCTTAGTTCGGCTGCCATCGGTTTTGTCATTGCCGGAATTTTGCTCTATCTCGGGATTATTCTCGTAACACGGCATTCCGTCCGAGAATTTTTGTTTTCACGGATTGCCCCGCATCAATATGAAGAAGAAGGCATCAAGATTCAACCGGCTTACTCCTTCTCGACCCAAGCCGATGCACCATACGTCTTACAGGATTTGAGCGAACAGTTCATCGTCAAGGATTTAGAAATCGATTTGACACACGCTTACGTTCCGGAAGGTGAGACATTGATCGTCGTCAGTGGTGTTGTCGGGGACGTCCGAATTCTTTTACCGTCCGGCTATGACTATACACTCGACACGTCAATCGGCTTCGGAAGCGTCAAGACGGACATCCGCCGGATTCCGACTTTCTTTAATCGACGTATTCAATTCCGGGCACCGGAATACGGTGAAGCGACGCGTAAGGTTCGCATTCATGTCATGCTCGGTATTGGCAACGTGGAGGTGTCTTCGATATGAAGCGTGATCAATTCCCGCTTGGTGTCATTGCCCTCCAAGTCATGACGGGCTTTTTAACGGCTGTCATGACAACGTTGTTATTCTTAAGTACACGACAAGTCGATTGGCATGTCCTATTCGTCCGTCAACAAGATTTCCCTGTCCTTCTACTCGTTATCGGACTCTCGTTATTACTACCGCTTGCCATCGGTAGCATGCATTACTTTTTCTTACGACGTGACTTCAAACGTGTCACGACTGCCATCATTGAACTGGAACAAGGAAAAGATGTGACGATCGTTCCGGGTCCCTACTTTCATACGTTGACGCGCTTGTCGCGGATTGGAAAACGTATCGACGAACAAGTCGAGACCGTCCAAAAAATCAGTACACGTCCGCAACACGTTGAACAAGTAAGAGTTCAAGCCGTCACGGAAGAACGAAAGCGACTCGCACGTGATTTACACGACTCCGTTTCACAACAGCTCTATGCCATTTCCATGATGACAACAGCAGCCAAACAGACGATTCTGTCTCAACCTGAAGCTGCCGCCAAACAAATCGAGATGGTCGAGACGATGGCACAAACGGCACAGTCTGAAATGCGCTCACTCTTACTTCAACTTCGCCCCGTCGAACTTGAAGGGATGACGTTACAACAAGGACTTTCTCAATTGCTCGAAGAATTATCCAGAAAGCAGTCCACACAATTAAGTTGGAAGTTAGAAGAGATGTCACTGCCACGACAAATTGAAAACGAGTTATTCCGGATCGTTCAAGAAGGACTGACGAATGCATTACGTCACGCGAAAGCGTCTCATATGGATATTGAACTTCGACAATTCAACGAAACGATCATTCTGAGCATGAATGATGATGGTGTCGGATTCGTCGTTGATGAAAAGAAACTTGCCTCTTATGGCATTAATTCGATGCGGGAACGGACGGCTGAGATGGGCGGAACGATTCGTCTCGTCAGTGTTCCAGGACAAGGAACCCAAATCGAAGTCAAACTTAGAAAAGATCGGATGGTGCAAGTATGATACGCGTATTATTAGTAGATGATCATGAGATGGTCCGGGCCGGTGTGTCTGCTTTCCTTTCCACACAACCAGACATCGAGGTCGTCGCCGAAGCGTCGGATGGTCAAGCAGGAGCCTTGCTTGCGCTTGAACATCGACCGGATGTCATTTTGATGGATTTAGTGATGGAGCCAGTTGATGGCGTCGAAGGAACACGACTGATTCGCAAAGACTGGCCGGAAGCAAAAATTCTCGTCGTGACGAGTTTTCTTGATGACGAGAAAGTCTATCCTGTCATTGAAGCGGGTGCAATGAGTTATGTTTTAAAGACCGCTAGTGCCTTTGATATTGCAGAAGCGATTCGCAAGACGGCAAACGGTCAATCGGTCATGGCAGCACAAGTGACCGGTAAAATGATGGAACGTCTTCGTCGTCCTACGACACACTTGCATGATGATTTGACGGAACGTGAGCAGGAAGTTCTTCAATTGATGGCTCGTGGTATGGCGAACCAAGAAATCGCAGACGAATTATTCATTTCCTTAAAAACCGTTAAGACACACGTCTCGAACATCTTATCGAAACTCGATGTCGTAGACCGTACACAAGCTGTCGTCTATGCCTTCAAGCATAATCTCGTCAAATAAGATTTAGCCCTTCATTACTTATTCCTTAAGCTCACGCAAAGAACCCCGAATCGTCTCCTATTTAGAGACGATTCGGGGTTTTTAACTGTCTTACCAGAGTCTCCATCCGGGAGCTCCTGGAGGGGCATTTTCAATCATATGCCAAATCGGTACCGTATAGGCAAACGCAATCAAAGCGAACGTCACGAAAATCCATAGCTTCCAATTTTCAAAGAAGAGTGGTGTTGCCATCGCCTCTTCTTCTGTTTCAGCAATCGGAAATTCTTCTTTTCCCTTCGGTGCCCGGAAAGCAAGTTGGAACATCGCATAGAGGAATAGCAGAATCGAGATGAATAAAATCGTTCCACCGATCGCCATTGCAACATGATACGGAATCCAGTCGGCGACGATTGAATCTTTGAAATAAGCGGCCGGACCGGTCCGTCTTGGATTACCGAGTAGACCTGAGATATGCATCGCCGTCGACATGAAGAGCATTCCGATCGTCCAGGCAGCCGTTTGAACAAGTCCGAGACGATTCATTGCCGGCGTCAACGTCCGACCACGTAAGAGTGGAACAAGCCAGTACGCTGTTCCGAAGAACGTTAGTGCGACAGCCGCACCGACCGTGATGTGAAAGTGTCCAGTGACCCATAATGTATTGTGAACGATGATATTTAGTTGATGGGACGCATTAATGACACCACCTGCACCTGCTGGAATGAAGAATAACATCCCGATGAACGGTGCAAGAAAACGAACATCACGATACGGCATTTTCTTTACCCAACCAAATATGCCAGTTGCTCCCTTACGGCGTCCCGCTAACTCGAATGTCGCAAACATGGAGAAGGCTGTCATCAATGATGGGATGATGACGAGGAATGTCAAGACGACTTGGACATATTTCCAAAATGCTGAAATCCCTGGCTCTAACAATTGATGGTGAAAACCAACCGGGAAGGAAAAGAGTAGGAATAATAAAAATGACATACGTGCTAACGCGTCAGAAAAAATCTTGCCACCAACGATTTTCGGAATGACCGTATACCAGACGATGTAGGCAGGTAACAACCAGAAATAGACGAGTGGATGACCAAAGTACCAAAATAGCGTCCGGGATAGCTCGATTCCGACCTTATCTGTCCAACCGAGGGATAAGGGAAGTAACTGAAAGAGAATCGTTGCCGCTACGCCGAGTGTCGCAACGACCCATAACAAGGCAGTCATGATGCTCATGTACGCTTGAAGCGGTGGATGAACGCCAGGATGTTCCCGCTTGTAATCAGCATACATGCGGAACATGGCACCAGACGCGATCCATGTTCCGACGACGAAGATGACGAGTCCGATATAAAATACAGGGTGTGCCTTGAGTGGTGCATAGAATGTATAGAGGACGGAAGCTTCACCTGCAAGTACCATCCACGTGACGAGGACGACACCAAGGATCATGAACCAAAATCCGACCCATCCAAGACGTCGAGGAAACTCTTCGAAGCGTCCGAATGATTGACCTAAAAATGAAAACAATAATCCAAAAATGAATAATGTCGTAAAGACGATCGCAAGCATCAACCCGTGTGCAGTCAGAAGCTCATAATATCCGATTCCAGCAATCTCTGGAATGGCACCTGTTCGTACCATCGTTTGTAGTAATCCACATAGACCACCGATCAATAAAGCGACAAGTGAAAAACTGACATGTGCGAAGGCCAGTTTTGCTTCCTTGATTCCGATGACGGTAGCCGGTAAACCACGTTCCATCTCGAACTGTCGTAGTTTTTTTGAAATGGCATTCATCTTATTCCACCACCTTGATTTTGGTTGTCATCATATGATGAGCATTTCCACAGTATTCATTACAGACGACGAGATACTCGCCAGCTTCCTTGAACGTATACTCAATCGAATTAATATGTCCGGGAACGACCATCATGTTGACGTTCGTCTTAACGATTTCAAATCCATGAACGACGTCCTTCGATGTCACGAGAAAATCGACTGTCGCTCCTTTAGGTATGACCATATCTTTTGGTGTAAACTGAAAAGCTTGTGAAACGATGACCGCTTCATATCGGTTGTCATCAATCTTCTTTAGTCCTGGCTTATCAAACGGCTTCGTTTGATCGACTTTCGTCGGATCAATCAATGTCGCATCGGATGGCGGTTGATTCCCGGATGCAAAAGCGGATACGCCGATGATGATCAAGAAAACCGCTAGCATCGCTGATCCAAAGACCAGCCAGATTTTTTCTAGACGATGAATATGCATCGTGACTCCCCCTTAACGTGATATGAATAATAGAAAGATTGAGCTCCACATCCCGATGATGACACCTGCCACGATCAGAACGGCAACGAATGTTCCTTTTAGGTTCGATTCTGTTTTTTGGCTCATGGTGATTTCTCCTCTCCTGCTTTGAACTTGTCTTTATTGTAAGAATTCAGCAAGTCTGGAAACTGTGATAAATATCACTTTAAATATGAAAATTCCGCAGTTTTCTTTCTAAAAACACACAGAAAGTTCACATCTGAACAAGCGAGGAAAGTGCTACTTCTATACAAAAAAAAACAATTCCAACATGAGACAGAAAAAACTGCTTCACGTTCGAATTGTTCGCATACTATCGATTAAATTCGACAAACACCTGCCGGGCACCCTTCACAATGACACAGATCCCGTAAATATTGCGGATTGTGAATGATGATTTCTTTCGCTGTCATCGAAATGACCCCTTCTTTTTTCCACTGAGAAAACATACGATTAACAGTTTCACGTGGTGCACCAATCAATTGACCAAATTCACCGTCGGATGGTCGCTTCGCAAGACGATAAGCTTCTCCCACTTGTTCCCCTTCCATCGCAATCAGGCGAAGTAACGTCGAAGCTAATGCCCCTGGTTTTCCAAACAGTAGTAAGTCACGTAATTTCGTTTCCGTTTGCTTCCGCATTAATGCTTGCCATCGCATGATTTCAAGCGCAAAGGCACCGTCTTTTTTCATGAGCTCTTCTAATTGATTTTTTGATAAGAATCCGATGATGCTATCTTCCATCGTTTCAATACTGTAGGAGCTCGGAAAAGCTTCTCCTACATCAAATTCACCAAACAAATCCCCTTTGAAATATAAAAACATGAGTAATGGACTGCCCTTTTTCGTCAACTTCGATAGTTTGACGCCTCCTTGTTTCACATAAAACAACTTGTCGTTCAATTCCCCTTCCCAACAGACGATGGAATCCTTTTTGAACGTCGTTTCTGTCATAAAGCTCTCCAGTAACGTTCTTGTCTCAGGTGATAAGACGAACGTATTGGCTTCCGTCGTTCCACAAGTTAGCATATCCATTTCTCCTCTCCTCTTCTTCTGCTTTTAGTATAGAACATCACAGTCCAAAAGAATGGATTTTCAAAAGATTGTCAAACTTTGTTCAACATTTCACATTATTATTTTTAAAATGACCTGACGACTACTTTTAAGAATACAAAAGAAATCGTCAGGAGTGATGTCATGGATTTATACCATAGTAATGATGAACAATTCGATTGACTGCTTGACCCGGTGTCTGATCGTACCAGTTCTGTTGGAACTTCTGCATGTGTTGACGACATTCTTCAAGTATCACATCAGACATGATCCACTCCATCAACTGCTCCATCCGTTCAGTCTGTCGGACAGGTAGCGGTTTCGGATATTGATCAACGAGCCCTGGTAGTTGTCGGTATGTGTCAATGTCCGGTGTATACAAGAACGCCGGAATGTTGAGGAGACAACTTTCAAATGGAATGGAAGAATAATCAGTTACGAGAACATCTGTGATCAGCAAGTAATCATTGATCTGATACGTATCGTCTAGAAGATGGATATGGCTAGAACGATAGGTAGAAAGAGCTCGAATCGTCGGATGTAATTTAACGAGAATCGTCCATCCCGCTTGAGCAAGTTGTTCGAACTGTTGAATCGTATGATCTTCTGTCCCTTTGTATTCCCGGTATGTCGGTGCATACAATAAGATCCGACGGTCAGTCTTTGCGTATTGTTTTCTTAATTCCAGTGTTTTCTGCTTTCGTTGCTCCTCATCAAACCAATAGTCCGTTCGTGGCATGCCGAATGGTTTAAAATGGGATCGTTTTAAGTCGTGTGGTGTCATGAACTGTGTCGCACAGCGCATTCCCGGTACGATGAAATCGCCATATTCCTGATAAACACGTCGAAATCGATTGCGTACTCGTTCCGATACGAACAGACTTTTTGAAGAGGTCAGTCCAAATTGCTTTAATGTTCCTGCCGCGTGCCATAGCTGGATACGTCGTGCTCCTCGTCGCGTTGTTGCGACACTGAACTCTGCGACATAATTATCGACGAAGACCGTCCGGGAGGTCGCAAGCAAATACGCCAGTCGAACGAATCGTAAACGACGAAATCGAAGAGTCCGATCTGACTTCCACAGATCCGGCTGCTTCATGAAATGATGATCATATACAAGATACCGTTTCTCACTTGGCAATTCCTGCGCTAAGCGATCATTAACAGGTTTTGCGTTATCACCATACGTCATCCAAAACAAAGTGACTGATCGAAGCGGTAGCCATCGAAAGACACCATAACAAATACGAAACAACAATAAATAGACCCATACGATTCCTTCTCTAACCACTTTCATCCTGCCCTTCTACGAAGAAAGACCGCACGTCGATCGTGTGGTCTCCTCTTCAATCACTTCGAAGCTAATTCCGTTTTAATCTGGCTTGTAGAGATGCCTTCAGTCCGGCTGAGGTAAACGACTTCACAGTGCTCTTTCAAGAAGTCGAACTCACCTTTCCAGTCGTCACCCATGACGAAGAGATCAACATCATGTTTTTGCACATCTTCTACTTTTTGATCCCAACTGTTTTCTGGAATGACTTCATCCACATAACGGATGGCTTCAAGGATCATCTTCCGATTCTCGAAGTTGTGGTAAGACTGTTTATGTTTCAAACGATTGAATTCGTCTGTCGAAATCGCGACGATGAGGTAATCGCCCATCTCTTTTGCACGTTTTAAGATGTTGATGTGACCCCAGTGCAATAAATCAAATGTTCCGTACGTAATAACCTTCTTCATGATTTTGCTCTCCCTTTTATCCGTAAATTCTCTTTATGATCGTCTTCATCGCCCGTTCTGAAGCCTGCCCATCATCCCATTGACAATACGTCTCTTGGAACGCTCGGAATGCTGATGCATACCGTGTGTGCCAATCATCCAACTGATTCAATTCTTCAAATAGTGCTGTTTCAGTGGATAATAATGGTCCCGGTGCCTCCTGTTCAAAATCGAAGTAAAATCCGCGCAACTGATCGCGATAATGTTCTAAGTCATACGTATAGAACAAAATCGGACGCGATAAATGCGCAAAATCGAACATGACAGAAGAATAATCCGTGATCAAAGCGTCTGACGCCATATATAGCTCCGCGATATCCGGGTAGTCCGATGTATTTCGAACGGATGGATAAGCAGTGACGTCGAGACGACTTCCGACTAAATAGTGCATTCGGATAAGCAGGACATATTCATCCCCAAATCGCTTTTCAAATTCCTCCAACGAAAAGGGCAGCTCAAATGAATATTTCCCTTGACCTTCGAACGCATTATCTCGCCAAGTAGGTGCATACAGCAAGACTTTTTTTGAAGAATCAATCTCATAGTGGCGATAAACCGTTTCTTTGATTTTAGCATGCCGTGCCTCTTGATAAAATATATCATTTCGAGGGTATCCAATTTCTAGCATCTCACCTTCAAAAGCAAATGCCCGTCGAAAGATTGAACTAGAATAGGCATTCGGAGAAATTAAGCCGGACCATTTTGCAGTCTCCTGCTTAAATCCTTGCTTGTACCGCTCAGTCGTCGTATTCGCCATTTGGACATCATCCATATCAAGCGCGAGCTTTTTGAGCGGTGTGCCGTGCCATGTCTGGAGATAATACGTTTTTTTCGGTTTGATCAACCAACCCGGTAACCGACTGTTTGATACCCAGACCCGTGATGTCGCGAGCAAATAAATCCAGCGAAATGTCAACCGATCTACTGTCTTGACGTCTGGTGGAAACGTAACACCTCGTTGTTTACTAAAAATCAACTCACACTCCGGATGCATCGTACGCATCAATTCGTAGATGGCGCGCGGACTGTCACTATATTGTTTTCCGAGAAAACTCTCGAAAAGGACTCGATTTCGTTTTTGTGGAAACCATGTAAAGACTTTCATGACGGTCTGTAGACCGTATTCAATAAAACCTGTTCGTTTGATCCACTGTTTTACTTGATCTTTCAAGTGAAGAGCTCCTTCTTAAGTCAATTAATCACAGCTCATCATAACAAAAAGCGCATCCATTTGGAATTGCTATTTGTTCGCATGTAGCGGAAAGGTAAATCAAACGCCGTCGTGTTTTTGACGATTCCTTTACGGTGGCTGAACGTCTCGAAACTATACTTGCCATGATATCCACCCATGCCACTCGCCCCGACTCCACCAAATGGTAAATGATGCTGTGCGACGTGCATCAATGTATCGTTGACACATCCGCCACCGAATGAAATCCGTTCAAGGATACGATGTTCGACGGCTTTGTTCTCTGTGAACAGATAAAGTGCAAGCGGTTTATCACGCTCATTGACGAACGCGATGACTTCTTCGATTTCACGGTAGGTCAACACCGGCAGGATCGGTCCGAAGATTTCGTCTTGCATCAATGGAGCATCCACCGCTACATTCGTCATGACGGTCGGCGCCATCTTGCGCGTTTCCGGATCGACTTGTCCACCGAATTCAATCGTCCCTTGCGACAAGTAACTGCTGAGACGATTCAGATGATCGTCCGATACGATTTTGACGTAGGATGAGACACCGACGCCATTCCCGTACTGTTTGAAGGCTTCTTCTTCAATCAACTGCAAGAAGCGTTCTTTGACGTCTTCATGGATTAATACGTAATCCGGTGCAATACATGTCTGTCCGGCATTCAACCATTTTCCCCATGCGATCCGCTTCGCTGCTAGACGAAGATCCGCATCCTTGTGAACGATCGTCGGTGATTTTCCACCCAGTTCAAGTGTGACCGGCGTCAAATGCTTCGCCGCAGCCTGATGCACAATTTTTCCGACGCGTGTGGAACCCGTAAAGAAGATATAATCAAAACGTTCGTTTAATAAGGCGCTACTGACTTCAGCATCTCCTTCTATAACGATTCCGAATCGTTCATGGAATGCCGTTTCAAAGACTTCTCGTAATACACGAGAGACATTCGGTGTCAGCTCGGATGGTTTAAGGACGACCGTATTCCCCGCCGCAATCGCACCAATGACCGGAGCAAGTGCCAGCTGGAAAGGATAGTTCCATGGTGCGATGACAAGAACGTTGCCATAGGGTTCGTACTGGATTTCACTTTTCGATCCGATATGCAGAAGCGGTGTTGCGACACGCTTCGGGCGTGCCAGCCGACGGAGTTGTCGCTCCATCCGTTGAATCTCTCCATAAACGAAACCGATTTCCGTCGTAAAAGCATCATGCTGTCCTTTATTAAGATCTTGTTTTAATGCCTCATAGATCGCAGCTTCATGCGTTTCAATCGCTTGGCGTAAGAACGTCAGCATACTTAAGCGAAAAGCTAGACTACGTGTTGCACCTGTTTGGAAAAAGTGGCGTTGCGTCTGAAGACGTTCTGAAAGCACTGTCTCTGTCATCGTTGTTTCCATCCGAGAATCTCCCCTTTAACTGATCTATAACACTGATTTCATCTTACCATATCTCTTTTTCGATATGAAAAAAGACGGAGAGGCTTCTCCGTCTTGCTTCTTATAATTGAATCGCTGTCTCAAGTGCAACTTTCATCATATCGTTGAATGTCGTTTGGCGCTCTTCCGATGTCGTTTCTTCTCCTGTCAACAGGTGATCTGAAATCGTCAAGATCGTCAATGCATTCACTTTATGTTTCGCAGCGAGAGTGTAGAGTCCTGCTGCTTCCATCTCGATCGCGAGGCATCCGAAATCTGCCCATTTTTTGAAGTGATGGAAATCATCTTGATAGAACTGATCCGTCGTGAAGATTTGACCGACTTTTGCATCGATGCCTTGTTCTTTAGCTGCTGTATACGCTTTATGCAACAGATCAAAAGAAGCTGTCGGTGCGTAGTCTAATCCGTTAAAACGAACACGGTTTTGTGCCATGTCATGAGAAGCACTCATCGCGATGACGACGTCACGGACTTTAACGTCTGGAGTGATACCACCTGCAGTACCGACACGGATTAAGTTTTTTGCACCGTATGACTGAACGAGTTCGTTCGCATAGATTGACATCGATGGTACACCCATGCCTGTTCCTTGAACCGAAACTTTTTTCCCCTTATAAGTACCTGTAAAACCATACATTCCTCGAACTTCATTGTAGAGAACGACATCCTCTAAAAACGTCTCAGCGATGTATTTGGCACGTAACGGATCTCCTGGAAGTAAGACCGTTTCGGCTATTTGTCCTTCAGCTGCGTTAATGTGTACACTCATGTACGATTCCTCCTCGATAGTCGTTTAAATCGACAACAATTCACGAAACTCATTCGGTGTCATACCGAATTGTTTTTTGAACACTTTCCGAAAATATTTATCGTCCTGATATCCAACTTCAAGTGCGATTTCATAAATGCGCGCTTCCGTCTCACTTAATAACTCTTTCGCCCGATTCAAGCGAATCGTTTGAATGTAATCAGATAAGTTGACAGAAAAACGCTGTTTGAAGCGTCGTGATATATACTCTCGGCTCAAGTAAAACCGTTCGCTCATGAATTGCAGTGTCAATTCTTCCGCATAATGCGTTTCGATATATTTGGCGATTTGATCAATCGCTTCTCTTGATTCCACTACCGGATGGATACATTCCATCGCACGGGACAAGGCATCATTGAGTACATCCGGATCAACCGGCTTCAATAAATAATCAAAGGATTGATGCAAAATGGCACGTCGCATATACGTATAATCATCATACCCTGTCAGCACGATCGTGACGACCTTTGGATGATGATTTTTTGTCCATTCTAGTAACGTTAATCCATCGAGTCCTGGCATTTCGACATCTGTCAGCATTAAATCAATCGTTCCGGTATCCAGTAAGCGTTTTGCTTCTTCCCCATGCTCCGCCTCATAAATACGTGAGACCTGCCAACTGTCCCATTCTCCGAGCAGTTTGACCGCTTCCCGTACATGTTGTTCATCGTCTACGATCAACACGTTCATGCCAAGTCCCCCTTCTCATATGGAATCCGAATCACGATTTTAAATCCGCCCTCTACAGCTGAAGAAGAGAGCGTCATATTTGCTTCCTCCCCGTAAAAAATCAAGAGTCGTTCATAAATATTATGGAGACCAATCCCACTCGTCTCAAGATCTTCCGGGCTACGATGCATCCGCATTTTTCGATCAATCTCTTCAAGCCGTCCTGTTTCAAGGATGGCACCGCTATTCTCGATTTGAATGATGAGACGTCCACCATCCGTCCGTACTTTGTAAGCAAGATAGTTTTCCGTCGCTGCTAATTGTTGTCGGAAAGCATGCTTAAAGTAGTTTTCGGCGAACGGTTGCAAAATCATCTTCGGCACTTCAATATCATTGAGATGCCACGGAACGTCGACGATGTAACGAAACCGTTCTGGAAAGCGTTGCTGTTGCAATCGAATATACGCCTGGAGATGATCGACTTCTTGTTTTAAGGTCACGATTGTCTGCTCATTATTCATCGAATAACGCATCATTTGGGATAATCCGGTGATCGAGCGGTACGCAATCTTCCGGTCTCCTTGTAATGTCGTCGTACCAATGGATTGCAAGGCATTGAATAAGAAGTGCGGATTGAGCTGGGATTGTAATGCCCGGAGCTCATTCGTCCGATTCTCAAGTGCCAGTCGATACTCCCGTTTGATTAAACGATCGATGCGTTGAATCATACGTTGGAACTGGCGGTTGAGTAACCCAATCTCGTCATTCGTCGTCGCAACGAATGGCGCTGATAAATCCCCTTGTTCGACTCGCCAGACATTTGCCGTCAACTGTTTGATTGGTTTCGTAATCTGCATGGCCACGAGACTTGCGGCAATGATCATGACGAATAGTGAGACGAGACCAATCAAAACAAGAATCAATGCCGTTTCGTTCGCCCCTTGGATGACCGACGCATATGGAATTCGTTTGACGAGTGTTAGCGGAACGCCATTTGTCATCGTCTTCGAGTAGACGATAAACGATTTTCCGACACGCAAACTCCCACTCTGCCCAGTAAATTGATCGACTGGTAATTCCATCTCTGCTCCAGTTTGAGCCAAAACACGCTGTTCTGTCATCAACCATAACGACTCTTCTGGATCATTCTCGAACAACTTCAACTGTTGTTCAAACACACGAACTGGGATATCCACCGATAGGAAGCCGAGCGGCTCATCTGTCTCAACACGATCGATGCGATAACGAAAACTAACGACTTGTTTCTCATCCAGAATCATCGTGTGGACATTATAGGGTTCAATGGTGTGCGCTTCGTCAATCAACCAGCCACTTTTTTGTTTCATCAATTGAAAATAATCCGTTTCTTGCATCCAATCAAACGTTCCCCGACTCGTTGTTTTCATATTGTAGACCGAATACTCCGAATAACCATTTAAGATGACGAAATGTAACTGCTCGATATCCTGACGTGATAAAAACAGACCTAACATCGCCCGCGAAACGACTCCATCGGATTCGTCTAGTTCCTGATCTGCTCCGACACGCATGATGTTCATCAACGAACGGTTCGCATACAGACTCGTCGATAGACGGCGGATATCCTCTATGTAATGGGTCACCTGTGTGTTCCCCCGTGTTAACACGTTCAGGCTAGAACGTTCCGCCTGTTCAATGTTTTGGTGCCGCACATACAAATAGGAAATCGATGTCGCGAGGGCTGTCGGAATCAAGATTGCCAGGACAACGAGACGAATCAAACGCGTCCGGATACTTTTCATGAAAGGCGCCCCCATCCTTTTTCTTGTAATCAATCGTATCATAACCTTGAATCCGCTTACATCATTTCCTGATATTCTCTTTCGCGATTCCGATAAAAAATTCTTTTTTGTTTCGACTTGATTCCGAATGAATTTTACTATAATATCATCAATGTTCGTTTTTTAATCAATTTGTTATGAAGGTGGTCCTTTTATCCATGTTTAAACTTGCCGCACATCAAACAACCGTAAAACGTGAAATCCAAGCTGGATTCGTAACGTTCATTACGATGGCATATATTCTGCTCGTCAATCCGACGATTTTAGCAGATGCCGGTATTCCTCAAGCTCAAGCTTTTTCTGCGACGATCATCGCGACATTGATCGGTACGCTCTTGATGGGACTTTATGCGAATCTACCAATCGCAGTCGCACCCGGAATGGGACTTAATGCGTATTTTACTTATACACTTGTCGTTGGTGAGAAGATTCCATATCAGACAGCACTCTCAGTCGTCTTCGTCGCTGGTGTCATTTTCTTATTGTTATCACTCTCACCGATTCGTACGAAGCTGATTGAGATCATTCCGATGACATTAAAGCTTGCTATCACAGGTGGAATCGGTCTCTTCATTGCTTCACTCGGTCTTAAGATGTCAGGAATTCTCGTCGCTAGTGAAGATACACTCGTCACGATTGGCGCCTTGACGTCACCAGAAGCATTGATCACACTCATCGGACTATTGGTTGCAGCTATCTTGACGATTAAACGTGTACCAGGTGCAATTTTGTATGCCATGATCCTCTCTGGATTGATTGCATTCTTGACAGGTGAATTGAAGTTTTCTGATTCCTTCGTTGCGTTACCGACGTTACCAGAAGGATTGATCATCACGAATCCGTTCAACGCCATTCAAGACGTGTTCCAATACGGTCTGTTCAGCGGTGTCCTCTCCTTCGTTCTCGTGACGATGTTTGACACGACAGGTACGATGGTCGCTGTCGGAGAACAGGCTGGATTGATTGAAGAAGATGGGTCATTGAAAAACAGCGAACGTGCCCTATTATCTGATTCGACTGCGATGGTCGCTGGTTCATTGTTCGGAACGAGCCCAACAACCGCTTACGTAGAATCTGCAGCGGGCGTTGCTGCTGGTGGACGGACTGGACTTACGTCCGTGACGGTCGGGATTCTATTCGCATTATCTGCCGTCTTTGGACCGTTCGTTCAATCGATTTCGAGCGTTCCTGCGATTACTGCGCCAGCATTGATTTTAGTCGGTGCCTTCATGATTCAAAACATCAAACAGATTCCATGGGATGATTTCAGCGAAGCTTTCACGGCATTCCTCGTCATCTTGATCATGCCATTATCCGGTAGCATCGCAACCGGTATCGCATTTGGTTTCATCGTCTATCCGATCATGAAAGCTATCCAAAAAGAGCGTGTCCATCCACTCATCTATGTATTCGCGCTTCTCTTCTTCATCCAATTATTCTTCTTATAACAAAAAACATGCCTGTTCCGTCAGTTAATCGGAACAGGCATGTTTTTTGAATCACTTCTTATTTCTTCATTTTATCCCATGTCTTCGTGAAGTCCTGCAGCATCTCGTCGGCTGTTTTTTGCTTACCAACATACGCTTGCATGATCGCTCCGAACTCGTTTACAGCACCATCCGGATACTTGAACCAGTTCCATGAAATTGTTTTTCCGTCTTTCGAGTACGCTTGAATATCATCTGCAAGCGGTCCTAAATCCTTCGCTTCGATTGATTTGAAGGCAGGGATGAACTTGAATTTATTGACCATGTAGTCTTTTCCTGTATCAGACATCGCCATCCACTCGAGGAATTTTTTAGCTTCTGCTTTGTTCTTCGAGTTCTTGTTGACGACCCAGTTGTTTGGTACGCCGACAGGAAGACGATCCATTTTTTCTTTATCATCATTGATCGGCATCGGGATGAAGCCCATGTTGATGTCCGGATTGACGTCCGTAATCAATTGTTGTGCCCAGTTCCCTTGTTGAAGCATTGCTGTCTTACCTTCAGCAAATTGAGAGACTTGTGTGTTGTAATCCGTCGTTAACGGATTTTTATTACCGTACTCAATCGTTAAATCAAATAGATTCATGAAATCCTTGAACTGTTTGTTATCTTCGAACTTTCCTTTTCCAGAATTCAAGTCTGCGATGAACTGATCTGGATCATCCTGCTGTGCGACCGGAATGTTCAAAAGGTGATTACCGAGAATCCACCACTCGCCGTATCCAATCGAGAATGGCGTCACTCCGTCTGCTTTCAGCTTCTTAGAAGCTTCCGTCAATTCAGTTAATGTTTTCGGAAGTTCCGTGATACCGGCTTTTTTGAAGATATCTTTATTGTAGATAAAGCCATACCCCTCAAGGTTCATTGGCATACCATACAATTTACCATCAATCGTCATTGGTTCTTTTGATAGGTCCGTTAGATCACCGACCCACTTTTCATCTGACAAATCTTCTAACTTATCCTGCCATGTTTTTGCTTCCGTAAAGCCACCGTTGTTAAAGACATCCGGCTCATTACCTGAAGCGAACTGTGATTTCAGAGCCGCGCCATAGTCCGATCCACCACCGACTGTTTGCACGACGACTTTCGTCCCGGTTTCTTTTTCATACGCTTTTGCCATCTTTTCCATGTCTTTTGCGATTTCAGCCTTGAATTGGAATACGTTGAGCGTCTTACCGTCTTTTGAACCACTATCTTTCGAGTCATCGCTATTCAATGTACCGCCACCACATGCTGCCAAAGCGACGACCATCGCCGTCGTGACGACAGGTAATGCTGCCCATCTTCTTTTACGCATTCGGATTCCCTCCCTGATTTCGTTTCATTTCGTGCTACATCTTCACAATAAATGAAAACGCTTGCAATGAAGAGAGAGAAAGTTGTCCGGTGTGGTGGAAAATATTGAACAATCGTTATCCGAGTCTTTTTATCGGAATTGTTGTATCATGAAACTAGAGATTCTTTTATGAATAGGAGTTTGATGCCATGTCCTTGCAACTCACGATTTTATTGATTGGTATATTGCTGTTTGCCGCCGTCTGGACGACGAAGTTATCAAGCCGTCTGAATATTCCTGCTCTACTGATTTTTATCGCTCTTGGTATGATTGCCGGAAGCGACATTACGGGGTTCATTCGTTTTGACGATGCAGAACTGGCTCAGCTTCTCGGAACCGTTGCCCTCATCATCATCTTATTCGAAGGTGGTCTGCAAACGGTTTGGAAGGAAGTGCGTCATGAATTGGCCCCTTCCCTCTCGCTTGCGACGTTCGGAGTCTTCATCGCTACATCCATCGTTGCCGTTGCTTCCCATTATATTCTGGGCTTTAGTTGGGCGAATGCTTTTTTACTCGGCGCAATCGTTGGTTCGACGGATGCCGCTGCCATCTTTTCTGTCTTGAGTGGTCAGCCGATTCGACGGAAAGTCGGATCAACACTCGAAGTCGAGTCTGGTACGAATGACCCGATGGCCGTCTTTTTGACTGTCTTGTTTCTTGAATTCGTGACAAACCCTGAAGAAGCATCGCTCTTATCGGGACTTGGATCACTCGTTTGGGAAATGGCGATGGGACTTCTGATTGGTTTGTTGATCGGATGGGCAGCTTCGACCTTGATCAATCGGATCGATTTGTCCTCTTCTAGCTTTTATCCAATCATGCTCATGTCGTTTGCTTTCTTGTCTTTCGGTTTAGCTGATACGTTCCACGCCAGTGGATTTTTAGCAGTATATGTCACAGCGATCTACATCAGTAATCATGAACTCGTCTACCGACAGACACTCGTCCGTTTTACGATGAGTATGGCGCACCTTGCCCAAATCGGAATGTTCATCGTGCTCGGTCTGCTCGTCTTTCCGAAACAATTGCTCGATGTCCAGGTTATCCTGTCTTCCATTGCGCTGGCACTGATCTTAATTTTCATCGCTCGTCCTTTGTCAGTCTGGGTGAGTCTCCTTCCGTTTCGTTATTCGTGGCAAGAGAAGGTCTTCATTTCCTTTGCTGGTCTAAAAGGAGCGGTACCAATCATTCTCGCGACATACCCTCTCGTTGCCGATATCGAAAATGCATCGATGATCTTCAATATCGTGTTTTTCACAGTCTTATTATCAACGTTAATTCAAGGGAGTATGTTGACGTTCCTTTCCGAGCGGTTACGACTGAACGAAACACAGACTTCTGCTATCCATACCGTCATTGAATTCATGTCAATCGGTAAACCGAATGCGGAAATCATTGAATTGACGTTACCGATATCCCATCCATTCATTGGAATGACGATCTCAGAGATTGATTTGCCTCAGGAATTTTTGATCACAGCTATCATCCGTGATGATCAAATCATTACTCCACGCGGAGACACTGCCCTAGAAGGCAATGATCAACTGTTATTGCTAACGCCAAAACATCGGATCAAGACACTGAAACGATTCTTGTTTCCTCCCGCTTGATCTGTTCATGAAACAACGCAGTGGATCCTGAAGATCCACTGCGTTGTTTTTTACATATTCATGAATCTGATTGTTTCGTTTGTGCGTCTTGCTTCTGTTCCTTACGTTTCGCTTTGGCACGACGGTAGAGAACGTATCCACCAAGAATCACGACGATTCCACCTAAGATCCACCATAACTCTTGTTCTAACCCTTTTAGCATGGATTCAGCACGTTCTACTCCGAATCGTTCACCGACCCAGATGTAAAAGAAGGAAACTGGAAAAAGTCCAATACTTGAAGCGAGTAAATAGCGTTTGAACGAAAGACCAAACAAACCACACGGAATCGAGACGACCGAGCGCACGACTGGGAAAAAACGTCCGAACAAAGCAGACCATGTTCCGTATTTCCCGACGATGCGCTCCCCTTGCTCAATTTCTTTTTCTTTAATCAGTAACCATTTGCCGTACCGGATAAGTATCGGACGACCTGCATAACGACCTAGAAGATAAAAGACCGTCGCCCCCATCAGACTTCCTAAAAAACCGACCAGAACAGCAGCTGTCCAACTGACCGTTCCGTTCGACACATATAGACCGAGCAACGGTAAGCCCACTTCTGCCGGAATCAATTCCGTTCCAAGACCAACAATCATAATTCCTAAAAACAGCCAGAGATTGGATTCTCCGGCTGAAAACAACCATTCCAACATACGAATAACCCTCCGTTCATCCTCTCGCTGGACGGAGGAGATAATAAATGATGACGACTAATGTCGTCCAAACACCTGTGAAAATTCCGATAATCCCGACAATGAAGAAACCGAGTGCAACGATTGAGCCTGTCCGTTTATAATCCCGCCACATCGTCCGTAATCCTTTAATGTTGAACCAAAGGAATACAAGGAATAATACAGGGATGAGTAGTCCTATGATCAATAAAGAAGACATGTCTTCACCTCTTTCTTATTTATTGTTATCCCCATTCTACCAGGAATCGACACGTCTTTCCTCCGCCTGAGGTCGTACGAACCTAAAAAAGAGCACGCTCCGAATCGAAGCATGCTCTTTGCTTTATAAAACATCCTGTTTTGACGCTTTCTTACTATATATATGTCAGAGCAAGTGGACGCCTTCCGCTTGAAGACTTTTACGCGTCTCTTCCGACCAGACAGAAGCCTGGACTTCACCGATGTGACGTTTCTTTAATAAGAACATCGCCATACGGGATTGCCCGATTCCTCCACCCATCGTTAACGGTAGACGCTCTTCGAGCACACCTTGATGGAACGGGAACGCCAATTTATCCTCTTCTTGAGCAATCGCCGTCTGTTTTAAAAGCGCTTCACGGTCAACGCGAATTCCCATTGAAGACAATTCGAATGCTCCGATTTCTGGGTGGTGTACTAAAATGTCACCGTTGAGTGTCCAGTCATCGTAGTCAGCCGCTCGACCATCATGCTTCTCACCTGAAGCCAATGCCCCACCGATTTGCATGAGGAAAACTGCACCATATGCTTTTGTGACTTCTGTTTCACGTTCTTTCGTCGAAAGTGTCGGATACGCATCCTCTAGCTCTTGTGTTGTCATGAAATGAATCGTTTCCGGTAAGATTGCTGAAATGCCGTACTCCGCTTCCACTTCTTGCTCAACTTGACGAATCGTTGCATAGATCGCTTGTACCGTTTCTTGTAAATAAGCACTCGTCCGTTGTTCTTTCGTAATGATACGTTCCCAATCCCACTGATCGACGTGAATGGAGTGTGTCGCATCCAGCATCTCATCGCGACGAATCGCATGCATCAACGTGTATAAGCCTTCTCCTGCTTCAAATCCATACGTATGAAGCGCTTGACGCTTCCATTTTGCAAGAGATTGTACGATTTCAAGGTCTGCTGTGTGATCCAAGGCATCGAAGCGAATGATGCGCTCTACGCCGTTGAGATGATCGTTGACACCGAGTGTGCTTTCTACGAACAATGGTGCTTCGACACGTGTCAATCCGAGTGTCGTCGAAAAGCGTTCTTCAAAGCGTTTCTTTACGAGTGTGATAGCTTCCTGTGTGTGTTTCATCGATACGAGTGTTGTCATGGTGGTGTTCCTCCTCAATTGTGTTTTGAAAAAGAAGCCATAAAAAAGAGCCCTTCTTTCCCAAGAATATGGGACGAAAGACTCGGTTCCGCGGTACCACCCATGTTAGCAACGATGTTGCTCACTCAAAAGACGAATCACTTCATCTTCGGCCTTATGATAACGGACAGGCAACTCCGGCTACGCCTACTGACATTCGGGTTCGGGTAGCGACTCCGGGAGGTTCTTCGCATCTTGCTTCCGACTGGGCTCTCACCATCCCCAGCTCGCTATACGGTCGTACAAGGTGTTACTCTTCCCTTCAACGTCGTTGTTACAATTGAATTGAGAACATCGTACAACAGGTCGCAAGTGTTTGAAAAGACTTTTTTTCAAAAAAAATAAAAGTTGTCAGATTAATCTGACGTGTGAATCATGAAAAAAGCGCTCTCGCAGAAGCGAGAACGCGCTTACAAAAATTATTTGATCGACCCGCTCGTAATTCCTTGAATGATCTGTTTTTGCAAGGCAAAGAAGAACAACAATAACGGAATGATTCCGAGGACGAGTCCAGCAAGTGCTAAGTCCCACTGCTTCGTATACTGACCGAAGAAATAGAACGTCGCGAGTGGAATCGTCCGTAAATCAACGTCTCGTAACATGAGCGATGGCAGTAGGAAATCGTTCCAAATCCAAAGCGTATTCAAGATGATGATCGTGACCGTGATGGGCTTGAGTAATGGGAACACGATGCGCCAGAACACACCCCATTGTGAACAGCCATCAATGATGGCCGCCTCCTCGATTTCCTCTGGAATCGACTTCATGAATCCATGGTATAAGAAAATCGATAATCCTGATCCAAAGCCAAGATACATCAGAATCAATCCCCAATAACTGTTCTGCAATCCGAGATCACCAGACAGTTTCGATAAGGGAATCATGATCGACTGGAATGGAATGATCATCGCGGCAACGAATAAGAAAAAGATGATCGTCGACAAGCGTGTTTTCGTCCGGACGAGTTTCCAGGCCGCCATCGAACAAAAGATGATGATGACCGCGTTAGCGCCGACTGTGATGATGACGGAGTTTAAAAAGACTTTTCCGAAGTTCATGGCTTCCCATGCTTCTGAATAGTTGGACGTCATCCATTCCTTTGGAAGACCCGATGTATTCGTAAAGATATCTCCCTGCGTCTTGAATGAATTCGAGACGACGTAATAAAACGGAATCATATACAGAAGCCCCATCAATAAGGCGGCTAGTTCGACTGTTCCAAGACGGAGTGAATAACGACCTCTCGTCTTTTTAGAGCGCTTCGGTTTCTCCTCTTGCGGAGTGGGTAACGGTTGTGCCGTACTCATGCTTCCACCTCCCGTTTTTTCGTCAGATAGACTTGAGTAACTGTAATCGCCGCAACAACAACGAAGAAGATGATTGCCTTCGCTGACCCGAGTCCCAGATTATTGTTCGTAAACGATTCCTTGTAAATGTTTAAAGCAAGCATTTCGGTCGATTTGAATGGTCCACCATTCGTTAGGGATAAGTTCGTATCGAATAACTTGAATGACCACGAAATCGTCAAGAACAGACAAATTGTGACCGATGGCATGATCAGTGGCAACGTAATGTTCCGTAACGTCGATAGACGATTGGCACCATCGATTTTTGCTGCTTCAATCAGCTCTTGTGGCACGTTTTGTAGCGCCGCGATATAGATGACCATGATGTAACCGCCACCTTGCCAAATCGAAACGATGACGATACCCCAGAATCCTGTCCGGGCATCTCCTAACCATGGAAGTTCAAATATACTCCACCCTGTCAATTCACCAATCGATGCGAAGCCTTTGACATAGATGAACTGCCAAACAAACCCGAGGATCAACCCACCAATCAAGTTCGGCATGAAGAAAATCGTTCGTAAGAAATTACGTGTGCGAATATTTTGTGTTAATAAGAACGCCAAGATGAAACCGACGACATTCGTTAAGATGACGGCGACGACCGTATATTTCGTCGTCAACCAAAATGACTGCTGGAACTGCTCGTCACTCGTAAAGAGACGGACATAGTTATCAAAGCCGATCCAATTTAATTCTCCGGTCACACCGTTCCAATCTGTGAACGAATACATGACGCCATTGAAAAACGGTACAAGCACGATCACTGCGAATACAAGAAAGACCGGTCCGACGAAGAGCCAAAAATCAAGACCGCGTTTCCACTTCTTTTGTCCAGATGTCATTGTTTCATCCCTCCTCCACTCTACAGTACGTCTTTCTCTAACACTTGAACACGTCACCATTTGACCCATTGGGTGGAAAATATTGAACGTTTTCCTTTGGCGCGTTCGCACTAGATAGGCTACTATTAGAAAAAAGAGAGATCCAATCAAAGAGGGAGTCGATACCATGGAAAAGACCATTCGTTCGGACTTAGAAATCGCACAACAAACCGTCTTACGCCCGATTCGAGAAATTGCGGACCGGATTGGTTTGCAAGAAGAGGATTTTGATACGTACGGAAAGTATAAAGCGAAGTTGACAGACGGACTGTTGAACCGATTGTCAACGAAATCTGACGGTAAACTGATTCTTGTCACTGCCATCAATCCGACAGCTGCCGGTGAAGGAAAATCAACCGTCACTGTAGGACTCGGACAGGCATTGCATCGGGCAAAACATAAGACGATGATTTGTTTACGGGAACCCTCACTCGGTCCGACGATGGGCTTAAAAGGTGGCGCGTGTGGTGGTGGCTATAGCCAAGTCCTACCGATGGAAGAGATCAATTTGCATTTCACAGGCGATATGCATGCGATCACATCTGCTCATAATACAATCAGTGCCTTGCTCGACAATCACCTGCATCAAGGGAACATCCTTGGCATCGATCCGCGTCGTATCGTCTGGAAACGCGTTCTTGATTTGAATGACCGTGCCTTGCGCCAAGTCACGATTGGTCTCGGTGGTCCTGCGCACGGCGTGCCGCGTCAAGATGGCTTCGATATCACGGTCGCTTCCGAGATCATGGCGGTCCTCTGTCTAGCAGACTCGATCACGGATCTCGAACGACGCTTGAGCCGTATCGTCGTCGCCTATACGTACGATCAACAGCCGGTTACGGTCAAAGACATTCAGGCATCAGGAGCTGCGACGTTGCTTCTAAAAGATGCCTTTCGTCCGAACCTCGTTCAAACTGTCGAAGGAACACCAGCATTGATTCACGGTGGACCATTCGCGAACATCGCACATGGTTGTAACTCTTTGATTGCAACACAAACCGCACTGAAGCTAAGTGATTACGTTGTCACAGAAGCAGGATTCGGAGCCGATTTAGGTGCCGAAAAGTTCTTCAACATCAAATCACGTATTGGTGGACTCCACCCGGATGCCGTCGTCATCGTCGCTACGGTTCGTGCCTTGAAGATGCACGGAGGTGTAGACAAAACGCAACTCAGCGAAGAAAACCTCGCTGCCTTAACAGATGGTCTTGCGTTACTTGAAAAACATGTCGAGACGATGAGTCTGTTCGGCGTTCCTGCCGTCGTTGCCTTGAACCGTTTCTTCACCGACACGGAAGCAGAACGGAACATGATCCTAGAATGGTGTCAGGATCGTAATATTCGTGTCGCAGAAAGTGAAGTCTTCAGTAAAGGGGGGGCTGGCGGCGAAGCACTCGTCACGGAAGTCATGCAAGCTCTTGAGGAACCGAGCCAGTTCCGCCCACTGTATCCTGACGCATTACCGCTTCGTCAAAAGATCGAGCGTATCGCAAAGCGTGTCTACGGTGCAGCCGACGTTCATTTTGAAGACAAAGCGCTCCGCGAACTCGAACGGTGTACGGAGATGGGATTGAATGAATTACCGATTTGTATGGCAAAAACACCATTTTCTTTAACCGATGATCCTGCTCGTTATGGTCGTGTTGAAGACTTCACGATCACGGTCCGCGAAATCCGACCATCGGTTGGTGCAGGGTTCATCGTTGCATTGACTGGGAATGTATTAACGATGCCAGGATTACCCGCAGTTCCTGCCGCCTTCCACATGGGCGTTTCGGAAGACGGACAGGTATTCGGACTTTCTTGATGAGAGGATGAGTTACATGACGATTGATCATTCACATTGGATAGCCTCTGACGGCTATACTACGACATTGCATAGCCTCGAAGCCCATGATCCTAAAGGAGTCGTGATCGTCTTTCACGGGATGATGGAGCATGGCGCACGGTATGAGGAATTCGCAGAATTCCTCTATGCGCATCATTACCACACGATTATCGCAGACTTACGCTGTTTCGGAACCCGAGCAGCACAGCTCGGAACGCTCGGACACCTCGAGCCGAATCAGGGTTTTAAACAATTGATGCAAGACGCAGAAGAACTCGTTTCTGACATCAAAGAGCGTTATCCGACGCTACCGGTGTTCATTTTTGGTCATAGTTTTGGTTCGTTGATCGCTCGCCGGATCGGTCAAACACTCGGTCATACGGTAGCCGGAATCATCGCGAGCGGACCCCCGACAAGTACAGGTTTACTCGGTGATGTCAGTCAAAAACTCGTCGAACGTCAAATCCATCAGTTGTCAGCAACACACCCCGCTGAACGGTTTGGACAACTCGTGTTCGGACGGTATAACTTACGCTTCTTCCCAGCACTTTCTAAAAATGCTTGGCTCTCTTCGGATCCTCAATCCGTCATGCGCTATGATGCAGATCCATTGTCCGGTCAAACGGTCACATTAGGGTTCTTCCACGAACTCTTGCATGCAACGAAACTCGTCAACGCACTTGCTTCCATCTATCAGCATCCACGTCATTTACCCCTCTTATTGCTTGCTGGTGGGGATGACGCGGTCGCGTTCGATGGAAAGGGTATTCATCATTTGTTTGATATGTATAATCGCGTCCGTGTCGATGCCGTACAGCTGACGATTTATCGGGGGTTACGTCACGAGCTCTTCCATGAGTTCGAACGTATCCGCGTTTTCGCAGATATCGCGAGCTGGTTGAATAAACAAGTCAATCCAGCAGCTAAACAGTCATCTTCCCGTTCTTCTTAAGCCACACCGATCGATATAAAAAAAGGCAGCGGATCCTTGCGATCCGCTGCCTTTTGCACTTCTATCGTATCCTTCATTGAATCCAAGTTAGTGAAGAAATCATCGCTTCGATCTCCTCGATTTCAAGCGTCTCGCGTTCTGCAGAGTATGTCAACAAGACTAACCGTTCCCCGTCTGAATACGCGTAGATCCGTAAGAAGATATCTTCTTCTTTCCCATCTACCGCAAGCAACGCTTCTTTTGTTGAATTACGACGGACTTCAAGTGCTCCTGTCAGTTCGATGCCGAACTCTTCTACCAACAAGTTGATTTCTTGTTCCGCCGCCTCATACGGTGTCAGTTCTTCTGAATCGGACTCGTAGATGGATAATTGGAGCGTACCCATTGCATTTTCATCCGTCGAATAAAAACTGACATATGTTTCTTCTTCTTGATATTCAAATACCTTTGGATATTCTAGCGTGATCCAATGATCGACTGTGTACTGTTTCATTTGAATTCCTCCATTCGTTGTATCTCTTCAAAGCGGATACCCGTCACAGCCATACGCTCGAATTGTCGAGCGAGTTGAGCAGAGACGAACATGCGATGTGTGCGTTCATCCCGCATCAAATGGTGCGGACAAATCGAATCGCTGATTCGTCGTTCTGTCAAAAAATAGACGCGTCGTCTCGGGATCGGACGGAATACATCCGTCGTATGTAGATGTTCGATCCGACTGACAGATAAGAGATTGAGAAGATAGTACGGAACCACTCCGTCCTTCGTCTCAAGATGTACCTTGAGACATTGTACAGAAAAAGGCGCGTATGCCGCAATCATGCGTTGCACACGTTCCGAGACGAGCGGCAGATCGAATGTGTTTGGAAGGACATCCGGTAGCAAATCCGCATCTTGATTGATGGAAAAAGCAAGTACACCTACGTTATGGAACCACTCTCCTATCAATAAGCGATGACGATCGAATTGGTGGTGACAGATCGCCTTCCACCCTTTTCCCATCGGTAGTTCGCTCCAAACTCGCACTTCATTCACCAGACACTCTCTCCTCTACCCAACTTTACCCATATTACAAATCAAGATTACCAGTGTAAACGATTAACTAGTATTATTGTACACTGAATCTTAAAAGAAATTGCCTTTTTTCATAAAAGTTATGGAAATGCTCTCTTTGCTATGCTACTATATTTCATGTAGCCGATACGCGGGTGTAGTTTAATGGTAAAACCTCAGCCTTCCAAGCTGATGACGAGAGTTCGATTCTCTTCACCCGCTCCAATTATGACATAACATAGGTCTAGGACCATTTCCCTCTAGAGGGCAGGCGACTCGCGACGTGCGAGTCGTCTTTTTTATTTTTTCTGCTGATGATTCCAACGAATTTCCGGGTATACAACGATATAGATAGAGATTCGTAAAGGAGGATTCGTATGATTCAGATGAAAATGCCCGGCGTGACGATTTATCAAAGTACACTCATGAAAACGACCTCAACATTGATCGAGACGCCTGATTGTCTGATTGTCGTCGATCCTGGTTGGCTTCCCGATGAGATTGCAACGATTCGTCGAGACGTCGAAATCGTGCGTCGCGAACGACCGTTATACGTTGTCTATACGCACGCTCATTTCGATCATATTCTTGGTGCCTACGCCTTTACGGATGCCATCGTCATCGCTTCAAAACCGTTCATCGATGTCGACCGACAGGAAGCGCTACAAGCCGTTCAAGACTTTAACGATGAATTTTACATCGACTCCCCCGTGTTATTTCCAGATGTGACGCATGTCATCCATGAGTCTGAAACGATTTTGACGATTGGTCAGACGAAGCTGATCTTCTTTTTGACACCGGGTCATGAATCGACCCATCTTTCCTTCATCGTCATGCCACTCCACTTGTTAGTCTGTGGCGACTATGCTTCCGATGTTGAAATCCCCTTGATTGAACACGATTCCTCTGAGTATTTAACAACGCTCGAGCTACTCGAGTCATTCATTTACGAATATGAAGTCAAACTGTTGATACCCGGACACGGTCACATTTGTGATGTCCGAACGGAGATGATTGAACGACTTCATCAGAGCTATGATTACATCCTCGCACTCCGTGCCGGAAAAGAATCCGACTGGGCACCATCTTGGCAAACGACGCCATTCATGAAACGTCTGCACGAAAAAAATAAGCGGCAAGTTAAAAAAGAACAAGAGGAACGATTAGCTCGACGCCATTATGATTAAATAAAAGACTCAGTCGCCCAAGAGACGACTGAGTCTTTATGATTATCCAAGTAATGTGACGAGCAACGCTTTTTGTGCGTGGAGGCGATTCTCGGCTTGATCGAAGATGACAGATTGCTTGCCGTCGATGACGTCTGCCGTGACTTCCTCTCCCCGATGCGCCGGAAGGCAATGCAAGAAAATGGCTTTATCATTTGCTTGATTCATGATATCGGCATTGACCTGATATCCTTCAAATGCTTGCAGACGCATCGTCGCCTCTTCTTCTTGTCCCATACTTGCGAAGACATCCGTATACACGACGTCCGCACCACGCGCCGCTTCCTCGGGATCCGTCATGACGATGATGTTTCCACCCGTTTCCTTGGCGATGATTTGTGCTTCATGAACGACTTGTGGATTAGGAGCATACGCCGCCGGCGCACAGATGCGGACTTCCATTCCACTGAGCGCTCCACCAATCATCAGCGAATGCGCCATATTATTTCCGTCCCCGATATATGTCAAAATCTTACCAGACCGTGTTCCAAATGTCTCTTCGATCGTTAGTAAGTCAGCAAGGACTTGGCACGGATGGTGTAGATCCGTCAGTCCGTTAATGATTGGAATCGTACCGTGTGCCGCAAGCGTGTCGACGATCTCATGACCAAATGTCCGGATCATGAGGGCATCGACGTAACGACTCATGACTTGAATCGTATCTGATAGCGGCTCTCCCCGCCCGATTTGCATATCTGCTCCACTCAGTACGATCGGATGCCCACCGAGCTCGACGACACCCACCTCAAATGATAGACGTGTCCGCGTCGATGCCTTTTCAAACAATAAAGCAATTTTTTTATGACTTAATGCGTTTTGATAGACGCTTGGTTGATGTTTGATATCTTTTGCGAGTGCCAATAGCTCCGTCAATGCTTCCGGCGTCAGTTCCGCCATCGTCAAGAAATGTTTTAGTTGTTGTACCGTCTTCATTTTACTTCCTCCTTGATCGGCTCTGTCCATGTATGAAGTGGCTTCACAGCATAAGGGGACTTTTCTGTCGCTTGTAGATGATAATGCGCTAGTTCAGGTTCTGTCAGGACTTGTACCCCGGCAGCAAGCGCTGCTTCGCGACTCGCTTTTTCTTCTGTCACGTGCGAATAGAAAATCGCACATTGTCCCCAGTCAATCGTTTCATCTAACGCTACACCCGTTCCGAAAGCCTCTGTATCTGCTCCAGCAACGATGATGTCTCTCGTCGTCAAATGTCGTTTTGTCGTCTCGTCGAAAATGAAACGTTCCAGCGCCAGTCCGTCTGTCGTCCATTGCAGCGTTTCACCTGTCGAACGCATGACGGGACCTGTTTTCGGATCGACGCCTTGTAGTTTCAACGTTGAAAAAACAGGGGTCTTGACGGCATGGAAATCAAGTTTCGTCTGTTCCGTTGGTAGTGCGACCGCTTGACCGACCGCTGCTTGGACTGCCCACTGCAAGATCGGTTGACCTGTTACTTTGGCGACGATTGGTAACGTGCGGGAGGCACGTGGATTGATTTCTAGCACGTAGACTTGATCGTCATGCAAGACGAATTGGATATTGTACGCTCCTTTATAATCCATTCGTTGTCCGATCATCTGTGCCATTCGCTCGATTTCGCTCTGAACGGTATCGCTGAGCGATACAGGTGGCAGAATCATCGTCGAATCTCCAGAGTGAACTCCTGCCCGTTCCAATTGCTCCATCAAAATCGGAACGTACGTCGTTGTTCCGTCCGTAATACAGTCGACTTCGATTTCCTTTCCTTGGAGGTAGGCATCCACGAGGACAGGGAATGATAATTCGGACACGATCGTCTCTAATTGCTCTTGATCGTGGATGATATGCATTCCCTTTCCACCGATGACATAGGAAGGACGAATCATGACCGGATAACCGATCGTTGTTGCAACTTCTACCATTTGTTCGTGTGTCGCCACTTCTTGTCCTGGGATACGATCGATACCGATATCATCTAAAAATTGATAGAACCGCTCACGGTCTTCCATTTGATCGATGACATCTGCCGTCGTTCCGAGAAGATGATAACCGGCGTTCTCCAAACCAGACGCAAGCGCAATCCCCGTTTGTCCTCCGAACTGAACTAATACATCTTGGCAATCCTCTGCTTCTAGTACATGCATGACGTCTTCAAGTGTCAACGGCTCGACATACAGGCGATCTGCGACTTCGAAGTCGGTCGAGACGGTTTCCGGGTTATTGTTGATCATGATCGTTTCATAACCGGATGCTTGCAATGCACGTACCGCGTGAACGGAACAATAATCAAATTCGATTCCTTGACCGATTCGAATGGGTCCCGCACCGATGACAGCAACTTTCTTTTTCGTCGATGCTGTGACTTCCGTTTGACCACTCCAGTTTCCGTAGAAATAAGGCGTCGCACTCTTGAACTCTCCCGCACATGTATCAATCATGTGATAGACAGGAAGGATGCCTTTTTCTTTACGTAAGTGCTCAATCTCTACAGCACTAACACCTGTCAGAAGGGCAATTTGTTCGTCCGTGAAGCCCATCATTTTTGTCTGTTTCAGAGAACTTTCATCCGATACATCAATTTTTTGTTGCTGATCGACGAGTCGTTGGAGTATTTTGACGAATAAAGCTTGTACTTTCGTCTGTTCGACGAGTTCTTCGACGGTCGTCTCCTTGCGATCCAGTAGCGCGAGCATCGCAAGCAATCGACGATCCGTCGGCGCCTTTATTTCTTTCCACAATACGTCAGCCTCCGCTGTTCTCATCCATGTCGGATAAAGAGGCGCTTGCTCGACTCCTGCACCACGCCACGCCTTTTGTAACGCTTCTTCTAGCGTCTTCCCCATCGCCATGCTCTCACCCGTTGCCTTCATTTGCGTTCCAAGCGTCCGGTTACTGCCGGTAAATAGATCGAACGGGAAACAAGGCACTTTTGCCGTGATATAATCCATCGTCGGTTCAAAACTCGCCATCGTCTCCTTCGTGACAGGATTGATGCAGTCATCAAGTCGCTCACCGAGCGCAAGACGTGTCGCTAATTTCGCGATCGGATATCCCGTCGCCTTGGAAGCAAGTGCCGAAGAACGACTGACACGCGGATTGACTTCAATGACGAAGTAGCGTTCTTCCGTCGGATGGATCGCGAATTGAATGTTACATCCACCGATGACACCGAGGTGCGATACGATTTTCCGCGCTTCCGTCCGCAATTGCTGATTCATTCGATCTGAAATCGATTGAATCGGTGCAAAGACGACAGAGTCTCCAGTATGGACACCGACAGGATCAATGTTTTCCATGTTGCAGACGATGATCGTCGTATCTGCGCTGTCACGCATGACTTCGTATTCGACTTCTTTATAGCCAGCGATACTCACTTCAACCAAACACTGTGAAATCGGACTCGCTTGTAAGCCGTTCTGCGCTAACAGACGTGCCTCGTCCTTCGTCACCGCGATTCCACCGCCCGTTCCCCCGAGCGTAAAGGCTGGTCGGATGACGAGTGGCACCCCGTGTACTGCCATGAAATCTTCAAGTTTTGCTAACGACTCGATTGTTTGACTTTCCGGGAGCGGTTGCGCAAGTTCGATCATCTTTTGCTTGAATCGTTCACGATCTTCTCCGTCTCGGATTGTCTCAAGCGATGTCCCTAAAAGTTCGACACCGTATTGCTCAAGTACGCCTGCTTCTTCGAGTGACATCGCAAGATTGAGTGCCGTTTGTCCACCGACCGTCGCTAGGAGATGGGATGGTCGATCTTGTTCGATGATGGCCGTTGCTTTTTCAAGGGTCATCGCCTCAATGTAGACATGATCTGCCGTGCTCGGATCCGTCATGATAGTAGCCGGATTCGAATTCATTAAGATGACCTCGCATCCCGCTTCTCGAAGCGCCTGACAGGCTTGTGTGCCGGAATAATCAAATTCTGCTGCTTGCCCGATGACGATCGGACCCGAACCGATGACGAGTACTTTCTGTTTATCCCACATATGCTACCTCCTGATGTAATACGCTATTTACGAATTGATCGAAGACGACCATCGCCTCTGTCGGTCCTGGACTCGCTTCTGGGTGAAATTGGACTGTCATGATCGGTAGAGCCGGATGAATCAATCCTTCAACGGATCCATCATTGATGTGTTCGTACGCAAGTTCCATTTCAGACGCTTCGATACTTTTTACATCAACAGCATAACCATGATTCTGAGACGTCATGAACACTTGCCCGGACGCTAGATGACGTACGGGATGGTTCGCCCCTCGGTGCCCGTGATGTTGTTTTAATAAGGTACAACCAAAGGCATGAGCGAGGACTTGGTGCCCCATACAAATACCAAGTGTCGGATAGCTCGTCGCCAATTCATGGATTCCTGAAAGAAATGGATCCAGTTGTGTCGGATCACCAGGTCCATTGGAGAACAGCAGACCATCTGGGGCCAGTGCTTGAACCTGTTCCGGTGTCGTATCATATGACACGACCGTTACACGCATATGGCGTTCAAGCAAAGCATCGATCATCGATTGTTTTACGCCGTAATCGATACAGACGATGTGACCCTGTTCGACTTCCGGTACGTATTCGACGTCTGAAGTCGTTGATACGGAAGCGATGTATGCTGTGTCGATTGACTCAGTGACTGCCATATCCTCTTGCATCATGTCTCCGAATTGGTCGCCTTCCGTTCGTAATAGATGCACAAGAGAACGCGTATCGACTTCTGACAAAATCGGAATATTCGCTTCGCTCAACCAGCTCGCGAGTGATGTTCCTTCCCCGTCCTCTGCTAATGTTTGAACGATGACGCCAGCGACTTGAATCTGGTTGCTTTCTGACGCCTCCGCTTGAATACCGTATTGACCAATCAACGGGTATGTGAAGACAAGAATTTGACCCTGATAAGACGGATCCGTCAAGACTTCCTGATATCCTGTCATTCCAGTGAAAAAGACGACTTCGCCTTTGACTGGAGCTGTTCCTTGCCACGAACCGGTAAACGTCGTTCCGTCCGCCAGCATTAGTTTTCCGGATTGTTTCATACGATGACCTCCTGTTGACAAACGAGTTGTATTTTTTCGATGGCGTGCATGAGTTCCTGTTCCGTCACGAACAACGATGGCAATAAGCGAATGACATGAGGACCAGCCGAGACGACGAGAAGACCATTCTCACGTAAAGCGTCAATCAGCGGTGCAACAGGCATCGTACACTCGATACCAATCATCAAGCCACGTCCACGAATAGAACTCACGATTGACTTGGGTAATTTATTTTCTAGTTGTTGACGTAAATATTCGCCTTTTCCTTGAACGTCCGCCATGACAGTGTCACTTAACAAGAGATCAAGTGTTGCTTCCGCAGCTGTCATCGCGAGTGGATTCCCACCAAAGGTCGAGCCATGCGTTCCAGGTGTGAATACCTCCGCTGCCTCTGCCGTCGCAAGTAGCGCGCCGACCGCGAGTCCACTCCCAAGCCCTTTCGCGAGGGTAATGATATCCGGTACGAGTGGTGTCTGCTCAAACGCAAAACGAGAACCCGTCCGACCAATGCCGGTCTGCACTTCATCGACGATGATTTTGACATCGTATTGCTGCGCCTTCTTCATCAACGCTTCAAGCCACGCATCATCAGCGACGACGACCCCACCTTCTCCTTGAATGATTTCGAGCCATACGGCAGCAGTTTGCTCCGTAATCGCTGATAGACTCTCCATCTCGTTAAACGGTAAATGTTTGAAGCCATTCACCATCTCCCCGTATCCCGCTTTGATTTTCTCCTGTCCTGTTGCGCCCATCATCGCAAACGTTCGTCCATGGAAGGACTGTTTAAACGTGACGACTTCCGTTTTCCCTGTCCATTTTCGAACGAGTTTGTACGCCGCCTCGTTTGCTTCCGCACCACTGTTACAAAAGAAAGCATGGCTGAGATGACTGTCTTCCGTCAGTCGCTCGGCGACCCGCTCTTGGACCGCGATTTGAAACAGATTCGACGTATGCCAAATTTGATTCAACTGTTCCTCTAACCGTTGCTGAATATAAGGATGACGGTGCCCTGTGTTGCAGACAGCGATTCCCATGATGAAATCCAGATACGTCTTCCCTGTCGCATCTTCTACGATCGACCCTTGTCCTTTGACCAATTCCACATCAGTACGTTGATAAGTGGGTAGTAGTGCACTCATGTAATTCCTCCTTGATTCGTGTCCCTGTAGCTAATGCATTTTTCCCAGACCGAATGACGACCTCTGGAATACCATGCTGAGTGGCTTGCATCATCGCTTCGACCTTCGGAATCATTCCCCCGTAGATTTCTCCCGACGCTATCGCAGCTTCGATGGCTGCAGACGTGATTTCTGATTGATAGTCACCGTTTACTTTTACACCCTCGACATCCGTCAACAATTCAAATCGGTCGACAGACCAAGCCTTCGCGACAGCAATCGCACACGCATCTCCATTACTGTTCAATACACCTTGCTCCCCTGTGACAAGGGACGTGACGACAGGCACATAACCATTCGTACTCAACACCGTGAACAATCGTGGATGAATGTGCGTGATTTGACCGACTGCCCCGAGTCCTTTGATCGTTTTACCATGGACGCTTGCGCCGTCTAACCCGCTCATTCCGACGGCAGGAATCCCCGCTTGATTCAACTGCTGGACGATACCGGATTGGACTTCCCCTGCTAAGATCCGTCGCGCCCCGAGTAAGACACCATCCGTCGTTACACGGACACCGTTCCGAAACACGGGTTTGATTCCTTCTTGCTCACAGTAACTCGATAGAAGAGGACCGCCCCCATGGACAATCAATAATTCGTTACCGGTTTCGACCCACGCTTTCCATTCCTCGAAATACCGCGTATCCAGTTGCTCCCACACACTACCACCTAGTTTGATGACTTTTCGTTTCGTCATGTCCGGTAACTCGCATTGATTTTGACGTAATCGTACGTCAGGTCACATCCATAGGCGTGCCCTCGTCCTGTGCCGTCATGTAAATCGATATGAATTTGGACGTCCTGCTGTGCCAACTCCCGCGATGCAACTGCTTCATCGAATAAGACAGGCATGCTCTGTTGCAACACCCACTGCGAACCAATTTTGATGTCAACGTTTGATACATCAAGCGGCTCCTTGATACTCCCGACTGCAGCGATGATTCGTCCCCAGTTCGCATCTTCCCCAAAGATTGCTGTTTTGACGAGAGACGATCCGACGACTTGTTTGGCGATCATCCGCGCTACTTCATCAGTTTGTGTTCCGTCTACCGTCACTTCGATCAACTTCGTCGCACCTTCCCCGTCCCGCGCAATCTGTTTCGCTAAATCTTGGCAAACCGTTTCGATCGCCTGTTCGAATGCTAACGCTTCGTCCGTCCCTTCAACGATCGTTGCTCCTCCTGCAGCTCCGCTCGCTAAAATCATGACCATGTCATTCGTCGAACTGTCACCGTCTACGGTAATGCAGTTGAACGTCCGATGAATCGTCCGGCGCAATAGTGTCTGTAAGACATCCGGTTCAATCGTTGCATCGGTCGTCAAGAACCCAAGCATCGTTGCCATGTTCGGGTGAATCATCCCTGACCCTTTCGCCACGCCACATACTGAAATTTGGACATCCCCTTGCATGTATTGTTGACCAGCTGATTTCGTACCGGTATCGGTCGTCAGGATTGCATGGGCAAAATCACTCGCGGCATCCTTGTCATTTGTAGGCATCAGCTGTGGAATACCTGCCAGTAACGTATCAATGGCTAACGGTTGACCGATGATTCCTGTTGAAGCAATCGCGACTTGTTCTGGAGCAATCCCGAAGTGGGTCGCTAACGCTTGTTGGGATGTATACGCATGTGATAGACCAAGTTCTCCTGTGCAGGCATTCGCATTTCCGCTGTTGACGAGGACTGCATGAATGTGTCCTTGTGACGCCTGTAACGCTTGCTTCGTCACAGTGATCGGTGCTGCTTGCACCTGATTCGTCGTATAGACAGCTGCGGCACTTGCACCTTTCTCACACCAAATCAAACCAAGATCCTTCCGCTTTCGCTTTAGCCCGACGTGTACCCCTGAAGCTTGAAATCCCTTCGGTGTCGTGATCGTCAATGGGGTCTCTATTTGTACTTGCCACACAGGCGTTCCTCCTCTTTCATCTCAAAGTATTTAAATATAGATCGGTTGTTGGGTCAGACCAGACATTTCATCAAATCCTGCTAAAATGTTGGCATTTTGAACGGCTTGTCCGGCAGCTCCTTTTTGCATGTTATCGATGACTGAAACGATGGTCACGCGCCCTGTCCGATCATCCTTATAGACGGTCAAATCACAATGATTACTCCCGACGACGGACTTGATTTCCGGATCAGCCTGTTGGATTCGGACGAATGGTTCCGTTGCATACTGGTCAATCAACCAGGATCGCCACTCCGCTTCCGATAAATCGATCAACGGCTGGACCGTCATAATCGCCATGATGCCTCGATTGATCGGTAGTAGTTGGGTCGAGAACGTAATCGGATCCGATGATCCAGTCCATTCGAAAAGCGCCTGCTCAATTTCCGGAATGTGCTGATGCTGATTCACTTTATACAAACGAACGTTTTCGCTGGAATGGACATGATGCGTTTGTGCCGTTAACGTTTTGCCAGCCCCCGTTAGACCAGAAGAAGCTTGAATGATGATTTGAGATGGATCGATTTTTTTCTCTTTTAAGAATGGTGTCAGTCCGAGCAAAACTGCTGTCGCGTAACAGCCCGGATTCGCAATCCATTTGCTCGATGCAACAGCTTGACGATTCCATTCTGGTAATCCATAAGTTGCTCTTTGTTGTAACTGGAGATCAATTGGTTCCTTGTCATACCACGATGCATATGCTTCAGATGGAAGTCTCAAATCGCCACTCAAATCAATGACATAACCGGACCAATTTTGAAGTTGTTCTAAGTAATGCTTCGAAATCCCACTCGGTGTCGCTAAGAACACCATGTCTGTCTCGGTTTCCATCAAATGCTCGACCGAAAAGGAAGATAACGAGGAATATGTTTTTTTATTCATGAATGGGAATAGATCATGCATGGATTCCCCTGCCATCGAGTCACTCATTAAACAGACGATCTCAAATGAAGGATGTGCTTCTAGCAGGCGAATCAGTTCAATTCCGGTATATCCTGTTGCTCCGATAATGGTACATTTCATATCTGTACGCTCCCCTTCAAAGAATGTTATACCGATTTAAACATATGTATATTTATACTGTCAATTGAATTTTTATTAGTTTTCATACAAAAAAAGAAGCGTTGAAGCGATTGTCTTTTATAAGACAGTCCCTTCAACGCTTCTTTTACATGCATCTACTTAACGCTTTTCCGCACGTTGCGCTACGAGATGATCAATCCCAAATACGCCTGCACCCATAATCGCGACGACTACTACAAAAATCAATGTAAACATATGTATCCTCCTCATCGTTCACAAAAATGTCATTTGATACTTCTTATTGTGCAAGATTTGAACTAAAAAAGAAAGCGTTTACGACAAAAAATCGTCACATTTTTGATTTTTTATATTTTTCATAGAAACTCTTATGGTTGACGCCATCCAGAATATTCGTTAGTATTACGTTTGTTCAATGCTTTTGTGCATAAAAGCGTGTTAGTAACAGAGAGTCAACATACTTTCATATTTATATAAGGAGGTAGAAGCATGCGCATGTCATTCCGTGAATCCGCAGCTATCCTAGGAATCAGTATCATCATCTTATTGTCCGCGTTATTCGGTGCTAAAGCCGAACCGCATCTTGCCATCTTGTCCAGTCTTATTTTCGTCTCAGGATATGCCGTTTACCGCGGTTTTAAGTTCGAGGACGTCGAACACCATATGATTCAAGGTATTCGGGAAGCGATCAAACCGATCCTGATCATGTTGCTCGTCGGTATGACGATTGCGGTCTGGATGATGAGTGGCGCAGTGCCGACCCTTCTCCATTTTGGTTTATCTACACTTTCAGCGACTTGGTTCGCACCGAGCGCTCTTCTGATTGCGATGGTCGTCTCGACCTTTACAGGTAGCTCCTTTACGACGATTGGTACGGTTGGTGTTGCCTTGATGGGCATCGCGATCGCACTGGGCGTCAATCCAGCACTTGCAGCAGGTGCCATCATCAGCGGTGCCTGTTTCGGAGATAAGATGTCACCTTTATCAGATACGACGAATTTTGCGCCAGGAATCGTCAATGTATCTGTGTTCGATCATATTCGTTTCATGATGGGAACGACGATTCCCGCTATCACGATCACATTCATCTTATTCTTCATCTTCGGGCGTAGTAGTGGAAATGTCGATTCGTCTGCTGTTCAAACGACACAACAAGAGTTAGCTCGTTTATTTGACTTGTCACCTTGGACATTGCTTTCACCGTTGCTCGTCATGGTGTTAGCATTACGTAAAATGCCGGTCGTCCCAACACTTGTTGCTGGTGTTTTAAGTGGATTGTTATTAACAGGCATTGTACAAGGAAACTGGAATATCTCGAACTGGATGACCGTCATTCAGAACGGATTAAAACTAGAATCTTCTAGTGAGACGGTTACATCCATCATTAGTAAAGGTGGATTGCAATCGATGATGTGGTCGGTTTCGCTCGTTATGCTCGCACTTGCCTTCGGTGGCGTCTTGCGAGGTATCGGTGTCATTGACGTGGTCATTGAACGGACCGTTTCTAAACTAAAACGTGATGGTAGCATCATTTCATCCGTCGCCTTATCGTCTATCGGCGTAAACTTGATGGCTGGGGAACAATACTTGTCCATCTTGCTTCCGGGTCAAGCATTTAAGAAAATATTTGAAGAGCGTCAGATTGATCCACGTTTCCTCTCTCGTTCACTCGAGGATGGCGGAACACTTATCAATCCTCTTATTCCGTGGGGTGTTTCTGGGGCGTTCTTCGCTTCGACACTCGGTGTCCCAGTAACAGCATACGTTCCATTCGCATTCTTTTTACTCCTTTCACCATTATTTACGTTTTTACTCGCATTTCTTCGTCCAACGAAAATCGAAACAAAACAATCTCTCGCTTCTTGAGTCTATTTCATATTAAAGATCCGATAATGTCATATCGGGTCTTTTTTCTGACCACTATCTTCTTTATTTCCTGTTAAATACGTCCGATTTAAGACGAAAATGGCTTGGAATCGCGTTTTTTTAAAGAATCATGTGTAAAGATGAAATGAACTGGGAATATACCAAACATAAGAATAAAAATTACAGAGAATGATAGAGAGAGAGTACATTCCTGGTCGACCGAGGAATGACTTCGATGTAATTGTGGGAGGAGTTAATATGATCAAACGTGGTACGCTGGAGCGACTTGATGGCAAATATGCTGTCCTACTATGGGAAAATGGTTCAAGTTTCATTCCACGACGTTATTTACCACCTGAAGCACGATTAGGCGATATGATTATCTTTGACGGCACGACTTATACGCTAGATGTTAGTAATTCATCACCCTCTTCCTTTCAAACATTTTCGTTTCGGCAAATGGGTTGATGATCGATAAAAAGCCATTCGATGTCATGCATTGACTATAGAGAAGGAACTTCTCTCATCAGTCTTTCATGAAACGAATGGCTTTTTGTTTTATCTACGAACATATAAGGCGTGATGGCGACAGGAGGGACAGGGAAACTGATCAATGTCGGATATTTCGATTCGTTCTAACATCGTCTGATCATGCGGACATTCATAAAGTGGTTGAACGACATCCAGTTGCAAAAATAGAGCACACCAAAATCGATTCGAAAATCGGTGACAGGTCGGACAATGATATAAATCCAATTGATGTGGTACCCACTCATCTGCTAATTGTTCTTGATGCAACTGATAATGCTGGATTAATCGAAAACGATTCCAGTCGTCTACATATGTCCGCTGTAAGATAGGTTCATGCATCGACGGTACGAACCAAAGCGGAAGTCCTGTCATGAACGCTTCGACCCCTTGCGTCAAAACAGCAGGAAACGATGGCCAGCCATCCAGTTGACCGAGTTGAAATGTTTGTTGAAAGGAGCAGTTGTCGCATAGGAGTTCCATAGTCATCCTCCTGTTCGTTTCACCATCTCTTTTAACATCTGTTCCGTCACAGGACCGACGTGTTTTGCAAGAATCGTCCCTTGGCGGTCTAATACATAAGTAGCTGGCATTGCTACGAGACGATAGGCATCCTCTGATGTTCCTTGTCGATCATATAATACAGGATATTCAACAGGTGTTTTCTTCAGAAAATCAGCAACATCCGAAACACGTCGCTCTGAAGTCGTGACATTGATCCCGTAAACCGGTACATCTGTATGTCTTGCAAAGGCATTTAGTTCTGGAATCTCTTGTTTACAAGGCGGACACCATGTTGCCCAAAAATTAATGACAAAGACATCATGATTGATTTCGTCTAGATTGATGGTTTTTCCTTCTTGACGTAAGGATAGATTCGGGGCTTTCATCCCTACTTCAAGACCACCTTGTGATACTTGTTTTTGTTGTTGCTCCACTTTTTTTTGTTTCGCATCATATGTTTGATAACTTTGATAGGCAATGCCGATAATAGCAATCGCTAGGATCAGATAGATCAACGGTTTTTTCACATCTAACCCCCTCCTTCTTTGTTCAGTGTAGCAGACTTCCTCTTTTCGACTATCTACTTTTATCAACAAAAAAGCGAACTCTTCCGCCTTATATGCAGAAAGAGTTCGCTTCATTTTAGAGAATTCACATTTTAACGAGACAAACAGTTAGTTAAAACGTGGTAATTGTTTTTTGACTTGACGGTTATCTTTAACGCTACCGACAGCTTCCGCTCCCCCTAGGGCCTCATTCAAGGAGGTCTTCCCTTCCTTGACTTCTAGACGTCGATTGAATACTGATCGATTATCGACAGAAGCAACGAGAATCGATGCGACATCCGTTTCCGAAATCGTCGCGTCCTTCGTGTCCTTCAAATCTTCATCGGCTTCAATCAAGCCACGCCCTTCACCTGTTGTGATGGCAACCGGACAAATGATCGTATACGTCAAACCACTATGTTCAATCTGCTCCTCTGCTGCATTCTTAGCAGCATAGAACGGATAGACATCTTTCTTGAATTGCTCGGGGCGATCTGCACCATAAGCGCTCAGTAGAACGAAATGACGTACGCGTGCCTTTTTAGCTGCATCAATTGTTTTCAAAGCGACTGTTCGATCCAGCAGTTCTATTTCGGTTGCTTCGCCGTCTACTCCTGCGGTAGCCGCACAAATGACTGCATCCTGCCCTGCGACTCCGTGCTCAATGACTTTTTCGAGTTCTGTTTCGATATCGACGTAATGCGCCTTGACACCGAGTTTTTCGAATCGTTCCACCAGATGTTCATGACGAACGATGACCGTGACCTGATGACCCTTGGCAAGCGATTTGACGACGCGCGCTCCAATCGTACCGGATGCACCTACGACTAGTACTTTCATATGGGGGGTCCCTCCTCGATAAGTTAGTCACCTTCGTGGAATGTCATGATATCATGTCCAAAATCATCATTTCAGAGATAACCTAAAACAATCCACCAAAGGAGCAACGTACATCAATTTATACCCGCAATGACCGGAAGGAAACCCCTCCCCCTTAGTTCTTCAATGTGCCATAAAACGTCGTATCAAGCTGATCACGTAATTCTTGCAATGCCTTCTCATTTGGTAAATCATAGAAAATCCCGTTCAGTCGTTGGCTGACGGCTTCGATTTCATAATGTTTTCGTTCTGACATCAAGGCAATCGATAACCCTGCCGTCGCCATCTCGCGGACACTTAAATCAAGGTTCATCTCTTCTTTCATATACGTATGCGCTGCTGGAATTTTCGACCATCCAGTCGGCTTCATCAAATGTGTCGCGACGGCTTGGATGACTTCCGACTGACGATTCGCGCGCGCTCCGTCATTATCCGTTTTTCGATGTCTCGAATAGGCAAGTGCCATCGCACCATCCATATGGTATTCCTTCCCTTTTTGGAATGAATACTGATTTGCTTTCCCACTCGCATCCTGCTCGGAGAACGTTCCTGTCGAGACCAGGTCAATTCCGCCGATTTGATCCACTAATCCGATGAAACTATCGAAGGAGATGACAATTTTTCCATCGATTTCTTCATCGAGTAGACCCGAAACAGCATCTTGCGTACATTCTTCTCCACCGAAGGCAAAGGCATGTGTGATTTTATCCTTCTTTCCATTCTCACAGGAAATCGGTGTATACGTGTCTCGAGGAATCGACGTCAACTGAATCGTTCGAGAAAGTGGAACGAATTGCATGACCGACAGAGAGTCCGAACGTGATCCTCGCAACGATTCTCCAGGTCGTGCATCACTTCCGATCAACAAGAACGTGAACGGTTGTGAGGCAAAAAGAACGAATGCGATGAGCAACAATAAAAATAGTCCAAGAAGCTTTCGTTTAACACGACGTTTTTTCTTGATTTTTTTAGGATGAGCTTCTTGTGAAGAAACGTCAGGAGTCTGCCGTACCGATTGCTCTGATCGCCCCGCCTTCCTCGAGAGTCTCGAGCGATCCCGATTAGCAAACAACCGTGATCCGGCACCCCCGATCATCTGTGCGACCTGTTTAAGCATGCCGCTCCCGGAACGACGCGATGTACTTTTTCGATCTCGCGGTTGCTCTTCGACATATCGATGATACGTAGCCGGTTCTTGCTGCTTCTTAAAGGATTCTTGAGAAAATGATTCGTCCGGCGCGTATGCTTTCGAAAAAGCTTCTTCTCGCCTAGCCCGCTCTTCTTCTTGTCTAGCTTGCTCTTCTAACTGCATACGTCGTCGCTCCAAGCGAGAGCGGTGTGGTTGATGTTCTGCCATTCAGATACCTCCGTATCAATCTTTTGCGATCTGTTTCTCTTTCAAGAATTCGCGGAGATACGTCCGTTTCGGTTCGTGCATCGAGGCAGCCATCTGTTTGACCCACCCTTCTGTCCGTTGACCACCGGTCCGTTCTCCGTAATACGATGACGTTGACTCTTCGTATCCTGTCAGTAACTCACGCATCGTATCGTCATCAGTATACGTATTCCGGTGGAAGACCGCATCCATCGGAAGGCGGGGTTTTTTACCCGGTTGTTGATCCGGAAGACCGACCGCGACTCCAAATAATGGTACGACGTGATCTGGAAGTTGTAAGAGTTCGCTGACACGACGGGCATCATTTCGTAGTGAACCGATGTAGACCGTTCCGTAGCCGAGCGACTCGGCAGCTACGACTAAATTTTGAGCAGCGAGTCCCGCATCGACAGCCCCTACAACAAGCGCTTCTGTCGTCTCGATCGTCCGGCTAACGTCGCCTCCTGCTAGCTCTGCCGCTAACGTATGTTTGTGGTAATCCATACAAAAGACAAAGAAGTAACTGTTTTCTGCCACATATTGTTGACCACTTGCAACGTCAACTAATTGTCGCTTCAATCCTTCGTCTTCGACACCGATAATGGCATAAGCTTGCTGATAAGAAGATGTCGAGGCAGCCTGTGCGGCTTTTATGAGTGTTTCAATCGTCTCTTCGTCTAATTGATGTTGTTTGAATTTCCGGATTGACCGGTGGTTGAGTAAATGTTCAATGGTTTCATTCATGTGTAATCGTCCCCTTCTGTAATGAGTCTTCTTATTTAAGATAGTCGTCTCTGACTAAAAAGCGCAAATGAAGAGGTTCGGTTTATGAAAAAAGCGGGAAATGAATAGTGTTGTACTGTGCTTTTCTTGCGAAGGAGGGCGATCATGAGAATACGGAAACTGCGACTCTTACTAGAACAATATGGCGATACGACCCTTCGCGATATCATCGTCGAAATCTATCGTCAACTCCCGAGACAAGTCATCGAAGAGAAAGAGTTTGACGCCATGTTGACACAGTTCATGAAGTATAAGGATTTGCAAAAAGAACAGGAACAACCGACCGTCGAACAGACGATTGCTCAGACGGAACGGTTTATTCAATTAGCATACGATCTCCAGTACCTTGAGCCGAATCCGATCGTACCGCTTCGCGAACAAAAGAATTGGTATATCACCGCAAAACGTCTGTTGAAGCATTTACGCCATTATGCTCATCGTAAAAACGGAACCCGGATTGCCTTTGAGGAATTTTTCTTTCTTCTTTCGTCGGCTGCCGGGGAAGAACCTTTATTTTTAAGTAATGATCCGTTTCGATTATTGAAAGTCTCGCAAGTCGATTTTTTTCAAGAATTAGTCGGCTATTATAAAAATGATAGTCATGGTGTCGAATGGATGGAACGCGCCCTCTATACAGCGTTGAAGGTTCCGATGGACGTCGATACTGAGCGCAGTGATCTTTTGCTTGCCGTACTTGCTCATTGCGAGAAACCAGAACATCAAGAAGCATACATCCATTGCTTGAATGCGCATGCAAAAAAACTACAATCGCATGTTCGGATTGATGCGGACGCTTTATCCACCTATCAAGAAATTCGTTTCGCAGAGCTACATGCCCTCATTTCCCTACGCGCGTTAGAACGAGCGGAGACAATGCTGTTCACAGAATATATCCCATATTTTTCGCATCGCTCGACTCCGTTTCGCTATTACCTCGATCTCCTCGAACGCGCTGGACTCGAACAAGAACACGAACGAATGGCACGCGTTGGTCGAAAAAAACGAATTCATTTCTAAGAATAGATTCTTCTTGTTCACACGTAGTAGACAATAAAAGGCAAGTGACGATGGATTCGTCACTTGCCTTTTATTAGTCAGATTCATTTCAATCGGAGGCATTGACGATGCCAAGTCCGACTGTTGCGAGTAGTGCAATACAAGCGAATAGAAATGCCATGTCGTTCGGTGAATCGAATCCTTCATAAATCGGTTCCTCCCGATCAACGATGATATGATCCTCCGCGCCATAATTGCCATATGTCGTCGAACTGCTTACACCCGGTTCATCGTAATCACGTGCTTCGGCTACCAATGTATCCGCGCTGAGTAACCAGCCCGATAAACCGATGACGATCCAGAGATACTTCATGATCATTTTGCCTCGATTCTTTCTTATCTTCAGGAATCCATCTACTTTTTGTTTGAAATAGAAGATATAAATACCTTTTATTTCCTGTAATATAAAAGCAAGATATTTTCAACTTCACTTTGCTAAAGGAGGAACTTAATTTGCCTATTGTGTATTACAATCAATTATCTCATGTTCAAAGGCGACACGTCCATCAACTTCTACAGCACCATCAAAAGGCATCTGATTTTTCATTTTTTCAGCCGCTTGAAGATTGTCAATGGGTCTACCTCGAATCCGGTCAGGTGAAAGCGACGCTTGGATATCATGTCGTGCATGACATCGTTCACTTTATAAACGGTGCCTTTCACGATATCAAAGCCTTTCGTCGTCTGGCTATTTTGCTACACTTACATGCCGTTCGACAAGGATGTCGGCATATTCATGTACAAGTCTCCCCGCCGCATGATCTTTCTCTAACTTCGATTTGGAAAGAGCTTGGTTATAGTTTATATGCCGAACAGTTTCGTTTAATTGGACTCTCAGAAGGACAGCCTGCTACGCTGCGTTTGAAAGCTGTTCATGCACAGAATCAAGATACTTATCTCGCACTTCGTAATGATGCCATTCGAGGAACACATCACTTTTTTCCTTATCAGGTATCTGATTTAGACAAGTTGATTCACCGAAAAGCGATTCCTTACCTAGTCTATGATAAGCAACTGGTCGTCGGTACACTATTATTTCAAAAGCAGGGACAAAATATCCGTCTTCTTGAAATTACGTGCCTACCTGAGCTGAGACGTCAAGGATACGGTAGCCGTATCCTTCATACATTTCAAGAAAAATTACGACGCGCAAACATCCAAACGTTTGAAGTATCTTTTCTATCCACACAACAAGATGTACTACGCCTGTATCACCCCTCGATGTTTTGCGATATCCAGTTAACCTCTCATTGGCATACGTTCAGTACGGATCAACCTCCATTAATCATTTAGGCGATTGACGATTCCCTTGTATTCAGGCAACACATACTCCGCATCCATTTCCCGAAAATCAACATGACCCGTTTTACGAAGCACTAGCCCCATCTCGTATAACTGTTCGATATAGGCATCTCCCCATGTCAAGGCAAGTCCCGGTTGATGGTTATGAAAAGCAAGCAAGGCATCTTCAATAATTTCAGACGCAATGGATACTTGCATCACACGGTTCAACAAAGATTGGAACAGTACGGTTTGTCGTCCGATCAACGCATAAAAGGGGACATAATGTTTAGCATAAACAAACGTCGGCAAATAGGCATCCGCCTCAATCGTCTTTAGCAACAATGGTGAAGCGGGACGTTGTAATCGTTCTGCAAGTCCAACGGTCGCCTTGCATTCGCATAGTTGATCAAGCACTCGAATCGTCAACTCCTCTTCAATATCGAGCAATAAGACGAGATCAAGCAGATTCAATTCATGCGTCTCCATGAATTGATCACTGCGTTGAAGATGCATCGTATAAGTAACGTCCAGCTTTTCAGCAACAAGTGCCCATAACTCTGAATGGCGCGCCGCATATAGACCTACCGGAAAGTGAAGAGGTTGGCGGACGATCGAGCGATGCCCTTCAAGTGTATAGACTTGATTGACGTCCAGACCGTATGCTAGCAACATTTCGAGTAACTGCTGACGATTTTGACAAGTGACGAGTGTTTGAAACAGACGATCGACCTCGACGAGTGGTTGTTTCATTTCAAGCGCTATTTTTAAATGAGCAGGTGAATCCTGCTCTAGCGCACGCTTAATGAATTGTAAGGCCTGTTGTTCCGCATCGTTCAGTTGGGCAACATGTGTCCGAAACATTTCGATGTCAAGCTCCCGGAAGGCTTGTAACGCCGGTGCAATTGATTGATTTTTTATAAAGGGTTTCCACATGATTCCCTCGACCTCCTCATTCCAGTATCTCTTCGTAGTGTACGCAATATCGTATCGTCTTGAAAGCAAAAAATGGAGAATCTTCCGTCATTTCAGGAAGATTCTCCATTTTTTATTTTTTACCGACTTTTAGATGAGTATTTCGAAAAACGGCATCTTGTTTTCCTGTCTTTTCAACACTTGTTCCGACAGACCCCAGATATTCGATTTCATCCTTTGGTTGAATGAACTCGTATGTGATGGCAGGTTCACCCCGAAGTCGAACGTGTATGATTTGTCGATGTCGTAAAGAGAATGATGCGCGTACTTCAAGAAAGGAGGAAGCTGATAAATCATGTTGCCGCTCTAAAATCGTCATCAATTCTTTTTCAGAGTCACGATAATTTCCCTGCAATTGAGCATACGAAATACCCACTCCTAAAGATAGGATACCGATTAGACTAAGAGCGAAAATGACCAGCACTTTCTTCATGACTGATCCACCTCCGAGAAAAGTTCATTCTACTTATTCATCGGTTCATCGATCGTCGACGTGAAGTCTTTTTTCGAATCCTTTACGTGAAACTGCATGTCCACATGTGGAATATCATCTTCTAAATAAGGTTCGGATACGGTTTCGAAACCAAACGACCCGTAAAACCCTTCTAGGTGTGCTTGTGCCTGTAAGTAGATCGCAGCTTCTTTCTGCAAATGAACCATCGCTTTCTCCATCATTTGTCTTGCTAACCCAACCGACCGGTGTGCATGGTGAACGGCTACCCGTCCAATCGCTATTCCTTTTGTCGGATGATCGTATATCCGAAGACATCCGACGATTTGACCGCTCTCACTCCGTACGATTAGGTGTGTCGCTTGTTGATCTTGATCATCTAGCTCCGGATACGCACACTCCTGCTCAACGACGAAGATATCCGTTCGTAATTTTAAAAGTGCATATAAGGTATCAGGTGTCATGTGATGAAAAGACTTGAATTCAAATTCGTACATAAAAAGCTCTCCTCTTTAGTTACGACAAAGTCGTGATAATTGTCCTGCGTAGATCGTGACGGGAATACCTCTAAAAATCGTATCTTTTTCCCAATTCAGTCCGTTTGCACGAGCAACATTTTGCGAAGCACGATTATCAGGATGAATGATTGAGATGATTCGATCATGCCCTCGATTGAACCCCTCCATCATTAGTTGTTTCGCTGCTTCACGACCATAACCGACTTTCCAGTGCTTCGGTTCGAGCCAATAACCGACTTCTAACTCTTCTTTTCCATCCACTTCCTGCATCAATAACCCAGCGAAACCAATCGGTTCATTCGTTTCTTTTTTGAATAACAGCAAAAAACCAGTTTGTCGTTCATCCGAGTATCGCTCCAATTGCCGTTCGAACCACTCTCGTGCTTCATCTTCACTCAGAGCCGTACCTCCATTGATATAACGCATAACTTGCTCATTTTGGACAAGCGACTTATAAAAACTGAAATCCTCTTCTTCGAACGGTCGCATCCATAAACGTTCACTTTCCATCGTCATCGCCTCCTTCTATACTTCTCTTTTCCCGAGTTCTTTTCGCTTCATTCCTCTTCCTGATCCTGCTTTCCCTGTGACATTTTTCATTACTAATCGATGACATTCACTCCCTAGTGCTTGCAATTCCCGGCATAAGTCGGTATTTTGGGAACAGTATGTTGAACAACGACCGCACGATTAATGTTAAAATATATTTTGAGCGCATGAGCGCTGGGTAGGAATTCACGAAAAGGACTGAGACCATAATGACTGAACAAGTAATGACGGGACTGTATGAAGGCATTTCAAAAGAGTCCGTACTAATCAATGAACCGTTAAAATATCATACGTATACTAAAATGGGAGGAATCGCGGATTTATTCATCATCCCAACTTCTTATGAAGAAACGGCTTTTGTCGTCCGATATGCTTACGAACAAGGTATTCCCTTGACGTTGCTTGGAAACGGATCGAATCTTGTCGTTCGTGATGGTGGCATCCGCGGCATTGTCCTCTCCTTTGAGAAGTTAACCGATATCTCGGTCGAAGGACATGAACTCGTCGCTCAAAGTGGCGCAGCAATCATCGAAGCTTCACGTGTAGCTTACGCGCATCAGCTCAGCGGTCTTGAATTCGCTTGTGGGATTCCAGGAACGATTGGTGGCGCATTGATCATGAATGCGGGAGCATACGGTGGTGAAGTTAAGGATTGTCTCCATAGCGCTACTGTATTGACACGACAAGGAGAACTGTTAAACATTTCGCATGATGAACTCGAACTGGGATACCGGACAAGTTGCTTCTCGAAGAAAGAATATATCATCCTCGAAGGTCGGTTTGCCTTAACAGAGGGTGACCCAGCACTAATCAAGGAAGTCATGGATGATTTGACGCATAAGCGAGAAACGAAACAACCACTCGAGTATCCTTCTTGTGGTAGCGTCTTTAAACGTCCAGAAGGCTATTTTGCAGGGAAACTGATTCAAGATAGCAACTTACAGGGAACACGCATCGGTGGCGCTGAAGTGTCGAAGAAACACGCTGGCTTCATCGTCAACGTCGAGAATGCATCAGCATCCGACTATATCGCGCTCATTCGTCATGTCCAAGAAACCGTTCAAGAAAAATTCGGTATCTTACTTGAGACAGAAGTGAAAATCATCGGTGAAGAAGCATAATCAATCATTTTACGAAAAAGGTGAGCTCCGTATTCGGACTCACCTTTTTGTTCGTTTAGATCGACCAGTTTCCGTCACGCATGACTGATTCACGCGTTCCGTCCGCAAGTTCTCCTTCAATCGATAGATCCGCGGATCCAATCATGAAGTCGACATGCGTCATCGAGTCGTTCGCACCCTGTGCTTCTAGTTCTTCTGCTGAAAGGCTTGGACCATTTTCGAGACATGTCGAGTACGCACGACCAATCGCTAAGTGGCATGAAGCATTTTCATCAAACAATGTATTATAGAATAGGATACCCGAGTCAGAAATCGGCGAACGGTGCGGTACGAGCGCAACTTCTCCGAGATAACGTGCACCTTCATCAAGTGAAATCAAGTCATCTAGTGCTTCTTGACCCTGTTTTGCTTCCGCTTTAACGATTTTTCCGTTCTCGAACCAGAGTGTGAACTCATCAATCAAGTTCCCACTATAGCTAAGTGGTTTTGTGCTCGAGACGTGCCCGTTGACGCCTGTCTTTTTCGGTAACGTGAATACTTCTTCTGTCGGCAGATTCGCGATGAAATCAACACCATCTGCATTCGGACCACCGCCACCTAACCAAACGTGACGTTCTGGTAATTCGATTGATAATTCTGTTCCTGGGGCTGTGTAGTGCAATGTTTTGTATTTCTTCTCTGTCAGGAATTTTGCTTTTGAACGCAGATTTTGATCGTGATCCGCCCATGCAGCGACCGGATCCGCTTGATCGGCACGTGTTGCTTTTAAAATAGCTGACCAGAGCTCTTCAACTGGCTCACTTGAATCAGGGAATACTTTCTTCGCCCAGCTTTCAGAAGGTGCTGCTACGACACACCAGCTGACATTGTCACTCATGACGAACTTCCGCCAATTAGCGAGAGCGACACCGGCTGCTTTATTCGCACGTGCGATTCGACTTGAATCAACGCCATTCAATAAATCTGGATCTTCACTGACGACCGATAAGAACGCTGTCTTTTCTTCTGCCAGTTGGTCGTAACGTGCTTTTAACCAATCCGGGAACGTATCAAACGACTCTTCCGGTGCATCGAAATAACGGATTTTCGTCATCTCATCATCTGACCATTGTACATATACTTGCGTAGCTCCTACTTCGTAGGCAACACGCGTGATTTCACGAACGAGCGGCAAATTTTCGATTCCTGCACGCACCTCGAGTTGTTGTCCTGGTTGTAGATTAATTCCAGTACGCACGGCTAAAGACGCGTATTGTTGTAATTCTGCTTGTGTCGGCATTATGTAATCCCCTTTCTTGTATCTTTATTTTCACGAAATAGTTGCAATTTTGCAAGAAATAAGGCGAAACTAGAAGGAGAATAGAAGGAGGCATCACCATGGAATTTACACCCGGAGATTTTAAATCGGCTTATACGTATTTTCACCGACAGGCACTCGACCTCGTTGGGGATGAAAAAGCACAACAAGAATTGTTAGTTCGAGCAGAAGTCGGACTTGCGCACTTGACGCAAGATATCGCGTCTACAGAAAGCTCGGACATCGAACGCGAGGCAGAACTCGTCCTTTATTTTCAATTAAAACAACTGCTTGAAATGCTTCGTGCTCTCTATCAGAAAAAATTTGAAATGCATGCGGAACAGGAACAATTATTGTTGACGGCCGTTCTGTACTTCACGTCTCCTGTTGACGCCTTACCGGACGATAACGTCCTCGGGCTCTTTGATGACGCACAAATCGTCGAAACGATCTATGAAGAACTCGCAGCAGACGTCGATCGCTTTCAACATATGGAATAAAAATAGGCAGCTGTCGCAACAGCTGCCCTTTTTTATGCGTTTTGCTTCGAAGCGATATGAACCGGTGCCGTAGATTGACGTGATTCATCCACCTCTAGTTTTTCTTTATTCAACCACGTATAAATCATTCCCATGAAGACTGCTCCACCAATGATGTTACCAGCTAAAGCCGGTAACAGATTGTGCATCGCTCCTGCAAATGTGATCGTATCCGGGTGTGGTACGACTAATGCAATAGAGAACAATGCCATATTGGCGATGACATGATCAAATCCCGATGCGAAGAATACTGCAACAAGTACCATCATCATCATGATTTGCGCCAACTCATTCTTCATATTCTTTGGAATGAAAATCGCTAAACAGACCATCCAGTTACAGAAGATTGCCCGCGTGAAAATTTCCCACGTCGTATGATGAATTTTCGTTTCCGATACCGCAAACAACCAATTGTTCATACCAAGCTCTTGTATGATTCCTGTTTGGGAAAAGAGTAGCGCAAACGCCAATCCTCCAAGTCCATTTCCGATTAGACAGATTAACCAGACCTTCATCGTATCCATCTTCGTCGTATAGCCGCGCATCGTCGCCGTCGTGAAATACATCGTATTTCCTGTGAACAGCTCTGCCCCACCGTAAACGATCAAGACAAGTGCCACTCCGAAGGTCAGTCCACCGACAAGTGTCGCAACAGGTGACTCCGCCATATATAGACCGTTAATTGCTTTTAAGGTAAAAATAATTGCAAATCCAATGAAAATCCCCGCTAGCATGGCACGAACTAAATACTCGAGAGGACGCATTTGTAGCATGCGCGTCGACTTGATTGCTTTATTCCGTAATCCTTCTAATGCTTCTACCTCGTTCATCGTAGAAACCTCTCTTTCTTTTGTTCAACACTTCACAATGTTTGTTCATTTATTATCATACTTCCATCTTAAAAGATGTTCAAGTATTGAATAGACCTGTTTTATCGTTTTTATAAAAGAACGAGATGTAAACGATATCATTGTGTCGAGATTGTGAAAAATGCCTTTTCTTGCTTTATACAACTAATTAGTTTGAATTCGTAGTCGTGATGCGAAGCGTTCAAAGAAAGTATTTCGTCTTGATTCATCAAGCACATAGCCATCAATGACGACACGATTAAAGCGTCTAGAAGACGAAGTAGCTCGTTCGATATCGGTCGGAGTATAGGCGTCGAATGTTTTCCGGTCCATCGTAAAATCTGCACCTGAATACGGATCCGTGTAGTGAATTTCCAGGTCAGTTAAATCAGGAATCGTTGAAAATAAAACAAGCGTATGATGCATCAGAACTTTAGATAATCGAGCCTTTAAAAAATCCTGATTCACTTGTAGTGTCCCAGTATCGGTACCGATCCAAGCTTGTCGCTCTTTTCCTGTCACTTCATAGGCAAGACGTAACGATTCTCCTTCAACATCTACCTGTTTTAATTCTGATGAGAACGGAAGTTGTTCGGCTAGTTGACGAACCGCTACCGTATTCGTCATCGAGGCCCCCACTTGTCTCGCTACAAGATCACCATCATGCCAAATGGATGATTGATTTTTTTCGTTGGGTTGTTCAAAAAGACGAATTCCAACTAGTATTCCTAAGCAGATACAACCAAGAATCCATAACATTTTCTTCATTTTCATCACCTTCCTAAAAAAACGTACCCTTTTTCATCTTTTTTTCATAAGAAGGGTTGAAATTTTATGCATATGAGCGTACTCTTGCAGGCAGATACTCACAGAAGGAGGAGCATGAGGTCACTCATCATATTGCCATGACTACAACACACCCACAGAAAAAGAGAGTTGAAAAAATCAGTTTCTTAATCATTGGTACGTTGCTGTATTCCCTTTACATCAGCCTACTACTATCTCCAAATGATATCGGATCAGGTGGTATCATGGGGATCACGCTCATTATTCAAGAGCTCTTCCACACGCCAATCGGATTAACGCAATTGCTCTTAAACATTCCCCTCTTCCTTTTAGGTTTCCGTTTCCTGCGCAAACGATTCATGTTCTTATCTGGAATTATCGTCATTGCTTCTTCCTTTTTAATTGACTGGATCCCTACTCAAATCGTTCCGGAATCTCTAAATGATCCGCTCGTCGCTTCTATCTTTGCTGGTCTAGTTTCTGGTCTCGCAATGGCATTGATCTTCTTCGGTGGTGCTTCAACTGGAGGGCTTGATATTCTTGGAAAGTTTTTCTTTGCTCGTTTTCATAACTGGCCACTTCCTCGTATATTTCTGATGCAAGATCTTGTCATCTACATCCTAGTATGGTGGGTCTTTGATCTTAAACATGTTATGTACGCTCTCATCATGAGCTTTGTTCGCGCCAAAGCCCTTCAGACGGTTTACAGCTTCTATTCTGCTTCTAAGCAATGTATCATCATTTGTGAGAAAGCAGATGAAATCAATGAAGTCATCACAAAAGAACTCGGACGTGGCGTCACGATTCTTGATGCACGTGGGGGATACTCCAACCGAACGAAAAAAATGGTCTATGTCGTCGTTCAAAATAACGAAATCGTCCGTTTGCAAGAAATCGTCTCTTCTGTCGAACCGAATGCATTCGTTACATTCTCGGAAATCCACATGGTTTTCGGAAACTACAAGGAACATTCGTATTCGTTTTAACATCAAGCGCAGCTTAGCTGTGCTTTTTTTATCTTCTTAAAACAGCTTCTCGTATTGCATCATCTTTCCTGCTTTTTTATTAGTATTATTCACTTTTTCGATCATTATCCCTATTCAAAAAATAGACAGGCTTCACTTTTTTTACGATAGTCGTTAAGCTTATGACATGTCTTTTATTTAAAGGAATGATTGCATGCACTCTCTTTGGCGTCAGCGTATTCTGCTGATTTTCTTGGTCAGCTTATTCGCCTCTATCCCGATCATCTATGCGTTATCCGGTTATCGGACGATTGCAACGATGACCGAGCAAATGAAGGATCATGATATACCGTTAATCAATCAGGTAGATCAGTTGGTCGAACACAATCGAGATCGTGCCAATGCGGTTCGTGGTCTCTTATTGTATGAAGATAATCGTTATATCGAACAATATTACTTTTCAACGTCTAAAATTCATGATTTGCGCAATAGTCTGAACCAATCGTCGACTACCCCAGGGACGATTAAAGATCTCCTTCGCCGCAACAATGTCTGGGAGTCCGAGATTGAACGCGTGTTTGTTGTCTATGAACGTCAAAGTCCAACAGCCGCAAAACATCTTGCTAGACAGTCGACTCAGACGACTCAAACGATTCTCGAAGACTTATCCCGTGTGAAAGATGATTTGTATAAAACGCTTCAAGCCAAATTACAACAATCAGATTCTTTAATCGCTACATATAAATGGATGTGTCTCGCTCTCTCCATCCTGTCCTTTTTATTAATTAGTGCCACGGTCTTTTTCTTCCACCGCTTCGCTCCTAACGGATCAGAACAATCGTCTTTAGAATAAACGAAAAGCGCAGCTTCGGCTGCGCTTTTCGTTTATTCTAAAGATTTATTCAGGCATTGCTTTTCCCTCTTGTACATGTTCCATCACCATATGCACAAGCGATGATACATGATGATCATCTAAGGAATAATAAACGACTTTTCCTTCTTTTCGGAACTTGACGAGTCCTTGTTTCAACAAAGACCGAAGATGATGCGACGCTGTCGCGATCGAACAGTCGACAGAGGCTGAGACATCACAAACGCATAGTTCTTCTTCGATCGTCAACGCATAAACGATTCGCAGTCGTGTCGCATCCGAAAGAATCTTAAATAGCTTTCCGATTTCAAGCGTCGGAATCGTATCCACGATTCGTCCGATTTCAGACGCACGCTGTTCGTCAATCGCAATCGTTTCACAACGGGGAATGTCCATGTCTGTCACCTCGTTTCTACCTATATTGCACCACGAGAAACGGGACATTGCAAGTTCAGCGCATTCGTCTGCGAATGAGCCAAAACACGAACCATCCTCCTACGTAATCTCCGATATCCCAGACAATTCGATTTTGGTCGACAGCGAGTACGCCGATATCAATGATTTTCGTGCTTTCTAATCGGTTCGTATAACGTTGACGAAGTCGCGTCGGAATCGGTAGACGAAGAAGTGCCCGGTAATAAATATCTAAATGAGTATGACCCCAAATTTCCGTCGCAATCGAACTCGTTTTAATATACAACGGACGTTTGTAGCGTCTTTCATACTTTTCTTTCAATAAAAGGGCCATTTCATAGGAAACACGATTAGGACGCGGAAATAAGACTTTTCCTAGATGGTAGATCCCCTGATTATCGACTCGAATGATTTGTGGTTCTAACCGATATCGAATCCAATAGCCGCGAAAACGGATCGTCTGCCATTTCAATACAATCACCTCTGAACGGATTATACCCTGTTCTGAAGTGATTGATGCCATTCTCGCACAGCATCTGTCATTTGCTGCGCAGCGAGTTGTCGATCTTCTTTAGCGAAAATCTCTGAGATGACGGCATACCCTTCCAGCGGGATGGGCAGAGAGGAGACATTCGTTGCTGTGATTCCACCAATACCGATTAGAGGTAATCGTACGGCTTCCCGAATCGCCTGAAGCATCGTATGCGACATGGAATCAGCGTCCGCTTTGGATGACGTCGCAAATAGAGAACCCACCCCTAAATAAGAGGCTCCGTCTCGTTCTGCTTCAATCGCTTGTGCAACGGTCGCTACTGATACGCCAATCACAGCATCTGGTAAAAGGCGACGTGCTGCGGTTAAAGGAATGTCTTCTTGTCCGATATGCAAACCAGCTCCGACGAGTAACGCGATATCGATCCGATCATTGATGATCAAAGGAACATCGTAGCGATCCGTGAGTGCTTTTAACCGAACTGCCTGATCGAAGAATTCCTTTCCTTGCGCTGTTTTTTCCCGTAATTGCACGATTGTTGCACCACCTAAAATGGCTTCCTCAACGACCGTATCGATCGCGACTCCAGGATGGTACCGACGATCCGTCACTGCATAGATGGAGTAATCAATTGACACGTTCTGTCACCTCCACCAGGTCTTGCTCCGTCATAAGGCTGATGGCATTGAACAACTCTCGTTTAAAATCACCAAGACCTTGCGCGGAGGCTGCTTGTTCCCCTGCTTTTCCCATGACAAATGTCCCGTGGACAGCCGCCTCAAATGCCGTATATCCTGCACCGAGGAAGCTCGCAATCAAGGAGGCCGTCATACAGCCCGTACCCGTGATGTCTCCTAGACGCGGTGTTCCTACATGTAATTCCATTTCGCGCGTTCCATCCGTAATGTAGTCGTTCGGACCTGTCACGACGAGGACAGATTTGTGTTTGCGAGCGAATACGCGAATACTTTCTCGATCCATCATTGCATCTCCCGCAGCATCGACTCCCTTAGTTCGTCCGTCTTCCCCAAGTAACGTCTTGATTTCAGAAGCATTTCCTTTAATGACCGTACACCCGAGATCAATGAGTTCTTTGGAAAAAGCAGTACGTAATGTCGTTGCTCCTGCTCCTACGGGATCAAGAACGATTGGGACATTCAAACGTCCCGCTTCACGGACTGCGAGTCGTTGAGCTGCTTGCATGTCTGCATCGATCGTACCAATGTTTAAGACAAGAGCTTGCGCGAGTCTAACCATCTCTTCTACTTCACGAATGTCTTCTGCCATGACGGGGGATGCTCCAACAGCGAGTGTGACGTTTGCGCAGTCGTTGATCGTCACCGTGTTCGTCAGATGGTGAATGAGTGGTTTGTGTTCAAGAATGGTCGTAAACATGTGCATCCCTCCAAAGTGAATGAAAATGATGTGTCGGTCCAATACCTTGTCCGAGAGCAAATCCATGACGAATTGCCTCCGTGACATAGTTTTTCGCCTGTCGTACACTATCTTGTAAATCTTCTCCAAGCGCCATCCGCGCTGCAATAGCTGCGGATAAGGTACAACCAGTACCATGAGTATGTTGATTGTCTAATCGTTCCGATGTGAAGCGGTGTTCCACTTCCCCATCAAACAACAAATCCGTCGCAGCTCCTGAGAGATGTCCACCTTTTAGTAATACTGCACCTGTCTGTGTAGCCAATTGATGCATCGCCAGTCGCATTTCCTCTAGATTGGTGACCGATCGTCCTGTTAAACGCTCTGCTTCCGGTAAATTCGGTGTGACGAGTGTCGCAAGTGGTAAAAGTTCTGAAATCAATGCTTGTTCAGCTTCCGTCCGCAATAGGGCATGACCGCCTTTAGCGACCATGACGGGATCTAATATAATAGGGACTGTTTGTTTACGGAGATGTGTAGCAATGACACGAATCGTCTGCGCATTCGAGACCATTCCGATTTTGATCGCATCGACACGAATGTCTGAAAAAATCGACGTTAACTGGGCATCTACGATTTCTGGGGATAACTCTTCCACTGCTTGAACTCCCAACGTATTTTGCGCTGTGACGGCTGTCAGTACGCTCATTCCATAAACGCCTAAAGCCGAAAATGTTTTTAAATCTGCTTGAATCCCAGCTCCACCACCGGAGTCGGATCCCGCAATCGTCAGTACATGTTTCATGTTCTTTTCACCTTCCCATCGAGCAATGTAAGGGAGTCGTGACCAACAAAAAAGCGCCGACCGCTGTAAAAAAGCAGTCGACGCTATACGAAAGCGTTATACACGCATTCCGGTATCCGTTCGGCTCAACTTTCCTACGCTGGTATTATCCAGTTCAGGTAATAGGGTCGAAAACAGATTGGTTTTCCTCTCAGCCGGATTCCTCCAGCTCCCCTAGTTGCTCAAGTATTCGTTTCGCCTTAACTGTAGCATAGAGAAGAAAAAAAAACGAGCCGAAGCCCGTTTTGATTACAGATATGCCAATGGATTGACTGCATTTAGAGGAGAAGAAGCACTGTATTGATAGCCTCCGACATGTAGTTCGAAATGTAAGTGTGGTCCTGTTGAATTTCCTGTACTACCAAGTGTCCCGACTTGCTGACCTTGAGAGACCGTTTGCCCTGCACGAACCGATAATGAACTCATATGTGCGTAGACGGTCGTGTACACTTGTCCATCTAGGAAGTGAGAGATCATGACATGATTGCCGTAAGGTCCACCACCTGATGCTGTGATGACCGTTCCAGCTGCTGCCGCGACGATTGGAGACCCGACCGAACCACTGAAATCAACACCGTTGTGGAACGTGTAACCATTCGCACCGCTTGCTGGTCCGAATCCTTGTGACACTCCACCAGAAGACGGTCGAACGAATTTTCCTCCACTCGAAACAACGGGCGGGGCAACGGAACCAGTTGATTCCGAACTCTTACCTGTTTGTTTTGCTGCTTGAGCATTCGCTTTAGCGGCTTTTTCAGCTGCTGCTTTCTCCGCTGCTGCTTTTTCAGCCGCTGCTTTAGCGGCTGCCTTTGCTGCCGCAATTGCACGTTCTTGCGCTTCGAGAGTCGCTTGAAGTTCTTTTGCGTCTAACAGTTCTGTCGTGAACTTCGTCTTCCCTTTTCGTAATTTCTTCAGCGTAGCACTACGTTCTTTCATTTGAAGCTTTAACGCTTTCTTTTGTTCAATCAATACTTTCTTTTCCTGCATTTGCTCCGCTTTTTTCTCAACGAGCGCTTGTTTTGCTTCTGCTAATTTTTGTTGCGTAGCGATGTAATCCGAAATCATTTTATCGTCTTGCTCAGCGATTTTTTTCCCCGCCATGACACGGCTAAATAAATCACCTAAATCTTTCGATCCGAAAATGACTTCTTCCCATTTAATCGAGTTTCCATCGTTTTCTTGGAAAACACGCAAACGATCACCGAGTAGTTCTTCCTGTTTCTGTAACATTTCTTCGTAACGGACGATGTCTGCCTTTAACTCATCGATTCGAACGTTCAACTGTTCAATTTGTTTATTTTTTTCGGAGACTTGGAAAATCTTTTCATTGATTGCTGCGTCAATTTGATTGATTTGACGTTGCTCTTTTGAGATTTTAGCTTCTTGTTTTTTGATTGCTTTTTCAAGTTTACGTTGTTCAGCGGCATTCTCAGCCTTTTTTTCTTTAATTGTCGCTGCTGCAATCGGTTGTGTTCCTGTTATAAGTAATGCTCCTAAAACAATGGTAGAAATTAGTTTTTTTAGCATATATCGTTTTCCTCACTTATGTTTTTTCATATTTTATTATAGTATTCAAGTTTCTCTCATATCTGAAATAGATTATAGCACCGTAATCGTTTCAAAAAAATTTCATTTACATTTCAAATGAAAACGGTTTTTTGTAATATATGATTTGTTTTTTGAAAATGACAAAAAAAAGAACCGTTGCATATGCAACGATTCTTTTACGATTAAAGCATTGATAATGGATTGACTGAGTTAGCTGGACCAGTTGCACTATAGCTATACCCACCGACATGGATTTCGAAGTGTAGGTGTGGTCCTGTTGAATTTCCTGTACTACCTAGCGCGCCAATTTGTTGACCTTGGCTGACACGTTGACCAGCATGAACATTGAGTGAACTCATGTGAGCATATACTGTCGTATATGTCTTCCCGTTCAATTGGTGAGCGATCATGACATGATTTCCGTAAGGTCCGCCACCTGATGCTGTAATGACTGTACCTGTTGCAGCTGCCACGATCGGCGTACCGACTGGACCACCAAAGTCAATTCCGTTATGGAACGTATATCCGTTCTCTCCACCTGCAGAACCATACCCTTGTGTAACAGTTCCGGCAGTTGGATGAATGAACAGACCACCTGATGATGGTGCTGGTTTTGGTGCAGCTGGTGCTGGTGTAGATGGTTTTGGTGCCGATTGCTTCGTCGAACCAGAAGGTTTTGCCGATTGTGCTGCTTTCTCTTGTGCTGCTTGCTGAGCTGCTGCTTCTTTAGCGGCTTGCTCTTCTGCTGCTTTTTGTGCTGCTGCTGCTTGTGCTGCTTCAGCTTCTGCGCGTGCTTTCGCTTCACGTGCAGCTTGAGCTTGACGTTCTTTTTCAATTCGAGCTTCACGTTCACGCGCTGCTTTTTCAGCAGCAATCGCTTTTTCTTGCGCAATTAGAATTTGCTGGACTTCTTTTGCATCCATCAACTGTGTTTCGAACTTTTCTTTTTTCTTACGAAGTTCTTTTAAGCGTTTGTTCCGCTCTTTTAATTGCGATTCAAGATCTGCTTGTTGACGTTTTAATTCTTGTTTCTCAACGACCAACTGTGCTTTCTTTTCTTTTACTTTTTGTTGCGCATCTGCTAATTGCTTTTGCGTATTTTGATAATCCGTGATCATTTTATCATCTTGTTTTGAAATGGATTTCCCTGCCATGACACGGCTTACGAGGTCACCAACATTTTTAGAGCCAAAGATGACTTCTTCCCATTTAATTGAGTTTCCATCATTCTCTTGCATGACACGAAGACGATCACCAAGTAATTTTTCTTGGCGTTTTAGTTTCGCTTTATATTTCTCGATTTCTTTTCCAAGTTCAACGATTTCACGTTCCGTTGCTTTGATTTGACGATCTTTTGTTTCGACAGCAAAGATTTTTTCGTTCAACGCTTCGTCTAGTCGATTGACTTCTTGTTGTGTTTTAGAGATTTTTTGACCTTCTTGATTAACAGAAGACTCTAAGTTTTTTTGCTTTTTAGCATTGTCTTGTTGCTGTTGTTCGTTTTTGGCTTTCTGTTCACTTAAATCGTCAGCTGCTGCAAAATGAGGTGCTGATGAAAGAACCAGTGCGGAAACGATGAGCGACGCGAACGTTTTTTTCATGTAGTATTCCCTCTTTTTCTGTAGTGTATGTTTTATGATTTATCGTAGAGTATTTAAGTTAAATTTAAATTCTGTAATAGTTTTTCTTTTTTATAAGAACGTTTTTGATTATAGCATTCATTCCTCTTCCATAATATTTCAGTGATATTTCATTTTAAATAAATCTTTCCTCTTGTATGTAATAGAAACATTTGGAAGGTAACTCATCGTTGCAACTTTGAAGTGTTTTTGGGAAACTGAAACGAATAGAAGGAGGATATCATATGAAATTAGACCACACTGGAATTGCTGTTCGCGACATGCAGGAAGCCATTTCATTTTATACAAAAGTACTTGGAGGAACTTTAACAAAAGAGTACTCGAATCCTGCGCCTGGTGTCGCTTCCAATATTGCGGTCATCGAATTCGATGATGCGCACATCGAGTTGTTGACGCCAACAAGTCCGGATAGTCCGATTGCTCGTTTTTTAAAACAACGCGGGAAAGGTGTCCATCACATTGCTTATCGCGTAGAGAATTTAGATCAAGCGATTGAAGAAGCAAAACAACAAGGGTTAACATTTTTAGAAGATACGTATCGAACGACGCCATTCGGACGACGACTGATTTATATGAATCCCCGGCATTCACACGGCGTCATTACGGAACTCTGTGATTATCCAGAGAACCTATAAAAAAATCAGCACTGCGATAGCGCAGTGCTGATTTTTGTTCTATACCATTAGCCAAGTTTTGCAACGATTTCCCGATTGAATGCAGGAATATCATCTGGTTGACGACTTGAGACGAAATTATCGTCAACGACGACTTCTTCATCTGCAAAGTCCACACCAGCATTTTCTAAATCAATTCGAATTGATTTATAACCTGTCATTTTTCTTCCTTTGACGATTTTTGCGTTAATCATCAATTGTGGTCCATGGCAGATCGAGAAAATTGGTTTTTTCGACATATCGAATTCTTCGACGAATGAGACGAAACGCTCGTCTTCTCGAAGTAAGTCTGGTGAAAATCCGCCTGGAATCAGGAGAGCATCGTAGTCTGCTGCTGAAGTCTCATCAATCGAGAGATCAACATTTACTTTTGCCTCTTCCTGTTTGCCGACGAGTTCTACACCTTTTTTGGCACCAATGACAGTAATCTCGTGCCCTGCTTCTTTTAATGCATCAACCGGTCCTGTGAATTCTACATCTTCAAAATGATCGGCGAGTACGACTGCTACTTTTTTAGACATGTGATTCATCCCCCAAGTTGTTTGATTTAAATCGGATCTTCTCCGCGATCTCGTGGAGAGACCGTATCATCTGGCATTTCGTCTTTTCCTTTTAGGATTTCCTTTTGTTGCTCCTCTGTCAGTTTCCGTTCTTTATTCGACAGACGATCCCGTTCATCTTCAAATTCTTCATTTGGACGATCGGTTTCTTTCGGTGCCATGGAAAGCCCTCCTTATGATTCGTCGATTATGTTTATAGTGAATCGACGACTTTAACAGAAAGATCGACATCAATGTTACCACGTGTCGCTTTCGAGTACGGGCAGAAATTGTGTGTCTTCTCTAGTAAGTCTTCGGCTTCTTCTTGCGATACGCCAACGACCTCGACGACGAGTTTCGCTGCAATTTTTACACCGTTATCCGCTTCGTCCTGTAAGAGGCTGACTTCTGAATTCGTCCGCGTCTCGACTCGTTTTTTTGCTTGGCGCGCCATCAAATTATAGGCACCATCAAAACAAGCGGCATATCCTGCTGCGAATAACTGTTCCGGGTTTGATGTCGGAATGTCTTCTTTGCCTTTTGTTCCTGGCATGACTAAATCGAGATTGATGACGTTATCGTCTGAAGCGACTTTCCCGTCGCGACCACCGACTGCTGATGCACGTGAAGTAAGAATGACGTTTGACATGATAGAAAACCCCTTTTCCTGTTGAATTAAAAAATGCTTTTTTTGCCACATAGACAGTAATACCCGTCACTGAGGGAGATAAACACAAGAGGTGTCTATCACCTTAGCTAATCATTTTTTAAGTAGACAAAAAAGACGATGAACTCGAAGTCCATCGTCTTGCACATTCTATTTCTTATCCAATCTCTTCTGTTGCAGTTTCTTCTTGGTCAGGCAATTGAAGATAAATCGATTTCACTTGATGATTATCGACTTCCATGACTTTGATCGTGTATTCCTGATAGCGGAATTCTTGACCACTCGACACTTCCGTATCCTGTGCCATGACCCAGCCACCAATCGTATCGATGTCTTCTTCTTCGATTCCTAAGTTAAAACGTTCATTTAGGTCATCAATCAAGACACGGCCTGAGATGCGGTATAATCGCTCATGAATTTGTTCGATATCTGCTTTCTCATCCTTATCGAATTCATCTCGGATTTCTCCGACGATTTCTTCCAAGATGTCTTCCATCGTGATGACACCAGCCGTACCACCGTATTCATCGATGACGAGTGCCATCGGTGTCCGTTCCACCTGCATTTTCAGCATGGCATCTTGAAGCGGCGAATATTCGGATACAATCGGCAAGTTGTGGATGTAATAGCTTAATGCTTTTCCTTTGTTCGCCATATGATCCGTAAATAATTGTTTCGCATTGATGAAGCCAAGGATTTTATCCTTATCTCCTTCTTCCGCTACTGGGTAACGTGTGAACTGATACTCTTCAACGAGGCGAATGATGTCCTCCATCGATGCATCGTTCGAAATCGTGATTAAGTCCGTCCGCGGTAACATGATGTCTTTCGCGATCCGCTCATCGAACGAGAAGATGTTCTGCATGTAGGAAAGCTCAGTCTGGTTGATTTCTCCACTCTTATAACTCTGTGTCATGATGATTTTAATCTCTTCTTCAGAATGGACTTCTTCGTGTCCCGCTGGCTCGACGCCAAACAACCGAAGAATGATTCGTGCTGAACCGTTCAATGTCCAGATGAAAGGTTTCATGATTTTACCGAACCAATATAGTGGTGGCGCGAGTAACATCGTGATCGCTTCCGTTTTTTGAATCGCTAAAGATTTTGGAGCAAGTTCTCCAAGCACGACATGAAGAAACGTTACAATCGAGAATGCAAGAACGAACGAAATGATCGTCGAGACGGAGTTCGGAATGTCAATCTCTTCGAACAACATACCGAGAATTGCACCTACCGTTGATTCTCCTAACCACCCGAGACCAAGCGCTGTCACCGTAATCCCGAGTTGACAGGCCGATAAATAATAATCCAAATTCTCAAGTAGCCTCTTCGCCACTTTCGCAGTCTTGCTTCCTTCTGTAATCAACTGATCGATTCGAGACATTCGCATTTTGACGACCGAAAATTCGGCAGCTACAAAAAAAGCGGTTAAGACGATGAGTAGTGCAATGACGAGTAACCGAATGATGATCGTCGTCGTGTCGAATGTCTCCATTGAGTGTGTACTGTCCAATCGTTTCCCCGAAGAAAGGGGATTCACCTCCATTAATATAAAGCCAGATGCCGAGGCATCTGGTGGTTTACAGCAAAAAGAAGCTTCAGACTTTCAAAGCTTCTCTACTTTTTCATATTCATACTATAACGGAACTTTCACAAAATGTGTACTTGAAGACATCATTTCAGACCGTCAGACGACATAGAGAATAAAGATTACGATCATGAGTAACATCGTGATTCCCTTTAACAAGGCACTTGATAAGATACCGAGGACTGTTCCGATCCCGACTGAAACCGAGGTTTGCCATGTCTTTTTACTAATGATTTTTTCCGTCAAGATGGCGAAGACGAACGGGAAAATTAATAATCCGATACCCGGCAAAATAAATGGTCCCGCAATCAATCCGACTGTCGTTGCGATCTTAGCCGCTTGTGAGCCTCCTCGTCGATCGACGGTGTAGGCGCTAACGAGATAATCGAGTGTGAATAAGAGAATGATGAATATCGCTTGAATCACCCAAAAACTAATCGATAGTTCAGAGAACCCGAATCCAAATCCATAAATCAAGAAGCCCACAACTAAAATCGGTGCACTTGGGATGATCGGATATACGAGGCCTGCAAAAGCGACGAGAAAACACACGACGATCAGACTCCATAACAAAATGGTCACTTTCTATCCCTCCCTTCCTTTTTGAATCTCTTGCCATTATTACGTCGAAGATGAGACAAAGGTTTCATTCAACGCCCGATGGATTTGTTTTTGTAAAAAATCACGATCCCAGTCGTTCATTGTTTCAAAACGTACTTCCGAACAGATGTATGGAATGAACCGTTGAATCGTTTCATAGTGAGCTGGTAAGGCTTGCCGCTTCATCGTTCCAAGCGACTCAAGCATCGTCGCGAGAACTGAAATATCTTCTGCTCCGTAATGTCGTAGTTGATAAAACGTCGTGTATAACAATTGTTGGTAAGTTTCCCTGACGACGATGTGTTGCTGGTCCTTTCCAACAACTAGCACACCATCTGGTATTACGGCATACTGTCGCATTAAGTCACCAATAATCCGAACCGCATGTCTCGCTGTATTCGGATCATTGATTCCGGGAGAAATCGCACGTAAAGCAACTTCACTTAATTTTTCAAGAACAAATGCAAAATCCTGTTCTGAAGATTTCGTCGGTCCAATCAAGATACTTTCATTGATATCCCGGCAAGTTGCCCGTCCGATGGCTTCTCCCTCTGTTACGAATGAGCCGACCGTTCGATCAATATACACGCGGTCTTTCTGATCAAAAACATCATAATCGACTGCTTGAATATATCCGGTTCGAGTTGCCTGAATAAGATGTGGATAATTTGTCGTCATCTTTCTTTCAGTAATCTTTTGTTCTCCTGATCCTAGATGTTCGACTTGTCGTTTCAATAATTCGTTCCCTTCTTCGTGTAATCGATCGAGTAATGTTGTCACGCGAATCGACTGACTGACGATATGAATGAATGCGACGAATGCCACGATCGATATCAACACGACGAGAACGGCTACTGTCGAAGCGACGACGCTCGTCTTCAACGCCGGACGAAGAAAAAAGAGCATCGTCATCGAGTAACTGACCGCTCCAATGAATATGCCGAAAATGTGTTGCACTTGCCGATTCTCAATGAAGTTAGGCAATGTCCGCGGTGAAAATTGTGAGGAATAGGTCGTCAATACGACAAGAATGGTTGAAAATGTGAATGTCATCATGGCGAGCAGTCCGGTAAAGACAGAACTATGGATTGTCTGCGCTAAGCCAAGCGTCGTTTGCCAGTCTTTTGGAAACCAGTTTGATATATACACATCTAACCACGTCACGATTCCCGTCAAACCAATCCCAATGAGACCATATAACAATGGCCACCACCAATTGATTTCTCGAGACAGGACTTTCAGCTTCTTCAAAATAAAATTCCTCCTTTTTATAGCACTATATTGATTGAATTCCTGATTTAAAGCGCTTTAAAACCCATCTAACTGACTGACTTTGAGCAATATGTTTGGTCGAAGTGCACGGATGTGTTTTACTTCTTTTCATAACGTGAATAACTTAATTGTTATGAAAACGAATAGGAGATGAAATGATATGGCTCAAAAAAACGAAGCAACATTGCATACAGATTTCACGAAGATTTACATTGATGGTCAGTGGCGCACAGGCGCAAGTGACAGCAACATGACGAACACGAATCCTTTCACGGGTGAAGAGCTCTTTACAATCTCTGCAGCAAATCAACAAGATTTAGATGACGCTTATGAAGCGGCTCAAGTCGCTCAAAAAGACTGGGCGAAAGTTCCTGCCTTAAAACGTCAAGGTCTCATTGAAAACTTCTTGAAAGTCTTGTACGAAGAGAAAGAAACGATCATCGAATGGTTGATCAAAGAGTCCGGAAGTACACGCATCAAAGCGGAGGGTGAATTCCTTGCTTCTGTCTTGATCGTCAAGGAAGCTGCGACATTCCCACTTCGGATGCACGGTGAAATTCGTCCATCGGTCGTACCAGGCAAAGAAAACCGGATTTACCGTAAAGCACTTGGTGTCATCGGTGTCATCAGTCCATGGAACTTCCCGTTCCACTTAGCTGTACGGTCGATCGCTACTGCCATTGCCATTGGGAACGCAGTTGTTGTTAAACCGGCTACGGACACACCTGTTTCAGGTGGATTGATTTTTGCTAGTCTATTTGAAAAAGCTGGATTGCCAAAAGGTGTCTTGAATGTCATCGTCGGTCGCGGTTCAGAAATCGGTGATGCTATCGTCGAACATCCTGTACCACGCTTGATTTCATTCACAGGATCCACTGAAGTTGGTCGTCATATCGGTGAACTTGCTGGTAAACACCTGAAGAAAACAGCGCTTGAACTTGGCGGAAACAACGTCTTCGTCGTACTTGATGATGCTGATCTCGATCGTGCGGTCGAATCTGCTGTCTACAGCAAGTTCTATCACCAAGGTCAGATTTGTATGTCAACGAACCGGATCCTCGTCGCTTCTTCGATTCATGATGAATTCGTCGAGAAATATGTTGCTCGTGTAAAAGAGCTACAATACGGTGATCCATCACACGATCGGACACAGGTCGGACCGCTCATCAACCAATCACAAGTTGAACGGATTCTTGAAGATCTCGAGAAAACAAAAGCTGCTGGTGCAACCGTTCGTGTCGGTGGCGAAGCAAAAGATAACGTCATCGCACCTACTGTCGTCACTGGTGTTACGAATGATATGCCACTCGCTAAAAATGAAATCTTCGGACCGGTCGCTGTCATCATCCCGTTCGATACGGATGAAGAGGCACTTGAAATCGCGAACTCGCTTCCGTACGGATTGAGCGGCGCTGTCCATGGTTCTTCTATTGAACGCGCGACTGCCTTTGCGCTTGAAGTCGAGACTGGTATGATTCACATCAATGACCAATCAGTCAATGATGAGCCGCATATGCCATTCGGTGGTGAAAAAGATTCAGGACTTGGTCGCTTCAATGGTGAGTGGGTACTCGAAGAATTCTCCACTGTCCAATGGTTGTCTGTCATGCATGATCGTCGTCAATACAAACCATTCTTCGAATAAAAAAAGAGTAGGGTTCTTCCCTACTTTACATACTTTTGTTAAGGAGTGATTTCATATGCCGTTATTACGATTCGACGTCATTGAAGGACGTTCAGAAGAAGAGTTAAAAACATTACTCGACACTGCACACGATGCGATGGTCGAAGCCTTCGATGTTCCGGAGCGTGATCGCTATCAGATCGTGCACACGCACAAAGCGCATGAGATGGTCATTCAGGATACAGGACTTGGTTTTGAACGAAGTAAAGATATCGTCCTCATCAGTGTGACGAGTAAAACGCGGACAGAAGAGAAGAAACAACGTCTCTACCAATTGCTCGCAGAACGATTAGAAGCAAACTGTGGACTTGCACCGACTGATTTGATGGTGTCGATCGTCGAAAACGATGTTGCAGACTGGAGCTTTGGTCTTGGCGAAGCACAATTTTTGACAGGGAAACTATGATTGCTGATAAATAGAACGAAAAAAGGAAGGGTGTTACCGATAAGTTTCGGTAGTACACTTCCTTTTTTTGCTCACACTTCATTGAATGAGCAATGAACATCTATATGACTCATTCCTCAGTCTTTTCCACCTTCTCACGTGGATTTTCCCGTTGCAACGGTGCTTTCCAACTAAACTGATCAGGTTCTGGAACGAAGTCAAGCCCTCCTGGATGAAATGGTTGGCAACGAAGCAGGCGACGCGTCGTCAAATAACTGCCTTTTACTGCACCATGACGTTCAATCGCCTCCATCCCGTAATGGGAACACGTTGGATAAAATCGACAAGTGGCTGGTTTCATGGGAGAGATGACTTTTTGATAAAAACGAATTCCTCCCATTAAGACACGTTTCATACTGTCCCTTCTTTCATCTTTTTTTTTAGTGTAACGCATCTGTCCATCATTTTCAGATGTTCTGCCTTATACTAAAAGCAGAATTAGAAGAAGGATGTGTTGAAATGAAGGCATTAACATTCCATGAATTCGGAACGTCCGATGTACTACGGTTCGAAGATCTGCCAACACCAACAATCACCGAACATGAAGTTCTGATTGAAATGAAAGCGATTGGTCTGAATTTTGCAGATATCTATCGTCGAAAAGGAAACTATCATTTAGAAGGTCAGCCTCCTTATATATTAGGTTACGAAGGGGCAGGTATCATCACAGCGGTCGGTACAGCTGTTTCGACGTTCCACGTAGGCCAACGGGTTGCGTTTGCAGATGTCCCGCTTGCGAACGCTGAGTACGTAGCAGCACCTATCGATAAATTGATCCCTCTTCCTGACGGTATAACTTATGAAACAGCCGCATCCGTCTTATTACAAGGGTTGACGGCGCATTATTTGACTCGCGATAGTTATCGTATCCAACCAGGAGACACCGTCTTAGTTCATGCTGCTGCCGGTGGCGTGGGGCAATTACTGACACAACTTATTCGTTTACTTGGCGCAACCCCGATTGGATTAACTTCTTCCCCTAACAAGGCACAGATCGCAAAAACTGCCGGCTGTGAGTCTGTCTATTTGTACTCAGAGGACTGGGTTGACCACGTGCTCGCGCAAACTTCTGGTAGAGGGGTCGATGTCGTCTATGAATCCATTGGTTCTACCTTAATGGATAGTTTTCATGTAACGAAAGTTCATGGAACTGTCGTCTTCTATGGTATGGCAGGCGGTGATCCCGTACCTGTCGATCCCCGCTTTTTAATGGATACATCTAAAACATTAACAGGTGGCGACCTTTGGAATGTGTTAACGTCTTCTGAAGAACGCATCCGTAGATCGGGTGAGCTGTTTGATTGGATTCTGTCTGGTCACCTTACTCTGTCTTCCCCGACAACGTTTGCTTTATCTGATGGAAAAGCAGCGCATGATTTTTTAGAAAGCCGACGCAGTACAGGAAAGTTACTGTTGCTTCCCTAATCATTTTTTAAAGACGACTCCCCTCGAGTCGTCTTTTTTATGTGAAATTGGAATTATCGATTGCTTTTTTATAAGGAAGAGAGTAAAGTAAATTTCATCAAAACCTAAAACTCAAATTAGTTTTGAGTTTTAGAAAGGGGATTTGTATTTATGTTTCGCTCAGAATGGAAGAAATTGAAGAGTCCGATGATGATTGTCGTCATTCTCGCCCTCATCCTCGTACCGTTTCTTTACAACTCCATCTTCTTATCTGCATTCTGGGACCCATACGGTCAAACAGAAGATATCAAGGTCGCTATCGTCAACGAAGACAAGGCGACGAAGTTTAAAGGAGAGAAAGTCGACATCGGGGATCAATTCGTTGACAAACTCAAAAAAAATGATGATTTTGATTGGCAGTTCTTATCTAAGGACAAAGCCGAAAAAGAACTACGTGACGGTAAAATCTATATGACGGTCGTCATCCCGAAGAACTTCTCTAAAAATGCAACAACACTACTCGATGATCATCCGAAGAAGATTGAGTTGGAGTATTACTTGAATCCAGCCAAAAACTACTCGGGGACACAAATTTCGAGTACGGCTGCAAAACAATTAAACGAAAAGATTCGAAAATCCGTGACGAAACAATACAGTAGTGCGATCTTCGGTGCGTTGAAGAAAATCGCAAACGGTATGGAAAAGGCATCGGACGGTTCTTCTAAACTAGAAGATGGCAACCATAAAACAGCGGATGGTGCCAAAACACTGGCAACGAATCTTGGAAAGCTCGCAGACGGCAGTCTGACACTGTCCGAGAAACTCGGAGAAGCAAATCAAGGTTCTAAAAAACTCAGTGACGGGGCAACGACACTCGACGAAAAAACTGCCCTCTTCGCTCAAAAAACGGGTGAGTTATCTTCTGGGTTGAACACACTTGATGAAAACGGCGGAAAATTACAGGCAGGTGCCGCGCAACTAGAAGACGGGGCAACAAAACTCAGCGGTGGCTCGACACAAGTCCGTCAAGGGGCAGAACAACTCGCTGCAGGTACGGCTCAGCTCAACGAAAAAATCCCTCAATTGACGGACGGATTAAATCAACTGGATGAAAAAGCACAAGCTGCGAACGCTTTTTTAACACAACTCAATCAAGATGCTGAAAAGGCGAAACAGGACTTACGCGCCCGTCGCGAAGCTCTTGAGGCGAACGTCGCTCAACTAAAAGAAGTCATCTCTACTTCTGAACAGTTATCAGACGAAGAAAAACAAACATTGCTCGGCTCTATCAGTTCATTAGAAGAAAATGTCCAAAATCTTGCTGCCCAAGAAGGCGCGATTGATCAAAGTCTTGCTCAAGCAACGGACGCGACGAAGAAGATTGGTCAACTCGCTGCAGGGGGTCAACAAGTCGAGTCAGCTGTCTCGCAACTGAACGCTGGACAATTGAAGATCGTCGATGGTGCGAAACAAGTTGAGTCTGGCGCACAACAATTAGCAAGCGGTCAACAGACATTCAATGAAAAACTCGGTCAGTACACTGCCGGTGTGCACAAAGCCGCAACCGGTGGCGCCCAACTAGCTGACGGTGCGAACCAACTGTCAGATGGCACACATCAACTTCAAGCTGGGGCTAGCGCGTTGACTAGCGGGTTAGGACAATTGGCATCTGGTTCAACTACGATTACAGATGGAATCGGCAAAACGACCGATGGGGCTTCAAAAATCGCGGATGCCAATACCAAACTTGAAGACGGGGCTAAAACATTGAAGGACGAGCTCAGTAAAGGGGCGAAAGATGCGACCGTCAAACCGACGAAAGAACGGGATAACATGCTAGCAGAACCCGTCGTCTTAAAAGAACATGACTATTCGACGGTCAACAACTACGGTTCTGGTTTATCAGCTTATATCCTTAGTATCGCCTTATTCGCAGGTGCCTTGATGTTCTCGTCTGTCTATCAGATCCGTCCGGAACATGGTGAAAGTCTGACATGGCGCTTCCTTGTCGGTAAATTATCACTCATCTTACCGATTGGAGCGTTGCAAGGTGTCGCAGCGGCTACAGCCATCGTTTATGTCCTCGATGCTGATGTCGCGAGTGTTCCTGCGCTCTACGGATTTGCTGCCTTAACAGGTATGACGTTCATTACGATTCTGTTCACGCTCGCGATGCTACTCGGTCGCGTCGGACAGTTCCTTGCTTTCCTACTACTTCTGCTTCAAATCGGTGGCAGTGGTGGTACGTTCCCAGTCGAGATGACGCCAAGCTTCTTCCAAGCCATCCATACGTTCTTACCAATGACGTATTCAGTCGGCGGATTCCGTGAAGCGCTTGGACTTGGTGTGACAGACGCCCTCATCTCAAACAGTCAAGTCCTTGCGACCATCTTAGTCGTCGCGTTGATCATCAGCTTCGTTGGAGGGCTCGGAGCCAAGCGAATTTTACTCTCAACGAAAGTGAGACCAAAACAACATGACACAGTCTGATAAAGAAACACTGATACTAGACTCAGCGATGGCTTGCTTTTCTGAACTTGGTTATAAAGGTACGACGATCGAGCGTGTCGCCCGACGCGCTCATGTCGGAAAACCGACTGTCTACCAACTGTTTGAAAGTAAACTCAACCTGTTCGAATCGCTCGTAACACGTGTGCTGCAAGAAATGAAAGAAGAAGCAGAACGCGCTTACGTCGAACATGCGACGGTAGAAGAAAATAAGCAAGCAATGATCGACGCTATCGTCTATCATCAGCAACAACATTTGTTCATTCTTCAAATCATCGAAGAAACACGCAACTTAAAATTACAAGAGATGCAGGAACTACGGACACGTATCGAACGACATGTCGTCGAATATCTCAAAACGCTACTTGAGACTCGCCTTGGACAAGATGATCGTGATGTACCAGTCGATGTCACAGCCTTTCTGATTTTCCGGACGTACATTGCGCTAATTGCCGAATGGCCATTGATTGCTCGACCTTTAGAATTAGATACGATTCGTCGTGCCATGTTACGCATTTTATGAATTGAAAAACCGCCGGTCAGCTGATCGGCGGTTTTTCATATTCTCGATTCTTTTCTAAATTTCGTGCTGTTTGACTAGAAGTAACTGTTTTTTCATCCTTCAAAGTACCAAACAACCAATCTCCCACCGGATTGGATACACCAAACCAATAATGTTCATTTTTGAAATGATGTAATAGATGCGTCTTTTTCATCCATTTTCCAAAACGTGTTCTCGGTTTCAGTGGAACGTGTGCCACGTAATGTTTCCACTCGTAAACGAGTAACATGACGATCAATCCACTTGCAGCTGCGGCTGTCGAGACGACCGATTGCGTCAGAAGATAGGTCAGAGCCGCAAAGAAACTAAGATTCGGCAAGGAATACCAGACGGGCAAAAACAACAGATGCAGTTCATTCGGATGCGCATGATGATCGTAGTGAAGTCGCTTCAACAGCTTTCGTCCGAACGCATTCTTAGGTGGTGGCAAATGAAACAAAAAGCGATGGGTCAGGTATTCACTGAAACTAAAGATGATCAGTCCAAGACAAAAGAACAGTAAAATCGACCAATGAAATGGCTGAGCAAAGACATAACTACTGATCGCAATCAGTAATACGAGCATGATCAAAATATCCGGAAACAGAAAAAAACGACGATAGATATTTGACATAGGTGCCTTCCCCTTCCTCTTTCGTTACAGCATATCATCGTACGTTCATCGATTCGTCACGTTTTTTACTTCAAGTCGTATAATCATTCTCGCTCCCTCCTTTATACTAAATAGAGAATGGAGTGATGATTACTTTGAGTTTATCGACCGGAATCATCTTTGTGTTGCTCGCTTATACACTCATGTCGCTTTACGACGTGTGGCAGGTATACCGGATAACGAGCAAACTTTGGATATTTGTATTATTTCTTGCAACATTAATTAGTCTCATCGTTGCCTTTTTTGTGGCCCCTGTCCTTGCGCTATTCTTTTACTGGTCACGCCATCCATTGAAACGAAACATTGGTATCGTGTTACTGATTGTCGTGTGTCTTATCTCGGTCATGACAAAACTATCGTCTTGATTGAATTCCTTCATGAACATTTCATGAAGGTTTTTTCATGTCCTACTACCGAAGAAGAGGCGGCGCATCAACTCACGTTCCGGCATTTCCGTCGTATTGAGCACATCTAGAAATGGTCGATCATCATATGAAATCTTCAGGATTTCTGAACGGACTTGGTCCTTCTCCCAATCGATAATTGCTACTGGAGCAACAGCTGTTTCCTGACATCCAAGTGCACCTGGATTAATAAAGAGCGTTTGCTCTGTCTCGACTTGTTGCGCTGGATGATGATGACCGAAACCAATGATCCGTGCCTCACTTCCAGCAAACAGGACGGATAAGCTTTCTTTCGTTCCATCCACTGCTTGCTTTAATGGCTCTTCACCAATCTTCTTCGTCTGGTCGGCGTAAGCATAGTGCGTCAGGTGCATCGTTTGTTCCTGATGCGTAACATTTAAGATACGTGGTAAGTGCTCCAAATACTTTTGATTCTCTTGCGTCAACGTATCCGCGATCCATTGATGGTGCTCTTTAGCATGTCGGTAACTATCGGGATAGGTCTCCCCATGGATTAAAGCAAGGACACATTCATCATGATTTCCAGAAATCGTCTGGATATCAGACCGTTGTCTTAATAAATCAATGACCTCATTATGCTCTGGTCCAATACCGACAAGATCACCGAGACAATAAGCGGCATCGATATCTGTTTGTTGATCAAGATGGGACAATACAGCACGCAAAGCTGATGCATTGCCGTGAATATCTGTAAAAAGCATAACTTTCATGTAAACGCCTCCATTGTTGGTACATTAGGATTTCCCGATGATATCGTGAATTCCTGTCAGATTTCAGGAAAAATAAATTGTCAGAAAATATTGATTATTGATCAAGAGCATGTTAGGCTTAGAAAAATTCACAGAGAGGGGCACGATCGAATGATTCCGACGCAACAGCCATTTAACCAAGCCGGACGACTGATTATTCTATGCATGAGGGACTGAAAACTTTTCCGATGATGAAGCGGAAATGATTTTTGGGCCCTTCTTTCGATGCATCGAATGAGGCGCCCGCACAGAATGAGTGGCGCCTATCCCAAAAACGGATAGGCTTTTTTCATGGCAAAAAATAGAGATAGATAGAGAGAGGATGACAACGTTGAAAGAATATGCGATGGATCGAATGGTAAAAGTATCAGCTGGAATGGCAAATGCCGTTCTTGTAACACTTGGTGTCGGACTTCTGATTGAGACACTCGGAAATCTTCTACATATCCAAATGTTACTGACGATTGGTGGTGTCGCAAAAGTACTACTCGCTCCCGCGCTTGGTGCCGGTATTGCCTTTCAGCTCGGAGGAAACACACTTGTGCTGTTCAGCGCGATGATCGCAGCGACGATCGGTGGTGCCGCCCTTCAATCGACTGCTTCTGGACTCGTTCTTGTACCCGGTCAGCCGATCAGTGCATTACTCGCGGCTGCTGTCGCTGTATACGTCGGAAAACGCATGACTGGAAAAACGAAATTTGACATGATGGTCATCCCAATGAGCGCTGTCCTTGCTGGCGGTGTGACCGGAATCGGTGCTGCTGCCGTCACGACACCACTCCTTACAAAATTCAGTGCCATGATCACAGCTTCAGTCGAGTCTTCTCCTATTGCTACATCTCTTGTTATTGCACTCATCTTTAGTGTCTTATTGATGTCTCCTGCTTCGTCCGCTGCACTCGCTATCGCTTTGCAACTTGATCCTGTAGCGAGTGCCGCTGCACTCATTGGCTGTTCCGCTCAATTCGTCGGCTTTACGTTGATGGCATATCGTCAGACGGATCCAGGTGGTTTGATTGCTTCATTCTTTGTAACACCTAAAGTACAATTCCCGAATATCGTTAAAAATCCACGTCTTGTCGTTGCACCGTTTCTCGCAGCGATGATTTCAGCTCCTGTCGCGACGCTTCTTCTCTCTTTGAAAGTACCGTATGAACTCGCAGGACTTGGACTCAATTCGATGATTGCCCCACTCAATATCTTCGTCAATCAAGGCCCTCAAGCGTTCCTTGTCTTCTTCTTGACTGGTGTCGTTCTACCTGGTGTCTTGACGCTCGTCTTCTATCGATTGACGACTGTCGCAGGGTGGACGAAGCGCGGCGATCTTCATCTCGAAATTCAATAAAACATTTTACCACCCTTCCAACTATTCCTGATTGATTTCGGGAATAGTTTTTTTAACGCAAAAAAATCGTTCCTTCGAAAAGGAACGATTTCGGTATGATTCTGACTGGGCTCGAACCAGCGACCTCTACCCTGTCAAGGTAGCGCTCTCCCAGCTGAGCTACAGAATCATGCTGTGTTGTTACTGGGTATGTTTTTATTATAGCAGCATATCGAAAAGTGTAAAGCCTTTTTAACAAAAAAAATTATCTTTTTTCAAAATGATCTTTTTAAATAAAAACAGTTTTAAAGTTGCGGGTTCTATGAGTGTCCTCTACTATGTAAATAAGCACATATAAAAAGAAAGGAGCGTTCATATGAACTTCTTAACCCGATTTAGTTTGAAGAACTCGGTTGCTGTCTTCATCATTGCAATCCTATTGATTTTAGGAGGCGTGTATTCCTTCTCACAATTAAAAGTCGATCAGTTCCCGGAAATCGAGTTTCCTCAGATTTCAATCGAAGCGGTTTACCCTGGTGCATCACCTGACGATGTCGATAAACAAGTCGTCTCAAAGCTTGAAACTTCGCTTAAAGGAATTGAAGGGGCTACCAAGCTAACAAGTTCTTCTTATGAAAGTATCGGTATCTTAAACATCGAATTCCCGTTCGATACTGATATGGATAAGGTCGAACAACAAATCGATGCTGCCATCCAAGATGCGAATCTACCGGAGGAAGCAACGACGAAATTAAATCGTCTGTCCTTTGGATCGTTCCCGATCTATAATATCTCCTTCTTTAGCAAGGATGGTAAAGACATCGAGAAAATTCTAAAGGAAGATATCGAACCTGAACTTAATAAGATTCCAGGCATCAACAGCGTGTCGGTTGGTGGCTATAAGGATGATCTCGTTCAAATCACCGTCGATAAGGAAAAAGCGACGGAAGCGGGTCTCTCGCTCTCAAGCATCAAGGAACAAATCAATGGAAAGTATGTCTCGTTCCCATCAGGTCAGCTATCAGAAAACGATTCGAAAATTCCGATTCGCGTTGAAGAAAAACTAGAAAATCTAGATAAACTAAAAAATCTCCAATTGACACCTGCTGCAGGTGCAGCTAGTTCAGCAAGTAACGGTCAGTCATCTGCAGGCGGTCCACCACAAGATGCAACACAAGGACCACCAAGTACAACAGGTGGAGCAGCTGCAGATCAGACGGCTGAACCTGCAGAGCCGATTCGCCTAGAGGATATCGCAAAAATCGAAGCAGTCTCGCAACAAAGTGAAAAAACACGTTACGACTTAAAAGATTCCTTATCGATGGCAATCACGAAAAAACAAGATGCCAATACGGTCGAAATCGCAGATGAAGTCACGAAGATCCTCAATAAATATGATGATCAAGTCGACTATACGATTGGGATTGATTCAGCGAAGGATATCGAGGAATCCGTTGCGACACTCGTCAAAGAAGGATTACTGGGTGCACTCTTCGCATCACTCGCTGTACTCTTATTCTTACGGAACCTCCGTGCGACGATCATCGCCATCGTCTCGATTCCATTATCATTACTCATCGCAGCGATCTTCTTGAACTGGCAAGATATATCCCTGAACATCATGACACTTGGTGGGATGGCTGTTGCAGTCGGTCGTGTCGTCGATGATAGTATCGTTGTCATCGAGAACATCTTCCGGCGCGTCCGAAAATCCGAATCCGGTATGACGGATGAGATCATCGAACAATCGACAAAAGAGATTCTAAAAGCAATCACGTCATCGACGCTGACGACCGTCGTCGTCTTCCTACCGATTGGATTTGTCGGTGGGATTACTGGTAAGTTCTTCTTACCGTTCGCTTTGACGATTATTTTCTCATTACTTGCTTCACTACTCGTTGCGATTACGATCGTACCGATTCTCGCGAAGTTTGCATTCAAGAAGGTACCAGCGGAAGAAAAAGAAGGTGCTCTTCAACGTTGGTATGGCAAGCTGATTGAAAAATCACTCTCGCACAAGGCAATCATCTTGGTCGTATCGTTTGTCCTTCTCGGTGGTTCTTTGGCGATCGTACCGCGTCTCGGCTTTACGTTCATTCCGAACGAAGCATCGAAGACCTTGACGGCATCGCTTGAACTTCCTGCTGCTACATCACTTGAAAAAACAAGTGACGTCTCGTTTGAGATGGAAAAAATGTTCGACAAAGAACAAGCCATTGCTGACGTGACGACTTCTGTCGGAGCACGTGACTTCACGACAGGCTTACGTCTCGATAATAAAGCAAGTTATTTCTTGAATCTAAAAGACGGCGTAAACGTCGAGAAAACGATCAAATCACTTGAGACACAGATGGAAGACATCGCTCAAGATGAAAACGTCGATGTCAAAATCAGTGTGGCTGAACTATCAACAGGTGGTCCTCCATCGAATAACAATGTCGATGTCGACTTGTTCTCGAACGACCTCGAAGCTCTTCAAGAGGCGGCAAAACTCGTCGAGGATAACATGTCGAAAAATAATGATTTGAAATATATCACGAACAACTTCAGCGAAAAACAAAAGCAGTATCTCGTAGAAATCGATCCTGAGAAAGCAAGTGATCGCGGACTATCTGGTTTCCAGATTCTCGGTACCGTCAACGATCAAACGAAGCCTGTTACGGTCGGAACACTCAATCTCGACAATAAGGATCAAGACGTACAATTATCTTATGAAGAAGGTCTCGTCTCGAAAGAAGATCTCGAAGACGTCCAACTCTTCTCAGCAAACGGTCCTGTCGCTTTGAAAGATGTCGCGAACGTCAATGAAGTCGAGACCTTCACATCGATTCAGAAGCTCGATGGAAAAGTATATGCTCGCGTATCTGGACAAGTCAAAGGAGACGACGTTCAAAACGTATCGAATGCCGTAAAAGCTGACGTCGAAAAAATCGATTTACCAGACGGTGTCTCACTGACAAGTGGTGGCGGAAATGACGATACGGTTGAAATCTTCCAATCACTTGGAATTGCGATCGTCGTTGCAATCGGACTTGTTTACCTGACAATGTTGATTACGTTCGGAAAAGCTCGGATTCCATTCATCATCTTGTCTTCTCTGATCTTTGTTCCGATCGGTTCACTCGTCACGCTCTTCCTTGCGAATGAACCATTGTCTGTCAGTGTCATGATCGGCTTCCTGATGTTGATCGGAATCGTCACCACGAACGCAATCGTTCTCGTAGACCGCATCGGTCAAAACGTCGGACGTGGTATGCCGATTCGCGAATCATTGATTGAAGCTGGTAAAACGCGATTACGCCCAATCCTGATGACCGCATTTGCAACAATCATGGCATTGGTACCACTCGCATTAACCACTTCTTCAGGAACATTGATCTCAAAAGGTCTTGCCTTGACGGTCATCGGTGGATTAACGACCTCTACGTTGTTAACACTTATCATCGTTCCTGTCGTCTATGAATTGTTCTTCTTCAAAAAAGCAAAAAAAGAACGTACGACTAAGTAAATGCACATGAAAAGGAGCCTATCGCGATCCAAGCGATAGGCTCCTTTTCATTCTATAAGACCTTACGATTCTAACTGTTCATCCGTTCGTTCCAACGTACCATCATGTTGCGCCACTAATCCGTCGAGGACGGATGGCTCAAACTCTTCACCAATCGCGATGATCCCTGTTTGTCCAGGCGGAATGACACCGAGTGTTCGTTTGAATGTTTCTTGGATTTCTTGATTTTCCTTCATGTCTTTCGATCCACCAATTAGCATACCCGTCATCGAACCAAGTAAGATGCCGAATGTGCCTCCTAAAATACCAACCGCCATTCCAATTAACGACCCTTTGACGGCGCGATTCGATCCACTTAGGTCTACAGCATCTTCAAACGAAAAAGCACCATTCTCATTTCGCTTGATGACGGCAATCTGTTCGAAATCGACTTGACCTCGCGCATGATATTTCTTCAATTCACTGAACACTTGATAGGATGTCGCTTCTTCTTTGAACGTAAACGTCATGATGTGATGTTTCGCATCTTTTTTTGCCATTCGTTCCACCTCTTTCACCTGAGACGAATAACCGACTAAGTCAACATCCTCTATTTACCATATTTTTAAGAAGTCGAAACCTTTACTGGTTTCCATGGTGCGAGATGGAAATACTCTTCCATTGTTAGTCCACTGACTTTTAGGCGAGCGGCAAGCGTTGCTCCGACGTACCGATAGTGCCAGCTCTCATACGTATAACCCGTCCAAGATTCTTTGCCCGATGGATAGCGGAGATGGAAGCCATAGCGGTGAGCATTCGCAAACAACCATTTTGCCTCTTTTGTTTTTGAAAAGCTAAACGTGGCGTATTTTGTTGAATCAGCGCCTCCGATATCAAACGCAAGACCAGTCTGGTGTTCACTTTTTCCAGGTTCCGCACTATACGTACTCGCCTTCTCATATCCATCACGCGCAACATATTTATCAAATAACGTTTTTTGATAGGCATAAGAGCGATATGTACTAAACGCAACGAGCGTAATTCCCTCTTTTTTAGCCGCTATACGCATTTTCTCAAACGCTGCTCTTGCTTGTTGATTCTCACCCGGGGCGTACGTCGAGCGGAGCGCTAAGTTCTTATTCGCGATGAGGGTCTTACCGATCCGTTTTCCACCGATTTGTTCATCCGTCAGTAGATACTTCGTACTCGCATACCCAATCTTCGTACCATATTGTACTTTTGACCACGTACCGACTTTCGACAGTTCCGTCACATAGATCCCCGTCGGAATGACGGCAAGACTCGGTTGATCAATCGATGCTCCTTTACGCAAATGAAGGGATGTCTTTGCTTGTCGATAAGTAGAAGTCGATGCTTCGACCGTTGGTATATACACTGATGTACAGACCGCTGTTAATGTCAACGTCGTGATGAGTGTCGTGATGTATTTCATGAATCATTTATCTCCTTTATGCATGTTCTAATCTGCATCCATATTTTAGATTAGAATACCATTCTTTTTTTCAAACAGGGTTCTTTCGGAATGCTTGTCATGAAAATGAAGTATTTCTGAAGTTTTCTAAATGTAGCTTAAGGACGAATTACAATGGGTAAATAATGATGTATGCGTTTTCGAAACATGATTCTGATGTAGAAAGGAGTAGCGTACGTGTCACTTTGGGAATGGATTTTCAGTATTGGTAGTATCTGCTGGATTGGTGAGATGATTCGTTTCCGGAATCGCTCCGAGTCTAAGTCAGGCGCAGCAGAACAAGTTAGTTTTTATTTGATTTTCCTTGTCCTAAGCGGAACGATCGTCTGCGCTTTCCTCTTTGCGAATGAAACCGTTTCTTCTGTCATGCGCATCTCTTCATGCATTTTGTTATGGTGTGGTGTTTCCTTACGTCTATGGGGAATTCTCCACTTAAAGCAACAATTCACTCGTCATGTCGTCGTGGCGTCTGGTGATCAGCTCGTCAGTAGCGGTCCCTATCGCTTTTTACGTCACCCGTTATATAGTGGATTGTTGTTGATTACGATGAGCTTCCCCTTGTTCACCGGTCAGTTCGGACTTTTCATTCTCTCTGGACTTCTGATGTTCATTTTCTTGCTCTACCGGATTCGAATCGAGGAAGCGATGTTAACGAAAGGTTTTGGACCTGCCTATACGGTATGGGCTGCGAAACGAAAACGATTGATTCCATTCATCTACTAAAGGAGAAGTGATTCATTTGAAGAAACGCGCAATTGTCATTGGAGCAGGTCTTGCTGGTATGTCTGCCGCCATTCGTTTGGCTGGAGATGGTTATGCAGTCACGATGCTTGAAAAGAATGCAAACGTCGGCGGGAAACTGAATCAACGTAGTGGAAAGGGATTTACTTTCGATACCGGTCCTTCCATCTTAACGATGCCTTGGGTACTCGAACAACTCTTCTCAAGCGTTCATCGGAACTTAGATGATTACTTAGAAATCGAGCGCATTGAACCACAATGGCGTACATTCTTTGAGGATGGAACAAAAATCGATGTCAAAGGTGACTTACCTGGAATGCTTGAAGAAGTCGAACAAGTCTCGTCACGAGCTGATTTCGTTGAATTGTTCCGGTATTCCAAACAAATGTACGACTTGTGCCTCGACAGTTTTTATAAATACAGTCTCGAAGATTTAAAGGACTTAAAAAAATACCATACAATGTCTGATTTATTAAAGATGGACCCGATGAATACGGTCGCGACCGGAACAAAGAAACACCTCAATGATCCGTATCTCGAACAGCTGTTCAACTACATGGTCATGTATGTCGGTTCCAACCCTTATCAGGCACCTGCTGTCTTCAATCAGATGATTTACGTACAAATGGGTCTCGGCATCTATTATGTCAAAGGTGGGATGTACCAAATCGCGCGTGCCATGAAACGTTTGCTTGATGAGCTCCGTGTCACGGTTCATCTCAACTCACCCGTTGAACAAATCGTCCTTGAAAATAAAAAAGCGGTCGGCGTTCTATCGAACGGAACCTTCCATGCAGCCGACATCGTTGTCTCAAACCTCGAGGTCATTCCAACTTACGAACGGATCGTACCGGAGAAGAAAGCCCGGAAACAGGCTAAGAAATTACAGGCATCGTTTGCCCCGTCCGTCTCTGGACTCGTATTACTACTCGGTGTAAATCGTGAATACAGTGGACTCGCGCATCATAATTTCTTTTTCTCGGAAAATCCGGAGCGTGAATTCGCCCAAATGTTCAAAGAAGGAACACCTCCTGAGGATCCGACGATCTATGTCGGTGTCTCATCAAAATCCGACGCCTCCCAAGCTCCTGAAGGGAAGGATAACTTATTCGTCTTGACACACGTTCCACCGCTCACACTTCAAAAAGGTGAGGTCGACTGGGATGCGTATCGTGAAGTCGTTCTCGATAAATTGGAGCGGATGGGACTTCACGGTTTGCGTGAATCGATCGAGTTCGAATATCGCTTCACTCCAGAAGATTTAAAAGAATTATACGGTCCAAACGGCGGATCGATTTATGGTGTCGCAGCCGATCGGAAGAAAAATGGTGGATTCAAGATTCCATCGAAGAGCGACTTGTACGAAGGACTTTATTTCGTCGGTGGTTCGACACACCCAGGCGGCGGTGTACCAATGGTCACCTTGTCCGGTCAATTAACAGCAGACTTGATTCGAAAACATGAAGGTGCTGTTCCTACGCCTTAAGATTTCTTTAATTACAAAAGAGACGGAAGCTGATGCACTCATCAGTTCCGTCTCTTTTTTACTTTGTATTCGTTAAAAGTGGTACGACATGAATGTCCGCCTGTTCTCCTGCTCTCACATCCATTCGACACACGGCTGGCATCGGTAAGGATTTCCAAAATGCGTGATTAAACGTCGGATCAAATGTTTCTAAGAGTAACACCATGATGTTTCCGTGTGTTCCAAGAACGACTGTTTCGTCAGGATGCTTCTCCACTAGTTCGTCGATGAATTGCCGAATGCGTTGCGACGCTTCTTTGTTCGTTTCGCCTCCGTACGGATTTTCGTTCGGATGTTGCCATACATACGTGACAGCTGCTTGAAAATCGTCAAGCGCTTCCGGTGCTAATAATCGCTCTCGTAGTTCCTCTACCTCAATGATTGGTTTTCGACGTGCCTCTGCGAGCGGTGCAACCGTCTCAATCGCCCGTCGATACGGGCTACTGTAGAATCTGTCGATTGGAATTCCTTGAAATGTTTCAAGTAAACGTCTCGCATCTGCTTGTCCTGTATCCGAAAGTGGACGTGTTCGCTCATCTGGTGAGTATGTCGAATGTGCGTGCCGTACAAAATAAAGTGTCGTCATGGCTTGAATTTCCCCTTTATTGGTGTGTCCAGCGGTATCCGATTCCGCGAACTGTTTCCAGATGCTGTTCAATCGGAAAACCGCAAACCCGTAGTTTTTCCCTTAAATGTCTGATATGCGAGTCGATTGTCCGCTCGTCTACAGACGCTTCCGCTCCCCATAACATCGTCGTTAGTTGATCGCGCGTCCAAACACGTCGTGGAGAATCTAACAATACACCTAACAATTCAAACTCTGTCTTCGTTAATAAAATCTTTTGTTGGAGGTAACTACAACGATAGCCTTCCCGGTCATAGAATAGTCCATCATACCGTTGCTGTAATAAAACTTCCATTCGCCCGATCAGTTCCCCTTCTTGAATCGGTTTTGATACGTAATCATTCGCCCCCACTTCCCGTGTCCGAATGATGTCTTCCCGCTGATTCCGAGCCGTAACCATCAAGATTGGGGTGTTAGAGTGTTCTCGAATGAGACGACAACATGTCCAGCCATCCATATCCGGCATCATGACATCTAGTAAAATCAGGTCGAATACGTGCTGACGGCAGAGATCAAGAGCTTGCTGCGCAGAATCCACAAGCTGACACGTGTACCCATACGGCTGAATATACAGTTTGAGCAGTTCAAGCATTCTCGGTTCATCATCTACGATCAATACATGCGGCATTTTATTTCTCCTTCCACTGCAGTGTCACTTGTGTTCCATGTCCAAGTTGACTCTTGATGTTCAATTCTGCTCCATGTGTCCGTGCAATTGCTTCAACGATGGAGAGTCCGATTCCAGTTCCTCCATGTTTTCGAGAACGAGATGCTTCCGTTCGGTAGAGCCGTTTCGTTACATGAGGTAAAGATTCTGCAGCGATCCCTTCTCCTGTATCTTCGATTTGAATGAAAGCCCCTACTGCGTTGACACCATAACGAACGATGATTTTTCCCGACGTCGTATGTCGACGTGCATTTTCAATGATATTCACGATCATCTGACGGAGCTGCTGAGCGTCACCCATCACTTCTAATCGCTCACCTTCTATCTCGAACGAAACATTTTCTTGTTCGATGTCTGGACGCATCAATCGTATCACTTGATGAATCAAGTCTTCGACATCAACAGGTTTTCGTTCCATCATAAAAGCATTGGCATCAATACGTGCTAGCCAAAATAATTGCTCAATCCATTCATTCATTTGCTGACTTTCTTCTCGAATGATCGTAATGTAGCGTTGTTGCTCATCCGGCGTCAACGTTTGGCGTTCGAGAATATCCGCGTATCCCTTTATATATGTCAATGGTGTGCGTAGTTCATGAGATACGCTTGCTAAAAATTCGGATCGTTCCCGATTCAAAAAATCGAGATCCTGTTTTAATTGCTGAATTGAACGCGCCAATTGTCCCAGTTCGTCTTGTCGATCAATCGGCAACTCTCCACCTTCCCCATCCAATAGACGTGCCGTCGCTTTTTCCATTTGAATCAACGGACGAGAGATGAGTCGGGTCGCCCAAATGCTTGCCGCACCTGCCAATAAAAGTGCGAGCAGACCCACTTGAAAAAATTGCTGTTTCAACGGATCAAGTACGTGATCCACAATTGCTTTAGAAGCGAACATGAAGACATGACCACGATGTTCCCCATCGATGGTGATGGGGCTGTCCGTCATTAAAAAGTCACGCATCGTCACGATTTTTCCTTGTTGACGGTAATCAAAATCCGTATGCTCTAGCACACTTTTCATCTCATTCGACAAAGGTCGTGACGCTTCGAGTTGTTTTCCATCTGCATCAGTGATCACCACAGTAAACGATGAATCTGCTTCCATCATGCTGACATGGCGCATCGTCGTTTGGTCATAGGAATCGACAAGGACATCACGATGGGTATTTCCTCGGTTCAGTAAACCGTCCACTACTTCCTGCGTTCGTGTTTGAGACAACTGATAATACAACGTCGCAAACAACACACTGCCACAAATTAAAAATGCCGCAAGCACGATTCCTCCGACCGAGTATGAAATACGACGCATGACGTTTCCTCCTTTTCTCTCCACTTTAGTATAGCGAAAAAAAACGCGATAGACGCAGGCAAACGAAACTGTCACCTTATCTGCACACGATTTGCACATACGCTGGGTATAGTAAAGAAGACTAGCGACTTCAGGAGGGATTTAATATGAAAAAATCATTGACGTTAACCGTACTTGCTCTTAGTTCTACGCTTTGGCTCGGTGCATGTGGATCCGCCAATAACGCCAATAACGATGGAAGTAATAGTGACTCACATGATATGTCACATGGAGATATGATGCATTCGAGCGACGGAAAGCTACCATCCGGTTTAAAGGAAGCCAGTGATCCGACTTATCCGAAAGGAAGCAACGTCACGTTGACGACGGATCATATGGACGGTATGGACGGAGCTAAAGCAACGATTGCGGGTGCTTATGACACCGTCGTCTATGCGATCAGTTACAAACCGACCAATGGTGGAAAGATGGTGAAAAATCATAAATGGGTCATTCAAGAAGAACTCGATCCAGTTCCAACTAAGCCACTGCAAGTTGGTGATGAAACGACTGTCAAAGCGGATCATATGAAAGGTATGGATGGAGCTAAAGCGACGATTGATGAAGTAAAAGAAACGACTGTCTATATGGTGAACTATGAACCAACGGACGGTGGAGAGATGGTGAAAAATCATAAATGGGTCACAGAGGATGAGATAAAGAAATAATAAAAAAAGCCCGCTTTTCCTATAAAGGAGAAGCGGGCTTTCGGTATGATTCTGACTGGGCTCGAACCAGCGACCTCTACCCTGTCAAGGTAGCGCTCTCCCAGCTGAGCTACAGAATCATGTTTGCAGTACGTTATGTACTTGCTAGGACATGTATTAATATATCAAGAAACTAAAAGGCTGACAAGTCTTTTTCCGAAAAAAAATAAAAAAAAAATTAAAATGGAGGAATTGAACCCCACTTCCTCCATTTTGAATGACTTACAGGAATGTTGATACTTGATCGATCGGTAAACGTAGTGCGGGACGTTTTTTCGCATCTTCGACCGCTTTACCAACAGCAATTAACATGACCGGTACATACCGTGACTCGGTGATGAACGTTTCCGCAAAACGTTGATGATCAAATCCGCCCATTGCGAGTGTTGATAATCCACGTGCTTCTGCCGCAAGCATCAATTGCATCGCAGCAAGACTCGCATTCGACATTGCCGCGTCGCGACCGTATGCTTCACTTTGATAAGCGCCCTCTACTTGTGCCTTGATCGAATCGAACAAATCCTCTGTCATGCCACCTGCTTCTACTGCCGGACCATAAACCGGATTGTAGTTTCGATTAGCTTGAAGATCACCTAAGATTGCAATGACTGCTGAAGCCGAAGTGATGGCCGGCTGATTATAAGCAATCGGTGCAAGTTGCTGCTTCGCTTCTTCCGAATGAAAGACCGTGAAATGCCAGTGTTGCAGATTCCAAGCACTCGGCGCCGCTGTCGTCCATTCTAATAGTTCTTCCACTTCCTGTTTTGAAAGCTTGAACGTTTCGTCGTAATGGCGAACGGAACGTCTTTCTGTTAAGACACGCATTGTATCAAGTGTTGCCTGTGTCATGTATAAATCCCCCTTATCATTATCAGATTACTTAGATATCGTAGCATGTCTCTTTTTCATTGTCCTCTATCAGTACTTCAAACGCCTTTACTGTTATAAAACAATTGTTGACTTTACACTTCTGTACTAATACAATGAAAACAAGATAAAAATCATTGCGTATACTTTGAAGGAGGAAAAACACATGGAACAACCCCTTTACCAAGAAGCATCTGCTGCATTCTATCGTGAACTTCCCGTCAAGACGTGTGCCCATTGCGGAAAAGAGATGGATGAACAATGTGAATCCTATCAAACGGAATGCGATGAGTGTGCTGTAACAGAACACTAATAACACATGAAACAATCACTTAATTAGTGGTTGTTTTTTTATTTCTTGCAAACTGTTTCTAAATAAACCGATGTTTTTTAGGAAAATCGATTTATCGTCATCTTTTTGTCATCTGTTTGTTACAAAAGAAACAGTCAGAATGTTACATTATCTGTATATGATATTTTTTGACAAAAGGAGCGACAGACAACGATGGATCCATTTACCTCAAGCCACGCTAACGAACTCGGTCCACGACCGCGTACAAAAAAAAGAAAATTTTTCCCACGTTTTTTCTTACTTCTCACACTTGTCTTTCTCGGAGTTGGAGGATATGTCGCTTACCGATACGTTTTTACTCCTGAGCAACAATCCATTACGACAGGTAAATCCATTACTGAAGTACCTGTCGTCAATATGGAAAAAGCACGCGTGGAAAAATGGAATGGTGTAACGAAAAAAGTCGCCTATTTAACATTCGAAGATGGTCCATCTGCATTAACACCGGACTTACTTCGAACATTGGATCAACTTCAGACTCGTGCCACTTTCTTTTATCTCGGATCACAAGTAGAGGCTTTTCCGCAAGAAGTCAAAGCTGCTGCTAAAGCTGGACACTATATCGGATTACACGGGGAAACGCATGATTACGATACATTGTACGAAAAAGGAAAGTATGTCTCAGAGATGCAAAGTGTTCAGAAGAAAATCCATGAGTTGACGAAGCTAACACCACATTTGACACGACCACCTTATGGCTCTGATCCAGGCATCACGAAAAAAATGGCATCTGCCATTCATTCAGCAGACTTTCGTGTGTGGGATTGGTCGATCGATTCAATGGACTGGTATTACAAAGATAGTGCAAAAGAAGTAGCAAATACGGTCATTCGGCGAGCAGAGCGTCCGTTTGAAATCATACTCTTACATGAACAACCACAAGCCATTAAAGCACTTCCAGCCATTGTTGCCGGACTTCAAAAAAAAGGCTATCAATTCGCGATTTATGATGAAGATTTCCATATTCCGTACAACTTCGCGCAACACTCAAATTTATAAGGAGTTACTATCCAGATGAAAAAATCATTCGTAGCAGTATTGTTCCTGTCGAGCTTCGGACTCGCTGCCTGCTCCAACGATTCACCAGCTTCTCTTCATGAACAACTAGAGCAACAAGTCGAAGGTGAAGAGAAGGCATTCACGCTAGCTGATCAACGTGCTCGTAAGGACGAAATTTCAGTTAATACGTACCAAGCCGTTCTTGATGCAGGTGCTGAAGAAATCAAACGCTCTCAAAATGAACGAGAGGAATTAGAAGCCTTAAATGACGAACGGCTTGCTCTATTAAAACAAGAAGACACGTTACGTAAAGAAATGTACGCTACACTCGATCTTGAAGAATTGAAGGATGCTGTCAACAAGCTTGATGGTAAAGCAAAAACAGAAGGAACTGCCTTAGTGGCAATCATCAAGGAACGCCAGCAGACGTTTCAAACGTTCTCGAAAACTTATCGACAAGCGATGGACGCTGAAAAGAAAGTGCTTTCACGCTTGACGAAAAAACCGGATTTCGTTAAGATTGATGAGTCAACAGCGGATTTAAATCGTTTAACACGGAAAGCTACCGCGTCATTAAAGAAGTGGAATGCGCTGACCGTTCAATATAATCAAACGAAAACCCGGCTGTATCGTTTGCTCGACACATCAACTCAATAAATCACACAGGTTGCAACCAAACCCTGTCCAAAAAACCTGGACAAGGCCCCGTTGCAACCTTTTTTGCGTGGTTTTTACTAAAAATGGAGGGAATTTATTCATGCATCGCTCAAAAGCAACTTTATTCGTTCTCATCGGCGCTATCAGTTATGGTGTCCTCTCAACGATCGTCAAACTCGCTTATGCCGCTGGATTCAACTCAGCAGCCGTTTCAGGTAGCCAATTTTTCTTCGGCTGGCTCATGATTTTCGGACTTGCCTTATTTACGAAAAACCTTCGTCTCGATCTCAAAACAGCTGGTATTCTCATGCTGATTGGCATTTCAAGCGGTACAACCGGTTATCTCTATTACCAAAGTCTTCAGACCGTATCGGCATCCGTTGCGATCATTCTCTTATTCCAATTCACTTGGATTGGTGTCATCATTGATGCTCTCGCATTCAAACGTTTACCATCTCGCGCACACTTCCTGTCTGCGATTCTACTGATTGGTGGAGCCATTCTCGCGAGTGCTGCTTACTCGAGCCCACTCGACCTGCGTGGAACATTATTCGGTCTTGGAGCGGCTGTTAGTTTCTCGATTTTCCTACTCGCCAGTGGACGCGTTGCCAATCATCTACCCGTCATAAAGAAAAGCTTCTATATGATGACAGGTGGTCTTGCTTTCGTCATGATCATGTATCCACCGACGACGTTCTTGTCTTCTGCGAATTTCGAAAACGGTCTTCTTCTGTATGCAATTCCACTCGGTCTATTCGCGCTGATTTTGCCACCACTCTTATTTGCTGCGGGTGCGCCTCATTTGTCTCCAGCCAGCGTCTCTTTACTGGGTGCGGCAGAATTACCGACAGCAGTCATCTGTTCTGTATTGATTTTAGGTGAACATCTGATGAGCTCTCAATGGATTGGAATCGTCATCATCTTGATTGGAATCTTTTATCCGATCTATCGGTCAAGCAAAACAGCACCTGTTGCGAACGTACAGCAAAACGACCTTTCCTAAGCTCAGGAAAGGTCGTTTTTTCTTTACTTCTGTCGCTTCATCGCATCCGCAACGAATTCAACATCTGTGCCGATGATGATTTGAACACTTGTCGCACCCATCTTCATGACACCTTTTGCTCCAGCCGCTTTAATCGCTGCTTCATCAATGATACTTGGATCCTTGACTTGGAGACGTAAGCGTGTCGCACAGTTATCAATCGACGTGACGTTGTCTGTTCCTTTCAATCCGGCAAAAATTTGAGCTGCTTGTTGTTCATATTTATCGTCTGAGTCTGTCAGAACGACTCCCGTGTCTGTGACGAGCGATTCATCTTCGCGACCTGGTGTCTTCAGATCAAATTTCGTGATCATGAAGTAGAATAGGAAGTAATAGACGACCGCGAACGCGAGACCAACCGGGATGAGAAGTAATGGTTTTGTGGCAATCCCGAAGTTCAAGGCATAATCAATGAAACCAGCCGAGAAGGAGAAGCCATGTAAAATACCGAGTAAGTTAACGATGGCCATCGATAGACCTGTTAAAACTGCATGAATGACATATAAAACAGGTGATAAGAACATAAACGAGAACTCGATTGGTTCCGTGATCCCTGTCAAGAAGGACGTCAGTCCAAGACCAATCATCGCTCCAGCAACTGCTTTTCGATTTTCTTTACGCGCAGCCATGACAATCGCAAAAGCTGCAGCCGGTAAGGCAAACATCATAATTGGGAAGAAGCCCGCTTGATAAATCCCAGCTGTCGGATCTCCAGCGAAGAAGCGTGCGATGTCGCCATTCGCGACTGTACCATCTGCTTTTTCATATGAACCGAAGACGAACCAGAAAATATTATTCAAGACGTGGTGTAAGCCGACAGGAATCAAGAGACGGTTAAAGAATCCAAACAGAGCAGCGCCTCCTGCACCAAGACCAACCATCCATTCACCAGCACCGTTGATGCCTTGCTCGATGAACGGCCAGACATAACCAAAAATGAAAGCAAGTACGAGCATGACCGCTGATGTAATGATTGGAACGAAACGACGACCACCGAAGAATGCTAACCAATCCGGTAACTTAATGTTGTAGAACCGATTGTATAGAAGTCCTGCGACGATACCCGCGATGATTCCACCGAATACCGCCATATTAACGGTCGATCCGAGTGTCGCCTGATTCGCGATCGAACCAAGTGTCGCTCCGTCGACCTTGGTCGAGGAATCATTGACGATTGCGGCAATCGCATCATATTTTGCTTGAATCTGTGCACTGGAATACTCCTTGTTCATCGAGTCAACGCCGTTCTTTAAGACGAGATACCCAATGGCTCCAGCAAGACCCGCTGCCCCACTTGCATCGATCGATAGACCAATGGCGACACCGATGGCAAATATTAATGGAAGGTTATCAAAAATAGCCCCTCCTGCTGCTACCATCAACGGAATATCTAGCATATCCGCCGAACCTAACCGGAGCACGATCCCCGCAGCCGGTAATACTGCGATTGGTAGCATCAAGGCTTTACCAATTCGTTGTAGAAACTGCAACATACCTTTCACCCTTTCCTGAATAAAACGATAATGACAGAACAATGTAAACGCTTTTACGTTTTTTATTATTCCACATAAACAACTAAATGACTAGACCTTTATACAAATTATTTCTCATCTTTTTAGTTGATACAAAATTTCATTATAGCAGACGCTAAAAACCGGACTAGAGCGTTTACTCAGTCCGGTTTTATTTATTTAGTTAAGACAGCATTAGCGACGATTCGTATCTTCGAAATTTTGTTGGACGTTTCCGACTGTTTTCTTCGCCTCGCCTTTTACTTGATCTTTTTTACCTTCACGTTCTGTTGATTTATCGCCTGTTGCTTTCCCGAGCGCTTCTTTCGCTTTACCTGCTACTTTATCGACGAGACCATCTGCTTTTTTATTGAGACCACTGTTGTTTGACATAACCATTACCCCCATTTAAAAGTTTTTTTTGCGATAGTTGTCTGTTCCCTTGTCACTGATTTTCAAACGTTTCTTGTATCAAAATCGACACTTACCTAAACAAAAACAACAGTGAACATCTTGTCCACTGTTGTTCGATGAATCTATTCATTTACTGGGCGACGGAAACACCTAACACTTGTTCAATCCGTTCGAACGCCCAGTCCAACTCTTCTTTTGTAATGACGAGCGGTGGTGCAAAGCGAATGACTGTCTCGTGTGTTTCTTTACAGAGCAAGCCTTTTTCTTTCAACGCTTCGCAATATGGTCGTGCTGCTTCTGTGAGTTCAACACCAATGAACAATCCACGACCACGTACTTCTTTAATCATCGGGTTGTTGATTTGTTTTAATTTCTCCATGAAATACGTACCGAGTTCGAGTGAACGTTCCGGTAACTTTTCGTCTTCTAATACTTCAAGTGAAGCAATCGAGACGGCACAAGCGAGTGGATTGCCACCAAACGTCGAGCCGTGTGAGCCTGGATTGAAGACGGAAAGGACATCTTTATTTGCAGCCACACATGAGATTGGGAATACACCACCACCCAGTGCTTTACCAAGAATGTACATGTCTGGCGTCACTTCATCCCAATCAGAAGCAAACCATTTACCGGAACGACCGAGTCCAGATTGAATCTCATCCGATACGAGCAGAACATTCTGCGCACGACAGACTTCTTGTGCGTCCTTTAAGAAACCATCGTAAGGAATTAAGATGCCTGCTTCGCCTTGAATCGGTTCCAAGATGAATGCCGCTGTATTTTCAGTGATTGCCTGTTTTAATGCCTCAAGATCGCCGTATGGAATCGTCTTGATTCCAGGAAGAAGCGGTCCAAATCCCCTTTGGTATTCTGCTTCCGTCGACATCGAAACAGCTGTCATCGTCCGACCATGGAAGTTTCCTTCACAAACGATGATTTCAGCATCACCTGGGATTTGTTTGACTTCATATGCCCAGCGTCGTGCTGCTTTCACTGCTGTCTCGACAGCTTCCGCACCCGTGTTCATCGGTAATACCATATCTTTTCCCGTCAATTGTGCTACTTTTTCATAGAAGAAGCCCAGTTGATCATTATGGAAGGCGCGTGACGTCAAAGTAATCTTATCTGCCTGACGTTTGAGAGCGTCGATGATCTTTGGATGACGATGTCCTTGGTTAACGGCTGAATAGGCACTCAGCATATCCATATAACGACGTCCTTCAGGATCCGTAACGAATACACCCTCCGCCTCTGAGATGACGATCGGGAGTGGATGGTAGTTATGTGCTCCGAACTGTTCTGTCTGTTGAATGATTTTCTCTGTTTGATTCATCGAAATTCCCCCTCATAACTCTTTGGAAAACGCTTTCAATGTTATTATAGCAGATTTTTTCATAGAATCTTCACTTAAAAAGTATCCAAGCGAAAGGATTCTAATGCGTAATAATTGAATATATTGGGAAAAGATAAGACAAGTGAACCGTCATCTCTTTTCATTATAAAGGAGCGTGCGCACGTAATGGACCGTTCGACCATTGATTCCTATGAAGTCGTCATTCAAGAATTCCCTTTACCCGCTTTCATATTGAATACTGATTTGATCATCCGCTCTTGGAATAATCTAGCCGAACAGCAATGGGGCTGGACACAACAGGAAGTCGTGGGTCAGACTGTTCCACTTCTTGAACGGGAAGACATGGCATTCAGTCAACAGATTTGGCATGCCTTCTTGGAGCGCCGTCAATCCGTCCAATTACCGAATGCCTCCTTGTTGCATAAGACGGGCACTTCTGTAACGTCAACTCTCCTTCTGTCTCCTTTACTTGATCATACAGGAACCGTTATTGCCGCTTTTGCTTGCTGTATCCCTTCAGCTGAGCAACAAACGAACATGAAACCACTCTTCCAAGGATTGATGGATTTGCGTCATGCATTCGATCAGATTGCTTCTGTCGCCGTCTTCGATGCACGGGGAACGATCACGTACGTGAATGATCAACTCATCGATGTGACAGGATATTGCTCTGAGATGCTTCTCAACCAGCCTTGGTCACTCATCCTAGATCCATCCAGTCCCGTCGTTTCGGGGATTCGTGCACAACTTCGTGAACGAAAAGCATGGTCTGGTCGCCTTAGCCTCACTTCGCAAACGGGCGAACGAAAACATCTCCAAGCGACGCTCATTCCGATCTATGATGCAAACGGTGTTCGTTTTCAGCACCTGTTCATCGGCAACGATATCACGGAAACAGCGGTGCTTGAAGAAGAACTCGATTTTTTAGTGCATCATCATGAGATGACGCATTTATTAAATAAACGTGGATTTTTACGCGAAGGTGAAGCATTATTCCGCTCTGCTGCGTCGCATGATCCGATTGCCCTCATCTTGTTCGATATCGATCGTTTCAAAGTGATCAACGACTCGTTTGGAACACACGTCGGTGATCAACTACTTCAAGCAATGGCAACGCGCCTTTTGCAACATACGACAGGTATACTCGCTTTTCATCCGACGAGTGATCTATTCGGCGTCTTGTTACCTGCACCGTCGAGCAATCTGCTTTTCCAATATGCTCGGAAATTACAACAAGCACTGCAACGTCCTTATTACATCAATGGTCACTCACTGATCGTTTCTTGTACGTTCGGGATCACCGTCTATCCGTCCGAAGCCAAAACACTGGAGGATTTATATCGCCGGTCGGAAACAGCTCTATACGCAGGAAAATCAATTGGTACCGGAACGATTCAGTACTTAACACACGAGATGGACACACAATTCACACGTAAAATCCAACTCGAACGATCCCTCTTCACGGCACTCGAAGATCAATCCTTATATCTTGCTTATCAACCAATCATTGAACTTCAGACACAAGCCGTTAAAGGCTTCGAAGCGTTATTACGCTGGAATCACACGGCACTCGGGAGTATTCCACCAGATGAATTCATTCCACTCGCTGAAGAAGCTTCACTGATCACACCAATCAACAACTGGGTCATCATTGAAGCATGTGAACAGCTCGCGAAGTGGCAACAGACAATTGACCCTAAACTGACGATGGCAATCAACATTTCACCGCATCAGTTCCAAAGCGACTCCTTTATTCGAACGCTGCAACATATCGTAACGGAGCGACTCGTTTCACCATCTTCCGTTACGTTGGAGATGACAGAGAATATTGCGATCTTACAGACACAACGAACGGTCGAACGCATGCACCTCATCAAGTCGCTCGGCTTTCGTTTATCGATCGATGATTTCGGTACCGGTTATTCTTCTTTGCAGTATCTCAGTGCTTTTCCAATCGACGAATTAAAAATCGATAAAGTATTCATCGATGGTCTAGCGACAAATGACCACGCCTTGCTCGATTCCATCATTCAACTTGGTCACAACTTAGAGTTGAATCTTGTCGCTGAAGGTGTTGAGACAGAACACGCGTTAGATTATCTAAAAACGACATCGTGTCAGCATATGCAAGGGTTCATTTTCTCTGAACCTCTATCTGTACAGGATGTCGAAAAACGATTCTTAGCACCTTAATCAAAAAAGAAGTCACGGTGGATGAAAATCACCGTGACTTCTTTTGCATATCGTTTCTTACAATTGAATTTCTCCTACAACCATTCCGTAAACGGCTACTCCTGCTAAGACAACGAGGATCATACTAGCAATCCACTCATAACGTGACATGCCCGTCCGTTGCTGTTCTCGCTCTGCTAAAGCGTACGCAAGAATACCTGGAGCATAGACTAATGCCGCGATGACGATGTACCAGATACCCGACGCATAGACGAGCCAAATCGAATACGCTGATGCGATGATGGAGAAAAGTAACATTTTCTGATTGCGCTCTTCTCGCGATGTCCGAATGCTATACAATGCTGATAACAAATACGGTAATAACGCACAAATCCCAGCGATACTCGACAGGACAAGATAGGTTTGCGCTGAGAAAAGCGCGATTCCTGCGACAACTTGTGTCGCGATTTGTGTAATCAACAGCGCGCCGACTGGAGCACCTTTCCGATTCGTTTTTGCGAATGCTTTCGGAAATGCACCGTCTTTTGCCACAAGATACGAAATCTCCGATGCGAGAATCGTCCATCCGAGAAGTGCACCGGATAGTGAGATAATCAAACCGATCATGATGATCGTCGCACCGATTGGTCCAATCGCTGCCTCTAATACATATGCCATCGTCGGTTCTTTTAATCCAGCTAGTTGTTCTTGACTGAGCACTCCTAGTGATAGAACGGAAATTAAGATATAGATGACTAGAACGCCAACAAGTCCTGTTACTGTCGCCTTCCCGACATCACTTCGGTTTTTGGCACGGCTTGATAAGACGACAGCACCTTCGATACCGACGAAAGCCCATAGTGTGACGAGCATCGTTCCTTTTACTTGATCAAAAATCGAACCGAGTTCTGTTCCCTCTCCCCAAATATCCAAATTAAACGTTTTGATATTAAAAGCAATTCCTACTAGAAGAATGAAGATCAAGATTGGAACGAGCTTTGCGATCGTCGTAATCAAATTGACCAGCGTCGCTTCCTTGATTCCGCTCGAGACGAGCCAGAACAATCCCCAGATGACGACCATACTCATCAAAAGAAGGAATATTCGATTTTCTGCTGCGAAAATCGGGAAGAAATAACTAATCGCATTGAACACGAGCGTGATATTCGCAACTGTTCCGATCCACGCCGATACCCAGTATCCCCAAGCGCTGTTAAAACCGACGAAACGTCCGAACCCTTCACGCGCGTAGGCATAGATACCGCCTTCAAGCTCTGGTTTACTATTGGCGAGATGTTGGAATACTAGAGCGAGCATGATCATCCCAATCCCCGTTATACTCCATCCGATGAGGATAGGTCCTGCACTTGCACTTTGGGCCATTGCACCAGGAAGGTTGAAAGCTCCTCCACCGACCATGGAACCGATGACCATTGCAGCGAGCGCAAAGAATCCGATTTTTTGTTGATTCATGATGAGACACTTCCTTTTTCGTATATCTATTACATCTTACGTATATTCATTCGAAAGACACAAAAGTCATTATAACAAATCACCTTTTAAAGTAAAGAAAGGATTTGAGACGAATGAACTGGATTCATGTATTTCAGCTCGAAGACCTTCTAAAACTCCTGTTAGCCGCTACACTTGGAATTTTCATCGGATTCGAGCGTGAAATCAAAAATAAGCCGGTTGGTATACGCACTAGCCTCGTAATTACCCTGATCAGTTGCCTGTTAACCATCGTTTCCATCAAATCGGTCTTACTCTACCATGACATGGCGACGAATGTTCAGATGGATCCGATGCGTCTCGTCGCCCAAATCATTACCGGAATTGGTTTTATCGGCGCTGGTGTCATCTTACGTCGACCGCATGATATCGTCAGCGGATTAACGACTGCCGCTATTATTTGGAGTGCAAGCGGGATTGGAATCGCTGTCGGTGCAGGTTTCATCTGGGAGTCGATTTTTCTCGTTCTCTTTCTCTTCCTCTTACTGGAAGGTTTAACTCGGATGATGGGGCGTATCAACAATAGTCGGTTCGAAGCAAATGTCCTCGTTGCGCATCTCTTACTTCCTTCCGGACTTGATCCGACGGACATTGTTTTTGCTCTTGAGCGTAAAGGTGTACGTATTACGAATATGCGTTTACGTGGTAATCCCGTTCGATTGACGTTACGAATGTATTCCCCACATACGTTGACCTTATTCCTACTTTATGACTATTTGAAATCGCTTGGAATTGAGGATATAGACCTTGATCAGTGAGAATTATCTGAAAATTTATGTTGCATTTTTAATCACTTTCACTTAAATTAACAATATGTTCACATTTTTCTGAAATATTTAACACTAACTCTCGGGGGGTCATCGTTCCATGAATAAACCATCGAAAATCGCTTTTGCTGGACTTTCCAGCATCGCGCTTCTTGCTGTCGCTGCATGCGGGCAAGGAAATGACGAAAACACAAGCGGATCAGATTCGAAAAACAAAAAAAAGGAAGTCACACTCGTTTCGACGACGGATGTACCTCAGCTAGATCCGACGAAAACGACGGACTCGACTTCCATCATCGTCACGAACAACGTCTTCGAAGGGCTATATCGTCTTGATGGTGATAACAAACCAACACCTGGAATCGCGGAAAGCGTCGAAGTGTCGGAAGATAAAAAAACATATACATTCAAACTGCGTAAAGATGCGAAGTGGTCAGATGGATCAGCCGTCACAGCAGATGATTTCATCTATGCTTGGAAACGCGCACTTGATCCGAAGACAGCAGCAGAATACGCGTACATTCTACAAGATTTAAAGAACGCCAACAAAATCATGTCTGGCGACGCTGAACTTGATGAGCTCGGTGTCAAGAAAGTCGACGAGCAGACACTTGAAGTCCAACTTGAAGCTCCAGCACCTTACTTCCTTGGTTTGACAAGTTTCCCAACTTACTTACCATTAAAACAATCATTCGTCGAAGATAAAGGCGATAAGTTCGCGACAAGTGTTGATACAATGGTCTTCAACGGACCTTTTGTCCTCGATAAGTGGCAAGCGAATGCTGGCTGGACATACAAGAAAAATCCAGATTACTGGGATAAAGCGAATGTCAAGATGGATAAAATCGATGTCAAGGTCGTCAAAGAAATCTCAACTGGCGTCAACCTTTTCGAAGCGAAAGAAGTCGATTTCGCACCAATTACGTCTGAATTCGTTTCGCAGTATGAAAAATCAGATGATTACAAGACGCGTCCAGATGCTCGGATCAACTTCCTTCGCTTTAACCAAAAGAATAAAGCATTGAAGAATAAAAACATTCGAAAAGCACTCGCGCTTGGCTTTGAGAAACAAGGGATTACAGATGTCATCCTAAATGATGGATCAAAACCTGCAAACTTCATCGTCGCGAAAGACTTCACGTTTACACCAGATGGGGAAGACTTCCGCGCGAAATATCCAGATCTTCAAAGCTACGATGCTGACGCCGCGAAAAAAGCTTGGGATGCTGGCTTGAAGGAACTTGGTGTGAAAACAGTTGAACTCAGTATGCTCTCACGAGATGAAGATGCCTTCAAGAAGGTTTCTGAGTACTTAAAAGGAGATCTTGAGAAACACCTGCCTGGTTTGACGATCAAAATCAAACAACAACCATTCAAAAACTTCCTCGAACTCGAATCGAAGGGAGATTACGATATCTCTGCGGCTGGTTGGGGACCTGACTACCAGGATCCAATGACGTTCCTCGATATGTGGTTAACGGATGGAAGCTTCAACCGGATGGAATACTCGAACAAAAAGTTCGATGATCTCATCAAGGGAGCAAAACAACAAGCAGATGAAGCGAAACGTTGGTCGGACATGCAAGAAGCTGAAAAAATGCTGTTGACAGAAGACTACGCCATCGCACCAATCTACCAAAAAGGGGAAGCTTACTTACAACGGACAAACATTGATAAATTGTACCGTCACCCATTCGGTGCCGATATGAGCTTTAAATGGATGGAAGTAAAATAACCCTTTAAAACATTGATGAACAAGTAGCGGACCTCGTTCCCTACTTGTTTTTTTATTTCCAGACGACATTCTCAAAAAACAACAAAGACCCCTTCTGACGGAGCCATCGGGGGTCTTTACTGTGCAATTTGTTTGTAAAAAGCAATCTCTTCATCTTGTCCTTCCTCAACTGCTCGGAAGAATTCAGCGAAGTAAGCATAAAGAACGGTGCGTTCCTCATATGTCGGTCGAGCTTGACGAATGACGGAGAATGCAAGATTTCGCAACTGACGTTTCGTTCTTCGATGTGTCGGTAGGGCATGAAATTGACGCGTGAATGAACGGTAGACATCGGCAATCAAGGCTTCATGTCCTTCAAAATAGGTCTTATCCATAATGATGATCTCCTTTCTAATCTTGTTGTCCTACTGTTTTCTACGACCCTTCTAGATAAAAGTTTCATAGAAAGTGAGATTTCTCACAAACGATATAGAACTTACTATAACAAGCTTTCCAAAATGATTCAACATCCAAACTATTAAGTTTCATTAAGGATTTTTAGCCGTTTTGTAAAGTGGCTTTTTTTTGATTTTATCGTACCTCGATTGATAGAAAAACGGTCTGAGTCCCGGAATGAGACTCAGACTCGCGACGGACATCAGTCTGCTTGTACTGAAATATGCTGAAAGTGTTTTACGTCGAATAATCCACTGTCGGTCAGCTTTAACTCCGGAATGACCGGTAAGCAAAGAAATGACATCGTTAAATAGGGATTAAAGGACCGATCCGCCTCTAATACATCGAGTGCATCATTCAATGCTTCGAGTGTATCTCCAACTTCTTGGAAGGGACGATTCGTCATCAGTCCAGCGATTTCAAGCGGTAACTCAGCAAGTACCTCTTGCCCATTGACAGCAATGACTCCCCCACCCGCTTGGACGAGACGTTCTGCGGCCAGTTGCATCTCTTCGTCTGACGCGCCTACGATGACGAGGTTGTGTGAATCATGGGCAACAGTCGCTGCAATCGCTCCGCGTTTCATCTTAAAGCCTTTGACGATACCGACTGCCGAGAAGGCTGTCCCGTGATGACGTTCAATGACAGCAATCTTTAAGAGATCCTGTTCCGGCACAGGCACGAAATGTCCGTCTTGAAGTGGAACGTCGAGAATCAAGTGCTCGGTGACGATGCTTTTCGGAATGACTCCAATGACATGCGCACGCGCTGATTCAAGTGGAAGGGCGAATACTTCCGGTGTAATCGGTTTTGTATTCAAGGTTCCGCGTAATGACTCTGGCACATGCGCGCGGCGAACCGGACGAATCGTTTTCCCTGCTCGCGCAACACAATCACCTTGAATATAGACCTCGTCAATCACGACGTTATCAGCATCGGATAACAAGACGAAGTCCGCCCGACGTCCTGGTACGATGGCTCCCCGATCGTCTAAACGATACGCGTTCGTCGCGTGCAACGATGCCATCGCATACGCTGTCTCACGTTTAATCCCATGACGGATCGCATAGCGGATATTATAGTCGATCGTTCCCTCTCGTAACGTATCATCCAAATGTTTATCATCCGTACAGAAGAGGAAACGGCTCGCATTGCTTTCCGTTACAGCATCGAGTACTTCTTTTAAGTTTCGAGCTGCCGAACCTTCGCGTATTTCAACATACAGACCACGACGCGCTCGGGCGATGGCATCTTCCTTACTGACGGATTCATGATCCGTTCGAATTCCAGCGACACCATAAATGTTGATTTCGCGTGGTCCGAGTCCCGCAGCATGACCATCGATTAGTTTTCCTGCGTCTTCGATCTGTTTAATTTTTTGGAGCATATCGTGATCGGCTCGTTCGACCGCTGGATAATCCATGACTTCTCCTAAACCATGGACACCAGGATGATCAACGAACGGTGCAAGTGCCGCGGCGTCAAGAGATGCTCCCGCGTGTTCAAACGAAGTCGCTGGTACACAACTCGGTAACATCATGCGTACATCAAGGGCAAGACCTTCAGCATCGTCTAGCATGAAGGATAATCCTTCCGCTCCTTTGACATTCGCGATCTCATGCGGATCGGCAATGATCGTCGTGACCCCTAATGGTAGAATCGCTTGCTCATACTCACTCGGTGGGACCATCGATGATTCAATATGGACGTGGGCATCGACGAAACTTGGTGCGATGAAGAGCCCCTCTCCCGGACGATTATCGATTCCTTCGTATCCTTCCCCGACAGCCGCGATATAGCCTGAATCAATCGCTACATCTGCTGTATAGGTTTCTCGTGTCATGACATCAATAACTGAAATATTCTGATAGACGACGGCTGCTTTCTCTTTTTTTGCAGCAATCGCGATCAATCGTTCACGCACTGTTTGTTCCATCCTGTCTCCTCCTGTTGTAAGCGTATTTTTACCATCTTACAATTAGTTTGGAAGCTGTTGCAATTTATTTTTTGTAACGTCAAGATGAAAGAGTATCGATTTAATGTCTGAGGGGGAAAAACGCATGAAATATCGTGTTGGTTCACTTGTTCCAAACATCGATCCATCCGTTTATTTAGCGGACGGATCTAAAGTCATCGGAGAGGTCACAATCGGAAAAGACTCATCCGTCTGGTTCAATACGGTCATCCGGGGAGATGAAGGTCCGATTCACATTGGGGAACGTGTCAATATTCAAGATGGTTCGATGATTCATCAGTATGAAGGGTATCCGACCATCATTGAAGATGAGGTGACAATTGGTCATATGGCGATGATTCATGGTGGAATCATCCGAAAAGGAGCACTGATTGGGATGTCAGCGACAATTCTCGATGAAGCCGAGATCGGAGAAGGTGCATTTGTTGCTGCTGGCAGTCTTGTTCCACCGAAAATGAAGGTGCCAGCAGGCGCGATGGTCATGGGCGTTCCCGCCAAAATCGTACGGGATATCAGTGACCATGATCGATTCATCATGGAACGAACAGTACGAAAATATGTCAAACGGGGTCAACAATACACGGCAAGTTGCGAAGCCATTGAAGATGATTTGACAAGTTTGTGAAAACGTTTACAAAGTTCACGACTTCTTAACACCTCCCCTCTTCCGTCTTTACAATCCTTTCGTACACTAGAGGTGTAAGAGATGAATCAAGACACAGAGAGGGGATTTTACATGATTCCAGTATACGAAGAACGCATCATGTCTGATTTGTTTTCATCTACGAATAACCCAAGTTACGGTTTGCCGACGTTACCCGAATCGGAAACGGATTGGTTGACAGTCGAGATTCAAACACGTATCGTTAAGGATGCCGAGCACCGCCTTGGAACATTAAACCGAGAGGAAGAACGTGTATGATTCAGCAACGCACTGTTCGCGCTTGGCTCGCTAGTCGCATCAAAAAATAATTTAATCACTTGATTACGTATTTTCCAAAACGATATAGCGCGTCAGCGCGCATAAAAAAGAGCCGAAGCGGATTCCCGCCTCGGCTCTACCTGTTTATTTGGAGATCAATCCTTCTTCAATCAAGAAATCACGCGCGACTTTTTCAGGACGCTGTTTCTCAACATCTGCTTTGTAGTTCAATTCTTGCATCTTTTCATCCGTGATTTTATCCTTCAATGTGTTGAGGACTTTTTTCAGTTCTGGATGTTCTTCGAGTGTTTCTTGACGAACAAGCGGTACTGCATAGTATGGTGGGAAGAATTTCTTATCGTCCTCTAGTACCGTCAAATCGAATTTTTGTAACAAACCGTCTGTCGAGAAGCTGTCGATGACGTTCGTCCGACCATTTGTCAGCGCTGTATAACGGAGTCCTCCATCGACGGGTTGTACATCTTGGAATTTCATGTCCGGATACTTTTTCTTCAAACCAAGATAACCATCTTCCCGGTTTGCGAATTCGATTGTTGATCCGAGAATCAAACGATCACTGACTTTTGACATATCGGATACCGTCTTCAAGTCATATTTTTCGATATCTTCTTTCGTCATGGCAAGCGCATACGTATTGTTGAAACCGATTGGATCAAGGACATCGACTTGACTTTTCTCAGGAATCATCTTCCCGACTTTGGCATAAACTGTTTCTGGATCCGTCTCGACGTCTTGCTTGAGCACGTCGATCAACAAAGTACCTGTGTACTCGACATACGCGTCGATTTCCCCTTTTTCAAGCGCCCCGTAAGCGACTTTCGTTCCACCGAGGTTCAATTGACGTTCGACTTCTAAATCTGTCTTATCTTCGATTAAATCCGCTAACATATTTCCGAGAATCAATTGTTCCGTAAAGTTCTTCGATCCGATGACGATCTTATCTTCCTTGAGGAAAGAGTAAGCGACCGTTCCACCGATTAATAAGAAGACGATACTTGCGATTGCAATCTTACGTCCGGCTGGCATCGCCTTACGACGCTTCCGCGCCTTATTCTTGATTCGACCATCTGCAAGTGGAATCCCGTTCGGCGCTACCGAATATTCAATCCGACTAACGACGAAGTCGATGACAAGGGCTAAAATCCCGGCTGGAATTGCTCCGGCGAGAATCTGGTTATTATCAACCGTTTGAATACCCGAGAAGACGAGGTAACCAAGACCGCCGGCACCGATGAACGCTGAAATCGTCATTAAACCAACGGCTGTAACAGCAGAAATCCGAATTCCTGCCATCATGATTGGTAAGGCAAGTGGAATCTGAACCTTACTGAGGATTTGCCGATCTGTTAAACCAATTCCTTTGGCTGCTTCGAGCGTATCCCCTGGAATACTCGACAGACCTGTGTAGGTATTTTTAACGATTGGCAAGAGTGAATAGAGTACGACCATGATGATCGCTGGAGTCGATCCGATACCAATGAACGGAATCAAGAAACCGAGTAAAGCAAGACTCGGAACGGCTTGAACGACACTTGTCAGCGCAAGGACCGGCTTCGCGAATTTTTGATAACGGGTGATCAGAATCCCGATTGGAATCCCGAGAACGACAGCGATGACGACGGCAAAGACTGTCAACTGCAAGTGCTCAAGTAACAAGTCACCAATCTGATCGGTATTATTTTTTACATAATCAAAGAATCCGTTCATTGGACTTCCTCCTCATGAATGAATTGCTCACTCAAGACGGAAAGTAAGCTACTACGTGTGATCAATCCTCTGAGTTTTCCAGTTGCATCCGTTACTGGTAGATAACCAGTCTCTTCCTGATTCATGACTTCAAGGACATCGAGCAATGAATCATGTTCATTAACGGCGATGATTTCGCCCTCCATCACTTCTTCGATCCGTTGACTCTTATCCGGGATCGTCTGGATGTTCTTCAACTTAATCAGCCCTTGTAAGACGCGATCACGATCGGTAATCAACAGACTGTCGACTTTGCGTCCACGCATGATTTCAATTCCCTGCAGCAACGTCCGTTTGCCACTGATTGAAACCGGGTCCTCAATCATGATATCTTCTGCCTTAATAAATTCTGGACTACTCCAGATTTTATTTTTTCCGATGAACGATTCGACATATTCATCTTTTGGGTGACGCAAGATTTCTTCTGGAGTATCGAACTGAACGATTTCCCCATCACGCATGATACATATCCGATCCGCTAACTTGATCGCTTCATCCATATCATGGGTGACGAAAACAATCGTCTTTTTCACTTCTTCTTGCAAGTTAAAGAGCTCTTCCTGTAGATCGTTACGAGTAACGGGATCAAGTGCACTGAACGGCTCATCCATCAAGATGACATCAGGATCATTCATCAGAGCACGCGCGAAACCGACACGCTGTTGTTGTCCACCACTGAGTTCGCTCGGATAACGATCGATGAATTGTTTTGGATCAAGCCCGACCATCGTCAACAGTTGTTCTGTCCGTTGATCCATCTCATCGTGGTTCTTGCCCTCAAGCCCAGCAATCAATTGAATGTTTTCCCGGACCGTCATGTGAGGGAACAAGCCGGTTTGTTGGATGACATATCCCATATGACGTCTTAATTCAATCGTATCCGTCTTCATGATGTCCTTCCCATTGACTAAAATCGTTCCTGAAGAAGGTTCGATCAATCGATTGATCATCTTTAGTGACGTCGTTTTTCCACAACCACTTGGTCCGATGAAGACAACGAGTTCACCCTTTTGAATCTCGAGCGATAAGCCTTTTAAGACGACATTGTCCTTAAACTGCTTACCGACGTTTTTGAATTCGATCATTCCTTCTCACTCCTTTTTACTATTTCCATATATTATGGTTTCCCAAAAAGATTACGGTTTAAACAAATTTCCTGTAATTTAGTTTTATTTCTTTGCAGAACGGGAATTTCTTAGTTCTTTTTTTAAAATAAAGGGAATATCTTAATAAAGAGTATTGATAAAGCATATTTTTGATGAAGGAGGTCCTCTAGCGATGAACATCAAGAAACCCACCATCATGATGATCGGACTGCTTCTCCTGACTCCACTTTCGATCCCCTCACAGGTCGATGCAGCGAGCTCTACGTTTGTTACGAAAGGGACGACGACACAAAAAGTCGTCGCATTGACGTTTGATGACGGTTCAGACGGAACGAATATTGCTAAAATCTTGAGTATCTTAAAAAGTAATCAAGTGAAAGCGACTTTCTTTTTGACAGGCAGTGGCGCAACCAACCATCCCCAATCGATCAAAAACATCGCGACCGCTTCTCCGACACACCAAATCGGCAATCATTCGTATTCGCATTCGGATTTTACGACACTAACAGCGAGCCAAATGACGAGTGAGTTATCCCGGACGGAGTCGCTCATCCGGTCCTTGACTGGAAAAACGACGAAACCGATTTTCCGGGCGCCTTTTGGTGCGAGTAATAGTAACGTATTGAGTGCCGTTGGTGCGGCAGGTTATACGAAAACAATTCAATGGAATATTGACACGACGGATTGGAAAGGCATCTCTTCAACCGCCATCTTGGATCGTGTATTACCAAAAGTCGTTCCAGGGTCAATCATCCTCATGCACACTGGGGCTGGTGCGAAAGGAACACCAACCGCCTTGCCGACGATAATTTCGAAACTCAAAGCCAAAGGCTATTCGTTCGTCACGATTTCCGAACTCCTCCGCTCACCGACTCCAACGGGTACGACGTATACCGTCAAAGCCGGCGATACACTCTATTCGATTGCCCGTAAATACAACATCTCGGTCTCTGCCCTCGCGAGTGCGAATAACATCACGAATTGGAATCTGTTGAATGTCGGTCAAGTCTTGAAAATTCCAACAACGACGTATACCGTCAAAGCCGGTGATACACTTTACTCGATTGCGACACGTTATGGTGTCACCGTCACAGCATTGATGCAGGCAAATAACATTACGAATCCGAACCTCCTGCTCGTTGGACAAGTCTTAAAAATCCCAAACTGAATATGCTGATCGCAACAAAAAAACGATCCCTCCCTATTCAAGAGAAGAATCGCCATATATCACATGCATGAAACCGGCGCGATAGCGTCGGTTTTTTTGTCCTCTCGTTTGACCCCGTACCTCTTACGACTCTGAGCGGACACCGTTGATTCCAAGATCGCACTGAATTAAATCCGCATACGTTTGTCGACGGACGACTTCGCGGGATTCCCCGTCCCGGACGAAGACAAGTGCCGGACGTAAGAACTGGTTATAGTTGCTTGCCATCGAGAAGTTGTATGCCCCCGTTCCAAACACAGCAAGTGTATCGCCACTGTTCGGTTCAACCAACTGTGCTTTTTCAGCGACGAGATCCCCTGATTCACAAGCTGCTCCAACGACCGTCACTTCGGTCGTTTCGCCACTCATCCGGTTAGCGATGACCGTTTCATACACAGCGCCGTAGAGTGCCGGACGAATGTTATCCGTCATTCCGCCATCGACCGAAAGATAGGTGCGGACGCCTTCGATTTCTTTGATTGCGCCAACCGTATACAGTGTCGTGCCTGCATTCGCGACGACCCAGCGTCCTGGTTCGATCCCGATTCGTGGACGTTCGATACCAAGTCGCTCCGTTTCCGTCTCGATCACGTCCATGACGCGTGCGATCGTCCCTTCAAAATCAAGCGGTTGATCGTCCTGTGTATAGGCAATACCGAACCCACCGCCCACGTTGACTTCGCTGACTGTGAAGCCATGGTGCGCACGAATCGTTTCGACAAAGCCCATCATCGTCCGAGCCGTCTGTTCGAACAGTGATGGATCTTGAATTTGCGAACCGACATGACAATGGATGCCAAGTAACGACAGATGTTCCGATGCTAAAATCGCTTCGATCGCATCCAAGTAATCTGACGCATGTGTCGAGAAACCGAATTTCGTATCGACACCACCCGTCTGGATTTTCGCATGCGCTCCCCCGATGACTTGTGGGACGATCCGAATCAAGACATGAACCGTTCGACCAGCTCGCGCCGCGATCGCTTCGAGCTGTGCGATTTCGGCAAAGTGATCGATAACGATTCGTCCGACACCTTCCTCGACGGCATACTGAAGATCAGCCGTCGATTTATTCGAACCATGGAAGTAGATTCGTTCTGCTGGAACGCCCGATTGACGGGCGATGAAGAGCTCTCCACCCGTAACGACATCAATTCCGAGACCATGACGCACGACTTGTTCGTATACGGCACTGACCGTTAGTGCTTTAGAAGCGAAGGAAGCATACGTGTTCGGATACTTATCAAGGAAGTGTTCCCGGACGGTCGCCAATCGATCCGTCAGCTCCCGCTCTGCCATCACGTACAACGGTGTTCCGTACTGTGCTGCAAGATCGGTCGCTGCGACACCATCGATGTGCAACGTGTTGTTTTCTTCTGTCAGGTATTGACTTCCATACATAATAAGTTCCTCCTTATAGATACTGATGCGTCAAACGCCACGACCGGGCGCACATCTGCTCTGAATTGTTCGCTGCTCCTGTCCGGGTAATGTCGTCAATTTCAACGCCATCCCCGTATAACACGACCTCGTCTCCGACCTCAACCGTCCTATCGACAGCAACGAACGTATGACTCATGAATAATTTATTGATGACCGGATAAGGTTTTTCTTTAATATGAACAGGTAAAGCGGCACGCCCACGGACGACACCGTCACCATAGCCGACGGGTAAAATGGCGATTCGCATCGGTTCTGTACTCGTAAAGTTCGTACCATATCCCACATGCTCACCTGGTCCGATTTCGCGAATTTCGACGACCTCTGTCGTCATCCGGAGTGAAGGCACGAGCCAGTCCATCTTCTCGATCGGCGAATAACCGAACAAGAAAATTCCAGGGCGGACATAATTACAAAACGCGAGACGCGGATCGTGTTTGACGATCGTCGCACTGTTTTCCGAATGGATATACGTAAACGTATGGCGCTTTCGTAACACATCGGCAATGGCGACGAAACGTTCGACTTGTCCATCGTGATCCGCATCCGGTTCATCGGCAAGCGGAAAGTGTGTATATAAACCTGTTAAATCAAGCGAATCTGCTTGCGCAAGCGCAAGGACAGCTTCCGCCTCTTGAAGCGAACTGACACCAAAACGGTTCATCCCGACGTTGATCTTCAAATGTAACTCGACTCCCTGCAGCTGTTTACTGTGTAGGGCGAGCCATTCTAGCGATGAGACACCGAGTGCGATTCCGAAACGTCGTGCTGTTTCAAAATCCTCCGTCGGATTCATCACCAGTACATAACTGTCTGGAAAATTCGTTTTGATTTCAATGGCTTCATACAACTCAGCGACAGCAAAGTGATGCACATCAGATGCCATCAGCGTCTCGACCATCTCGAGCATACCTAAGTTATATGCATTGTTCTTGACCACGGCAAAAATACGTTTACATGACCGAGCGAAGACCGATGCGACATTTTGTCGCACCGCCTTCCGATCGATCGTGACGAGTGTACGCGTCGTCATTCTGCGACAGCTGGTGTCACGTACGTCAACCAATCCGCGTATTGCGGCAATTGACCTGTGACGGCTTGACGGTAAAGACCGAGCAACTCATCTGCGACGTTCCGTGTTCCGCCGTTGATTGAGATGTGATCGATTTCACCGACACTCGTGATTTCAGCAGCTGTTCCTGTTAAGAAGATCTCATCTGCGACATACAACTCATCGCGTCCGATGTGACGTTCAACAACAGGATAGCCTTGATCTTGTGCCAAACGGATGATGACTTGGCGTGTGATACCGTCGAGTACTGAACAATCAAGTGACGGTGTATGAATCGTTCCGTTTTTAAGAAGGAAGAGGTTCGCAACACTCGCTTCACTAACGTTTCCGTTCATGTCGAGCGCGATTGCTTCGTCAAATCCATCACGGATCGCTTCACCTTTTAAGAGTTGTGAGTTCATATAGTTCGCAGCCGCTTTCGCTTGCATCGGCATCATCGTCGATGAGACGCGGCGGTATGACGCGACTTTGGCACGGATGCCGGCACCTTTATCGAAGTATTCCCCAAGCTCCCAGCAAGAGATCCCGACATGAACCGTCGTATCTTTCGCCATCAATGCTTGCCATGGCGTACCGAGGAACACGAATGGACGGATATAACAAGATTCGAATCCGTTTTTCGCAACTAGATCAATCGTCGCCTGGACGAGTTCATCAACCGTATACGGAATCGTGACGTGGTAATACGCACAACTGCGGAAGAGACGTTCGATATGTTCCTTCAATTGGAAAATCGCCGGTCCGTCAGGTGTCGCGTACGCACGAATTCCTTCAAAGAATCCACTACCATAGTGAATCGCATGTGACATGACGCTCGTGTTCGCATCTTTCGGATCATGAAAGACTCCATCTAACCAAATTGCTTCTCCATACTGTGTATCCACTGCCATGTGTTTTCCTCCTCTTCGACGTCAATCAGAGTGAACGTAAATCATCCACCAATTGCGTCTTCTCTTCTGTTTTCGCATCTTTCTGTTTAATGACACGTGCAGGTGTTCCGGCAACGACGCTTCCAGCAGGTACGTCTTCTGTGACGACACTACCAGCAGCGACGACGGCATCTTTACCAACTTTGACGCCTTCGAGGATGACTGCATTCGCACCGATCAAGACACCGTCTTCAATGATGACAGGTGTTTTTGAAGGTGGTTCGAGGACACCCGCGACCACTGCACCTGCGCCGACATGAACGTTTTTCCCGATCGTCCCACGTGCACCGACGACAGCGTTCATATCAATCATTGTACCATCTCCGATTGATGCACCGATATTGATGATGGCACCCATCATGACGACCGCGTTATCACCGATGACAACATGATCACGAATCCATGAACCTGGTTCGATGCGCGCATTCAAGTGACGTGTATCAAGCATTGGTACCGCACTGTTGCGACGGTCATACTCCACGTGAACATCTGTGATGCGATCTGAATACTTTTCTAAGAAAGTAGCCGCAAGTCCTGCATCCGCGAAGAAAATCTTTGATTCATCTGATCCGAACGCTGTAGCGCCTTCGATCGTCAAGCCCGCCAAATCGCCGTTGACGTAAAGTTTTACCGGTGTTTGTTTTTTAGCATCTTTAATGAATTTAGCAATTTCGTAAGCATCAGTGAGTAACATGTGAATCCTCCTGTGTGTAGAGCGTCTCTAATGTATAGAGTCCCGCTGTTTTTTGAATGAGTGCTTCAGCTGCTTTAATCGCACCAGAAGCAAATACTTTTTTCGATAACGCCGTATGTTTGATTTCAATCAGTTCATCGACACCGGCGAATAAGACTTCGTGTTCACCGAAGATCGTTCCACCGCGCATCGCGTGCATCCCGATCTCGTTCGTCTCTCGCTTTTGCCGCGTCTGTGATCGGTCATACACCGGTGTCACGTCACGTGCCGTCTGAATCGTTTGCAATAACAACTCAGCCGTTCCGCTTGGAGCATCGACTTTTTGGTTGTGATGTTTCTCGAGCAATTCGATGTCATACGCCCCTGCTAGTGGCACAAGTGTCTTCAGCAGTTGCTGCACCATCGCGATGCCGTACGACATATTGTACGACTGGAAGATTGGAATTTCTTTCGCAGCGTCCTTGATCGATGTCAGTTCCACTTCTGAAAAACCAGTCGTTGCAATGACGAGTGGTGTTTTTGTCGCTAACCCGTATGCGAGCAGATCTGGTAGCAAACTCGGATGCGAGAAGTCGATGATCGCATCGACCGTCTCTGACATCTCCGTTAGCTCCGCATATGAAGCGATCGTATCGGATGACTTCGTCCGGTCAACAATCGCCACGACACTTTGTGGTGCGAGTTCGACGACGTATTGTCCTGTCGCCCCATAACCGTGTAACGCGAGTTTCATCGAACCACTCCTTTGTAAGCCCGCATCGTTTCGAGTAAGTGGGCGTGTCCCGCTTCCGATTGACGGACGAGCGGCAAGCGTGGCGCACCGACAGCAAAGCCGAGTTCTTCAAGCGATGCTTTGACTGGGATTGGATTGACGTCACTGAACAAAGCACCGATGACCGGTAACAAGTCTGCCTGAATCCGGCGAGCCGTGACGAGATCTTGCCCTAGTAACGCCTCAGCAAGTGCTTGTGTCTCTGCTGGGTACGGGTTAGAGAGAACTGAAATAACACCCTGTGCGCCCCATGCCATGTACGGAAGGATTTGATCATCATTTCCACAGAAGACCGCGAAGTCTTCCGGAATCGCCGCCATCAGTTCACCCATAAAGCTGACATCTCCACTCGCTTCCTTAAAGGCTTGGATGCGTGGATGACGTGCTAACGTCACTGCTGTTTCGACTGCGATCGCAACGCCTGTCCGCGACGGAACGTTATACAACATGATCGGCAACTCTGTTGCATCAGCGACCGCCGTGAAGTGTGCGACGAGACCAGCTTGTGATGTTTTATTGTAGTACGGTGTGACGAGCATCGCTGCGTCCGCACCGAGACGTTCTGCGAGTAATGTTTTCTCGATCGTCGCTGCGGTGTTATTCGAACCTGTTCCAGCAATGACGGGTACTCGTCCTGCCGTGACCTGAACGGCAGTCGTCAGGAGTTGTTCGAATTCATTATTCGTTAGTGTCGATCCTTCTCCTGTCGTCCCTCCGACGACAAGTGCCTGAATCCCTGCTGCGAGTTGTTGCTCGATTAAGCGTTCGAATACGTGTAAATCCAACTCGCCTGCTTCATTAAATGGTGTGACGAGTGCTGTACCTGCTCCTTTGAACATGAAGAACTCCTCCTTTTTTTATGAATGAATCGACTGTTCGATCGCTTGGCGTGCAACTTGCACGGCGTTTGACGCGGCACCTTTTCGGATGTTGTCAGCTACACACCAAAGATGGAACGTGTTTGCGAGACTATCATCTTGTCGAATTCGTCCGACGTAGACATCGTCCGTCCCACTCGCGTCGAGTGGCATCGGATAGCGCGTATTCGCGACATCATCGACGAGGACGACGCCGGGTGCCCCATCTAACGCTTCACGGATTGCTGTAACCGTCGTCGGTTGTGTAAACGTGACGTTGATTGCAACCGAGTGAGAGTTCGTGACCGGAACTCGGACACATGTCGCACTGACGGGTAATGCTGGAAGATTGAAGATTTTCCGTGTTTCGTCAATCATCTTCTGCTCTTCTTTCGTATAACCGTTCTCAAGGAATACATCGATATGCGGCAAGATGTTATCGTGAATCGGATGCGGGTAATTGACGGGTTCTTCTCCGCGTGTCCCACGTGCCAAATCCTCGATTCCTTTTTGACCAGAACCGGATACGGCCTGGTACGTCGTGTAGTTGATCCGTTCGAATCCGAGTGACTGGAGCGGCGCTAAAGCGACGACGGATTGAATCGTCGAACAGTTCGGATTTGCGATTAAGCGATCCGTTGCTTGAATCGCTTGCGGATTGACTTCTGGCACGACGAGTGGAATCGTCTCCTGCATCCGGAAGGCACTTGAATTATCAACGACGAGCGTTCCGTTTTCAGCTAGTAACGGGGCATATTGCTCACTGATCGTTCCGCCCGCTGCGAACAACGCGACATCGATTCCGTCTTCCGTGATGTTTGGTGTCAGTGCTTGGATCGTGATGTCTTCTCCCTTGAACTGTACCGTGTTCCCTGCTGAACGAGCAGAAGCGTAAGCGGACAGGCGGCTGACCGGGAAATCCAGTTCTGCAAGTACTTGTAACATTTTTTGACCGACGGCGCCGGTTGCTCCAATGACGGCTACATGATACATGCTGTTTTCCTCCTTATAATTCGAACGCGTTGGCAATCGCTGCAACCGTCCGTTCAATGTCTGCTTGTGCAATCGTGTACGAGATGCTGATTTCTGATGTCGTGACTTGATAGAACGGGATGTTCTCCGCTCGGAAGATTGCGAACAACTTCGAGGCAACACCCGTCGCATCCCGCATCCCGATTCCGACGACAGATAACTTCGCGTGCTGATTGTGGCGATCGACCTTGACTGTCGTGAAACGATCCATGATGTCTTTCAATGCTTCATCGAGGAACTCTTCCTCATCGAGTGGACATGAGAACGATAAGAAGATGTCACTGTCGAACGTCGTTTGACTGATCATGTCGATGTTGACGTGGCGGTTCGATAAGAGTTCGAAGATATCGGCTACTGCTGCGTTCGTTTGCGGTACGTGTTTGATTGATACCGTCAAGACGTTCTTCGTGACACTGACACTCGTGACCGCTTTTTGTTCCATTGTTTCCGTCGCTTCCATGATCCATGTTCCCCTTTTCGATTCAAGTGTTTTCCCGACGAAGATGTGTACGCCGTATTTTTTTCCTAGTTCAACACTCCGCATTTCCATGACCTTCGACCCGAGGGCGCTCATCTCCATCATCTCATCATATGAGATGTGCGGAATCGGTTGAGCAGCAGCATGGATTCGTGGATCAGCTGTATAGACACCGTCGACATCCGTGTAGATTTCACACCGTTTATCAAGGACTGCCGCAAGCGCAACAGCCGTCGTATCCGATCCACCACGTCCGAGCGTCGTGACATCACCGAGTTCGTTGACCCCTTGGAATCCGGCGACGATGACGACATCGTACGTTTCAAGTTTTTGCCGTAACAGATTTCCATCAATCTGTTTGATCTTACTTTTCGTATGCAATCCCATCGTACTGATTCCCGCTTGTGCGCCTGTTTGCGATAACGCTTTGACGCCGAGTGAGTTGAGAGCGATGCTGAGTAATGAAATCGTCTGTTCTTCTCCGATGGCAAGCAGACGATCGAGTTCTCGGCGCTCGGGGCGATCCGTGATGGCTTGCGCCTGAGCGATCAAAGAATCTGTCATCTTGCCCATCGCTGAAACGACGACGACAAGTTTTTCACCTTCGGCTGCGCGACTCTTCAAATAATTCGCAATAGACTGAATCTGTTCGACAGTCGCAACCGAGCTTCCACCAAATTTAAGTACAGTTGTCACAATCCTATCTCCTTTGTCCCGATACAGAAAAAAACGACGGGCCGGTAGGAGCGTTCCTACGGCCCGTCGTTATCACGATCGGACAAACGAAGACAAAGTCATTCGTTCTTTTACGTAAGATAGCGCTCCGAAACATCGGTTTCGGCAGTACAACGGATCTTAACCGTTGTACCAGCAAATGAGAAGAAGCATCTTCTCGTTCACTTCGGCGGACTTCCCCTTTCACATCATTCGGCATGCTTGCCTTCAAGAATGATGCTACTCATGTCATCCGCGCCTCTATCTGTCGGTTGTTAGTTACAGTTATAGCAGACATCTTTTGTTAAATCCAGTCATTTGACTGATTTTTTTCAAAATCCGTCAATTCGCAAGATGCTGTTTCGCGAGTTCAAGTTGCTCCGACACGGCAGCAAACCCTGTACCGCCGTAGCTTGTCCGGCGTGCCACTGCTTGAACCGGATCGAGGAGCGGATAGACGTCTTCCGTGATGTCAGGATGGAACATTTGATACGTCTCAAGGTTCAAATCCTTCAGGAAACAACCGTTCTGCACACAGTAAAGGACGGCTTTGCCGACGATTTCATGTGCTTCCCGGAATGGTATGCCTTTCGTCACAAGGTAGTCTGCGAGTTCCGTTGCGTTCGAGAAGTCTTGCATTGTCGCCTTCTTGAGCGCTTCGGTCTTAAACGTCGCAGATTCAATCATTCCGGTGAAGATTTGAACGGATTGGAGAACGGTATCGGCTGTATCGAAGACCCCTTCCTTATCCTCTTGCATGTCTTTATTGTAAGCGAGTGGTAATGCCTTCATCGTCGTCAAGAAGCCCATCAGGTTGCCGTAGACGCGCCCCGTTTTCCCACGAATCAATTCAGCGAAATCAGGATTTTTCTTCTGTGGCATCATGCTCGATCCTGTCGAGAAAGCATCCGACAACTCGATGAAGCTGAATTCCTGCGATGCCCAGATGATGATTTCTTCACAAAAACGCGAGAGATGCATCATGACGGTCGAAGCGATCCCGAGGTATTCGATGACAAAGTCACGGTCCGAGACAGCGTCTAGACTGTTCGGATAGACCGACTCAAAACCGAGCAACTCGGCAGACCGGAAACGATCAATCGGGAACGTCGTCCCCGCGAGCGCCCCTGCCCCGAGCGGTGATTTCCGGATCCGCTTTTGATTATCCGTCAACCGTTCGACATCGCGTTCGAACATCCAGAAATAAGCGAGCAAATGATGCGCAAGCGAGATCGGTTGTGCTCGTTGCAAATGCGTATACCCTGGCATGACCGTCTCGATATGTTGCTCCGCTTGTTCCGTGATGACCGATTGGAGCTCGCGTAATGCCGTCGTCAACGCTGCGACATGTTGCTCCATCCATAGATGTAAATCGGTTGCGACTTGGTCGTTTCGACTCCGTGCCGTATGCAGTTTTCCTGCGACCGGACCGATCTGTTCCGTCAACAAACGCTCAAGGTTCATATGAATGTCCTCGTCCGCTAACGTGTAGGAATGGTCTGCTAACGTCGTTTCCAGTTGCTTCAGTCCTTGCTCGATTTGTGTCCACTCGTCTTGAGCGAGGATCCCTTGTTCAAATAGCATCTGCGCGTGTGCGAGACTGCCTTTTAAATCAACGCTCGCTAATTTTTGATCGAACGTGATCGATGCTCCGAAGGCTTCCGCTTGAGCGGAAGCACTTTCCGTAAAACGTCCACCCCAGAGTTTGGTCATTTCGTTACACCCGCCTGACGATGTACGCTCGCATGCGTCGAAACGGCAAGTCCGTGTAATTTGATGAAGCCTTTTGCTGCTTCATGATCGAACGCGTCTTCTTTCGTGTACGTCGCAAGTTTCTCATCGTAGAGTGAGACAGCGGACTGACGACCTGTCACGGTTGCGTTTCCTTTGAACAGTTTAACGCGAACTTCTCCTGTGACGTCCTGTTGTGTTGCCGTCAAGAAAGCTTTCAAGCCTCTCGTTAATGGTGCGTGGAAGAGACCGTTGTAGATCGTTTCTGCATATTGTTTACTGAGTAGTGGTTTGAAATGCGCGACGTCCTTCGTCAACGTAATCGTCTCGAGTGCAGCGTGCGCTTTGAGTAAAACCGTTGCTCCTGGGCACTCATAGACTTCCCGCGATTTGATACCGACGAGACGGTTCTCGACGTGGTCGATCCGTCCGACCCCATGTGCACCAGCGATGATGTTCAGTTCCGTGATCAGTTTCGCCAGTGGATATGTCGTTCCGTTGATCGAGACCGGAACACCTGCTTCAAAGCCAATGATGACTTCTTCTGCCTGATCCGGAGCGTCTTCTGGCGCTACTGTCAACGCGTAAGCGTCTTGCGGTGGCTCTGTCCAAGGGTTTTCTAGGACGCCACACTCGTTACTCCGTCCCCAGAGGTTCATGTCGATTGAGTATGGGCTATCGAGGTTGATCGGAATCGGCACATTGTTTTCTTTCGCATAGGCGATTTCTTCTTCCCGTGACCATTTCCACTCCCGAACCGGTGCAATGACTTCGAGTGACGGATCAAGCGCTGCGACAGAAACCTCAAACCGGACTTGGTCGTTCCCTTTTCCGGTACATCCGTGCGCGACAGCCGTTGCACCGTGTTGATGCGCGACTTCGACGAGCTTTTCTGCGATCAACGGACGTGAAAGCGCTGAAATCAATGGATAGGCATTTTCGTAATGAGCGCCATATTGAAGTGCTGGCAAGACGAAGTCTTGTGCGAATTCTTCTTTAACATCGAGGACGATCGATTCGATCGCACCGACGAGGAGTGCTTTTTCTTTAATGACGGATAAATCTTTTCCTTCTCCGACATCCATGCATAAGGCAATGACGTCATAGTCCTTGCTCAACCATTTGATGGCTACCGATGTATCAAGTCCCCCAGAGTACGCTAAGATCAATTTTTGTTTCGACATGTATAATTCCCTCCTGGTTTTAAATTCATCTGTATGTATAAAAATTCATTATGAATTATATATATACATAGAAAACAAAAAAAAGAAACCCTTTTTGCAGGATTTCTTTCAAAATGACTTACATTTTCTTTTCCATCGTCCGGTGCGGGATGCCCGCATCGTCGAATTCATCGGAGACGATCGTATATCCAAGTCCTTGATAAAACGGGATGGCTTGAACTTGTGCACCGAGTGTCAGCAGTTGTTTCCCTTCACGCCGCGCGACTCGCTCCATCGCCTGCATCAGCTCGCCACCGTATCCTTTTCCTCGCGCTGTTGCTAGCGTCGCCACACGTTCAACTTTCATCCGTTGGTCGTCATATGGACGTGTGCGCCCTGTTGCGACCGGGCGATTCTGCTCATCGAGAACAAGCAGATGAATCGCTGTCTCATCATGTGTATCGTATTCAAGATGACGTGGTACGCCTTGCTCCTCGACGAAGACACGCTCCCGGATCATCCGGACGGCTTGATGTTGTTCTGCTGTACGTACTTGAATGACTGTCATGACTGATATTCCTCCCGTAATCGATCGACATATGCCATCGCATCATCCCGATTCGTAAATTGTGCCTGTGCCTGAACCGCACTTCCTCCGCCTCGCCCATTGAATGCTTGGACATGTGCTTTAGCGAATTTCCCGAGATGGGGTTCACCTGGACTACTCATCAGCAGCTTGTTCGTTGTCGCATTCCAAACGACGCCGACGCGCCCTGCTTCTTGAATCGCTTTAGCGAGTTGCTCGGAAACCTTGATCTCTTCCTCCAGATGTTCAAATACAAGAATGCCTTCTTGTTGTTCCAAAGCGTGAGCGAGTGTGAATGTTGCGAGTTGTCCCTGAACGTGTTCGACTTGTTTCGTTAAGCGCTTCTGCTCTTCTTGTAACGTTTGGACGGCTTCTAGGATTTGAACTGGTTTGACTGATAAAGCTTGCGCCGCTTCCCGTAAGGCTCGTCGTTCTGCCTGAACGAGTTGGTATGCCCGTTCCTTCGCGACATAGGACAGACGAATGTTTCCACGAATCCGCTCGACTCCGGTAAAGAGAATCGACTCGAGCTGTGCCGTCGAATCAAGATGCGTCCCACCACAGGCACTATAATCGAGTGTGCCGATTTGAACGACACGAATTCGTCCTTCGACTTGTGGTGTTTTTCGTAATGGTAAGCGTAGCGCTTCCACCTCGTCATATTCGGTTGCCGTAATCGGTAATCCTTGTTCAATCACCTGCCGTAATCGTCGATCCAACTGTTCTTGTTGCATAGTTGTCCATTCAGGTGTCTCGATATCAAGCGTCGAGACCTCACTTCCCGTCCGAAAACTGAGTGTCTTGATATTTGATTCATCTTGTAGGATCGCAGAGATGACATGTTGTGCCGTATGTTGCGCCGCATGATCGATCCGGACTGCGTCATCTACGATACCGGTGACATCACCTGTGAGCGGCGTCGCCAGTTGGTGCCAGACGACACCGTCTTCGATTTGAACGTCAAGGACCGGTTGGTCGTTCAATGTTCCACGATCCGCTGGCTGTCCACCGCTCTCCGGATAGAAATAACTTTTCTCTAAAGCAACCCAATAGCCGTCTACTTGTTTTGTCGTGCGAATGGATGTCTGAAAGGTTCGGACATCGGATTCTATTTGTTCGGGGCGCATGCCTCGACCACCTTTCTCTGTCAGTTTCACTCTGTATTATGCCATATTTCATCCAGAATCGTTTGTCGGCTTGCCTTTTTCCTAGTACACTAGACGAAAGACTACCGATCGCGAAGGGACGAAATGCCGTGATTCAGCATATCAATAAAAATTCACCACTCCCCATCTACTATCAAATCGAAGCTGCCTTAAAACAACAAATTGAAAGCGGTGTTCTTCAACCTGGCGATTTGATCCCGTCCGAGCGCGAATTTGCGGAAGCGCATCAAATCAGCCGAATGACGGTCCGCCAAGCCATTTCAAACTTGGTCAACGCCGGTTACTTGATTCGTCAAAAAGGACGAGGAACATTCGTCGCGAATAAAAAAATCGTCATGCAACTGTCTGGCTTGACGAGTTTCTCGGAAGAGATGGAACATCTTGGGCTAGAACCGACGAGTGCGCTTCTCTCCTATCAAATCATCGACGCGTCGATGACGATCGCAAACAAGCTTCGGATTCGCGAAGGCGCATCCGTATATGAATTGAAACGTTTACGAATCGCAGATGAGCAAGCGCTTGCTCTTGAAACGGTCTACATCCCGGAACAACTCCTACCTGGACTCGATCAAGACGTTGCGACCGCATCGCTCTATGCATTTGCAGAAGCGAGCGGATTAAATCTTGGACGTGCGAGTCAAACGTTCGAATCACGTCTTGCAACGAAGGAAGAGGCGGGCCATCTTGGTCTATCGACCGCTTCGCCTGTCTTATCTGTCGAGCAACTGACGTACCTGACAACAGAGCAACCGTTTGAATACGTCATCTCCGCTTACCGCGGCGACCGCTATACCTTCACCGTTGAAATGGAACGCCAACGCTAAAAATCCCCTTGTATCGTCGTACAGTGACGATGATACAAGGGGATTTTTAGTGTGTCTTACTGTGCAGGGACGGCTTCTGTCTCTGTCACTGGTTCTTCTGTCGTACTTTGTGCCGGGTCTGTCTCTTCCTTGATCGGTTCGACTTCTTGACCTTGCATCGCTTTTGCTAAATTACTTTTCACTTGCTCCAATTGATTCGGATCGAGATGATATTCCCATTTCCCGCTAATACCGATGTAGCCTTCTCCAGCGAGTTGGTACTCCGTCGTATTACGTAACGCTGCCGTGAAATCTGCTAAGCGTGTATAATCGTTCGGACCTAAGTTCGTTTCGACGTTATCACCGACAGCATCCAAAATATCACGGTATGCACTGAGGGAACGGAAACTTGCCGCTTCTTTGGCGACCGCTTGAATGACTTGCATCTGTTTTTGACCGCGTCCGATATCACCGAGCGGATCATCATGACGGTTCCGGACGTAAGCAAGTGCTTGCTCTCCTGTTAAATGTTGCATCCCTTTATCAACAGTGACAGTACCGGCTTTACGTTTTGAATCTTGCTCTTTGAACGCATATCGTACATCGATGTCGACGCCGTCCAATGCATCGATCAATTGAACGAATCCTTGGAAATTAACTTTAACGACATGGTCGATTTGAATACCGAGCAGGTTTTCTGTCGTTTCACGCGCTAATTTAATCCCATTATAGGAATTCGATTTATCCATCGAACCGAAGTAATGGGCATGGGTGATTTTATCTTGCTCAACACCTGTCTTACCATAAGGTACATCGTATTTCGAATAATCGATGTTCACGAGTGAATCACGCGGAATACTCGTCAACACTAATTGTTCCGTTTTTTTATTTAAGATTCCGACGATCATGACATCTGATCGTGCCGGTTCATTTCGTTCTTTACTTTTTTTCGTTTCATCCGTTCCAAGAATCAAGAACGATTCAGACGGGACATCATCATATTTAGAGCTCACCTTCGAGCCGGGAATGTTAATCTGCGTCTTTGCCAATGTTTCTTGCGTTTTAATAAAAACAGCTCCAGCATATCCAGAACCGATGATTGTGACAAGCAGGACGAGTGCAGCGATGACTTTCATGAACATCTTGCCAGCACTTGGCTGTTTCTTTCGTGCGGATCGCGTTTCCATCATGTAAACCCTCATTTTCATGTAAATTTTCCGTAAAGTTCGCTAATCTCCATTATCCGGACATTTAATGAAATGTCAATTTACGTTTCGATTAAAGAAATCGTATAGAATCGTTGCACTGAAAAAATTATGGACCCTTAGTGCGCTGTATCATGAGATTGAATGATCTTGGTATATGTCCTGTTGATGCCTTTCTATCAAAATAAAAAATCGCTTGAGACTAGGCTCAACAGAATCAAAAAAAGGAATAGAGTCAATCCAATGATTGTCTCTATCCCTTTTAATTCATCGCTCTTCCATCGTCATACTTTCATGAAATTCAGATATGCCGCTCGTCCTGTACGTTTAGCGTCATCTGACAATAAAGATGCCGCTTCTTCGTCCAAGATTACCATGACATCAGCATGACGCTTGAGTACAGTTGCTGGACAATCCGTTGTTGCGACACCTTCCATCATATCGCGAACCGCTTCTGCCTTTCGTGCACTAGAAGCAACGAGAAGGATCTTCTTCGCTTCCATGATCGTACCGATCCCCATCGTGATTGCCTTCGTCGGTACTTCTTCTAATCGATCAAAGAAACGTTGGTTCGCTTCTCGTGTCGACTCTGTCAATTCCGTTACGTGTGTCTTAGCGTCGAATGGTGTACCCGGTTCGTTGAAGGCGATGTGTCCATTTGCTCCAATTCCGAGTAATTGAATGTCGATGCCTCGATTGCGGACGAGCGCTTCATATCGTTCACTTTCGCGCACGGGATCTTCTGTGTTTCCGATTGGAACGAATGATTCCTTAAATGCGACATCTTTGAATAGATGCTCTTGCATGAACGTATGATAACTTTGTGGATGCTCTGGGCTGAGACCGACATATTCGTCGAGGTTAACCGTTGTCACATGTCGACAATCGAGCGAATCCTTCCGCCATTCTTCATAAACGCCGACCGGTGAACTTCCCGTTGCCAGTCCTACCGTCAAACCTTCCGGGTGACGCTTAATTTCCTGTTTCAAAAATTGATAGGCCACCTGTGCTAATTCTTCTCCCTTTTCTACGATCATCCATTTCATGAGGTAGACTCCTTTCCGTTCGTGATCCGGTGTCGCGTACCACGATGAATCGTTTCTTGAATAAATAATCCCTCGTCGAGCAAGACGATATCTGCATCTTTACCGACCGCGAGGCTTCCCTTTTGAGCCAATTGAAGCTCTTTGGCCGCATTGACCGATGTCATGCGGACCGCTTCTTCGAGCGAACAACCTGTATAGGCAATGATGTTTCGTAAAGCAGCGTCCATTGTCAGGACACTTCCAGCTAAGCTACCGTTTTCAAGACGTGCCGCACCGTCTCGAACGAATACAGCCTGACCACCTAACTCATATTCACCGTCTGCTAATCCTTTCGCTCGCATCGCATCCGTAATGACGATCAGTCGATCTGCGCCTTTCATTCGATAGGAAAAATCCACCATCTCCGGCGCACTGTGAATCCCATCCGGAATGATCTCCGCATAGACGTCTGGTGTCAGGAGGCAATACCCGACTGTGCCAGGTTCCCGGTGATGAAGTGCTCGCATTTGATTGTAAAGGTGGGTACCATGCGTGACGTGACCGGCTTGGTTTTGGGCATACGTCGCGTCTGTATGTCCGGCTGACGGAATCGCACCCGTCAAGCGCACCGCTTCTTCGAACGCCCGTGCTCCCGGGCGTTCCGGAGCGTATGTGACGAGCTTGATCGTGTTCCCTGCTGCTTTTTGCCATTTCAAGAACTGCTCGACATCCGGTTCGACGATATGTTCGTGAGGCTGTGCACCCGCATAATCTGGATTGATAAATGGTCCTTCAAGATGAACACCGATGATCGTCGTATCGTCTTGTGCTATGACTTCTCGAACCGTCTCAAGCGCGCGTGTGATATTTCCCCAGTCCTGAGTAATGGTCGTCGCTAAAAATGATGTCACACCTTCTTGTAACATCTGTCGGCTGAAATGACGCAGGCTATCGGCATCTCCATCCATGACATCGACATCATACCCTCCATGAATATGCACATCGATCATTCCTGGAATGAGTGATTGATGCTGCGCATCGATCGTCTCTTCTCCTGCGATTTCCTCGAATTCCGACATGGGTCCAATCGCCTCGATTGTTCGGTCAAAACGAATGAAGCCGTCTTCAATCGTCTGCTCTCCCGTGTAAATCCGGGCATTGGTGATCACTGTCATCTAGCATCTTCCTTTCTCTATCCGTTCCATGACTTGCTTCCGTATTTAGTATAACGCGATTAATTCTAGTTGTATAGACCTTTGTACATTTCATCATAAAATATAAAAGGACGATCTCACTTGTCTTTAGACAAGTGGTCGCCCTTTGTATACCCGTCGATTGCCGACTTCATGCGTCAGTCGATCATGGTAATAAAATTCGGTCTTTTTTTCGGGAAATCAGACGCGTGGCTTTTAGAATCGCCATTGGTAACGATTGACGCTTCCGGTAAGCCAGGTATCGTCCTTCCCATTTTGGATCATACTTTTCTTTATATCGTCGTAGACCGGTGAAACTATACATGTAGCGAATATTATTGAAGACATCCGCTGCCACACGCTCTTGCCAGAAGGACGTCTCGTCTTCTCCGACGGACGAAAGCGGAGCCATTCCCATGTTGAACGTGTGGTAGCCTTCATCTTTCGCATACTCGAATAGTCGGATGAACATCGCATCCATGATTCCATTCGGTCCATCTGGTCGAAAACGCATCAAGTCAATCGATAGGACCCCTTCTTGGTAAGCAGGCATGAATGTCATGAACCCGATCAATCGTCCTTCCGCTTCACGCATGATGCCGATCGGTGCCCGGTTTAAATAAGGTTCGTGGAAGTAACCGAGCGAGAAACCTTTCTCGGACTTACCCCCTAACCATTCGTCGGAGACCTCTTGTAGTTCTGCTAAAAGTGTTCCTGAAATAGGTGGCTCGACTACTTCGAACGTCATGCCCTCTCGTTCAAAGCGATTTTTAATCGACCGCAGTCCAGCTCGCTTTTTTCCTGATACGGTGAAAGATGGAATATCAACGATCGCTTCTTCTCCGAGTTTAAAGAAGTTGAAGCCAAAATCATGATAGAGAGACATGTTTTGTGCTTGAATTTGATAGATGTTCGGAATATATCCAAGATCTTCGACGCGACGTAAGAAAGACGCGATGACTTGTGAATGTTCCTTTGGATCTCCACTCGGGTCGCCAAGGACCATGATCCGATTACCGGTCTGACTGAACTGGATGAATGAACGTCCCGTTTCAGAGAAGAAGAAACGTTTATCACCTAGAAACGCGAGATGGCTCAAATAATTCCCACCCTGCTCACGCAACACCGACTCGATCTTTTCAGCATCGAATCGCTCACCAAGTACCGGTTGATTGAATGTGTTGAATAAGCGGATGAAGACGAGAACATATACGAGTGTAAAGATAGAGGCACTCGCTGCAAACATGAAAATTTCGTGTGCTGGATACACTTTTGTTCCATCTGCTGATCCGAGTGTATAGAAGGCGTATCCAAAAAAGACGAATCCTCCAATGTACAATAGACCAGCGAAGGCAACCCGGATGAACCGTGTCGTCGTAATGAGTGTTCGTTCTCGGTGAAATGCTTTTCGCGACATCAGTAGCAAGACGAGGACGATGATGACGGCAAGGAAGGAAATCAAGTTAAAACCACGAAGTGCCATTCCAATCAAAGCGAAAAAAGATGCCCCGTACATCATATATAACGACCGTTTTGTACGACGATACAGTGCTGTTGATAAGAGGACGAACAATAAGCCGCCCATCAAGAAGAAACTATTCGCGAGTAACAGCGCTTCGTGTGGTAATTTAGATTCCAAATATTCATACTGCGTCGAGACAGGTGGTAAAATCGCCAGTCCCCAAATCGTGATCCCAGCAACGAGTGTGATCAACGCGAGCGTGAAATGACGAATTTTACTGAGGAATCGCAGTTGTAAGCGCCAAATGACGCCCCCGACCTCCATCGATGGACCAACAATCGGTTTGTCTTCGATCATCTTGACGACCGGACCGCTGAACTCCCGAGCTGAGAAAATGACACCGATCAGGAACGGAATCAAGTAGTAGACAAGACGGTAGATCAATAATCCTGTCAAAACGATGCCTTCCTCGACACCGGCACGCTGCATGCCGATCAAAAACACTAAGTCAAACGAACCAAATCCACCCGGTACCATCGAGATCAAACCGGCTGTCGCAGCGATGATGAAAACACCGATGACTTTTGAGAAACTGACATCCGTTCCGAGCGCCGCCAAAATCAGATAGACGACAACGCCAGCACTGAACCATTCTGCGAGTGAGACGAGTGAATATAACGCAATCGATTTCGGATGGATGCTGCTATTGCCTCGTCGAAACGAGAACAGCAGATAGAGTGGGAAGAAGAATGCGACACCAATGATGACGGGCCACAACCATTTTTTTAAATCGAGCACTTCAAACGCCGGAAAAACGTGTAGAAGCGATAAGGCAGATAAGATGGACAATCCACTGATCAACGTCGGTGCCATCCAGCCAATCGCCTTCAACAAACGACCGCCTTCAACGAATGGTCGATAAAGAGCGGATCGGATCGCCATCCCAGCGAGACCACCGAATCCGATGATGCCGTTAAAGGAGTTCGCAATCCAGGATGCTCGGAAAATCAGTCCGATCGGTGCTTTCGCCTCCAATGAACGTAATAAGAAGAAGTCATAAAAGAACATCGTCGAGACCGCCGCAAGACCTGCGAGAATCAACAGGATGAATTGCCAAGATGGGACTTGACGAATCGCTTGAATCGACTCTTGTAGCGACAAACTACGCAATTCGTTTTGTCCTTGATAAAAAATGAATCCAATCAAGACGATCGGCAAGATGATCTTCGCAATCGTCATGATGCGTTGTTTTGAGAATTTCAAGCTGCCAGCCTCCTTGATTTACGGATTAAATGCATAAGACGAACAAGCAGTAACGTTGCTCCGACCGCAAGACCAATGATTAATCCCCACCAGTACCCATCTGGTCCGAGCGTCGTATAGCGTTCGAGATAAAAACCTAATGGTAGTCCAATGACCCAGTAGGCAGCAATCGTCAACAAGAAGGTGACATTGACATCCTTGAATCCACGTAATGCACCTTGCGTCGGTGCAGCAACAGCATCCGACAGTTGAAAGAAAATCGCTAAAATCATAAAGTGTGCGGCAGCTTCGATGACTTGAGGATCACGACTATACAAAGCGGCAAGTTCTTCATTCTTTAAGTACAACAAGATTCCGGAGAACAAAGAGACGGCAACACACATCGTCAATCCAATGACGACGTACTGGACAGCGTCCTTGATTCGTTTGGCACCGACCTCAAAACCGACTGTGATCGTCAAAGCGGACGCAGCAGATAATGGGATCATATAGACGAACGAAGCGAAGTTAATAGCCGCTTGGTAGGCACCGATGATGACATCGCCGTATGCTCCGAGCAGCAACGTGACTGCCGAGAAAATACTGACTTCAGAAAAAATCGCGAGACCGATCGGGGCACCGAGTAGAATCAATTCCTTGATTCGCTTCATATCTGGACGGTAAAAGCGCCGCAGAATTCCGAGGCGTTGAAATAATTCTCCTTTAAAGACGACAGCGATGATCGCTAGACAAAGAATCCAGTAGGTGATGGCAGTCGCAACTCCTGCGCCTACTCCACCAAGTTCCGGAAAACCGAAGCTTCCGAAGATGAATAGATAATTGAAAAGAACGTTAATGGGTAAAGAGATTAATAGTAAGACCATCGTGATGTTTGATTTGCCTAATGAATCGACGAGTGTTCGTAAGACGAAGAAAACGAACATCGGTACGATCCCAAGTGCTAACATCACGAGATAATTTCGCGCAACTTCACGCGCTTCAGCCGATAACTCCATCCGTTCGAGAATCGGATTGACAGCGATAAGTCCGATGACTACTGTCAAACCGATGATCACGACAGCGACGTACAACGCCTGCATGACGATTCGTTTGACTTCCCGCTCGCGTTTCGCTCCCATCGCTTGGGAAACGAGCGGTGCGACGGCAAGTAGAATACCGGTCAGTCCTGTGTAAACGGGTGCCCAGAGACTTGCTCCGACACCGACTCCTGCTAAATCAGCAGAGCCGTATCGACCGGCCATGACCGTATCGAAAAAACTAATTAAGTAAAACGCGACTTGCGTTACGAGGATGGGAAAGAAAATTTTCATGAATTGCTTCATCTTTCCTGAGAACGTAACTGTTTCTAACATGTTTCCACCACATTTCAGGAGGAGTCCTCCTTAATTTTAAAACCTAGCACTCTTGAACTCTTACGAAAATAATCCGAGGAGGGATTCATCTCATGAACCATCGAGATACTGAAAAGCTGACTTTCGAACTGCTTGAGATATGGTCTACCTTCAATCATTATGCCAAAGAGGCTCAAACGTTTGAAAATCCGGAAGATGTCCATCAAGCGCGGATTCGGTTACGGAAACTGATCACATTCGCCCGATTGGTCGATTTAACGGAGGAACCCGTTTATTTGATTTGGAAGCGACTGATGCATGCTTTCGGCGAAGTCCGTGACCTCGACGTACAACTGGAAGCAACCTCAAACAAAACAGAAATCGATCAGTTGTTCGCAAACCATGTCGCTCTGCAACTTCAAGGGAAACGTTCGACTTTAATCGAGACGATGCACCTCTTGATCTCAAATGAACTGGATCGATCCGTTCGTCGCTTTTTAGCCGGTCCGATGACAAAGCGCCTCAAGCGGATGTCAGAAAAAGAGCTGATTCACGCCGCCGAGAAACGCTATGAAAAAAAACGTGAACAATTTGAAAAAGTGCAACGAAAGGATGGAACGAAGCGTGTCGAACGGATGCATGAATTACGGCTTGCTACAAAAGCATACCGTTATACGGTCGAGTACCTTCGTCCCTACACGCATCAACCGAAGTCTTCTGTTGATCGCCTAAAGACAACCCAGACACGACTCGGACACATCAATGATACGTATCAGCGATTAGAAAGATGGCGCTCTTTCGAGGTTCCATCTGCTTATCAAGAAGAGCGTTTACGTCAGATCAAGCGTTTAGAGGACGAACTACGTTCTGCGCTTGATCAGATTGAAATCGCTCATGGATGACGTTGAACGAGTAATTCCAGCATCTTTGTTCCGGCAATCGAATTCCCTTTTGCGTCAAGCGATGGTCCAAAGACACCGATTCCGAGATCAGCCATATCGAAATCACTTCGACCACAAGCAACGACTGCACCGGAAACACCACTTTTTCCTGGTAACCCGACTTGGACAGAAAATTCTCCAGATGCATCGTACATGCCACACGTCGTCATGATCGCTCGAATGATTCGTGCGTTCCGACGTGAAATGACTTGGCGTCCTGATGGTGTTTTTCCAGATGTACTCAAAATTTTTCCCATCATGGCAAGTCCTTTACAGTTCGTCAAAATCGCACACTGCTTCGTGTAGACGTCGATGATCTCTTCGACATTTCCTTCGATGACACCGTGATAGCGCATGAAGTACAACAATGCACGGTTTAAATCCGTCGTTTCGAATTCTGATTCAGCAACATCTGCGTCATATTTTACCATTTCTACTTCAATATCCAATAGTTTTGCGATGAATTGACGCAATTGAAGTAATTTATCGGCAGCATCTGTTCCCGGTAACATGCTCGTCACGGCTAGTGCTCCTGCATTGATCATTGGATTAAGCGGTTTTGTTGGAATCGTCTCTTCAAGTTTTGCGATCGAATTGAACGCATCGCCCGTCGGTTCCATCCCGACTTTTGAAAAGACATAGTCTTCTCCGAATGTCTCGAGGACGAATGCGAGCGTGATGATCTTCGATACACTCTGTAGTGTAAACATCGTATCCGCATCACCTGCCGAAACGAACGTCCCGTCGGCATTACAGACGGCGATTCCGAGTTGTGTCGGATCAACCTTCGCAAGTTCTGGGATGTAACTGGCGACTTGTCCAAGCACCGTATACGGACGGCATTCTTCAATCAACTCCTCGAGTTGGGCTTGTGTAACATTCATGGCGTTCCCTCTTTCTCTTTTTTTTTCTAGCTTATCACGCATCTAACGGATACGGATATGGTTCTTCCGTAAACGCTAAAAGGAGTCGACTCGTTTCAGCCGAGTCGACTCCTTTTTCTAGCATCTGCTTCATCCGTGGACGACGAGTTCACCGTCTTCTACGTCAATCGAAATCCGAGCACCATCTTGAATCGCCCCACTGATTAAGGCACGGGCAAGTTTCGTCTCAATCGTTCGTTGCATATAACGATTGATTGGACGGGCGCCGTATTGTGGTTCAAATGCTTCTTCGAAAATCAACGTCTTCGCAGCATCCGTGACATCAATCGTAATGCCACGTCCAGATAAACGTGAGCTCATTTTCTCGACCGCTTTGTCAATGATTCGTTCGATTTCCGTCCGGTGGAGTGGATGGAATAAAATCGTATCATCAATCCGATTCAAGAACTCCGGTCGGAAGTGACGTTTCAGTTCTTGGCGAACGGCTTCCTCTTCCGCTGCATCGATGACACCATCTTTGGCGGCTTCAAGCAAGATCGGGGCCCCGATGTTTGACGTCATGATGACGATCGTGTTCTTGAAGTCGACGACCCGTCCTTGTGAATCCGTTAAACGACCATCGTCGAGCAACTGAAGCAAGATATTAAAGACGTCCCCGTGGGCTTTTTCAATCTCATCGAACAACAGCACCGAATATGGGCTTCGTCGGACGGCTTCCGTCAATTGACCACCTTCTTCGTAGCCAACATATCCCGGAGGTGCACCGACGAGACGGGAGACGTTGTGTTTTTCCATATACTCGGACATGTCGATGCGGACGATATGATCTTCACTATCGAACATCGCTGCCGCTAAAGCTTTTGCGAGTTCTGTCTTCCCGACCCCTGTCGGACCGAGGAACAAGAACGAGCCGATTGGGCGATTCGGATCCTTGATGCCCGCGCGCGCTCGAATGACAGCGTCCGCGACGAGACGAACCGCTTCATCTTGACCAAAGACACGCTCATGAAGCGTATCTTCAAGATAAAGTAATTTTTCGCGTTCGCCTTGCGCAAGACGCGTCACCGGAATGCCGGTCCATTTCGAAACGATGTCGGATATCTCTTCTTCCGTCACCGCTTCTCGAACGAGTTCGTGTGAGACGTGTTCAGACGACTCTTCCGCGACTTTCAGCCGTGCCTCAAGATCCGGAATTTGACCGTACTTGATTTCCGATGCTCGGTTCAAGTCATAGCGCCCTTCCGCTTCTTGTAACGCCAGTTTCGCTTTCTCAAGATCCGCACGTAACTGCTGGACACTTTGCGAACTCTCTTTTTCCCGTTCCCATCGCGTCCGCAACGCACTCTCGTCTTCTCGGACAGAGCTGAGCTCTTGCTGTAAGACGGCAAGTCGTTTCCGAGATGCTTCATCCGTTTCTTTCTTTAATGCCGCTTCCTCGATTTCGAGCTGCATGACCCGACGAACGAGTGAATCGAGTTCAGCTGGCATCGACTCCATATCGGTCCGAATCATTGCACATGCTTCATCAACGAGATCGATCGCCTTATCCGGCATGAACCGATCCGTAATATACCGATCGGATAACATCGCCGCCGCAACGAGCGCATTATCATGAATCCGTACACCGTGGTGAATCTCGAATCGTTCTTTTAATCCACGCAGAATGGAAATCGTATCCTCGACATCCGGTTCCGCGACGAGGACTTGTTGGAAGCGACGTTCGAGCGCCGGGTCCTTTTCGATATACTTCCGGTACTCATCAAGCGTCGTCGCACCGATACAGTGCAATTCTCCTCGCGCAAGCATCGGCTTGAGCATGTTTCCGGCATCCATTGCGCCGTCTGTCTTCCCGGCACCGACAATCGTATGCAACTCATCGATGAATAAGAGAATCTGACCTTCGGCTTCCTTGACTTCATTCAAGACCGCCTGCAGGCGCTCTTCGAACTCACCCCGATATTTCGCACCAGCGACGAGCGCACTCATATCTAAACTGAACAACTGCTTGTTCTTCAGACTCTCTGGTACATCCCCACGGACGATCCGTTGCGCGAGTCCTTCAACGATTGCCGTTTTCCCGACGCCGGGTTCTCCGATCAAGACGGGATTATTTTTTGTCTTCCGACTCAAAATCCGGATGACACGTCGAATCTCATCATCACGACCGATGACCGGGTCCGTTTTCCCAGACCGGAAATCCGCTACAAGATCACGTCCATATTTTTTTAGTACATCGAACGTCTCTTCAGGATTTTTCGTCGTGACCTTCCGATTGCCTCGCATACTGACGATTGCTTCCCGGAGTGTCTCTTCCGTAATGCCTTGACGACGTAAATATTGAGCTGCTGGACTTGATTGTTTGATCAATGCCAACAATAAGTGTTCGACGGAGACGTAGTCATCCTGCATGAGACGCGCTTCCGTCTCTGCTTCCGTTAATACGTTCAGCAACGAGCCACCGATCCGAGGCGTCGTCGCCTGTGACAAGGCCGGAAGTTTACTAATTGCCTCGTCAATCGCTCCATTCAATGTCTCAATCCGTTGATTCAGCTTTTCAAAAATGACCCGTGCAATTCCCTCTTCTTGCGCAAGTAAGGCAAGTAACAAATGCCACTCTGTGATTTCACTATGACGACGTTGTTTCGCGATCGCTTGGGCAGAGACGATTCCCTCGTGTGCCCGATCCGTTAAACGTTCAAAATCCATCCTTGATCACTCCTTCACTGCAAGTTGACGTTCCCACTCTTCATAAAAGGCACGGTCCATCTCAGGTAACTTGACTTCAAGTTGGACAAGTAACGCTCCCCGATGGCCATTCGCTTGACTGAGACCACGATTCGGAATCCGAAGTCGTGCTCCTGGTTTCGTGCCCGGTTTGACTTTCAGTTTGATTCGTTTCCCTTCAAGCGTATCCGCGACGACTTCGCCTCCGAGCACAAGCGTCGTCGGATGAACACGGACGGTGGAGATGACGTCCTGGTCGACGCGTCGGAACTGATCATCATCCTTCAAGTGAATCGTCACGTAAACATCTCCCGCGACACCTTGTCGGTTACGCATCGAACTTTTTCCACGCAAGCGGACTTTTTTACCGTCATAGACGTCTTTCGGAAGCGTCAGCTGGATTGACCCCGTCGCAAGACGCACCGTGACTTTTTCGTTCGTACTGAGGTGTCCGAGCGGTACCGTCAATTCAAGCTCTTCATCGGTCGACGTCTCTTCTTGACTAAAGAACGAACCGAACATATCTTCAAATCCGAACGATTGTCCAGGTCGTGTCCGTCCACCACCTCCGAACTGTCGGAACAGATCTTCGTAATCTCCAGCGCCACCAGCTCCAGCACCTGCCATCTGATCGAAGTTACTGCCATATCGATCGTACTTCGCTCGTTTTTCCTCATCCCCAAGCACATCGAACGCTTCTTGGATATCCTTGAAACGCTGGTCCGCACTCGCCTCTTTATTGACGTCTGGGTGATACTGCTTCGCCAATTTGCGGTACGCGCGCTTAATATCTTGATTCGATGCATCCTTCGTGACACCGAGTGTTTGATAGTAGTCTTTTGCCATTCGAATTCACTTCCTTTTCCTATACTTCATTACCTTAATTATAAAAGTCGTCTTCTAATTGGTCAAATATAGTCAAACTTTTTTCTGACATTCTGTTCTCTTTTCACTTTACGTCCTTGCGACAAACAAGTTTCACTGACTGAACCATGTTATACTGATAGCCAAACAGGAAATGAACGATTGGAGGATTTACAGATGGATGGTAAAACACGTAAAAATATTACGCCTGGTCTAAAAGTCAGCATCGTGCTGAAGCAAGATCAACGAACTGGTAAACGAACAGAAGGAATCGTTAAAGACCTTCTCACGAAATCGCCGCAACATCCGCACGGGATCAAAGTGCGTTTAGAAGACGGACAAGTCGGTCGTGTTCAAGAAATTTTAGGTTAAGAAGACAACAATCGCTCGCCCTGATTCCTTTTCGGAGTCACGACGAGCGATTTTTTTATGCTTCAATAGCTTGTTCTAAATACCGCCACGTTGCTTCAACTAGAATACGTGCTGCATCGAGCATCGCCGGCTCCTTAAAATCAAACTGCGGATGATGATGCGGTGGATACGAAGCATCTCCCGCTCCTGTAAAGAAGAACGCGCCAGGTACGTGTTGCAGATAATAAGCAAAATCCTCGCCACCCATCGTCGGTTCAATCTCATATACATGCTCGTCTCCTAGAACTTCTCGTGCGACAGATTCAATCAATGCGGTGGGTGCAGCATGGTTGATGACAGCCGGATAGCCTTTTTCGTATGTAAAGTGATACGTTGCTCCGACTGCTTCACAGATTCCTTTGATCGTTCGCTCCATCCGCTCGATGATATCGTCCGCTGTCGCTTCATCAAACGTCCGGACCGTTCCTGTCAACGTCGCTTGATCCGCGATGACATTAAACGTATTCCCCGCATGTAATGTTCCGACAGTCACGACTGCCGGATCCAGTGGATTGAGTTGACGACTGACGATTGATTGTAATTCCTTAACGATCGTTGCCCCGAGTAAGACAGCATCAATCGTCTCATGTGGTTTCGCACCGTGTCCGCCTTTTCCATATAAGGTCAGCTCGAACTTATCAGCCGCTGCCATGATCGGACCGGTCCGAACACCGACATGTCCTAAATCGATCGTTGACCAAAGATGCGTTCCGAAGATGACATCGACCCCTTCGAGACAACCGTCCGCAATCATATCGCGTGCACCGCCCGGAACGACTTCTTCCGCATGTTGATGAATCAAGACGACGTTCCCCGGTAACGATTCCCGTTGCTGCATGAGCGTCTCTGCGACGGCCAGCAACGTCGCCGTGTGACCATCGTGGCCGCATGCATGCATCACACCCGGAACTGTCGACCGATACGCGACCTCTTTGGCGTCAGCAATCGGCAAGGCATCAAAGTCGGCGCGTAACGCGACGGTCTTCCCCGGTTTTCCTCCACGAATATACCCGACGACACCACGTCCGCCGACTCCGGTCCTGACTTCGATTCCAAGCGCTTTTAAATGTTGCGCGATGTAACGCGGGGTCTCGACTTCGTGAAACGACAACTCTGGATGTTGATGTAAATAGCGACGGCGCTCGACCATTTCTGGATACAACGCGTCTAGTCCGGCAGTTCGTTCTGACATATATGTATCCCCCTTATTTCTTTTGATGCAGTGTCTTAACGCTTTCTCGTGTGTATTGGAGACGTTCGAGTGTGTCTTCATAATGTCCCGCAGCATACGATAAGAATAAGACATCGATCGCAAATAGTTGGGCGAGACGCGAACTGAGTGCCGCACTACGAAGCGGCGCTTCCGGTGCGCGTGATGTCCAAAGCGCGATATCTGCGAGTTGGCTGATTCGGTTGTCCCCGAAACGTGTCAGACTGATGACCTTTAGTCCTTGGATTTTCGCCAAACGGATCAACTCGACGACTTCTTCCGTTTCTCCGCTGTAGGAAATCGCAAAGAAGACATCTTCTGGGCGTGCGTTCGCTAAGATCGTCGCAAGTAAGTGCTGGTCCGTTTCTTGAATCGCCAGTTTCCCGACACGCGTCCATTTTTGAGCAGCGTCTTCAGCTACGACATGTGATGCTCCAATCCCGTAAAAATAAATCGCGCGTGCTTGATCAATCACATCAATCGCATCCGCAATCCGTTCATCATTCAATTGCTTCGCAGTATCCTGTAACGCTTGAATGCTGTTACTAAGGGTTTTTTCAATCAAGTCGACGGGACGTTCATCTTTTTCGATATCGTGATACCCTTTTAAATCCGTCCGTGCTGTATCGGCAGAAATGCGCATTCGCAACTCCGGGTATCCTTTTAGTCCAAGCGCGCGACAGAAGCGGACGACTGCAGCGGCACTTGTATCTGATTCCTCTGCAAGTTGGTGGATCGTCATCCGCGCAATTTGGTTCATATGCGTCAAGACATAGTCTGCGACTTTTCGTGAGGACGATGGTAGTTCCTCTCGAACTGCACCGATTTGTGAATAGATACCGCCTTTCATCTACATCTCTCCTTTATCCTCTTCTTCTTAAAAGAACTAACGATTCATGACTTACCGCGTCGTTCCTGTGTGTAGAACTGTTCTTCTTTCATTATGCTCTCTCCTACTGGCTTTCGTAAATCTAAAAAATGGGAAAGTGAAACAAAATACCATTCTTCTTCCATACCCTTCCTTTCTTATTCATATGCTTCTCTCTTCCAGCGTCCGTTGTACAAAAAAAGCGACATTCCGTCCATTGGAGGAATGTCGCTTCATAAAGTGAATGGAGAAATCAGCGAATCTTGACAATCGGTTTCTTTGTATCTGGATCGAGGAACAGCATCGCTTCTGTATCCCCATTCAAGTTCGTCACAGTGATCGTCGTTGGAATGTTTCGATTATACTCCCAACGATTCTCAAGCAGGTACGTCACGTACTGAACGAATGCGACGAGTTCTGCTTTTCCGTAAAATTGAACAGGAATCTTCATCTCAAGCTTTTTCAGTTCATCTTCTTGATAGAAGCCTTCCCCCATCATACCGGTGTAATTCGGGAAGTAGTCTTCTAGACGGTCTTTGAATAAATCGAACTTCGCTGCATCATCCCGCACGTCATTCGTTGCGCGTGCTGACGGGTAGTAGTAATAGCGCTCATTGTAGTTTTTCCAGTCGTTCGCACTGATTTGATTCCCGCGACCGATGAAGGCAGACGAGAGATAGTGACCGGAAACCGGAGACCCTTCTTTTTCCTGGAGATAGAGGGCGACGTGAATCGGTGTTGTCTTCATCCCTTGTGTCTTACGCATCTTCTTGACTAAATCATTCGCCATCCGCTTTCCTTCAGCAACGACTTTCTTTTCATCAAGTTTAACGGTATAGGTAGGTCCATAGTTTTCATCTTGGAACACATACTCACTATTTAAGACAAGCGCAATCGACGTCCCACCGAGTTCGAGTTTCTTATCTTCTTCAAGCATGTAGTCTTGCTCTAAGATATGCGATAGAATCATAGGTGACTTTTGGTTTTTTTCTTTATACGACTTACCAGACGTATAGGCTGGGTTCAGACCTTCAGGATCGCTGACGCCATCGCCTGCTTTTCCTTTTCGCAACAACCATTTTGCGATTTGGTCGGCTTCGAGTAACTGACCTTCTTGGTAATAGTATTTTTCCGGATCAAAAAACTGTGTCGAGTGACGCATTAAACCCGTCTCGATTTCATCGAGCTCAAGACGTGAACTGACACGTTTTTGTGTCATTCCACGTGCGACGCTTGGACGAAATGGCAAGACCGTCCGGTAGTACGAATCTGTCGTATCAATGGCTGGACTGACGACGGCCTGGACTTCCTTACCTTGTTCACTTTCAGTAATGACTTCTTTTGTATCGCTACTTGGCGAAAGGTCGAACGAACAAGCACCTAAAAATAACGTGCTCGATAACGTCAACGCTACTGCTGTTTTATAGTTCATCTCTATTTGCACCCCATGTTTTTAAATCGTTCTCTTTATCATAACAGAATCGTTTTCCATCGGGGAAGGACAAGTTTTTCCCTGATTTTCAAAAAAGATGATGCGCCTTAGCGTATCCGAAAGGACTTTTTCTCATGACACGTCGTAAATTCATCGGTCTGCTTTTTTTACTGGCAGGCATCGCCCTTATTGCTTGGCCCTTCATCAGTGACTATCAGCGTGAACAAGAGGCAGCCAATTTAAAAGAACAATGGACAAAAAGTCTAAAGACCGTCGATGCAAAAGAGACGAAACAACCGCTCGCAAAATCAGGTGTTGGACTGCTCTCGATTCCAAGCATTGATTTCGAGCAAGTCATCTTAGAAGGCTCGACGACAGCAGTCCTCGACCGAAGTATCGGTCATATTCCAGAAACCGGATCACCCGGGAAAGGCAATTATGCGCTCGCCGGACACCGCAGTTTCACGGAAGGGCTTCACTTCAATCGTCTACCTGACGTCAAAAAAGGTGATACCGTCGTCGTCACAACAAAAACGCATCGGTATACGTACCGCATCACATCCAGTCGTCTTGTCACACCGACGACATTGTCCGTCCTCGACCAATCTGTCGCTTCTCCAACCATCACATTAATCACATGTGATCCTCCGGAAACGGCAACGAATCGTCTCATCAAACAAGGTACTTTGATTCGGAGCGAGACGATTGCTTCGTGAGAAAGATGAACATGAATAAAGGAAGGCGGAATTCCGCCTTCCTTTTTATTTGATCGTTCTCATTTATTCTTCTCACGCTTCGTGTTTATCTAGTTCTTCTAACAGACGCGCTTCATCCCAAATTTCGATACCAAGCGATTCCGCTTTCGTCAGTTTAGAGCCCGCCTTTTCCCCTGCGACAAGTACGTCCGTCTTTTTACTGACGCTTCCTGTCACATCGGCACCAAGTGCTTCGAGTCGTTTACCGGCCTCTGACCGTTTTAAACTCTCGAGCGTTCCCGTCAAGACAATCGTTTTGCCCCCGAGTGGTGCATTCGTCTGATCAACCCGTTCACCAAGGAAACGTTGATTGACGCCAAGTTGTTCCAAATCACGAATCAATGCCTGTGCTTCCGGATGTTCGAAGTACTTCACGATTGAATCTGCGATTTTCCCACCGATGCCGTCAATCGCGACGATTTCGTCGTAGCTCGCTGCTGCAATCCCCGCTAACGAATCAAAACGTTCCGCTAGAAGATACGCCGCTTTTTGACCGACGAGTCGGATTCCGAGACCAAACAAGAGACGCTCGACCGAGTTCTGTTTCGAAGCTTCGATTGCCGCAAGTAATTTATCGACGGACGTCTCACCCATTCGATCAAACGTCAATAATTCCTCACGATCGAGTCGATATAAATCGGCAATCGTCCGGATTGCTTCATGATCATACAATTGACGGACGACTTTTTCACCAAGACCGTCGATGTTCATCGCCTGACGCGAAACGAAGTGAATGATACCTTCCATCAATTGCGCTGGACATTCCGGACTGACACAGCGGATGTCGACTTCACCTTCGAGACGGACAAGTTCCGATTGACATGCCGGACAATGCGTTGGGAAGACGATCGGTGTCTCTTCCCCTGTCCGTTCTGCTGTAACGACTTGTACGACTGCCGGGATGACATCGCCTGCTTTTTTAATGATGACCGAGTCCTGAAGGCGGATATCTTTTTCAGCGATGAAGTCGGCGTTGTGTAGTGTCGCATACGTCACCGTCGATCCTGCGACGACGACCGGTGCAAAACGGGCGCGAGGTGTGACTTTCCCGGTCCGACCGACACTGAAATCAACGTCTTCAACCGTTGTCATGACTTCTTCCGCCGCAAACTTATAGGCTGTCGCGAAGCGGGGACTTTTTGCTGTGAAGCCGAGCTCTTCCTGATCATCATACCGATCGACTTTCAAGACGATTCCGTCGATCTCATATGGCAGGCTCGCGCGTGCTTCCGTCCAATGTGCGATGTAGGCAAGAATCTCTTCCACCGTCTCACACGTCTGCATATGTTGATTGGTCGGTAACCCAAGTGAAGCGAGTTGTGCCATTGCTTCGCTATGTGAACGGGCCGTCAACGTATTGACGCCAACGCCATACACGAATAACGACAGATTGCGCGACGCTGTGATCGACGAATCCAGCTGACGCAGACTACCTGCTGCAGCGTTACGCGGATTCGCGAACAACGTCTCTTCTCGGCTAGCCCGGTCTTCATTCAAGCGTTCGAACGATTGTTTCGGCATGTAAGCCTCACCGCGGACTTCGACCGTCTCTTCTGCCTGCAGACGAAGCGGTAACGCTTTGATTGTCCGTAGATTCTGCGTGATGTTTTCGCCGACTGTTCCATCGCCACGCGTTGCCCCACGAACGAATCGGCCGTCTTCGTATTTCAGCGAAATCGCAAGTCCATCGAATTTCAGTTCGGCGACATACGTCGTCGAACGTCCGAGCGACCGCTCAATCCGAGCAACCCATTCGCGAATTTCTGTCTCATCAAAGACGTTTCCGAGCGACAGCATCGGTAAATCATGCGTCACCTTCTCGAACGCTTCGAGCGGTGCCGCGCCGACGCGTTGCGTTGGCGAATCCGGTGTGATCAGTTCTGGATGCTCTGTTTCTAACTCCGTCAGTTCACGAAGCAATTGATCGTACGTCGCATCCGGTACCGTTGGTTGATCCAGTACGTAGTATTCGTAGCTGTATCGGTTTAATGTTTGACGAATCTCATCTATACGCTGGCTTGCGTCCATCTGTGGACCTCCCGTCATACCTTTTTAATCGGTGCAAATTTCGCGAGCAGTCGTTTGATTCCGACTGCTGGGAATGCGATATCGATTTCAAGATTATCTCCTTCACCACGAGTCTGGACGACTGTACCGAGTCCCCATTTCCCGTGCTCTGCCTTATCTCCGACCGACCAACCAAGCGTTTCCGCACCTGACGTCTTCATCGCTGTTGGTTTGCTGATTGAGCGACCGATGACGGCTTTGCCTTGCGGGACAGGGCGGTCTTCCCATGGGAGTGGCTTCGCTTTTTTACCGGTCCGCTCAATGACGACTTCCGGCAGCTCCGCTAGGAACCGTGATTCTTGGTTGGCATTTGTCCGACCATAAAGCGAGCGCATCCGCGCATGTGACAAGTAAAGGCGTTTCTCAGCACGTGTGATCCCGACATACGCGAGACGACGTTCTTCCTCCATCTCGTCTTCATCTTGAAGCGAGCGGCTATGTGGGAACAAGCCTTCCTCCATCCCGATTAGGAAGACGACAGGGAACTCGAGTCCTTTTGCCGAGTGAAGCGTCATCAACGTGACTTGTTCTTCCGGATCCGTCTCGTCGAGTGAATCAACATCGGCGACGAGTGTCAAATCGGTCAAGAAGGCGATGATCGTCCGATCTTCCGGATCGGCTTTTGCCGTCTCCTTCTCGAAGTTTTGCGCAACGGTGATGAACTCGTTAATGTTCTCGAGACGACTCTGCGCTTCAAGTGTCTTATCTTCCTTCAGTACTTGGCGGTAGCCTGATTTCTCGAGCACTTCTTCGACTAGTTCCGAAAGGCTGATGAATTCTTGCATTTGGCTGAGTCCGAGAATCATCGTCCGGAAATCCGTCAACTTCGCTGCCGTCTTTGGTGCGATACTCGACAATTCGATATCGCGAATCGCTTCCATCAATGACACGCCTTGTAAGTCGGCGAAATCACGCAGCTTATCAATCGTCGTTGCGCCGATGCCACGTTTTGGTTCGTTGACGATCCGCGCGAAGGACAGGTCTTCATCCGGATTCGAAATCAAACGGAGATAAGCAAGTACGTCCTTGATCTCTTTACGATCGTAGAACTTCGTACCGCCGATCATTTTGTAAGGAACGTTCGACTTAAGAAGCGTTTCCTCGATCGCACGCGATTGTGCGTTCGTCCGGTACAGAATCGCGATATCGCTCAGTTTCATCCCGTAACGAAGCGAGTTCCGAATCTCTTGGACGATATAAAAGGCTTCTTCCCGCTCATTCTCTGCCGTATGGACGATCAGCTTCTCGCCTTCATCATTATCCGTCCAAAGTTTCTTGTCTTTGCGTGTCGAGTTGTTTTGGATGACATGGTTAGCCGCTTCCAAGATTCGTTTCGAAGAACGGTAGTTTTGCTCGAGTAAGATGACAGCTGCATTCGGATAGTCCTCTTCGAACGAGAGGATGTTCGCGATGTCAGCACCACGCCAGCGATAGATCGACTGATCCGAGTCCCCGACGACACAGAGATTCTGATGTCCCGATGCTAACAGGTTGACGAGATCATACTGGGCTTTGTTCGTATCTTGATACTCATCGACATGAATGTAACGGAATTTCTTTTGATAGTAGGCAAGGACATCCGGACTCTTCTTGAACAATTCCGTCGTTTTTCCGATCAAATCATCAAAGTCGAGCGCGTTGTTCCGGCGTAAGACCGCTTCATATCCTTTATAGATTTCAGCAACTGTCTTCTCATACGGGCTCGTCACGATCGAAGCGTAAAATTCAGCACTGCGTAATTCATTTTTCTGTGACGAGATGATCGTCAGCATCGAACGTGGATCCCATTTTTTCGGATCCAAGTTTTGTTCCTTCAAGACGAGCTTGATCGCCGATTGCTGATCACTTGAATCAAGAATCGTGAAGTTGCGGTCGTACCCAAGCTGATCGATGTCACGACGTAACATCCGGACACACATCGAGTGGAAGGTCGAGACCCAAATATCGTTCGCGACGCCACCGACCAACCGACCAATCCGGTCCCGCATTTCCCGCGCTGCCTTGTTCGTGAACGTAATCGCGAGGATGTTCCACGGTGCGACTTGTTTAGCCGCCATCAAATAAGCGACCCGGTGTGTCAGGACGCGTGTCTTCCCGGAACCGGCTCCTGCCATGATCAGCAGTGGACCTTCCGTATGCTTGACTGCTCTTGCTTGCTCAGGGTTTAGTCCACTGACGAGCTGTTCACTCAAATTAAACATATCAATAGCCTCATTTCTTATATTCCGAACTTTTGTTCCTATATTTTATCGTGTCGCTGCGACGGTCGCAAGCGCTGCTTTTAAATCCTCATAAATGACGTTCCCGACGACGATCGTATCCGCATACTGCAACATCTCACGCGCTCGCTCTTCGGAGTCGATTCCTCCACCGTAAAATAGGCGTGCCTGCTTCAAGACATCGCGAACGGCTGCGACTCGTTCCGGTTCCCCGTAAACGCCGCTGTATTCGAGATACACGACCGGTAGATGGAAGACGCTATCCGCTAACTGCGCATAAGCGACGGTCTCATCTAATGTTAGCGGTTTTGCTTGTGTCACATGCGCGACCTTCGCATCAGGATTCAGGACGATATACCCTTCCCCGACAAGATCAGCATGCGCCAGCATATGACCGACTTGTTCTAACGCCTCGACTTGTTTTTCGACGACGTACTCTAACGTCCCGGCATTTAGGACCGTCGGTGTCAAATACGTATCAAATCCCATCGTTGCGGCTTCGAGTTCAGAAATCTCGAGTGCTACTGCGACTGGATACCGGCGCAAACGCATCAAGAGATCAAGCGTCGCATCGAGTGTGATGTCATCCGTTCCACCGACAAGAATCGCATCCGTTCCGGACGTCGCAATCGCCTGCAGGCTAGCATCATCGATTGGTTTTGCTGGATCTAGTTTAAAGACATGTCGCCATTCATTAAAAGGTAATAACACGGTTCGTCCCATCCTCTCTTTCTCATTCCACATTCAGTATAAAACAAAAAACCATCTCGCGCAGGGCGAGATGGTTAGACGCGTGTCCGTCGTTTCGTCAAGAGTGACGCCAGTAACAACGCAAAAACGGCATATACCGGCACGAACGCCCACGGTTCTGCTAAAAAGAAGCCGAGTACCGGGACGTCCAGTAACGGTGAATCCGGTGAACAGAGTGCTCGACCATTGACGAGCGCCAAAAACGGTAAGACAGGCACAGCAAAGATATAGGCGAAGTTGATCCAAAAGGCACGTTTCATAAAAGAGCCTCCTTATCCGATGATGACGGATTCCTTCGGATAGTTGTAGTTACGTTTCGGTTGGTTCGCTTTCAGGAGAAGAACGAACGAGATGACACCGATTCGACCGATGAACATCAGCACAGACAACGTCCATTTTCCGATATCCGATAATTGATCCGTGATGCCGAGCGATAGACCGGTCGTTCCGAACGCTGAACAAGCTTCAAAAAACAGCACGAGGAACGGTGCGTCTTCGACAAGTAACAAGACGATTAATCCGACCATCGTCACACCAGTTGAGACGACAATGACGACGAATGCTTTCCAGATGTCCGACTGACCGATCTCACGACCAAAGATTTTAATCCCGTATTCGCCTCGGATGAAGGCGATGACACTCAAGACGGCGACAGCGAACGTCGTCGTTCGAATCCCCCCACCAACGGAAGACGGTGACGCTCCGATGAACATCAAGAGCGACAAGACGAAAATCGATGCCTGCGAGAAGGACGTGATGTCGACCGTCGTCAATCCCCCGTTTCGGGTCGTGACGGATTGGAACAAGGCGTCGACAAGCTTCTCATCGATCGGTAGACCTTTAAAGGATTGGTTCCATTCAAATAGCAGCAATGCTACCGTTCCGAATAGGACGAGAATGAAGAACGTTGACGCTGTCAATTTCGTAAAGAGTGAAAAATGATACGGTTGACGTGTCGCTTGACGTGTCGCCCGGTACGAGATGTAGCGCCGGACTTCGACGAGTACCGGAAACCCAATTGCACCAAGTGTCAGTAACAAGATTTGCATGAAGACGACGAACAAATCACCGCGAAACGGTAGTAACGATTCACCCGTGATATCAAAACCAGCGTTCGTCGTCGCACTGACCGATCCGAACAGTCCTTGGAGCATCGCTTCACCGAGTGTCGGAAAATACTTCGTATAGTACAGCCCAAGAATCAATGCCCCAATCAATTCAATCGAAACGATGATCAAGATGACTTCGCGAATGTATTTGACGACCCCTTGCATCGTCGTCTGGTTCTGATCTCGGACGACGAGTTGACGTTCCCGAAAGCCGATTCGTTTTCCGAGAATGACCCACATCGCGATATGAAGCGACATCAAACCAATTCCGCTGACTTGCACTAAAATCATGATCATGAAGTAGCCGAATGTCGTGAAGGTTTCTGAGACCGAGACCGTCGTCAAACCTGTGACACTGACACAACTAACCGCCATGAAGACGAGGTCCGTGAAGTCCCAGTTGTAGTCTCCCTTGGTCGACCACGGCAGACCGAGCATGATGATTCCGATGATGACTGCAACGAAGTAGATGATGACGAGCGACTGGATGGGCGTCAGCCTTCGAATGAAATGCTGAATTTTATGTTGTAACGCAAAATCCAATGTGACACGCCCCCCTTCATAGAAGTAGCGGATAACATTAGTTATCCGCTACTTCTTGCTCTACAAGACCTAAACGGGCGAGTGCTAAGTCATAACCGCCCGAACCGTAGTTCAAGCAACGTTTGACACGCGAGATCGTTGCTGTTGAAGCACCGGTCGCCTTTTCGATTTTGTGATACGTATTGCCTTCACGTAATTGACGTGCGACTTCAAGACGTTGGGCGAGCGCCTGGATTTCGTTGACGGTCGCTAAGTCTTCGAACAACGTATAACAATCTTCTAATGAATCCATCTTCATGATGGCTGTAAATAACTGATCCAATTCTTTTCCACGCAATTTATCGAGTTGCATCTTGTGACTCCCTTTCCCATTCAATTGCTCTTTAATAGTTTAAAGCGCGACGTTTTAAAATTCAAGCGTCATCGCAAAATCGCTGGGAAAAGGACTTTTTTCCGAAGGACTTCGTATATTCCCTGCGGTGTGATCCGCACATATGGCAAGTGAGTCGACGCTAGGAATAGCAACGTATAGACAGGATCTTCAAACGCATAACCGCGTTCGAACAAGGCTTCCCGTAGAGCAGTTTCCTGAACGATCAAATCTTCGAGTGGCAAGTCGGACGTCTGCCCCATCAAGGTCAACGGAACTTCAGCGATGACTTCACCATTCTCGACGAGAACGATTCCGCCCCCGAACGCTTTCATTCGATCAAACGCGACTTGCATGTCTCGTTTCGATTTACCGATCATCAAAATATCACCGCTGATCGAGTACGAACTGACGAGACCTCCGACTTGTGTCGCAAAGTTTTTCAGAACGGTATTCAGTCGCCACTTCCCTTCCCGGTCGAGTAGCATCAGGAAGGATTCATCACATCCTGCCGGTAGCACAGGTACACTTGTATCGTGTTCGACTTGATAGAGTTTCATGATGACGGAATTGACCATCTCAAGACCAACCGGCATGCTAAACGAAAAATCCTGTTCCGTTAAGGAAACCTGGACTTCCGAGCGTGGCATGAGCGCATAGACTGCATCAAGCGCTTCTGCCGGGTAACATGGGATGTCTGCTTGACGGACCCATGTGCCGCGCGCAAGTACAGCGACAGGTGTCGGGGCATCTTTTGCCTCAAGGAAATTAAGATGCGCGATTCGTCCTGGTGCGATACTCCCAAGTAGATGATCGAGATTAAAGTGACGCGCTGCATTGTACGATGCAATCCGGTACGCTTCTTCGACCGGAATGCCCGCCTCAAGCATCAATCGGATCGTCTCATCCATCATGCCCGCTTTATAGAAGGACGGCGTTGAACCATCCGTCGTCACGAGCACCTTATCGAACTGCGTCAACCCTGCTTCGACGAGACATTTAAAGATATCCGGTAGATCCGGACGAATCGATGAATAACGAATCGTCGTCGTGTAGCCGAGTTCAAGACGTGTCATCGCCTCTTCGACCGTCATCGCTTCGTGATCACTCGTCACGCCGTACAGCGCCATCTTCGTCAACGTCTTCGCTGAAGCCCCAGGAAAATGACCTTCGATTGGTTTTCCGAGTTTGATCGCATCCTGCATCCAGTGAAGCAGTTCATCATCCCCTTGCGAGAGACGTGGCCATCCCGTCAACTCTCCCGCTTGGATGACTTGTGGATGCTTGAGCCACGCTTGAATCCGGCGATTATCGATCGAGATACTGTCGGCATCAAGCTCGGTTTGTGCGTCGAGTCGTGCCCACCAGTACATTGAGGTCGGTAAGTCTGCTAGCGCCTCGACCTGAGCAAACGCTTGCTCCGTCGGCTCTAATAATAACAACATGTTGTCGTTTACGAGCGTCGTTGTTCCCCGCTCTGCTGCGAATTTTGCAAGACTCGCTGGATTGTAAAGTTGGAACGGATGGGCATGGGGTTCAATGTAACCGGGTACGATATATTGACCTGTCGCATCATGATACGCATCGGCTTGTTCCGGCATCTCTGGACCGACATAGACGATTCGGTCGCCACTGATCCAGATGTTCGCCGTCCGCCATGCTTTGACACCATGATTCAGGTAAGTGGCATTCTGTATGACAAGTGTCGGTGCAAGCTTTCCGCTGATGACCGCTTGGTGTGTTCGTACTTCAGATTTCGTCCAAGGGGATCTTCCACAATTTTTTTTCACGAAAGCTCGACCTCCTTTGTTTTATTGAAAACGCTTTCTTATAGTTCTTATACTAAAATGTTGCTAAGTAAGTTTCAAGAAGTTTTGCCCCGTTCCGGATTCATTTGGTCAAAATAACACAAATTCGCCATGGAAGACAAATCTTTTCGTGCACTTCGCCAAGAAACAAAAAACCAGACGCGACTCTATCGAGCACGTCTGGTTCAGATATCATGATTCATGCGAGGCACGAAAGGCTTTTTGAGCGATATCAGTTCGGTAAAAGAATGGCTGGTCCGTCACGTCTGGTAAGTTCGCATAGACCTGTTCGACAGCCTGCTCGATCGTCTCGGCACGGCTGACACATACGAGGACACGTCCACCGGCTGAGATAAGTTGATCGTCTCGTTCTGCCGTGCCGGCATGAAAGACGAGAAGACCGTCCCCAATCTGATCAAGTGGAATCGCTTGTCCCGTTTTTGGTGCTTCCGGATATCCTTCTGCTGCGACGACGACACCGACAGCTGCTTGATCCGTCCAAACGACTTCTGGTATCTGTCCGTCTATCAGCGGCATGATGACATCAAGCAACGGTGTCTCTAAGCGCGGAAGAATGACTTCTGTTTCCGGATCACCGAACCGAGCATTGAACTCGATGACGAACGGTCCTTGTTTCGTCAGCATCAGACCGGCATAGAGGAAACCGGTGAACGGAATTCCTTCGCTTGCCATCTGATCGACGAGCGGCTGAATGATGCGATCAACAGCTTCTGTCGTCAGCGCTGCTTCGTCCCACTGAGGAAGCGGAGAATACGCACCCATGCCTCCTGTGTTCGGACCTAGGTCACCGTCAAATGCCCGTTTATGATCTTGCGACAATACCATTGGGATGACGGTCTCTTCGTGCACGAATGCCATCAATGAACACTCTTCCCCGACCAGGCATTCTTCGATGACAACGCGGCTTTGTTGACCGTATTCCCCGGCAAACGTATCTTGGATTGCAACAAGCGCCTGGTCCACGGTTTCTGCGACCGTGACTCCTTTTCCGGCAGCAAGTCCATCGGCTTTGATGACGATCGGTGCACCCGCTTTGCGAACATACGCCTCTGCGTCTGCTGCTGAAGTAAAGACGGCATGAGCAGCGGTCGGAATACCGGCACGCTCCATTAATTCTTTCGCGAACTGTTTACTTCCTTCGATCGCTGCCGCTTCCCGTGTTGGTCCGAAGATCTGCAATCCCGCTGCCTGAAAGGCGTTAACGACTCCGAGAACAAGTGGTCCTTCTGGTCCGACGATCGTCCAATCGATCTGTTCGTCTTGTGCGAACGACACGAGTTCATCGATAGCATCTTCGGCGATCGGAACACATGTGGCTTGTGTCATCCCGGCATTCCCAGGCGCAGCATACACTGTCTCGATCCGTTCATCCTGTGCCAGCTTCCAGACGAGCGCGTGTTCACGCCCTCCTTTACCAATCACCAATACCTTCATTCAAATCGCCTCCGCTTAGTGTTTGAAATGTCGAACGTTCGTAAAGACCATCGTAATGTCATGTTTGTTACACGCATCGATCGACTCTTGGTCGCGAATCGAGCCGCCTGGTTGAATGATTGCCGTAATGCCAGCTGCTGCTGCCGCTTCGACCGTATCACCCATTGGGAAGAAGGCATCGGAAGCAAGTGACGCACCAACTGCTTTTTCTCCGGCTTGTGTAATCGCGATGTTCGCTGAACCAACACGGTTCATCTGTCCTGCACCAACACCGACCGTCACTTCGTCCTTCGCGAGAACGATCGCGTTCGACTTGACGTGTTTGACGGCACGCCATGCGAGTTTCAAGTCTTCCCATTCCGCTGCTGTCGGCTTGCGGTCTGTCACGACGCGTGCTGCCGCATCATCAAGCGTCTCATCGTCACTGTCTTGCACGAGCATGCCGCCAGCGACTGCCGTATAACGGATTGCTTGGACACGTTTGACGTCGAGTTCAAGTAGACGGATGTTCTTTTTCGCTGACAACAAGGCGAATGCTTCTTCCGTGAAGGATGGAGCGATGATGATTTCAAGGAAGATGCCGCTTAACTGTTCTGCTGTCTCTAAATCGACTTCACGGTTCAAGGCGACGATGCCACCGAAGATCGACACTGGATCGGCTGCATGAGCGCGGCGGAATGCCTCTCCGATTGTTGGACCGACGGCAACACCACATGGGTTCATGTGTTTGACAACGACGGCTGCTGCTTCGCGGAATTCGTCGAGAATTTCGAGTGCAGCGTTCGCATCTTGAATGTTGTTATACGACAACTCTTTACCATGCAACTGTTTCGCTGAAGCGAGAGAAGCTCCACGGTAAATCGGTGTTTTATAGAAGGCTGCTTCTTGGTGTGGATTTTCTCCATAACGGAGATCCTGGACTTTTTCAAGCGTGATCGTCAACTGATCCGGGAACTTCTCACCTGTTTGCGTCAAGAAATAATCCGCGATCAACGCATCGTACGCCGCTGTATGACGGAAGGCTTTCGCCGCAAGACGTTGACGTGTCTCAAACGTCGTACCGCCTTCACGAATCTCGGCAACGACCGTTTCGTAATCAGCTGGGTCGACGACGACCGTGACAGCTGCGTGGTTTTTCGCCGCTGAACGCAACATGCTTGGTCCACCGATATCGATGTTCTCGATCGCATCGGCATAGGCGACGTCTTCTTGTAAGACCGTCTGCTTGAACGGATACAGATTGACGACGACGAAATCAATCGGTTGAATCTGTTGCGCAGCCATCTGCTCACGATGGGATTCAAGATCACGACGACCAAGTAATCCACCATGAACCATTGGATGGAGCGTTTTGACACGCCCATCGAGCATTTCTGGGAATTGTGTGACTTCACTGATACCAATGACCGGAAGCCCGGCTTCCTCTAATGCTTGATGTGTTCCGCCTGTCGAGACGAGCTCGATACCTGCTTCATGGAACGCTCGTCCTAATTCGACGATTCCTGTTTTATCCGACACACTAATTAACGCTCTCATACGTTTGCCTCCTCTTTCATCCACTCTTCGATGACTTGCGGATACAGTCTATGTTCGACGCGCTGAATCGCTTGTTGCAATGTTTCACGCGTCATCTCTTCTGTAATCCGAACGGCTTCTTGAGCCATGATCGGTCCTGTGTCCATGCCTTCATCGACTATATGAATTGTAACACCTGTGATTTTAACTCCGCCACGAAATGCTTGTCCGATCGCATCTTTTCCCGGGAACGCCGGAAGCAGCGACGGGTGGATGTTGACGATTCGTCCTGCGTATCGTCCGAGCAACTCTTCCCCGATCAATCGCATGTAGCCGGCGAGAATGATCCGTTCGACGCCTTTCGCTTCAAGACGGGCAATGATCTCCCGCTCAAAACTCGGTTTATCCGGATAGTCCTTCGCCCGAAAGACGAAGACGTCACATCCGCGTCGTTTCGCCCGTTCAATGACCATCGCGTCCGGTTGATCGCAGACGATCAGTTCGATCGAGGCATGTAACGTTCCTGCCTCGATTGCTTCAAAAAGTGCTTCGACATTACTACCGCTTCCTGATGCAAAACAGGCGATTTTCATGCGTCGACTCCTTGAATCCGGACACCTTCTTGATCGGTCACCTGACCAATCACGTACGCTGTCTCATTTTCACGAGCGAGACGTGCTGTCACCTCCGCGACATCTTCCGGTTTGACGATCAACATGAAACCGATGCCCATGTTAAAGACGTTGTACATATCATGTCGTGGCAGGTCACCCGCTTGCTCGAGCCAGTCGAAGACTGGTAACGTCGGCCACTTTTTCGGATCGAACGATGCGCCGAGACCTTCTGGCAAGACGCGTGGTACGTTCTCGTAGAATCCACCACCTGTAATATGGACCATCGCTTGAATCTTTTCCGTCTCAAGGGCTGCTTTGACCGCTTCGACGTAGATACGTGTTGGCATGAGGAGCGCATTTCCGAGCGTATGACCGAGCATCATGACTTCATCTTCGTATCGGAGACCACTGTCAGCGACGATTTTACGGACGAGTGAGAACCCGTTCGAATGAACTCCGGACGAAGCGAGACCGAGAATGACATCTCCTGCTGCGACTTTGTCACCTGTGATCAATTTTTGTTTCTCGACGGCACCGACGGCGAACCCGGCGATATCATATTCGCCGTCCGCATACATCCCTGGCATTTCCGCTGTCTCACCGCCGATTAACGTACATCCCGCCTGGACGCAACCTTCTGCGACACCTGCGACGATCCGTTCGATCTTCGCCGGAATCGCCTGACCAAGCGCGATGTAGTCAAGGAAATAAAGTGGTTCCGCGCCTTGGACGATGATATCGTTCACACACATTGCCACACAGTCGATTCCGATCGTATCGTGTTGTTCCAGTGCGAAAGCGAGTTTCAGCTTCGTACCGACACCGTCTGTCCCACTGACAAGGACTGGTTCTTTCAACTGCAATTGGCTGAGGTCGAACATCGCACCAAAGCTACCGAGTCCCGTCAATACTTCTTTGCGCATCGAACGGGCGACGTGTTTTTTCATTCGCGTGACTGACTCATACCCTGCTGTCAGACTCACACCTGCTGCTTCGTAATGTTTGCTCATGTTCTTCCCCCATCTATCAAAGTTTAGCTTCTAACTCGAGCGAACCGAGCGGTGTCGGATACTCTCCTGTGAAACAAGCGGTACATTGTCCTTTTAACGGTCCATCGAACGGGCGATCGATTGCGTCGACCATGCCCGGTACCGTTAAGAATTCAAGTGAATCCGCACCAATTTCCTGCCGGATTTCTTCCGGCATCAATCGAGCAGAGATCAGTTCTTCCTTCGATGAAGTATCAATCCCGTAATAACATGGATTCGTAATCGGTGGTGCCGTGATGCGGACGTGGACTTCCGTCGCACCCGCTTCCCGTAACAAACCGACGATGCGACGACTCGTCGTTCCCCGGACGATTGAATCATCGACCATGATGACACGTTTTCCTTGTACGACGCCGCGTAGCGCGGACAACTTCATTTTGACCCCACGTTCCCGTAACTCTTGTGACGGCTGGATGAACGTCCGTCCGACATACCGGTTCTTGATCAATCCCATCTCATATGGAATACCACTCGCTTCCGCGTAACCGATCGCTGCCGAGATACTTGAATCCGGCACTCCAGTGACGACGTCTGCTTCGACCGGCGCTTCTTCATACATCTTTTTCCCGAGTGCTTTGCGAGCCGTATGGACGTTGACGCCATCAATGATCGAATCCGGACGTGAGAAGTAGATATATTCCATCGAACACATTGCTCGTTCACGTGGTTCCATGTATTGACGGGACGACATGCCCTGTTCTGTGATTGTCACGAGCTCCCCTGGCTCGATATCACGAATGAACTCCGCGCCGACGATATCAAAGGCACATGTCTCTGACGCGAATACGATGCCGCCGTCCGGTGTCTTCCCGAGTGACAGTGGACGCAGTCCGTGCGGATCAACCGCCACGAATAACGTATCTTCCGTTAAGAAAAGGAAGGCGAACGCCCCGACGAGACGGGCGAGACTATCGGCAATCCGGTCTTCGAGTGTTTCGAGCTTACTGCGTTTGACGAGATGGGCGACGACTTCCGTATCACTCGTCGTCTGAAAGATGGCACCTTCTGCTTCTAACAGGTGCTTCAGTGAATCGGCGTTGACGAGATTTCCGTTATGCGCGAGTGCGAGATCTCCCGTCCGCGATTTGAAGTGAAGCGGTTGGGTGTTCTCAAGCGTGTTTCCCCCTGCTGTCGAATACCGGACATGTCCAATCGCGTGATGTCCGTTAAGATTCGTCAGTGTTTCTTCAGAAAAGACTTCCGTTACGAGTCCTTGCCCGCGGTGCGGGAAGAGGTCGTCACCGTCACTCGTGACGATGCCTGCCCCTTCCTGTCCCCGGTGTTGCAAGCTATGCAAGCCGTAATAAGCGAGTTGCGCTGCATTCGGTTGTCCGAAGATCCCGAAGACGCCACACTCCTCATTTAGTCCTTTGATGTCATATAACACGCGATTGCTCCTTCCCAGTCTCCCTGTAAGGTCGAACGGTCTGCTTCAATTCGTGTGTCTGCCGTTTCGATGACGAGAAGCTCATCGTTCGTGACGACACCGATTGCTTGAGCACCGGTCCGTTGTTCGAATGCTGCGACGTACGCTTGTGGCACAGTGACGATGAAGCGTGATTGCGATTCGCTGAACAGGTGTAAGGTTGGTCCGCCGAACTGAACCGTCAATCCGAGGTTCGTCCCAAACGTCATCTCAGCGAGAGCGATGGCGAGACCGCCTTCTGACACATCATGCATCGCATTGACTTCACCTGCTTGTACTGCCTGCTGTAACAATTGTAAGCGTGCGTGTTCGACGGCTAAATCAATCTGTGGTGCGCGACCGAATGATTTACCGAATTGCATATATTGAAGCTCACTACCACCAAACTCGGCTGTCGTTTCGCCTAACAGATAAATCTGGTCACCTGCTTGTTTGACGTGTTGCGTTGTGATCCATTCAGTTTGCTCGTGTAAGCCAACCATTCCGACGACTGGTGTCGGGTGAACCGCTTGACCGGCTGATTCGTTGTAGAGTGAGACATTCCCACCGATGACAGGTGTCTCGAGGACACGACATGCTTCTGCCATACCGGCCGTTGCTTGTTGCAATTGCCAGAAGCCTTCTGGTTTATCCGGATTTCCGAAGTTCAGGCAATCCGTGATGGCGAGTGGTGTCGCCCCGCTCGCGACGATATTACGAGCTGCTTCCGCCACCGCGATCTGTCCACCGACATATGGATCCAAGTAGACGAAACGGCTGTTGCAGTCGGTCGTCATCGCGAGCGCTTTGTTCGTGCCGCGGACACGGATGACGGCTGCGTCTGACCCTGGTGCGACGACAGTCGACGTCTGGACCATATGATCGTACTGATCGTAGACCCAACGTTTTGAAGCAATCGTCGGCTGACGAAGTAGTGCCCGCCATGTCTCAACAACGTCTTCGACGACTGGAAGTGTCTCTTCCATCGCTTGGAATTCTTCATAATACGCAGGGACACGCGATGGTTTTTCGTAGACTGGTGCTTCTTCTGCTAACGCATCAACCGGAACTTCCGCCACGATATCTCCGTGATGGATCAACCGTAAGACCTTCTCTTCAATGACTTCTCCGACGTGAACGGCATGGAGTCCCCATTTGCTGACGATCGCTTCGATCTCTGCTTCGCGACCACGCTTGACAACGAGTAACATCCGCTCTTGTGATTCCGAGAGCATCATTTCGTAAGCCGTCATCCCAGTCTCCCGTTGCGGGACGTCATCGAGGTGCATCTCGATGCCCATACCTGCTTTCGAAGCCATCTCTGCTGAAGAAGATGTCAGTCCGGCAGCACCCATGTCCTGCATTCCGACGAGCGCTGGATGACCAACGATCTCAAGACACGCTTCAATCAATAGCTTCTCCATGAACGGATCACCGACTTGAACAGCCGGACGTTTTGCTTCTGTATCCTCTCCGAGATCCTCCGAGGCAAACGTCGCACCATGGATTCCGTCGCGCCCAGTAGCTGCACCGACATACATGACTGAGTTTCCGACACCTTTTGCCTGACCTTTTTGAATATCGGCATGGTTGATCAAACCGATACACATCGCGTTGACGAGTGGATTGCCTTCATACGAACGATCAAATCCAATCTCTCCACCAATCGTCGGGATCCCGACACAGTTGCCGTAACCCGCGATTCCGGCGACGACTTGTTCGAACAGTTGATTGACACGTGGTGTACCGAGATGACCGAAACGAAGCGAGTTCATGAGTGCGACCGGTCGTGCGCCCATCGAGAAGATGTCACGAATGATTCCGCCGACGCCTGTCGCAGCCCCTTGGTACGGTTCAACAGCGGATGGATGGTTGTGGCTTTCAATCTTAAAGACGACTGCCTGCTCATCGCCGATATCAACGACACCCGCTCCTTCCCCTGGTCCTTGCAAGACACGTGGTCCAGTCGTCGGGAATTGACGAAGGACGGGTTTAGATGTCTTGTATGAACAATGCTCAGACCACATGACTGAGAACAATCCCGTTTCCGTGTAGTTCGGTTGGCGTCCGAGTAAATCGACGACCATCTGGTACTCTGTATCACTTAAGCCCATCGTGGCATAGACGCGTTGCTCTTGAATCAATTCTGGTGTTGGTTCAGACTGTTGTTTTAGCATGGTGTGCCCCCTGTTTGACGAGTGAAGTAAAGAGTTTCAATCCATCTGTTCCGCCGGTCAAGAGTTCGACCGCTCGTTCTGGGTGTGGCATCATCCCGAGAACGTTGCCGGCTTTGTTCGTGATTCCGGCGATATCACCGCGTGAGCCGTTCGGGTTATCGACATACGTGAAGGCGATTTGCCCGTTCGTTTGGAGCATCGCGTAAGTCGCATCGTCGCAATAGTAGTTTCCTTCGCCGTGCGCGATCGGAATCGAGATCGTCTCGCCTGGCAGATAATCCGATGTAAAACGTGTCTTCGTATTTTCAACCTTCAGTTCAACCGTCCGGCACATGAACTTCAAGCCGTTGTTTCGATGCAAGACACCTGGTAAGAGTCCCGCTTCGACAAGGATCTGGAATCCATTACACACTCCGAGGACCGTTTTCCCTTCTGCTGCGAAGCGTTTGACTTCTTCCATGATTGGTGAGAAGCGCGCGATTGCGCCGCAACGGAGGTAATCTCCGTAAGAGAAGCCGCCTGGTAATAGGACGCCATCGTAGCCTTCAAGTGATGTTTCGGTATGAAAGACATATTCAGCTTCTTCTCCGAGCGCATCCTTGACCGCATGGTACATATCTAAATCACAGTTCGATCCCGGAAAGACGATGACCGCGAACTTCATGCTGGCGTCACCTCTTCGATCGTAATCTGGTAATCTTCCATCACCGTGTTGACGAGTAATTTTTGACACATCTCATGAATCATCGCTTCTGTCGTTTCCGTCTCAACGAGCAGTTCAATCTGTTTTCCGATTCGAACACTTTCGACACCCGTAAAACCAAGCTGTTGCAATCCGCCTTTTACAGCAACTCCTTGTGGATCTAAAATGCTTTCCCGTAATGCGATCGATACGATGACTTTTTTCATTGTGTGTTTCCCCCTAGGCGATTGAATAGTGTTTGGTAAGTCTCTGTCAGTGAACCGATATTGCGGCGGAAGACATCTTTATCGAGATGCTCTCCGGTCGCTTGATCCCACAGGCGGCATGTATCAGGTGAAATCTCATCAGCCAGTAGAATCGTTCCGTCGGCCATCTTGCCGTACTCCAGTTTAAAATCAATCAACGTGATCCCGTTTTGACGGAAGTAAGGTTGTAATACTTCGTTTACGCGAAGCGCTTCAGCAGATAACTGTTTCAACTCTTCAGAAGTCGAAATCTTCAGTAAATTGATGTGTGACGAGGTGACGAGTGGATCGCCTAACGTATCATCTTTATAGTAGAACTCAACGATTGGTGTTTCGAGCACCATACCTTCTTCGATACCGAGCCGTTTACTCAAGCTCCCCGCGACGACGTTTCGGACGACGACTTCGAGTGGGATGATGGTGACACGACGTACGAGCTGTTCGCGCTCCGAGACACGCTCAATAAAATGTGTCGGAATGCCCGCTTGTTCGAGGATTTCAAAGAAATGACTCGTCAATCGGTTGTTCAATTCGCCTTTTCCAGCAAAGGTTTCTTTTTTCTCGCCGTTGAATGCCGTGGCCTCGTCTTTATAGACGATCCGGAGCACATCCTGCTCCTGCGTCGTGTACAATCGTTTTGCTTTTCCTTCATAAAGTGGTTGCATCGCTTTCGTCCCCCATGATCCTAAGATGTAGACGGGGCAAGTGCCCCGTCTCAGGTTGATTAGTTCAAGCCACACCGTTCAAAGATTTCATCGACGCGACTCGTATGGTACGTCGGATCGAAACACGCATCGAGCTCTTCTTCTGTGAAAAGCTGTTGAATCTCTTCTTCTTGCCACAACAAGTCACGGAACATGATTTGTTCTTCCCACGCCTGCATCGCACGCGGTTGAACGAAATCATAGGCGGCTTCACGCGACCAGCCTTTTTCGATTAAAGCGAGTAAGACATGTCCAGAGAAAATGACACCAAACGTCCGGTCCATGTTCCGCTTCATGTTGTCCGGGAAGACCGTCAAGTTCTTCACGATGTTTCCGAAACGGTTCAACATGTAGTTAAGCAATCCTGTTGCGTCCGGAAGAATGATACGTTCTGCCGAAGAATGCGAGATATCCCGTTCGTGCCAGAGTGAGACGTTCTCGTACGCTGTCACCATGTGTCCACGGATGACTCGGGCAAGACCTGTCATGTTCTCTGAACCGATTGGATTTCGCTTATGCGGCATCGCCGATGATCCTTTTTGACCTTTAGCGAAGAATTCTTCGACTTCACGTGTTTCCGTCTTTTGCAGACCCCGAATTTCTGTTGCCATCTTTTCGATTGATGTTGCAATCAGAGCAAGTGTCGACATGTAGTGTGCATGACGATCACGTTGTAACGTTTGCGTTGAGACCGGAGCCGGTTTTGTTCCTAACTTTTCGCAGACATACTTTTCAATAAATGGATCGATGTTTGCGAATGTTCCGACGGCACCTGACATCTTGCCGTATTCGACCGTCTCACGTGCTGCTTCAAAACGTACTTTGTTTCGTTTCATCTCTTCATACCAAAGCGCTAGTTTCAGACCGAACGTCGTCGGTTCTGCATGTACGCCATGCGTTCGTCCCATCATGACCGTATATTTATGTTCGTTCGCTTTGACTTTTAAGATGTCGATGAATCGATCGAGATCCGCAGCAAGAATGTCGTTTGCTTGCTTCAACAGATACGAGAGTGCTGTATCGACGACGTCCGTTGACGTGAGTCCGTAATGCACCCACTTGCGTTCTTCTCCGAGTGTTTCAGAGACGGCACGCGTGAAGGCGATGACATCATGACGTGTCTCTTGCTCGATCTCAAGGATGCGGTTGACATCAAATGAGGCATTGTCCCAAAGCAACTGGACGTCCTCTTTCGGGATGACCCCTAGTTCACTCCATGCTTCACACGCAAGAATCTCGACTTTTAACCAAGCCTCGAATTTGTTTTGTTCGGTCCAGATCGCTTTCATCTCAGGACGTGTATACCGTTCGATCATTGAACTGTCTCCTTCCATATCGACAGGCGTTCGACTTCTGCCAAAGCATCGTCGACGGTGTCCGCAAGAATGTTTAAATGGCCCATCTTGCGCCCTGTCTTGGCTTCTGCTTTTCCATATAAGTGAACTTTCGTCCGAGCGTCTAATCTCGGTAGTTCCTCGTATAATGCTGTGACATGCTGACCCAGGATGTTCGCCATGACGACCGGTGTCGTCAGACGGGTATCACCGAGTGGGAGACCACTGATGGCACGGATATGTTGCTCGAATTGGGATGTTTCACAAGCATCGATTGAATAGTGACCCGAATTGTGTGGTCGGGGTGCTAGTTCATTGACGATCAGTCGAGAACCGACGACGAACAACTCGATGGCCAGTGTACCGATCAGACCGACGGCATCCGCGATGGATTCGGCGAGCGCAATCGCTTCTTGTTCGAGTGATTCGGAAATCCGTGCCGGTACGATCGATAGATGTAAAATGTTTTCTCGATGTATGTTCTCACTGACCGGGAAGACGCGTGTCTCTGTTGCGCTTCGAGTGACGATGACGGAAATTTCCTGATCAAACGGTAACCACTGCTCCGCAACATACTCTGTCGGTTCGAATCGTTCGATTGCCGCTTGGAACTGTTCTTCCGTCCGAATGACGGTCTGTCCCTTTCCGTCATATCCGAATCGTGCTGTCTTCAAGACGAATGGTAACCCGAGTCGCTGTTTTGCTTCCTCTAAGTCAGAAGGATGCGTCACCGGATAATACGGAGCGACGGAACGCCCAATGCGTTCAATCATCTCTTTTTCCCGTACCCGATGTTGCGTTTGAAAAAGAAGATCGGTGCCGTGAATCAGTTTCGTTCCGATTGCTTCAGCGACTTCCGTCGAGATGTTCTCGAATTCGTAGGTGACGACATCCGATTCAGCTGCGAGTTGTTTTGCTGCCTCGACATCCGTGAAAGCAGCTTTGATATGTTGATCCGCCACTTGCGCACACGGTGCATTGTCCGTTGGATCGAGTGTCAAAATCTCAAAGCCCATCTCACGCGCCGACAGAGCCATCATTCGACCGAGTTGACCGCCGCCTAGTATCCCAATTCGTTTCATAGCAGGTTCCCTCCAGATGCAATGACGTCTCCTTCTAGTTCGACACGCATATGATCGAGCTTGCGGGCAAGTCGTTCATTTTGAATCGAAAGAATTTGAGCAGCTAGCAATCCGGCGTTTTTTGCGCCCGCTTCTCCGATCGCGACCGTTGCGACCGGTACACCACCTGGCATTTGAACGATCGAGAGCAAGGAATCAATTCCTTGGAGCGCTCTACTCTTCACAGGAACACCGATGACGGGTAATGTCGTTTTAGCAGCGACCATGCCCGGTAGATGAGCAGCACCGCCTGCACCGGCAATGATGACCTTCAGTCCTCGTTCACGTGCTGATTCAGCATAACGAAACATTATATCCGGTGTCCGATGTGCGGAAACGACTTTCTTTTCGTATGGAATCTCAAGTTGCTCCAACACATCACATGTATGTTTCATCGTTTCCCAATCCGATTGACTTCCCATGATGACGCCGACTTCTACATTTCCCATCGCTGTTTCCTCCTTTGTGCATAAAAAAAGCCCAAACCACGGCTAAAAGGGTGGCTTAGGGTATAAAAAGGTACGCCAAAGAAATATCGACGAACATCCATATACCCCATAGTCCAACGATTTAGGGTCGTTGGGTAGAAACTTGCAAGCCATATCCCTGCTATTATACGAGGTGTTTATATTCAATCATCCTGTCACGACTTCATCTTAACAAGTCCATCCCAAGGCGTCAACCAAAGGCGAACAATTTAATTTTCTGAAAATTTATCGTTCGGTTTTAAAAGGTGTTTTTCTGATTTCATTTAGTGTCCATTCGGAGTTTATTTCTTGGGAAGCATCAAATGAAATAAAGTATAAAAAAAGCATCGTCCGAATGAATCGGACGATGCTTGAGGTAGTTATTCGCTCTCTTTCACTTTGCAATCGAAGACGATTTGCTGACGAATTGGATACGGTTCGCCATTCGCGTCTAATCCAAAGATCGGCTCTTCTCGTCGGACCGTCGGGCGGTATCCCATGGCATCGATACGATCCAAACAAGCACCAATCGTCTCGTTCTCTTCGACGGCTACGCGTAGTTTCGTTTTTTTCGCCATATCCCTGTTCAGTCCCTTCATTAAAATAGATGCATGCCTTTCTACAAAAAGACACAAAAAAGCGGCGGCCCTTGAGCGTATGCTCCAGAACCACCGTTTGCCTGGCAACGTCCTATCCTCACAGGGGGAAGCCCCCAACTACTTTCGGCGTTCAAGTGCTTAACTTCCGTGTTCGGCATGGGAACGGGTGTGACCACTTGGCTATCGTCACCAGACGACGGGCTC
>NZ_JBUZOM010000003.1:0-260869 GCF_056764755.1 Exiguobacterium sp. HSB13 | reverse complement strand
CGCCGCCAGCGTTCGTCCTGAGCCAGGATCAAACTCTCCATAAAGTGTTTGACTTGCTCGTTTTTGTGACCGAAGTCACGATTGACGAAGCTTGCGCTTCATTCATGTTTGTATTCCGTAGAATACGATTTTTGCCTCATCGTTCAGTTTTCAAAGTTCGTCCGCGCCTGTTTTGGCGACTCAATTAGAATACCAAGTCTGAAACAAGAAGTCAACAACTTTTTTGAAATTGTTTTTCTCGTTTGTTTCAAGCGCTTGTCGTTGTTAAGGACATGTAATAATATATCATGCGTTTTATTATTGTGCAACACTTATTTTAAAATTGTTTTTAAAATCATGAACAAACCTCTTGAACCTTACGATTTCGGCTCAAGAGGCTGTATATTCCCTATTAATCCATCAACTGAATGATACTATGTTGTCGTTCTTCCATTAAATCAATAATCGTCATCCGTCCTTGTTCTTCGTAAGAAATGACAGGTCGATCAAAAACCGGATTCTTGCGAGTGATCGTTGCAATCTTTCCGTTACTCATTAGTACGCGATCACCGACTTCTATTGGTAGAAGTAATTGTCCAAGCAACAATACATACTTCGAACAATATTGCATCGGTCGTGCTTTTAAATGACGATAGGCATCAAACGGCGTATAAGCTTCCCGGTACGGACGCCAACTCGTCATTGCAGCAAAGACATCTGCGACGATGAATAATCGTGTATGATCTGCAATCTTATCTCCTTTTACCTTTAAAGGGTAACCCGTTCCATCTAAACGTTCATGATGTTGAACAATTAAACGATTCACAATATCCGAGATAATCGTCTCCTTTTGCAAGGCTTGATATGCCATTGCTGGGTGACGTTGAAAAATTTCTTGTTGCATCGCTTCATATCGTTTCGTGTGACGCCATTCCATGATCCGCGCTAATCCGTAATCTGCAAAATAGGATGCCGTCCACAGCTCATGAATCATTTTTCGTTCTTTCCCGACTGCTTCCGCCAGCATTTGGGCGACTGCCCCTCGATAGATGGCATGTCGAACGGTATAAGCTTCCGTTCCCCGCTCTAGGAAGAATGGTAAGACATCTTGTCTCGTAATCCGTTCTGGAACGGACTGTTTGACCCAGCTCAATGCTTCGTATACATTCGGCTTCATTCCTTGTTCCCATGACATGAAGACTTTATTGTAAAAGCGAATGAATTCTTCGAAGGGATGTTCCACATGGGCTTCAACCGTTTCAATCTGTACTTCTTCATCTGCACCGAAATCAGGTCGATCCTCAATGACGACTTCCTTGATTAAGAACCGTTGGATTCGTCGTAACTCATCGCTTCCTATTTTTTTCCCTGCTTCTACGATCGGATGATCCGTATGTAAGTAGATGGATTCAGTCAAACGATCCCCGATGCGTAATTGGTCACTTGCCACTCGCATATCGCTTCGTTCCTTTCTCTTCTTTCTATATATGTAGATAAAAGCAGCAGAGTAGTATCACTCTGCTGCTTCCTTGCTGACGTCTTGCTTACTCTTCCGCTTCTTCTGAAGCATCCGATTCGACTACATTCTCTTCTACTACAAGATCCGTGTCTTCTTCCGTTTCATCAGTCTCTTCTCGTTTCAGTTTCGCAACCGTTGCAACACGGTCACCTTCTTCAATTCGAATGACCTTCACCCCTTGGGTATTGCGACCGACACGTGAAATGTATTGCGAGTCTGTCCGAATGACGATACCACTCTCTGTCATGATCATGATGTCATCATCGACATCAACGATTCGCATGGCAACGATTTGACCGACGCGATCCGTCACCTTACTCGCGATCAATCCTTTACCACCACGAGACTGACTACGGAACTCGGTCATCGGTGTTCGTTTACCGAATCCTTTTTCCGTAATGACAAGAACATCTTGTGCATCACGTGCAAGTTCCATCCCGACGACGAAATCGTCTGGGCGTAATGTCATCGCTTTAACCCCACGAGCGCCACGTCCCATCGAGCGGACATTCGTGATTGGGAAACGAATCGCTTTCCCGCTTGTCGAAACAGCAAAGACTTCATCGTCCGTCGATGCGAGACGAACTGATGTCAACTCATCGTCTTCAAACAATCGAATCGCGATCAAACCGTTTTTGTTGATTCGCGCATATGCAGACAACGGTGAACGTTTGACGCGTCCTTTACGTGTCATGAAGATCAGTGATTTTTGCTCATCTTGAACGACTTCTTCTGTTTCGAGCGTTTCTTCCGTCTCTTCAATCTCTCCCTCAATCACCTCGACAGGTGCTTCAGTTGCTTGTTGCTCCTCGAGATAACGTTTGAAGTTGACTGGAATCATCGTCTCGACCTTTTCGTCGCGTTCGATTTGGATGAGGTTGATGATCGGTACACCTTTGGATGTTCGGCTCATCTCTGGTACTTCGTATCCACGAATCCGGTAGACTTTTCCGCGGTTCGTAAAGAATAAGATCGTATCATGCGTCGAACAAGACAAGAGACGCGTGACGTAATCCTCGTCGTTCGTTCCGATTCCTTGAACCCCACGTCCGCCGCGGCGTTGTGTCCGGTACGAATCCGTCGTCATCCGTTTGATGTAGCCACTGCTTGTCAACGTGATGATGATATCCTGTTCCGGAATCAAATCTTCGTCTTCGAATTCGATGTGGTCCATGCGGATTTCCGTCCGACGTTCGTCGTTGAAACGTTCTTTCAACTCCTCGAGTTCTGTCCGGATCAAATCAAGCAAGACTTCTTCACTCGCAAGGATGCGGTTCAATTCCGCGATCAATTGCATGATTTCGTCATATTCTGCTTCGATTTTCTCCCGTTCAAGACCTGTCAGGCGTTGCAACCGCATATCGAGAATCGCTTGTGATTGTTTCTCAGATAATGCAAAACGCTCCATCAACTGTTCACGTGCTGCGTCCGCTGTCCGGTTCCCGCGAATGATTTGAATGACTTCATCCAAATGATCGAGTGCAATCCGTAAACCAGCGAGCAAATGTTCACGTGCTTCTGCTTTTTCGAGATCGAACTGTGTCCGACGACGCACGATTTCTTTTTGATGCTCGAGGTAATGATAAAGCATTTCCTTGAGTGTCAATGTTTTCGGACGTCCGCCGACGATCGCAAGCATGTTGACACCGAACGTCGTTTGCATCGACGTCTGTTTATACAAGTTATTTAAGATGACGCTCGCATTGGCGTCACGACGGACTTCCATGACGATGCGCATACCGCGGCGATCTGACTCATCCCGTAAATCGGTGATGCCTTCGATCTTTTTCTCGCGGACGAGATCGGCAATCTTTTCAACGAGGCGGGCTTTGTTGACCTGATAAGGCAACTCCGTCACGATGATCCGTTCCCGGTCTTTTTTCGTCTGTTCGATTTCAGCTTTCGCACGGACGATGATCGAGCCACGTCCTGTTTCGTAAGCGCGGCGAATCCCACTCCGTCCGAGAATCTCACCAGCTGTTGGGAAATCAGGTCCCGGAATGTGCTGCATCAGTTCTTGGATCGTGATTTCGGGATCGTGAGACAGTGCCAAGACACCATCGATCACTTCACCTAACTGATGCGGCGGAATGTTCGTTGCCATCCCGACCGCGATCCCGCTCGAACCGTTGACGAGTAAGTTCGGGAAGCGTGACGGTAAAACTTCCGGTTCGCGTTCCGAACCATCGTAGTTATCTTTGAAATCAACTGTGTTTTTGTTGATATCGCGAACGATCTCCATCGCGATTTTTGACATACGAGCTTCCGTATATCGCATCGCTGCCGCCGAGTCACCATCGACAGAACCGAAGTTTCCGTGTCCATCGACAAGTTCGTAACGGTAGCTGAAGTCTTGCGCCATGCGGACCATCGTGTCATAGACAGCAGAATCCCCGTGCGGGTGATACTTACCGATGACTTCCCCGACGATACGGGCAGACTTTTTATGTGGTTTATCGGCACGAATACCGAGGTCGTTCATCGCATAGAGAATCCGGCGGTGTCCGGGTTTTAAGCCGTCCCGTACGTCCGGAAGAGCACGTGCGACGATGACGCTCATCGCGTAGTCCATGAAGGACGTACGCATCTCTTGACTGATATTAATATCCTTGATGATTCCGTGATTTTGTTCGGACATGCTTCTGGCCACCCTCTCTGTTCAGCGTTAAATATCCAGGTTCTTGACGTAATGCGCGTGTGATTGAATGAAGTCGCGTCGTGGTTCGACTTGATCTCCCATCAGGATATCGAAGACTTCATCCGCTTCGATCGCATCTTGAAGCTCGACACGTAACATTTGACGACCACTTGGATCCATCGTTGTTTCCCAAAGCTGCTCTGGATCCATCTCCCCAAGACCTTTGTAGCGCTGAATGTCGTACCGTGCGTTTTCAGGAAGCGCTGCGAGCGCCTCTGTCAATTCACGTTCGTTATGCACGTACGTGATGTTCTTCCCTTGCTTGATACCGTATAGCGGTGGCTGAGCGATATAGACATACCCATGCTCGACAAGCGGACGCATGTAACGGTAGAAGAACGTCAACAAGAGTGTCCGGATGTGGGCACCATCGACATCGGCATCGGTCATGATGATGACTTTGTGATAGCGTGCTTTTTCGATATTGAACTCTGAACCGATACTTGTTCCGAGTGCCGTGATGATCGTTCGGATCTCATTGCTTCCGAGAATCTTATCGAGACGTGCTTTCTCAACGTTCAAGATTTTACCGCGAATCGGTAAGATCGCTTGGAAATGACGATCTCGTCCGGATTTCGCAGAACCACCCGCTGAGTCACCCTCGACGATGTACAATTCGGAAATCGACGCATCGCGTGATGAACAGTCAGCCAGTTTACCTGGAAGCGAGCTCACTTCGAGAACACCTTTACGGCGTGTCAGTTCACGTGCTCGTTTCGCTGCCATCCGGGCGCGCGACGCCATCATCCCTTTTTCGACGATTGCGCGTGCGTTCGTCGGGTTTTCAAGCATGAACTGCTCAAACGCACCAGAGAAGAGTGAATCCGTGACCGTACGTGCGTCGGAGTTACCAAGTTTCGTCTTCGTCTGTCCTTCAAACTGCGGGTTCGGGTGTTTGACGGAAACGATCGCTGTCATCCCCTCACGCACGTCCTCACCGGATAACGTACCGTCTGCATCCTTCATCAAACCGAACTTCTTCGCGTAGTCATTGATGACCCGTGTCAAAGCCGTCTTGAAGCCGGTCTCGTGCGTACCACCTTCATGTGTCGGGATGTTGTTCGTGAACGAGTAGATGTTTGAAGCAAATCCATCGTTGTACTGAAGCGCGACTTCAACTTCAATGCCGTCTTTTGTTCCGTGTACATAGACCGGTTCTGCGTGAACGACTTCTTTTGAACGGTTCAAGTGTTCGACGTAGGATTTGATCCCACCTTCGTAGTGGAAGCTACGCGTCATCGGCTCATCCGCACGATCGTCCGTGATGATGATCTTCAAGCCTTTGTTCAAGAAAGCGAGTTCCCGCAAGCGTGTTGCTAGCAAATCATAGTCATACTCGAGCGTTTCTTGGAAAATCTCACCGTCTGGGAAGAAACGAATTGTCGTTCCTGTCTCTTCCGACGTTCCGATGACTTCAAGATCTTGCGCTGGTACACCGCGATGGTACGCTTGGTAATACAACTTTTCATTCCGTTTGACGAATACTTCAAGTTTTGTCGACAGGGCGTTAACGACCGAAGCCCCAACACCGTGTAGTCCACCTGATACTTTATATCCGCCGCCGCCGAACTTACCACCGGCGTGGAGGACCGTCAGGATGACCTCAACGGCAGGACGACCCATCTTCTCTTGAATGTCGACTGGAATACCGCGTCCGTTATCCTCGACTAAGATCGAGTTCCCTGGTTCGATCGTGACCTTGATCGTGTCACAGTACCCTGCGAGCGCCTCATCGATCGAGTTATCGACGATCTCCCATACGAGGTGATGGAGACCCTTTGATGCCGTCGAGCCGATATACATCCCTGGACGTTTACGTACTGCTTCTAATCCTTCAAGTACTTGAATCTGATCGGCACCGTACCCTTGTTCCAATTCCATATCTTCATGATTACTCATCGGTTTTCTCACCTACTGTTTCTTTATATGATGTCTCTTCCAAATCGACCGTCCCTTGTTTCACGTGGAACAACTTCGCTTGGTTGATCGTTTCATGCGCAATCCCGTCGACGCTTGTCGTCGTCAGGATCGTCTGGACCTTTTGTTGCATCGTATCGAGCAAATGTGTTTGACGATGATCATCAAGCTCGGATAAGACATCGTCGAGTAGAAGAAGCGGATATTCCCCTACTTCCTCGTGGATCAATTCGATCTCCGCAAGTTTTAACGAGAGAGCTGCAGTTCGTTGTTGTCCTTGTGAACCATACGTTTGAACGTTTCGTCCATTGACTTCCATCTCGAAGTCATCCCGATGTGGTCCAAACAACGTAACTCCTCTTCGGATTTCATTTTCTTTTATTTTACCAAACTTCCGCGTGTAGGACGCAGTCATTCCTTCGACATCGAGTAATTCGTCGCCGAATGTGTCCGAACGATAGATGAGCGCGAGTTCTTCCTGTCCACGACTGATTCCATCATGAATCGGTCGTGCCCACTTTTCGAGCTGGGCCATGAAATGATGGCGGCGCTGAACGATTTTAACGGCTAGCGTAATCATCTGCTCCGTCAAGATATCAAGGAAGGTCTCGTCTCCTCCCTTCATGGACAGTTGTTTCAGCAGTGCATTCCGTTGCTTCAACACTTTCAGATACTGACTCAATTCATGCAGATAGACCGGGCTGACTTGACCGATCTCCATATCGAGAAATCGTCGGCGGACTTGTGGACTGCCTTTGACGATATGCAAATCTTCCGGGGCGAATAAAACAATGTTCAGTGCCCCGACGTAATCACTTAAGCGTCGTTGCTCTAGATGATTCAGTTTTGCTTTTTTCCCGCGACCCGAGATGACGATCTCTTGGACATGAGAACCTGTTCGTTTGACGACACGTCCTTCGACACGCGCCGTCTCTTGGTCCCAACCGATCAGTTCCTTGTCATGCGTCGTCCGGTGCGACTTCGCAAGAGCAAGAACATAGATCGCTTCCAATAAGTTCGTCTTCCCTTGTGCATTTTCACCAATCAGGACATTCGTTTTTTCGGAGAATGACAGTTCGAGTGCGTCATAGTTGCGATAATGACTGAGTCGGACTGAATCCAGCCGCACGTTAGTTGCCCTCGTTCTTGATGATGAACTGACCGTAGTCTTCTACATCAATGATGTCTCCATCCCGTAATTTACGACCACGTCGCTGATCGACTTCGCCGTTGACTAGAATCGGTACCTCTGCTAAAAACGGTTTGGCTTGTCCTCCGCTTGAGATGATATCCGATAGCTTTAAGAACTGCCCTAACGTGACATATTCCGTTGTAATTCTGATTTCTTGCATGGATTGACTCCTCCTACCTACATATTATAAATGACGTACTCTTTATTGTACTAAACATTGAGCGATTTAGCAAAATCCCCGAACGTATATACGGTATACGAAAAAGACGGGTCCGATGTCGAAACAATCGAACCCGTCTTACCACGTATTTTGTGTTGATGCTTACGCCGTCCGGACTGGAAGAATCAGTTGCAGGACGTTATCTTGATCGACTGGGTGCAAGATGAATGGACGAATCGAACCCGTGAACTGGATTTCGATATCTGTCGCGTCAAGCGCCTTCAAGGCATCCATCATGTACTTCGAGTTGAACGAGATTTTCAGCTCTTCCCCTTCAAGCGAGAGGATGCTGACTTGCTCCGAGACTTTCCCGACTTCTGGTGAATGCGAAGAGATCTCGACCGCAGTCGTTCCTTCCGCTGCGAACTTGATGACGTTGTTACGGTCCTCACGTGCTAGCAGTGACGCGCGATCGATCGCTTGAAGCAATTCTTTCGCGTTCATGCGGACGGCTGTCCGGTATTCTTCTGGAATCAAACGTGATGTATCCGGATAGTTTCCGTCGAGTAGACGCGAGAAGAAGAGGACGTGCTTCATCTTGAATAAGATTTGTTGGTTCGTGATCGTGATATCCACATGACCATCCCCAAGCAACTTCGATAATTCATTTAAGCTCTTCCCTGGAACGATGACGTTCTGGAACGAGATGTCCGTATCTGTCTCGAACTGTGCACGACGAAGGGCTAAACGGTGACTATCTGTTGAGACACACGTCAAGATGCCTTTATCAGCTGAGAAGTTCACACCTGTCAGAACAGGACGTGTTTCTTGAACAGCGACAGCAAAGCTTGTTTGGCGAATCATCGAACGTAAGAGATCAGCCGGTAAACGGAAACGTTGTCCGCCATCGACTTGTGGAAGGCGTGGGAATTCATCTGGATCAAGACCGTTCAAATGGAATTCCGCTGTTCCTGACTGAATCCGTGTCATGAAGTTCGGTGAGACTTCGAGTGTGACTTCGTCTTTTGGCATCTTTTTGACGATATCGCCGAAGAAGCGGGCATTCAAGACGACACTACCAGCACGGTGAACCGTGACATAAGATGTTCCATTCTCTTCTGCATAGATTGTCCGTTCAATCGAGATTTCTGTATCGCTTCCTGTCAGCGTCATGCCATCTCCATGAGCTTCGAGTTTGATCCCTGTCAGAATCGGAATCGTCGTGCGGGATGAGACCGCTTTGGCTACATCTTGTACTGCTTGGATTAAAGCTTCGCGTTGAATGGTGATATGCATATCGTCGTTAGACTCCTCTCGAAAATAATGGGCATGCGCCCATCATAACATAATAATATATTTTTTTAATAATAGTCTTAGGGGCTGTGGATAGTGTGGATAAGTCGGTGGATAACTTGATATAAAGCCAAAAACGGTGTGGATAAGTTGTGGATAACCACCCTACTTTATCCACATGTTTATCCACAGTTTTATGAATGCTTCAACTCATGCTTGATTTGTTCAATGACTTTTCCGGTTTCCCCGTCCGATTTAATCAACATACTGATCTTTTCATGGGCATGGATGACGGTCGTATGGTCACGTCCCCCGAATTCCTCCCCAATCTTCGGTAATGAGCTCTCTGTCATCTCACGCGAAAGATACATCGCGATTTGACGTGGGAAGGCAATCGATTTCGTCCGTTTCTTCGCCTTAAGATCATCAAACGGTAAATTGAAGTGCTTACTAACCGACTCCTGGATGTCACGAATCGTGACTTTACGCGGTTCAGCGACTGGCATGATGTTATGCAAGGCTTCTGCAGCAACATTTGGATCGATTGGTCGCCCGACGAGATTCGCATAAGCGATGACGCGGGTTAACGCCCCTTCGAGCTCACGAATGTTCGTATCAATTTGACTTGCGATGTAGAGCATGACTTCGTTTGAGACATCAAGCTGCTCCGCATTCGCTTTTTTCCGTAAGATCGCAATCCGTGTTTCGAGATCCGGTGGCGTGATATCGGTGATCAGTCCCCATTCAAAACGGGAACGAAGTCGATCTTCAAGCGTTGGAATCTCTTTTGGCGGTCGGTCACTTGAGATGATGATTTGTTTTTGGTCGTTATGCAGCGCATTAAAAGTATGGAAAAACTCTTCTTGCGTCTGTTCTTTGCCCGCAAGGAACTGGATGTCATCAATTAAGAGAACATCGATATTACGGTATTTATTTCGAAACTCAACCGTTTTATTATCACGGATGGAGTTAATGAAGTCATTCGTAAAGCGTTCAGAAGAGACATAGGCAATCCGTGTCCCTAAATTTTGATCTTGAACGTACTGTCCGATGGCGTGCATCAGATGGGTTTTGCCAAGACCAACGCCACCATAGATGAAAAGAGGATTGTAGGCTTTAGCAGGCGCTTCCGCAACAGCAAGTGAAGCGGCATGTGCAAAACGGTTCCCCGATCCGATGACGAATGTATCGAACGTATACTTCTCATTTAATTGTCCGAGTTCACTCATCGTCAGTTCTTCTGTTGGTCTCCGCATGTTCGATGGACGCGATTTCGGAGTTGGTGTTGCCTCAACACGTTCCTCTTCTTGTCGATCGAGCATTTTCTTCGCTTGTCCCTCTTCAATGAACTGAATATCGAGTCGGCTTCCTGTTACTTCCTCAACTGTGTCTTCGAGTAAAGATAAGTACTGGCGCTCGAGCCATGTCACCGTAAATGCAGCTGGTGCTGAAACGAGTAGTGTCGTTCCATTTAGCGTGACGCCTTCTGTGGATTTCAACCACATATCATAACTAGCTTTCGGTGTTCGTTCCTCTTCCTCGATCACAGATAAGACATTATGCCAAAGTTCGGCAGCGTTTTTCATAAATACCCCCCTTTTTTTATCAAGATAGAAAAAATTTGTACACAGGCTTATACACAGACAAAGTTAATGAAGAAACTCGACTTATCCCCATAACGTAAAAACTGTGGATAACGTTATCCACAGGCGGTTGAATCTGTGTATAAAGTTATCCACAGGGTGTGTATAACTCGTTTTGTCCTGAACGATCAGGATCATGTTATGCACAATTAGTGTATCAAAAGAAATGAGCTCTGGCAATGGTTGGAATGATTTATCCACAAGTAAATTAAACCGTCCACAGGTAGTTACCCACAAGTTGTGGATAGTGTGGATAAATTGTGGATAAGAGGTGGATAACTTTTCGAAAGAGGAAGCGTTGAAAAAGAGTTATTCACAAAATACAAAAGAGGACGAAAAAAGGAATCGAAAATCGAGGATTGACGTCGATTTTAAAAAATACTATTGTAGACAAAGTGAAGAGTTATCCACGGAAAGTGTGGATAATGTGGATAAGTCTGTGGATAGGTGGATAAGTCTACAAACATCCCCTCCATGATCCATATGCATTCTATCGCGTAATAGAGTTTGTGCAGTCGAATCCTATTGCCTGTTTTCAAACCAAAAATCCCTTAAGCAGGACAAGAAATCTTCTGAACTTTCATTGACAATGCCACAATCAGTTTATATAATGTACAAGACTGCCTTAAAGTAGAAAATAACAATTGGTTATAAAGATCTTTTAAAGGAGGTGCAGACGAATGAAACCAACTTTCAACCCAAACAACCGTAAGCGTAAAAAAGTTCACGGATTCCGTGCGCGTATGGCTACGAAGAGTGGCCGCCGTATCTTGGCTGCTCGCCGTCTTAAGGGCCGCAAAGCCTTGACTGTCTAATGCATTGATGCATCCATCACTTCGGGCATGATCCGAGGTGATTTTTTTTTATGTTTTTTCGTGTGTTCGTGCTTTTGTCACATGCGCCCTATCGCGTCGCATGTTTATTCTATGATATGATGAGAGACGACGAATTTTCGTAGTGTCAGGATGGAGTGTGAATAAGGTGAAGAAGGAATACCGCGTCAAGAAAGACAAGGAGTTCCAAGCGGTGTTTACTAAAGGAGCCTCTGTCGCAAATCGGCAATTTGTCGTGTATGCCTTGAAAAAGGAGCAACAGACTCACTTTCGGGTTGGTTTATCCGTCAGTAAAAAAATCGGGAATGCCGTCGTCCGGAATCAGGTGAAACGGTATCTTCGGGAAGCATGCCAGCAGCATGAAGCCTCGATTGCCCCGAATTATGATTTGGTGATCATCGCGCGCAATCCGGCCGCGAAGATGACCGCGCAAGAAGTGGCTGACAGTCTCCGTCACGTGCTCAAACGTTCCGGTGTCTGGATGCGATCAAAAAAATGAATCGTAGCAATGCATCCTGTTGATTTGTACGGCGCTCCCTTTCCTTGCCTTACTATAGAAGAAGATGGCGTTCGACAAAGCGTAAACAATTTCTAGGAGGAATTATGAACAAGAGAACTAAGATTTGGTTAACTCTCGGACTCATGTCCGTGCTCGCGATCGTATTATCCGGCTGTACACCTAGTTCGTATGGTACAGGTGAACCGATCACAGCAGACACAGAAGGTTTTTGGAAACATTACTTCGTTTGGCCGATGGCGTGGTTGATTCGTGAGATTTCACAGTTCTTTAGCGGTGATTACGGTATCGGAATCATCATTACGACACTTCTCGTTCGTCTTGTCATCCTTCCATTGATGATCAAACAAACGAAGAGTATGGGTGGAATGCAAGTCATTCAACCGGAAATGATGAAGCTTCGTGAGAAATACAGCTCAAAAGACCAAGAGACACAACAGAAGTTGCAACAGGAAATGATGAAGCTTTACCAAGAGCATAACGTCAACCCGCTTGCAGGCTGTTTACCGATCTTGATCCAAATGCCGATCTTGATTGCGTTCTACAACGCGATCATCTACACACCGGCTATTTTCCAACACACATTCCTCTGGTTCGACCTTGGGAAACCAGATCCATTCTTCATCTTGCCGATCATGTCTGCGGTACTGACGTATCTGCAACAAAAGATCTCGATGGCAGGTCAAGAAGACAATCCACAAATGAAAATCATGCTCTATGTCTTCCCGATCATGATCTTCATCATGGGTGTTACACTCCCATCTGCCCTTTCGCTTTACTGGGTTGTTGGTTACATCTTCTCGATCATCGTCACGATCGTCATCATGAAGCCAATGCGTGAAAAGATTAAGTTGCAGACGGAAGCGACAATGGCTGCTAAACGTGAAAAAGAAGCAGCACAAGCAGCTCCGGCTCCTAAAAAATCGAAAAAGAAACGCTAATACGTGAAGAGCGACGCTTTGTTTTGGCAGAGTGTCGCTCTTTTTCTTTTGCGTCATTTCGTGTATAGTTGTTTCGTTATACCCATTGCAACGATTAAGGATTAAATACTCATAAAAAGACAGAAGAAAAACGAGGTGGAAGAACGGATGATGGAATTTGATACGATTGCCGCGATTTCGACGCCGATGGGAGAAGGGGCGATTGCGATCGTGCGCTTATCAGGTCCTGATGCAGTCGCTGTAGCCGACCGTGTTTATAAAGGGAGCAACCGCTTGACGGAAGTACCAACCCATACGATTCATTACGGGAAATTGGTCGACCATGAGGCGGACCGTGTCGTCGATGAAGTAATGGTGAGTGTCATGCGCGCGCCAAAGACGTTTACACGTGAAGATGTCATCGAATTGAATTGTCATGGAGGAGTCGTCGCGGTCAATCGTGTCCTCGAACTCATCCTCGCACAACCGGAAGTCCGGTTGGCGGAACCTGGTGAATTTACGAAACGGGCGTTCTTGAACGGACGCATCGATTTGTCACAGGCGGAAGCCGTCATGGATCTGATCCGGGCGAAGACGGACCGAGCGATGCATGTCGCCGTCAGTCAGATTGAAGGACGCCTCTCAAAACTCGTCCAAGACTTACGTCAACAATTGTTACAAACGATTGCTGCGATCGAAGTCAACATCGATTACCCGGAATACGATGCAGAAGAGATGACGCAACAGATCGTCGAACGTGATGCTGGTGCTGTCCGCGCGATTTTGGCAGAGTTATTAACAACGGCACGCCAAGGGAAAATCCTTCGTGAAGGGTTATCCACAGCGATCATCGGTCGCCCGAACGTCGGAAAGTCGTCTTTGCTCAACACATTGGTGCAAGAAGCAAAGGCCATCGTCACGGATATTGCGGGAACAACGCGCGATACGATCGAGGAGTACGTCAACGTTCGTGGTGTACCGCTAAAGTTGATTGATACGGCAGGGATTCGCGAGACGGAAGACATCGTCGAACGAATGGGTGTCGAAAAGTCACGTCAGGCTTTAAAGACAGCCGATTTGATCTTACTCGTCCTGAACGGGAACGATGTTCTGACGGATGAGGATGTCTTGCTGTTTGAGGCGATTAAAGGGATGAACGCGATCATCATCGTCAACAAGAGTGACTTGGCGCAACAGATTGACTTAGCACGTGTCACGGAACTTGCCGATGGTCGACCGATCGTCACAACGTCCTTGCTCGAAGAAGCAGGCGTCAACGACCTTGAAGCAGCGATTGCGAGTCTGTTCTTTGAACAGGGTGTCGAGAGCCAGGATATGACGTACGTCTCGAATGCACGACACATCCAACTGATCAAACGCGCGAGTCAGATGATCGAAGATGCTCTCGGTGCAGCAGAAGCGGCGATGCCGATCGACATGGTACAGATCGATTTACGACGGGCGTGGGATACGCTCGGCGAAATCAATGGTGATACAGCACAGGATAGTTTATTGGATCAGTTGTTTTCGCAGTTCTGTCTCGGGAAATAATTCGAGACGACTGCGTGTGGAATAAGAAGGAGGAACCAGTACTATGGCTTATCAAGCAGGTGAATTCGACGTCATCGTCGTCGGAGCCGGACATGCCGGCATCGAAGCCTCTCTTGCTGCGGCACGAATGGGCTCGAAAACGGTCATGTTGACAATGAATCCCGATATGGTCGGATTCATGTATTGCAACCCGTCAATCGGTGGTCCAGCAAAAGGGATCGTCGTCCGGGAAATCGATGCGCTCGGTGGTGAAATGGCACGTGCGATCGATGCAACGTATATTCAAATGAAAATGTTAAACACGTCAAAAGGTCCTGCCGTGCGTGCATTACGGGCACAGGCGGATAAATTCGAATACCAAAACCGGATGAAAAAAGCGCTCGAGGATGAGCCGAATCTTCTCTTGCGTCAAGCGCTCGTTGAACGGTTGTTAATTGACGACGAAGGACGCTGTGTCGGTGTCGTCACGAATACAGGGGCAGAGTATCGGGCAAAAGCAGTCATCATCACGACCGGAACGTTCATGCGCGGAAAAATCATCATCGGTGAATTGTCTTACGAGAGTGGTCCGAACAACCAGATGCCGTCGATCAATCTATCGAAACATCTTGAAGAACTCGGATTCGAGCTCGCACGCTTCAAAACAGGGACACCACCACGAATCGATGGGAAAACGATCGATTATTCGAAGACCGAGATTCAACCAGGTGACGAAGTGGCACTTCCGTTTAGTCATGAAACGACTCAAATGATCACGGAACAAATTCCGTGCTGGTTGACGTATACGACGGAGTATACGCATCAATTGATCGATGCGAATCTGCACCGCTCACCGATGTTCTCAGGGATGATCAAAGGAACAGGTCCACGTTATTGCCCATCGATCGAAGATAAGGTCGTCCGGTTCAACGATAAACCGCGTCACCAAATCTTCCTTGAACCAGAAGGTCGCGATACGGAAGAAGTTTACGTCCAAGGGTTATCAACAAGCTTGCCGGAAGACGTCCAACACGATATTCTCCGCTCGATTCCAGGGCTTGAGAATTCTGAAATGATGCGTCCTGGTTATGCGATTGAGTACGATGCCGTCGTTCCAACACAACTTTGGCCAACGCTCGAGACAAAACGTGTTCCTGGTTTATTCACAGCAGGTCAAATCAACGGAACAAGTGGTTATGAGGAAGCAGCAGGACAAGGGATCATGGCAGGGATCAATGCCGGCCTACAAGTCCAAGGCAAAGAACCACTTATCTTGTCACGTTCACAAGGCTATATCGGTGTCATGATAGATGATCTCGTCACGAAAGGTACGAACGAACCATACCGTCTCTTGACGTCACGCGCCGAGTACCGGTTGTTGCTCCGTCATGATAATGCGGATCTCCGTCTGTCGGAAATCGGACATGAACTCGGGTTGATCTCGGAAGAGCGCCAAGCGAAGTTACTCGATAAACAAGAGCAAATCCGTCTTGAGATGAAACGTCTTGAGAAGGTCGTCATCAAAGCGACACCAGACGTAAATGCACAGCTTGAAGCAATCGGTGCGTCACCACTCAAGGAAGCCCTGCATGCGATCACGTTGCTGAAACGTCCAGAAATCACGTATGCGATGATCGCGCAAATGACACCACCAGAAACACCATTGTCTGCAGAAGCAGCAGAACAAGTCGAAATCCAAGTCAAATATGCCGGCTACATCGATAAACAACTCGATCAAGTCGAAAAAATGATGCGGATGGAGCAAAAACGGATTCCGGATCGTCTCGATTACGATGCGATCAGTGGATTAGCGATTGAAGCGAAACAAAAACTAAACCAAGTGCGTCCGCTCTCGATCGGACAAGCATCCCGGATCTCAGGGGTTAACCCGTCTGATATCTCGATTCTGCTTGTCTATATCGAACAAGGCCAATACGCATTGACTGCGGAGTGAACGAGATGAACCAACAGCAATTCGTAACAGCATTGGCAGCACAGGGACTTGAGGTCTCAGAACATCAGTTGCATCAATTCAAACGGTATTATGAACTGCTCGTCGAGTGGAATGAAAAGATGAATCTGACGGCGATCACGGATGAAGAAGATGTTTATCTCAAGCACTTCTATGACTCAATCACAGCAGCGTTCTATTTCGATTTCACGACGGTCACGACGGTTTGTGATGTCGGAGCGGGCGCTGGTTTCCCAAGTCTGCCGATCAAGATCATGTTCCCGCATCTCCAAGTGACGATCGTCGATTCACTCAACAAACGAATCGGCTTCTTGAATCATTTGGCGACGGAACTCGGACTCGAAGGTGTCGCGTTCCATCATGGACGCGCCGAAGAGTTCGGTAAAAATAAACAGTTCCGCGAACGATTTGACGTCGTGACAGCACGCGCTGTCGCTCGGATGTCCGTTCTCGCGGAATATTGCCTACCGCTTGCGAAAGTCGGGGGACAATTCGTTGCCTTGAAGGCAGCGAAAGTCAGTGAAGAGCTCGAGGATGGTGCGATTGCCTTAAAAGTACTCGGTGGGAATTTACGGGAAAGTTTCCAGTTCCAATTGCCAGGCGAGGAAAGTGAGCGTAATATCGTTATTGTAGATAAAAAACGAACAACACCCGGGAAATATCCGCGTAAAGCGGGTACGCCTGCGAAAGATCCATTAAGCTAAACACCGTTTCACGTGAAACGATGACTGATAAAGGTGAGGTGCGCCAACGTGAGAAATGCAATTGCCAAGCTGCTCGGTAAGGGAGGGCAACCTGCTACGATCGAGCTTGACCCACAAGAGACGGTTCAGGAATTACCATTGACAGAACTTGTCGCAAACCAGTTCCAACCACGGACAGTGTTTGATGGGGACCGAATTGAAGAGCTAGCCGTTACGATCGAAGAGCATGGATTACTCCAGCCGATCGTCGTTCGAAAACAAGGAACAGGATACGAGATCATTGCGGGAGAACGACGATACCGGGCAGTGCGCTCGCTTGGCTGGGAAACGATTCCTGCCATCGTCAAAGAGATGACGGACGAGACGACTGCTTCACTGGCATTGATTGAAAATCTGCAACGCGAAGATTTGACACCAATCGAAGAAGCAGAAGCTTATGAGCGCTTGCTTGCGTTACAAGACATCACGCAGGAAGTGTTAGCGCGTAAGCTCGGACGTAGTCAATCAACGATTGCCAACAAGTTGCGTTTGCTCCGATTGCCAACGGATGTCCGAGAAGCATTAAAGCAACGGACCATCACGGAACGTCATGCCCGTGCGTTATTACCGCTCAAGGATGAAGCGTTACAAGTAACGGTACTCGCTGAAATTCTGGAACGGGAATGGAACGTCAAAGAGACGGAGCGCCGGGTGGAACGATTGATGACACCACAACCACCGAAGAAAAAACGTCATAAAAGTTTTGCTCGGGATACACGGATTGCGTTGAATACACTTCGCGATTCCGTCGATATGATCGAGCAGACTGGATTGACGATCGAAAAAGAAGAAGTCGATTGTGAAGAATATGTAGAGGTGCGGATTCGCATCGTGAAGGCACGTCCGGAATAAGCGGTCGTGCCTTCCGCTACGTTTAGGAGAGAGGGCAAGTGAACGAATTACCTGTTCGGGCGATTCGCCCGAATCCGACTCAACCCCGGAAACGATTCAATGAAAAAGCATTAGAAGAACTCGCCCAATCGCTCGTTCGGCACGGGATGATCCAACCGATCGTCGTCCGACCACGTGATGGCTATTATGAAATCATCGCCGGCGAACGACGGTATCAAGCAGCGAGTCGAGCAGGATTCGAACGTGTACCGGTCCTCGTGATCGAAGCAGACGAGACACGCGTGATGGAGCTCGCTTTGATCGAAAATATCCAACGGGCGGATTTATCCGCGATTGAAGAGGCGATGGCGTATGCGGAGATGATCGAGGAATTCGGCATCACGCAAGCAGAGCTTGCGCAGCGTGTCGGCAAAAGTCGTTCGCATATCACGAACAGCCTTCGATTATTGCAGTTACCGCTGCTCGTCCAACAGGCCGTCATGGATGAGCGGTTATCGATGGGGCACGCCCGCGCCCTCCTGTCGCTGAAACATCCAAAGAAGATTGAACAGATGGCAGAACGTGTCATGGCTGAGAACTGGAATGTTCGTCGGTTAGAACAGGCACTTCGGGAACGGAAGGAATCCGTCCGTCCGCAACAAGCGACCGCTGTGCAATTCGTCGAAGAATCACTTCGCGAAAAGTACGGTGCGATGATTCGGATTAAACAGGGCAAACAAGCAGGAAAACTCGAAATCGATTTTACAGACGAAGACGACCTTAACCGGTTGCTCGACTTGTTATTACCTGAATCGGATCAATAAAAAGAAGCGTTCCGGTGACGGTTCGCTTCTTTTTCATTACATCGAACGTGGGGTGAAGGAAATCGTCGTCCGCGTCGATTCAGCGGACAGTTTCGCATCGAGCATGTGGAAACTGTTCGCGACGAGTTCTGCTAGTTCATAAACGAGATGTAACCGTGTATTTTGGAGAATCATCATCTCCATGAATCCACTGACGTTAACGACGGCCTTAATGTTGAAGTCACCGACCGAAGGCAATTCTTTTTGAACGCCAGCACCGGGTGCGAGTGGACCTTCTGAGAAAAAGACGTGCCCAACGCTTGAAAGTCGACCAAGACATGCATCGATTGCGATGACAAGTGGACGATAATGAGTCGTTTGGATTGAGTGAATCGTTTCAGCGAGATTCAGTGCATGGACGGGTTTAGCGAGTGTACCGTAAACGTGGAGATGAGCAGGTGCTTGTTTTTCAAGGAATGTTCCGACGAGTGGACCGAGTGAGTCGCCCGTCGAACGATCAGAACCAATGCAGACGAGTACGATTGGTCGTTTTTCTTGGACCGCGGAGATTTGTTCGAATAGTTGTTCAGCTAAGCGTTCTTTCGCGAACGGTTCCGTATATTCTAAAAAGAAAGAATAAGGCTTGGGCTCGTGCGAATGAAAGCGGAAATTCATCGAAATCATCCTTTCTTCTCTTGGTGTCGGTGTCGTGGTGGATTGGCAAGAGTGAAGGGTTCTTAGATGATTTTCCTTTCCCGGTTTTTCCGAAAATCTAACGTCAAAATCGGCTCTTTGGTTGAAACTCAATTAAAATCACGTATACTGTCGTAATAGAGAGAACAAGAAAGGATGAGAGAATGGCTACCAATCAAGATGTACAAGAATCCGTCGCCCAAGTCGATAAACTAATCAATCAAGTAATGGATGCGGATATGTGGATTCGTTTTGGGATGAAATTACTGATTGCGCTCATCATCATCGCGGCGTTCTATGTGTTAACGCGCGTTTTGACTGGGGCAGTCTCGCGTCTCTTTACGATCAGGAAAATCAATGAACAGGACTATTTGGCGCAGCGGCAGAACGAGACATTACTGAAGTTGCTCCAAAATGCAATCCGTTACGTGCTCGGAATCGTCATGTTGTTGACGGTACTCAGTCAGTTCGGAATCAACATCACCGGTCTTGTCGCCAGTGCCGGAATCGCCGGTCTTGCGATTTCGTTCGGTGCGAAGAACTTGGTGCAAGATATCATTACCGGAGCGTTCATCATCTTCGAACGCCAGTTTAAAGTCGGAGATTATGTACGCGTCGGTGTGATTGAAGGGGTCGTCACGGAACTTGGGATCCGGACGACGAAACTCAAAGGACTCAACGGGGAGATCCACATCATCCCGAACGGTCAGATTTTGCAAGTGACGAACTATTCGGTCGACAACAGTTTTGCACTCGTCGACGTCCAAGTCTCCTATGACGAAGATCTCGAACGCGTCGAACAAGTCTTGCATGAGATCGCGGACCGGACGACGAAGAAGTATGTCGATATGTTCGTCGAACCAATCCAGATGCTTGGCGTCCAGACACTTGGTCCTTCTGAAGTCGTCTATCGTTTGATGGCAGAAGTACCACCGATGCAACATTTCCAAGCTGGTCGTCTGATCCGGAAAGAATTGAAGCAAGGACTCGAAGAAGAGAACATCAAGATCCCGTATCCACGGATGGTCATGATGAATCCAGAACAAAAGAATGGTGGACAAACGGATGATTCCAAAAACGTATCAACTCCATGATTATGTTGAGATGAAGAAGCAGCATCCATGTGGTACGAACCGATGGCAAATCATTCGGGTCGGCATGGATATCCGAATCAAATGTCAAGGTTGCGGGGCAAGCATTTTGATGCCACGTCGTGATTTTGATAAACGATTGAAAAAAGTCTTACCAGAGTGATGAAAAGCGGATCTGATCCTCGTGATTAGATTCGCTTTTTTGTTGTCTTGCCTAAGTGGAGCGGTTGCGTTCGGTTAGGACGTGAGTAAAAAAGACGGTCGAGCTCCTTGCTTAAAAAAATTGAACTATCTATAATTGTGAAAGATGTGCTGACGTGGTGTAATCATTCTACCCACTGCGGCCGCTAGCACGGATTTCCTAGGAAATACCGAAAAGGAGGAATTCCAAGTGGGATTAACAGCAGGAATCGTTGGCTTACCAAACGTAGGAAAATCAACACTTTTTAACGCCATCACACAAGCAGGTGTAGAGGCAGCGAACTACCCGTTCGCAACGATCGACCCGAATGTCGGTGTCGTTGAAGTACCAGATGCACGTCTTCGGAAATTGACGGAACTCGTCAACCCGAAAAAGACGATCCCGACAGCATTCGAATTCACGGATATCGCGGGTATCGTAAAAGGCGCGTCTAAAGGGGAAGGTCTCGGAAATAAATTCCTCGCGAACATTCGTGAAGTAGATGCGATCTGTCAGGTCGTGCGTTGTTTCGTCGATGAAAACATCACACACGTGGCCGGGAAAGTCTCACCGATCGATGATATCGAGACGATCAACCTCGAATTGATCCTCGCTGACCTCGAGCAGGTCGAAAAGCGGATCCAGCGTGTCCAAAAACAAGTCAAGTCACGCGATAAAAACGCAGCGGCTGAACTTGAAGCACTTGAAATCGTGTTGGCATTACTCGAAGACGAGAAACCGGCACGTCTCGCTGAATTGAACGAAGATCAAGCGGCAATCGTTAAGCACTTCCAATTGTTGACGATGAAACCGATGCTTTACGTCGCGAACGTCGGCGAAGATGAAGTTGCAGATGCAGACAGCAATGAGAACGTGCGTCTTGTTCGTGAGTTCGCAGCTAAAGAGGGTGCAGAAGTCATCGTTATCTGTGCACGCATCGAAGAAGAGATTGCGGAGCTTGAGCCGGAAGAACGTCAAGAGTTCCTCGTCGATCTCGGAATCGAAGAGTCAGGTCTTGATCAATTGATCCATGCGGCGTACAGCACGCTTGGTCTTGCGACATACTTCACAGCAGGTGAAAAAGAAGTACGCGCTTGGACGTTCAAAAAAGGGATGAAAGCTCCACAATGTGCGGGTGTCATCCACTCGGACTTCGAACGCGGATTCATCCGTGCAGAAGTCGTCGCATATGAAGATTTAGCAGCTGCAGGCAACATGACGACCGTTAAGGAACAAGGACGTTACCGTTCAGAAGGTAAGGAATATGTCTTCCAAGACGGCGATGTCGTCACATTCCGCTTCAACGTCTAATCGAAAACGAATCGTTATTGCATAAAGCAAAATACTTTGGTAGTATTAACGAATGTGAGTAATGAATTATTGCTCCTTGCTCGAACATTCGAGCCGCCAGTCCAAGAGGAGGTGACAGATATGCGTAAATACGAAGTACTTTACATCATCCGTCCGGAACTTGATGAGGAAGCACGCAAAGCAACAGTGGAGCGTTTCAACAAAGTCCTCACTGATAACGGTGGTACAGTTGATAAAACAACTGAAATGGGTAAACGTCGTTTCGCTTACGAAATCAATGATATGCGTGAAGGGTTCTACGTTCTTCTTAACGTTTCTGCTGAACCAGCAGCTACAAAAGAACTTGACCGTCTCATGAAGATCAGTGACGATATCGTTCGCTTAATGATCACAAAAGACGAGAAATAAGCTGAAACAGGAGAGTGATTCTGATGATTAACCGCGTCGTTTTAGTCGGTCGGTTAACTCGTGACCCGGAAATGCGTTATACGCAGAGCGGGATTGCGGTAACGCGATTCACACTCGCATGTGACCGTCCTTTCACAGGGCAAGATGGGAAGCGAGAAGCTGATTTCATCGATTGCGTCGTTTGGCGCAAGCAAGCAGAGAACGTTGCTCAGTATTTGAAGAAGGGTAGTCTTGCTGGTGTAGAGGGTCGCCTCCAGATTAGCAGCTACGACGATAAAGAAGGGCAACGCCGTTATCGTGCGGAAGTCGTCGCTGATAGCGTCCGCTTCCTTGAGTCACGTAACGCGAGCCGTTCTTCGGATGGTAGCGAAGGCTACGCTTCATCTACTGGTGGAAACGGGAATGCTGCAGGATGGGGTTCACAGCAACAGCAGAACAACTCTTCCTCGCCAGCACCCGCTTCATCGAATTCGGGCTTCGGCGCTGATCCGTTCAGCGGCGGTAGTTCGATCGACCTTTCAGATGACGATCTTCCGTTCTAAGGAAATCGTCCTGAAAAATTTAACTTAAAAGGAGGTTAATCACATGGCACGTCGTCCAGGTGGAAAACGTCGTCGTAAAGTATGTTACTTCACGTCGAACCACATCACTCATATCGATTATAAAGACGTAGAACTTCTCAAACGTTTCATTTCGGAACGCGGTAAGATTCTTCCACGTCGTGTGACTGGTACTTCAGCGAAATACCAACGTCCACTTACAATCGCAATCAAACGCGCACGTCAAATGGCTTTAATTCCATACGTGGCTGACTGATTTCGTAGCACCATCCTCATGCGTGAGGATGGTGCTTTTTTTCGCTTCCCTTTCATCCCCTCCTGCTTTTCGGTTATAATAAACAAGTTACTAAAAATTTAAATGAACCCAACAGAGCATATAAGGAGGACACGATGGAGTCAGGTCAACAAGTATCACCGGAACGAGAACGACGCATCGTTCGCTTCATTCCGTATCTATTAATCGTCGGTCTGCTTCTCGTCGTCGCTGTACGTGAACCGATCATCTCCGCTATCGGAGCCGTCGTGACTGCCCTCCTCTTCGGATTGCATCTATACGAAGAACGTCGTGCACGCAGGGCGTGGGAGACGTATGTCGCCGGGATTTCGATGCAAGTCGAAGAAACGGGGCAAGACGCGTTGACGAACATGCCAATCGGGATCTTACTATACGATGAGGAAACCCTCGTCACCTGGTTCAATGATCCGATGCGGGACATCTTTGATGATGTATCGATGGGACAGACGCTCAATGAGCTCGATCCCTTATTCATCGAGATGGTCGCGACGAACGAGGACCAAGCGACGCTTGAAATCGGTGATGCCGTGTATCGCGTCTTTTCAAATCATGAGAACCGGACGTTTTATCTGTTCGATATGACGGAAGAAGCGCAAGTCGAACAGCAACTCGTCGACAATCAGACGGTCATCGGTGTCATTTATCTCGATAACTACGATGAGATGACACAAGGTATCGAAGATCAGTTACGTAGTGAGCTGAACAGTCGGGTTACTCAACTATTAAATCACTGGGCAGCGGAACACGGAACGTATATCAAACGGACGGCGTCCGATCGGTACTTCATCGTCACGACAGAAGAGAATCTACGGATCCTCGAACGATCGAAGTTCACGATTCTTGATATCGTGCGCGAAGAGACGAGTCAACGAGGCGTCCAGTTGACGTTATCAATCGGAATTGGTTGCGGCAGTGATCCGATTCCTTCGCTTGGTCAGATGGCTCAGTCGAGTCTCGATCTCGCACTAGGACGGGGAGGCGACCAAGTCGTCATCAAACGCGACGGAAAAGTCCGCTTTTATGGCGGAAAGACGAATCCGACGGAAAAACGGACGCGCGTCCGGGCACGGGTCATTGCGAACTCGCTTCGTGACTTGATGCAGGAATCAAGTCGTGTCCTAATCATGGGTCATAAGAACCCGGATATGGATGCACTCGGATCAGCAATCGGTATTTTGAAGCTTGCGGAAATGAACGATAAGGAAGCTCACATCGTCTTACCACCAGAAGAAATCGGTCGTGGGATTCGCCGGATGATGGACGAAATCGCTGAAGTACCACAACTCGAGACCCGGTTCGTCAATGCGTTTCAAGCGGATCAATTGATTGACGATCAGACGTTACTTGTCGTCGTCGATACACATAAGCCGTCACTTGTCGTCGTACCGACGTTACTCGATCGATTCGAGCATATGGTCGTCATCGATCATCACCGGCGTGGTGAGGATTTCATCGAAGATGCGGTTCTCGTTTATCTCGAGCCGTATGCTTCTTCGACATCAGAACTCGTGACTGAGCTGATCGAGTACCAGCCGACGAATCAGAAGCTATCGATGCTTGAAGCGACGGCGTTACTCGCCGGAATCATTGTCGATACGAAAGGATTTGCCCTTCGGACCGGCTCGCGGACGTTCGATGCTGCCTCTTACTTGCGTTCACAAGGTGCTGACACGGTGCTCGTGCAAGAGTTCCTCAGTCAGGATCTTGAGACGTACGTTGAGCAGTCACATATCCTCGAGCGGTCCGAGGTCTATACGAAAGGGATGGCGATTGCGACAGCGGAACCTAGTGTCATTCACGATCAAGTCTTGATCGCACAAGCGGCCGATCAATTGTTGTCGCTTCAAGGCATCCGTGCTGCCTTCGTCATCGCGGAACTGCAAGACGGACGGACAGCGATCAGTGCCCGTTCGCTTGGAGAAGTCAACGTCCAGTTGATCATGGAGACGCTCGGAGGCGGCGGTCACTTGACGAACGCGGCGACACAGATGTCAGAATCGGTCATCACGGTCGCGGATGCGTTGCGTAAAGCGATCGATCAATATCTAGAAGATGAGACAAAAGGAGAGGAATCAGAATGAAGGTTATTTTCTTACAAGATGTAAAAGGACAAGGTAAAGCAGGAGACGTCAAAGACGTGGCCGATGCTTATGCAAATAACGTACTCTTCAAGAAAAAGTTGGCGCGTCCTGCGACGACTGGCAACTTGAAGCAACATGAAGCACACGAACGTAAAGCAGCAGAAGAAGCGAAACAGAACTTGCTTGACGCGCAAGCGTTAAAAGAGAAAATCGAAAAAGAGACGATCGTCGTCTCGACGAAAGCCGGTGAAGGCGGTCGTGTCTTCGGTTCGGTCACAAGCAAACAGATCGCGGAAGCACTCAAGAGCATGGGTTACAAGATCGATAAACGCAAAATCGAGCTCGAGCACCCAATCAAGGCACTCGGCTTTACGAAAGTTCCATTGAAGTTACACAACGAAGTGACAGCGACGCTGAACGTTCAGGTCAAAGAGGCGTGAGTAGAAAAGGGGACCGGTGATGAGTGAAGTCATGCAAAATATGCCTCCCCAAAGTATCGAGGCAGAACAAGCCGTCCTAGGGGCGATCATGATTGATGCGGATCGTTTGATCAGTGCATCGGAACGTTTGTTACCGCAGGACTTTTACCGTGCCTCTCACCAACGGATCTTTGAAGCGATGCTCGTGTTGTCCGACCGAGGCGAAGCAATCGACCTCGTCACGGTGACAGCCGAGCTCAGCACGCTTGGGATCTTAGATGAGATCGGTGGTCTACCGTATCTAGCGGAACTAGCTGAAGGTGTACCAACTGCAGCAAATATCAATTATTACGTCAACGTCGTTGACCAGAAGTCGACGCTTCGGCGTCTCATTCGGACAGCAGGCGAAATCGTCACTGACGGATATGAACGGCAAAATGAAGTCGATGTCCTGCTGAATGAAGCAGAACGGAAGATTCTCGAAGTATCGCAAGGAAAAGGAAGCGCGAGCTTCATTCCGATTTCGGACGTTTTGACGAGTGCCTATGCAACGATTGATAAATTGCATAAGCAAAGCGGTGAGACGACGGGGATTCCGACGGGTTTCCAAGATCTCGATAAGATGACGGCTGGGTTCCAGCGCAACGATTTAATCATCGTCGCAGCACGTCCATCGGTCGGGAAGACGGCGTTTGCCTTGAACATCTCGCAAAACGTCGCGACACGTGCTGACGAGAACGTCGCCATCTTTAGTCTTGAGATGGGTGCCGAACAGCTTGTCATGCGGATGCTCTGTGCCGAAGGAAACGTCGATGCGCAGCGTCTGCGGACCGGTCAACTCGAGGAAGAGGACTGGGGCAAGCTATCACTTGCAATGAGTAATCTGTCTCAAGCCGGTATCTACATCGACGATACACCGGGTATTCGGGTCAACGACATCCGGGCAAAGTGCCGTCGTTTGAAGCAGGAGCATGGTCTTGGAATGATCATGATCGATTACTTGCAGCTGATTCAAGGGAATGGTCGCTCAAGCGACAACCGCCAACAAGAGGTTTCGGAAATTTCCCGTTCCTTGAAATCGCTCGCGCGGGAACTCGAAGTCCCGGTCATCGCCTTATCTCAGCTCTCTCGTGGTGTTGAGAGTCGTCAAGATAAGCGACCGATGATGTCGGATATCCGGGAATCGGGAGCGATCGAGCAAGATGCTGATATCGTCGCCTTCTTGTACCGTGACGATTACTACAATAAAGAAACGGAAGATGCGAATACGATTGAGATCATTATCGCGAAACAGCGGAATGGTCCAACCGGTACCGTCAAACTTGCCTTCCGAAAAGAATTCAACAAGTTCGTGGATCTCGAGCCAAGCAACTCGTACGCGCCACCAGCTTAATCTAAGCTACGTTTTGTCTTCGATTGATCGGAGACAAAACGTAGCTTTTTTTATTTTCACCTAAAGATTCTCAGTTTATTCACCAAAAACGATAATTAAACGAACGAAAGAGAATTGTAACAATTAATTGTTCGGTATTTGGTTGACTTCTGTTTTTTATCGCGTTACACTTAGTCGTGGTTTTGAATCGTACGTGGAGGTGGATGATAAGATGTCATCAGTAGTAGTAGTCGGAACACAGTGGGGCGACGAAGGAAAAGGGAAAATTACCGATTTTCTTTCGAAACAAGCCGATGTCGTAGCACGTTATCAAGGTGGAGACAATGCAGGACATACGATCGTATTCAATAACGAGACGTACAAATTGCACTTGATCCCATCAGGTATTTTTTACTCGGATAAGAAATGTGTCATCGGGAACGGTCTCGTCGTTAACCCGAAATCACTCGTCAAGGAATTGAAGTATCTACACGATCGTGGTGTCTCAACGGATAACTTGTTAATTTCGAATCGGGCGCATGTCATCTTGCCGTATCATCAGTTGCAGGATCAGTTAGAAGAAGAAGCGAAGGGCGATGCGAAAGTCGGAACGACGCTAAAAGGAATCGGACCGTGCTACATGGATAAAGCCGCACGAATCGGTATCCGGATGGCAGACTTACTCGACAAAGAAACGTTCGCTGAGAAGTTGAAGATCGTTCTCGACCAAAAGAACCGCATGTTCACGAAGATGTATGACGCTGAACCAATCGCGTTCGACGATATCTTCGAAGAGTACTATGCGTATGGACAAGAATTTGCGAAATACGTCTGCGATACATCCGTCGTCGTCAACGATAGCCTCGACCACGGCGAAAAAGTGTTGTTCGAAGGCGCACAAGGTGTCTTACTCGACCTTGACCACGGAACGTACCCGTTCGTTACATCGTCGAACGCATCAGCTGGCGGTGTCGCATCAGGTGTCGGTGTCGGTCCAGCTCGGATTGACCACGTCGTCGGTGTTTGTAAAGCGTACACGTCACGTGTCGGTGATGGTCCGTTCCCAACAGAATTGTTCGATGACATCGGTCATCAAATCCGTGAAGTCGGTCGTGAATACGGGACGACAACAGGACGTCCGCGTCGTGTTGGTTGGTTCGACTCTGTCGTCGTTCGCCACTCGCGCCGTACAAGTGGGTTGACGGATCTTTCGCTCAACTCGATCGACGTTTTGACAGGACTCGACACGTTGAAGATCTGTACATCATACGAATTCAACGGTAAACAGATCGATGAGTATCCAGCAAGCTTCCGTGATCTCGAAGCATGTGTTCCAGTATACGAAGAACTTCCAGGCTGGAAAGAGGACATCACAGGGGTCCGTCGCTTTGAAGATCTACCGTTGAACGCACAGAACTACGTTAAGCGGATTTCGGATCTGACAGGGATCTCGCTCGTCACGTTCTCGGTCGGACCGGGTCGTGAACAGACAGTCGTCTTGCGTGATCTTTACGAAGAAGCATAAGTCTAAACAGCCTCTTGCCTCCCGCAAGAGGCTGTTTTTTGTGCGAAATGGTTCACAAACGGAAGCAAAAACAGGTATACTAAATACAGTGTTTCACGTGGAACCTCTCTCGTGAGACGACGAACAGCAGAGAGAGTGGCGCCGGGAGTTTCCGTCGCCACCTTTCTATATGCCGAAAAAACAGGTAAAATAGATTGAATAGAAATTTTTAAGGGGGCACACCCAGTGACGGAACGCAAAATTCTAGTCGTCGATGACGAGTTACCGATTGCAGATATACTCAAGTTTAAATTAGAAAAAGAAGGCTACCAGGTCGCGATCGCAAACGACGGCGTGGAGGCATTAGAAAAATTCGAGGAGTTCAAACCGGATTTGATGTTACTCGACATCATGCTCCCATTAATGGACGGGATGGAAGTCTGCCGGGAAGTCCGGAAGACGTCGAAGATTCCGATCATCATGTTGACAGCGAAGGATTCTGAGATTGATACGGTGCTTGGTCTTGAGCTTGGCGCGAACGATTACGTGACGAAGCCATTTAGCTCACGTGAGTTACTCGCCCGTGTCAAAGTCCACCTCCGCAACACAAGCCCGGAAGCAACACCACAACCTGCTGGTCCAGGTCCACTCAAGGTTGGAGAACTGTATATCGATACGAATTCGCATACAGTGACACGCAAGGATCAAAAGATCGAGCTGACGCAGCGTGAGTTCGAATTGTTGCATTACCTCGCGAAAAACATTGGTCAAGTCATGACACGTGAACATTTGTTGCAAACGGTCTGGGGCTATGACTACTTCGGTGATGTCCGGACGGTCGACGTCACAGTACGTCGTCTTCGTGAGAAAGTCGAAGATAACCCAAGTACGCCAGTCTATATCATGACGCGTCGTGGTGTCGGCTACTATCTCCAAGATGGGGAGAATGAATAACGATGTTAAAAGGAACGAACTTCTTTAAATCCATCCAATGGAAACTCGTCGTCATCTATGCCTTATTGATTTTAGTGGCGATGCAGGTCATTGGCGTCTATTTCGTTCGTTCCCTTGAAAAGCAGTACATTACGAACTTCTCGAAGTCGGTCGAGGACCGGGCAGGTCTTGTCGCCTATAACGTCGGGAAGGAATTCGATAAAACAGGCGATGATGACGCCTCCAAGCGGCAGTTGTCCCAATCACTAGGGCAACTGCTGTCTGAGTTTAGTAATGGCTCCACCTCAAGGAACGACATCCTCGAAGTCCAGATCATCGACCAGGACTCGATCATCCAGGCAACATCGGATAACGAGAATCAGTCGGCGGTCGGACAACGGGCGACGAATTCATTGATTAAAAAAGCACAGGCAACAAGCTCGACCCGGACGGACACCGTGCTTGATCCGGAATCAGAGGATAAGATCCGAATCTTTGCCGTACCGGTCACCTCGGAACGAGACGGCGTCACGACCGGTATGATTTATGTCCGCGCCTCGATGGAGTCGATCTATTCGCAGATGCAACAAGTCACGCGGATTCTTGCGACCGGAACGGTCATCGCTCTCGTCATCACGTCGATTCTTGGTGTCTTGCTGTCGCGGACGATCACGCGCCCGATTTCTGATATGCGGCGGCAAGCGATCGAGATGCGACGCGGGAACTTCTCACGGAAGGTTAAGGTCTATTCAGACGATGAGATCGGGCAACTCGCTCGTTCGTTCAACGAATTGACGGATGAGTTGCTCGAAGCAAACGCGACGACGGAAGCTGAACGGCGGAAGTTGACGAGCGTCCTAGAGAACATGACCGATGGCGTCATCGCGACGGACCGGACGCTGCGCGTCATCTTAATGAACGATCAAGCGAAGGATATCGTCGGTGCAGATGATGCGAGCGTCGTCGGAACGAACTTGAAGGACTTACTAGCGCTCGGTGACGATTTCATGATTCCGGAAGACGGGACGATGCCACCGCGTCTACTTGATTTCAGTAGTGAGGATGAACTGTTCCTCGTCCGGGCATTCTTCTCGCCCGTCAAGAAACACAGTGGTCCAATTACCGGGATGATCGTCGTCCTGCATGACGTCACGGAACAGGAGCAAGTCGAACAGGATCGTCGCGAATTCGTCGCAAACGTCAGTCATGAGCTCCGGACACCGCTGACGACGATGCGCAGCTATCTTGAAGCCTTAGCAGAAGGAGCGTATCAGGACGAGGAACTCGCCCCACGTTTCCTTGAGACGACACAGAACGAGACGGAGCGGATGATCCGCCTCGTCACCGATCTCTTACAACTGTCGAAGATGGACAGTAAGGAATACAAAATGAACAAGGTCCGCTTTGATTACATTCAGTTCCTGAATGAGATTCTCGATCGACATGACATGACGAAGCCGGAACGGATTCGTTTCCGTCGTAAGATCATGAAGCGGAAAGTCTACATCCGTGGTGATCAGGATAAATTGATTCAGGTCGCAGACAACATCCTGACGAACGCAATCAAGTACTCACCGGAAGGCGGAACGATCACCGTTCGGACGATGCTCCGGGCAAAACGGATCGTCATCAGCATCAAGGATGAAGGTGTCGGAATCCCGAAAGCGAATCTCCAAAAAATCTTCGAACGCTTCTATCGTGTCGATAAAGCCCGTGCCCGTAAAATCGGCGGCACCGGTCTTGGTCTGTCGATCGCAAAAGATGTCGTTTCAGCACATGGTGGCGACATCTGGGCAGAAAGTGAATGGGGACGCGGCACGACGATTTACTTCACGCTTCCGTATGAGGTGATCGAAGAGGTGGATGCCGGATGAAGAAACAACACTGGAGTTCGCTGTTACTCGTCCTGCTTGTCGCCGGTTCGATCGCTCAGACAGCGATGCTCTGGACCTATCATCCAAGCAGTGAATCAATCGAGCGGGAACAGGTCTCGTTCAACGAGATCGATGCCTCAAAGACGATTGAAAGCAACCAACTGATTAACCCGGAACTACTCGTCTATTCGGACCAGGAAGGGATCTATCAGACACAAATCATCGGTCGGACCTTCCTTAACCGAATCGGTGCGTCGTTTAACATCGGTGTCCTCGTCTTGACGGATAAAGCGAATAACATCCCGGTTGGTGACCGGAGTGTCGAGATGATTTTCCCGACACCGATCAGTGCGACGATCCTTGAAGAGTTACTCGGAGAAAAACAAATCGCTTTCTCGGAACCGATCAAACGGCTCTATTTACTCGATTATGATGGACCAATCCTCCGTCTCGAGTCGGCGACCGGTCGCTTGAAGGACTTCAAGCTCGTCGGCGATGAGACGGTTCTGAAGCGACTGTTCGCGCATGATAAGAAAAAACCGATGACACGCGTCGAACTCAAAGGTGGCGATTATACGTATGTCGCGAGCGGTACGACGCGACTAGAGCAAGTCTTCGTCTATGACGAGGTCGGGCAATCGCCAAAACCACTCGACCGCATCCGGAGTGCCTTTTTCGCTGAAAACTCGAACGTCCAGCAAATCAAGAGTCGGGATGATCTCGACGTCTTGACGGACGGTGTCAGCGTTTCGACGTATGACCGAAACTACAATGTGTATCGCTTCAACACGTTATCGCCGAACACCCAAAGCTCGACCGTCGATTACAGCACGCTCGTCAGCTATGTCAACATTCATGGGGGCTGGCTCGATCAAGATACCCAGCGTAGTGGTTTCCGGTATTACTTTGATCAGATGAGTAAAAAGAGTGAGGAACAGACGGCGACGTTCCGATTGTATCTGAACCGATATCCGGTATTTGGGGAGAGTGGTCCGCTGCTCGAACAGACGAAGTTCGATCTCGCGACACTGAAGATCATGTATGAGGAAAATCAAGTCCGATCGCTCAGCCGTAGCATGCTTCGGGCGAAGCGGAAACTCATCCTTCGGGAAGAAACGGTACCAGCCGTTGAAACGGTTCTCGAACGTCTGAGCCGTGCTGATCTCTTAAAAGAGATCAGTGGGATCCGGATTGGATATGAGATGACGTATAAGATTTCAACGAGCCGTTATGCTGTCTTTGAGCCAACGTGGTTCATTAAGATCGACGGTGTCTGGCAATCGATCAATCAAGCTGTCGGGAATGAGGGGTGAGGATGAATGGACTGGAGTAAAGCGAAGACCTTATTGATGCTGACCTTTTTGATCCTGAACGTCTACCTCGCCATTCAATTGATGGACCGGATGGTCGAGCCGCGGATCGTCGCGACGAGTGCGACCGGGAAATCGATCTTGAAGGATCGTCAAATCGACGAGAAAAAACTGCAACCAGTCACGCGGGACATCGGCTATTTAACAGCCGAAGTCGACGCGCGGACGCTGGCGCCACTGGCGAGTTCACCAATTCGTGATGCGGTCGCCTCCGTCAAGAATGATGTCGAGTATTCGGTCCGGTTGACGAAACCGTATCGACTCGAAACGAAGACGATGCGGGATTCCGCTTCATCGTTCGTCCAGGCATCCGTTCGGTATGGTGCCGAATATACATTTTGGAAGTATGATAGTAAGTATCAGGAGATGACATTCGTTCAGACGTATAAGGGACAGCCGCTCTATTCGACACCACAGCAGTCGCGTGAGGACGATGCGATGATCGGACCGTCCCTGCTCGTCTTGCAGCTCAACGATGCGAAGGAAATCGTCAGCTACAAACAACGCCACTTGAACAAGGTCGTCCGGCAAGCACAGGACGTGACGTTGTTATCGGCAAGTGAAGCGATCGTCCAGTTGTCGGAACAAGGCTTGTTCCCGGCATCGAAACGGTTGACGAGTCACAAGCTCGGTTATTTCTGTCTCGTCACGGAAGGAACGGAATCGGTCCAAATCCTGCCGCCAACGTGGCAAATCGAGCTCGACAATGAAGAAGTCTACTTCGTCAATGCGATTGACGGCGGTGTCCAGACCGTCGAACGATTGGATACAGTCTCAGAGAAATGAGGAATGCACGATGAGCCTACACTACAGCGTCATGGCCAGTGGCTCGACGGGGAACGCCCTCTATATCGAAAGTGAACAGACCCGCTTGCTCGTCGACGCGGGACTGACCGGCAAGGCGATGCTCGCCTTGTTCGACCAGATCGACCGGTCGCCGCATGGCATCGATGGTCTGTTCGTCACCCATGAGCACTCCGACCATATCAAAGGCGTCGGCATCATGGCACGGAAGTACAACATCCCGCTCTATGCGAATGAAAAGACGTGGGCAGCGATGGAAGCGAAGATCGGCAAGATTGATCCGGCGCTGAAGTTCCTCTGGGAAGTCGGAGAGGTCAAGCAGTTCGGTGACATCGAAGTCGAATCATTTAACGTCAGTCACGATGCAGCCGATCCGATGTTTTTCCAGTTCGCGCATGAAGGAAAACGGTTGGCACACATCACCGATACCGGATACGTCTCAGACCGGATGAAAGGTGTCATTCGGGGCGCGGATGCTTATATCTTCGAAGCGAACCATGATATCGGCATGCTCCAGATGGGACATTACCCGTGGAGCGTTAAACGACGGATCCTCGGCGACTACGGACACGTCTCGAACGAGGACGCCGCAATCGCGATGAGCGAGGTCCTTGACGACCGGACGAAACGCATCCACATGGCCCACTTGAGCAAGGACAACAACATGAAGGAACTCGCCCGGATGAGTGTCTCCCAGACGCTCGCGAGCCGTGACGTCGATCTGAGTAAGATTCAGCTTCTCGACACGGATCCGGTCATTCCGACGCCGCTCCTGAAGCTTTGATTATGGGAAATTACTGAATATGCTCAAAAGACCCCCACATTTGGCTCACTTGCCACGTGATGGGGGTATACTTGTGTAAAGAGAGTCATGAAGGAGGCGTATGTCGATGGATCGACCCGAAGAACCACGGAACGAATCCGAACGATACGAACAGTCATCCGATGAGAGCGGCTTCCCGCCCCGTCAGCCGGCAACGAGCGAACCGGTCAGCCCTTATCGTGAACCATATGAAGAACAACCAGAACCACCGCGTCGTCGCGGTGCCGGAAAAGCATTTTTCGTCGGTCTGATCGGCGGAATCGTCGGAGCCTTGTTGATTGCTCTCGTCGCGTGGCCGTTCGTCCGCGATGAGATGACGAGTCCGACTCCGATTTCGTCGACGACAGCGGAACAGACTGCAACACAGACGACAGAGGATGAAGCCGACATCGTCGGTGCTGTCGGTAAGACGAAGGAAGCCGTCGTGAGCGTAACGAACCTTCAGAGCTCGTTTCAAGGAACCGATCAGGAAACGGGTGCAGGGTCCGGCGTCATCTATAAAAAAGACGGGAATAAAGCCTATGTCGTCACGAACTACCATGTCGTTGAAGGGGCGAACCGCTTGTCTGTGACGTTATCCGACGGAACAGCACTCGAGGCAAAAGTCCTCGGAGAAGATCCGACGTACGATTTAGCGGTCCTCTCGATTGATTCATCGAAAGTGACACAAGTCGTAAAACTCGGGGATTCGGATACGTTACGTGCCGGTGAAACGGTCCTTGCGATCGGGAACCCGCTCGGGATTTTCGCAAACTCGGTCACGCGCGGTGTCATCAGTGCGCAGGAACGGACAGTTCCAGTTGATACGAACAAGGATGGACAGCAAGACTTCAACACGGAAGTCATCCAAACCGATGCAGCGATCAACCCAGGGAACTCGGGTGGAGCGCTCATCAACACAGCCGGTCAATTGATCGGGATCAACTCGATGAAGATTGCAGAAGCAAGTGTTGAAGGAGTCGGATTTGCGATTCCGATCAACGAAGCGTTACCAATCATGCGTGACCTCGAGCAAAATGGTGAAGTCGTTCGTCCACAGCTCGGGATTCAGATTCGTGACGTGCAGGAATTCCCAAGCGGGTACCGCGAAGATCGTCTGAAATTACCGAATGATGTCACGAAAGGAATCGTCGTCGTTGGTCTAACCCGTAATAGTGGAGCCGAAAAAGCGGGAATGAAGGCAAACGATGTCATCGTTGAGATCAACGGAAAAGCGATCGCATCGTTCGCGGATTTAAAAAGTGTCCTCTACCGGGATGCAAAAGTCGGTGATACAGTCAAAGTCACGTTCTACCGTGGCGGTGAAAAACAGACAGCAGATGTGAAGTTGTCGGCTCAGTCACCAACTGTTCAATAAGGCATAACCTGAAAAACCATCCACAGGTCCGACCTGTGGATGGTTTTTTGAGTGAGGAAACCTGCCCTTTTCCGGTCAGGAAGGTTGATATTTGTTATACTGGAAGCGGATAAATGTGGATAAGTGAAAGGAGGAGACCACCTGTGGATAAGTACGTTTGTTTAGAACATGTCGAGCTCGCACTTGACGAAATCGTGGATGAAACAGAACAATACCCGATTCTCGATCAGCTAAATCCAGAAAAAAACATCACCTGTGAATACTGCGACGCACCGGCAACATATCTTGTGTCAAGCAAAAAATAAATATCAACATGTGGATTTGTGGATAACTCTGTGGATAACTCCTGAATTTTCTGTCAGAAAGCGAGAAAAAAGATGCAAATTACCATCATTACGGTCGGAAAGCTAAAAGAGAAGTATTTGAAGCAAGGTATCGCCGAATATACGAAGCGTCTCGGCGCCTACTGTTCGATCCAAGAAATCGAGGTCGCGGACGAAAAGGCACCAGAGCAGTTGAGTGAAGCGGAGATGGCGCAAGTGAAGAAAAAAGAGGGCGAACGGATTTTAGCGAAGATCGGACCTGACGTTCATGTCCTTGCACTTGCTATAGAAGGAAAACAACGAACGAGCGAACAGTTCGCAAAAGAACTCGATCAACTCGCGACATACGGCAAGAGTAAAATTGCTTTCGTCATCGGTGGATCACTTGGTCTCGCACCAGAAGTGATGCAGCGTGCGAATGATACGATCTCGTTCTCGAAGATGACATTCCCACATCAATTGATGAAGATGATTCTCTGTGAACAGATTTATCGGGCGTATCGGATTAATCGGAATGAACCGTATCATAAGTAAATTAGAAATATGAATAAGTGATGATAATGTGGTATTTTTCAGAATCATGTTACCTTTACTTATTCATTCCATCTCATTATTTATATTTTTGGGAACAATTTCTTGAAAGGATGAAATAAATGATAATATCAAGAGAAGTAGAAAATACAGTAGTTAGTATATTAGAAGAAATTGATTATTTAGACTTCCATCCAAAATATTTAGATATTTATAATGACATTGAACATGAGATAATAAAAGCTCTACTCATCAAGCTTCATTCCAATATTTCAGAATCCATTAAACAAATGAATACTAGACTACCTACAAAAAATGGAACAGCTCATTTTTGGGCTGATCCAAGTCGTACGCTACTCAGATGCATTGAGGTGTCTGAATTTTTATACCATAAGTTAAAGGATACTGATACACCGATTCATATTGATGATTATTATGTGAATGTATTTAAACAATGCGAAGAGTTTTTAAGCATGAGTGGCGGAAGTACAATACCCGCTGATATGGAAAAGATAAATATTTATTATAAAATGCCAATTTTTTCATTGGCTCATAGTATAAAAATCAAATCTCCTTCATTTAATAATCAGGTAGTTATGAGACATTTTGATGAAGGTTCTTATGCAAATATTTATAAGTATAAGGATTCTTTTTATAATAAACATTTTATAGTGAAAAAGGCGAAGAAAGACTTAACTAGTAAGGAAATAGAAAGATTTAAATTAGAATATGAAACGTTAAAATTATTAAATTCTCCCTACGTTGCTGAAGTTTTTACGTATAATGATGATCAGAATCAATATGTGATGGAATATATGAATTGGAATCTTTATAAATACATAACTGTAAAGAACTCTGAACTTTCGATTGATGATAGAAAAAAGATAGTTTATCAAATCTTCAAAGCGTTTGAATACATACATAGCAAAAATCTTCTTCACCGTGATATTAGTCCTAATAATATTCTTTTAAATGAATATGATGACGCGCTTGTAGTAAAAGTTTCAGATTTTGGGTTAGTCAAATTAGAAGATAGTCAATTAACGGCACTAGACACAGAGTTTAAAGGAAGATTCAACGATCCTACTTTAAAGCATTTAGGCTTTCAAAAGTATACTTTGCACCATGAAATTTATGCTCTTACCTATGTAATGTATTTTGTTATGACTGGGAAGATTACTATAAAAAGGACAAGTAACGATGGTTTAAATCAGTTTATTGATGCTGGTCTAAATCATGATTACAGCGTACGGCCAAAAAATGTGCATGATTTAAAGAACTTATTCTTAAAAATTGTTTGAATCAATAGTGAAATTTTGATTTATCATTGAGTTTTATTAAAAGTATAATAGCTTAAAAAACTAATAATAAATGAAAATAAGTTAATTGTAATTTAATATGCGGTTAGTACATAACTAACCGCATTCCAATCAAGGTAAGCAGGTAATATGAGCTATTATGCCTAACTCTTTACATGTCGAGATAAAGGAAGAGAGTAGCCATAGTATTTGAATGATTTCATTACGACAATGATGACCTTCCCTTAAATTTATCAATCCCTCTTCTAAAGCACTCTTTGATAAAAAATTTACTACGATATAGATTTCTTTAAAAGAGTTCGGAGAATTCAATGTTTTAATAAGGGATCTCCCTCCACTTTCGATTGAATCTCCTATTCGTTTTAATGCAATATTAGTACCACTTATACTATTGTTCCATCTTAACAACTTACGATTTAAATCAGTAGTTGACATATTCATGTTCCCTATATTCTTCAATGCTTGACTAATAACTACATGAAAATCAGATGCGGAAAGACTACTACTTCCATTCTTGGCATGGTAGTAACATACACTTTTAGAGTTTTTTATAGAGATAAAATCTGCAAATTCATTTCCCAAATCATCACAGAATAAATAATCTACATTTGTCGCAAGTGTATTTTCGATAAAAAAGAAGAGAGAATTTCGATCAAATTCTGTGGAAGTAGAAGCATAGTTTCCTTTCTCGGAATTGACTGTACTTAGAGAATCATAAGGTTCTAGCACATCTAGTAATGTATCTAAGTTCCCTAATAGTTGGGTATCTTTGAAAAGTTTTTTATTAGCATAGACATAGTTTATTTCTGAAAACGTAACAATAAAGTTTTGATTCTTATTAATGTACTCCATGAAACTCATTGTTTTTGATTGATACTTAATAATTATATTTTTTAATTTAATTGAATTTAGAGAAAGAGAAGACTGATTTTTTTTAAGTACTAAGTTTTTATCTGTTAAATTGATGATTTTGTGAAAATTCGAAAGTGAATCACTATTATTTTCTTCAAGTTCAAAAAAAGTATTAAATTGCTCAAGATAATTATCTAAAGAGATTTTTTTTTGCTTTTTTTTATAAAAATAAGTAGTTTCTTCAATTAGTCCATTTTCCAAATCCTCAATTAAATCGTTAAAAACGAATAAAATTGAAGTAGGTTTTAGTCTGTGAAGCTCTTCCCGAGTATTTACAGGTAAAGCGAAATTATCAAGATAAGATTCTGTTAATTCGAATGAATTAACAATATCAACAACTTCGATTGACCATCTAACATACTCATCAAAAGATACTTTTCCACCTAGTCTGTTTATTTTTGAAGTATTTAAAGCTAATGAGATTCTTGTATCATAATTTTGTATCCTTAAGTTATTTACAATATATTTACTGGAATAAATCGGTGAAAAAGATTTACGTAAATCAATTGCTTCTATATTACGTTTTCTCACAACATCATTATTAATATCCATATTTAACATTGACAATTTTTCAAAAGACGAATCAGTGTTTAGAAATAAACGAGAAATTGTTGCATAATCGATTTCAGTTATTAAGTCTTTTAATAAAGTGTTAAGTCCACTGATATTTCTTTTATTGATTATTAGCATATTTGAGTATTGAATCATCAATAAGTATGCGTATTTTAACTCTTTTTCATCTCCAGAATTATTTAAAAAGTTTGGAGTATCTTTGTATTTAAATATACAAAGTGAATATGAAATATCTATACCATCTAACGAATATAATTCATTGACTACTCTTGTTGTATATGACCCGAATTTTTTGGTCGATATATTAGTAAATAACTTATTAATAAATGTTTTTGAGAGTTGAGCATTAAGATGGTAGAAGTATGCTGCTTCGCTTAACGACAGTCTTTCTATCATATTTCAATCCCCTTAAGTGAAAAGAATAATTTTGTAAATATTATACCATTTATGTTTATTTATTATATGAATAAATAGATTTATTATTTGTTTTGAAAATCATAAAATAAACTTCATTTAAATGTAGTACGGAGAGCCGTATCATAAGTAATATGTAGAGTTTATTTTTTTTCGGCGGTAAAGCACATCTTAAGTGTCTTTGAAGCTTTATTCTATAAGTCAACGTTTCAATTAATAAAAAATACATGAAAACCATGGAGGTGTAGAACTGATGGGCGCTTGGGGAGTAGCGATATTGTCTGATGACATAGCAGAAGATATTAGCTTTAGATATAAGGATTTATTAGGCGACAATTTTACGAATGAAGAAGCAACGAAAGTTGTTATTGAAGAATACTTAGATGAGATAGACGATGAAGAGATTACAGCTTTTTGGTTATCTTTTGCCTTAATACAGTGGAAATTAGGAAGACTTCAAGATGAAGTGAAACGTGAGGCATTGCATATCATTGATAGTGGTGTTGACCTTGATCGTTGGGAAGAAGATCCTAAATTGAAAAAGAAGCGTGAAGTCATTCTTTATAAATTGAAAGAAAAACTTAACTCTCCGCAGCCACAAGCCAAAAAAGTACCAAAGAGATTTATAGCTGAAACAAATTTAAAGACTGGTGATGCGATCAGTTATCAATTACCATCAGGTGATTTCATGATTCTTAAGGTCATCGAAATCATTGAACAATGGACGAAAGATCGATATCCTCTTTTTGAAATATGTGATTGGATAGGGAAAGAAATTCCTTCAAAAGATCAAATCGATCTGTTAGATTTCAGAACAGAAATGCAAGCAGATGGAGAGTTATTATTTGATAAAGTAGCTGTTTATCCTGCAGGAAAAAGAGACAATCCAGCTAAACGCATAAAAGTAATAGCAGAGAATGTATCGATAAAATTAGAGACAGGCACTCCATATACGCTATTAACGTGGAAAGACTTAGATGAATACTTAACTTGGAATCGTTATATAGAATAAACATTAGAAATGAGTGAAGGACATATTGATTATTCAGTTCATTGAAGAGGAAACACGTAGTCAGGTTAAAGCCTTTTTTACCAATCACTGGGGCAGTTCGCAAATGGTAACGTCTACAGGTGTTCATGATTGCAGTCTCTTAGACGGATTTTATGTCATGAACGATGATCATGAAATCATTGGACTGATTACCTATCATATGACTTCACAGACGTGCGAAATCATTTCGCTGGATAGTCTTGAGGAAGGAAAAGGAATCGGCTCACAATTGATGCAAGTGGTAGAAGAAAGGGCAGCACAGCAACAATGCGACTTGCTGACACTCGTTACGACGAATGATAATGAGCATGCGATACGTTTCTATCAACATCGGGGATATACAATATCGCAGTTGATTCCGAATGCCGTGGACTTTGCACGCAAAATAAAACCGGAAATCCCGTTATACAATGAAAAGGGAGTTCCGATTAAAGACGAAATCGTCTTGATAAAACATTTATGAGTTACTTATTCGTTGTTGATGTTAGAACTTCTAAATAATCTTTCTCACTCTTGAATTGATCATTCACAATCAAATCTGGTGAAATCAAATAGGTTCCGGCATATTCACCGTACTTAATTTTGAAATAGCATGTCTTAGGTGCGAGTAGACTTTTCGATGGATGAATTTGCTCTCGTAATAGTGGCGTCCAACCTGATTGATCTTGTGAATTAGCAAAAAAGACAACAATCGATTGATCAGCTTGAATCAATAGTACAAGATCGTTGTCTTGTAAACGCGATGGATTGACGTGGGCGAGGATCGGATCGACAGACTTAGCGATAAACCCGCCAATAGTAGCGTGTGACTGCTGTTCCTTGATGAATTGTTGAATCATAGTTATCCCCCTGACTGTACCTATAGATTACTCCGACTTTTCTTTTGTGCTGATACCAATACCGAAACCAAACAGCATGATGATACCCGTAACGAGTAACGCAGGCACATGACCTTCTAATGCCATGTAGAGACCTGCACCACTTAAGATGACGCCGGTTGGAATCAAAACGTTTCGCATGAAGTATTCCTCCCGAAAGGATAATGACGTTGTTTTCACTATACCGGATAGAACGTCAGATAAAACGCATGCTTTAGTAAATAATGATAATCTGATTTTGAATATGCAGAACGAAAACAGACGCCGTCCATTAACTTGGACAGCGTCTGTTTTTCATTATGTTCGCTCTAGTACATTGACGAGCATCTGATGGATGACGTCATGATCCCGAACGTCATGGACACGATAACTTCCGGGTAACGTATAGACGTCTATCGCCCCGACGTAAGCAATCTTCAGTTCCAACATTCCGTCCTCCTGACATGTCGTCCGGAGTTCGAGTTCACCGCTGATGACACCGACTTCTTGCGTCATGACACCATGTGTGGCGGTAAAGGTAGAGGTTTTCGTTTCCATCGAATCGACTCCTTTTTAGTATGTACATGTGTTCAACATCGTTTGTAAGGCGGTTTTTTCACTCGATTGTAAGCTGAGGTTCCAACGACTCTTCGTATTGATCCACATCTTCGAGTAAGCGCAGCTCGCACCTGCTCTTGTCGGCTTCCATGTCGACGGATCCTGATCCCCTTTTGAACGGTTCGAGCTTGCAGAGACAGCAATCAATTGCGGACCTGTTAAATCGTTTGCGAACGCTTGACGTGTCGTTGTCGTCCAGCTGCTTGCTCCTGAACGCCATGCTTCGGCAAGTGGTACGACGTGATCGATGTCGAGGTCAGACGGGTTCGTGAATGTCAGTCCGTCATAGTAACTATACCAAGAACCAGATGTAACGGGACACGATCCGACATATGAATCAGCGTCACGTTTTAAGACGACTTGTCGTGTATCACAGCCGCTTCCTTGACTGATCCAGTGCGGGAACAAATCACGCGAATAACCGGTCATGCTGCCTTCTGTTTTAACAGTTAAGGCATCGAGTTGAGACTGTGCCGTCGCTTTCGACGAGATCCCTGAGGGCAGTGCGGAAACGGATGTCGTATCGAATTGGAAAGCGGTCAGGCAGACGAGCGTAGTGATGACGATGGACTTGATGGCTTTGAACACGTGTCATTCCTCCTATGTATGAGACGAGATGATGTGAAGACACCCTTCACAATTTTTAGTATGGCATCACTTATTTAGGAGAAAATGAATATCGTGTAAATGTTATTAAAATTAAACTTTTGTCATTATATTGAAGGGTCTGATGTTAGGATTTAGGTGGAGAAGAAAGGGGACTACATAATGAACGAACGAATCAGAGGATGGTTGATCGTGTTCGGTATCTTTTTAGTCGTAAGTGGCACGTTGACGGAAGCACAACGTTATTTCAACACAAAAGAACTAGAAAATTGTATCACGCAAGCTCGCGCTGCCCACCAGGAATATGAATATGAGATCGTTAATCCTGTCACACGCGCGTATTCGTTCCGTGCGCATTGATTTTCTAAAAGATGTCGGGTCATCTCGCATATGGTACGCTTTTCAGGAAGCAGGATTTTAATGATTTGAGGAGCTGGTATGCATGAATAAAAAAGACATCGCCGACATCCGTCGTCACTTCAAGATGGATGCCGATTTACTAAAAATCCATGAAATCTACAACGTCTATATCCGAAAAGAGACGAGCGAAATCTATCATGAGGAAGCCCGACCGTTTCCATTGCTTGATCCGGAACAACAGGAGCTGTTCCTCGCGAACTTCAAGAAAGTATTAGGTGGAAAACTCGACGTCAAGCTGTTCGAGGTCAAGTTCACGCATCCGGAAGAAGGAGAGACGAGTCACACACAGCAGCTCCTTTACGAAGGACTGTATGCGGAAGAGCCGGAGGACTGGGTCGAGCAGATGCAGACGATGGCGTTGAAGATGGTCCAGGACATCCAGTACGAGAACGACCTCGTCGTCACATTCATTCGTGGGCAATACTATAAAACAACGAAGCGCCAAGCGGACGAGACAGAGATCGATCCGAATGACGACGTCTATACGACACCGTTCATCCTCGGTAGCCTGAACTTAACGGAGTTACCGAAACAATCACTCGTCTTTGATTTTGTCGAACGGGAATTCAAGTCGAACTTGTTCATCAATCCGGTCATCAAACTGGCGTCGCCGATTGGTGGATTCCTCTTCCCGACCTTCACCGACAATGCAGCAGACGTCAATCATGTCTTGTATGCGGCGGGCAAGCCGAATAAACCGGATTTTGGCTTCCTTGAAAATGTCTTGAACGGTCAACCGATCGTCACGGCAGATGAGGATAAAGCGATCTTCGAGGAGATCGTCAAATCGGTCGTCGGTGAATCGATGGATACGAAGACGTTAGCCGGTGTCTATGAAAACATCAATCAGTTGATCGTCGTCGAAGAGGATCAGGATGAGGAAGAAGTACCGATGCTCGACGTTCAGGAAGTCGAGCGTGTCCTCAAGGCAAGTGGTGTCGAAGACGTCAGCACGGAACAAGTCGAACGGGCATTCAAGACGGTCGTCGACGATCCGACATACGAGATGAAAGCGAGTAACATCGTCCCGAACTATGAAGCGAAATCGATTAAAATCAATACGAAGGTCGCGAACATCGCGATCAGTCCGCAAGACTTGAAGTACGTCAAACAAGTCAACTATCAAGGGAAACGCTGCCTGTTGATCGAGGTCGAGGAAGACACGGTCATTGATGGTTTTACAATCGTTTCACAAGAACAATTACGATGAGGATCAGCGCAGGCGACTGCGCTGATTTTTTTAGGTGAAACATTTGCTTCTCCTGTCAAAGACAGGTATATTGTGATGTAAGCGGTCTCTTTTTTTAAAAAAGAGGCATTCGAAATTTTTTTAACCGTTATCGAAAGCGCTTTCGATAACGGTTTGACCAGAAGGGAAGCGATCCATTTGTCTACCGCATCGATGCAAGACTTACTGCGGACGTTACGAAATTGTTCATCGATTCATCAAGACGGACTCGAAATCGTCGATAAGCCGATTCCTGACGTCTCGACTCCAGGAACACTCGATCCGCGTGTCCGTGAGGTCGTTCTCACGCAGCGTCCATCGGTCTCGATTCCAGAAGGGGCGTCGCCAGTCGAACTGGCACGTGCCGGCATGGGGTGGGACAACGAAGACGTGTCGACACGACAGATTGCGACGGACGTCCTCGCGATCCCAAGACCCGGTACCACGATCGAAGCACGGCTGTATCGTCCGGAAGCGGCGCGTCCGCTCCCGCTCGTCGTCTATTTCCATGGCGGTGGTTTTTTCGGTGGCACGCTCGAGACGGTCGAGAACCCATGTAAGGCATTAGCCGATAAGGGGAACGTCGCCGTCTTGTCGGTTGGTTATCGATTGGCGCCAGAGCATCCGTTTCCGACAGGGCTTGAGGATTGTCATGCAGCGATCGATTGGGCAGTCGAACACGCTGATCGACTTGGGATTGATCCAGGTGCGATCGCTGTCGCCGGTGATAGTGCCGGTGGGAACTTGGCGACGGTCTGTTGTTTGCTTGACCGCGAGCGTCCGACGCCGTACATTCGCTATCAAGTCTTGTATTATCCAGTCGTCAATGTTGGGGAACATCCGAATTCGGAATATGACTGGACGCTTGAAGTGTATGATCGACAAACGGAACCGGAGCTACTCGAACGGATCATTCTCTCGCTTCAAGATGAAGAAGGTATCCTCGAGCAATGGTATGTCCAAGCGAGTGATTCGAAGGATCGACGGATTTCACCGTTGTTCGCGACGCTCGACGATCTACCAGAGGCACTCGTCATTACGGGAGAGTTTGATTACTTACGTCTTGAAGGAGAAGCGTATGCGAAAAAACTGGCGCGCGCCGGCGTTAAGACTCGTTATCTCCAGTACCGCGGGATGGAACATGCCTTTCTTGATAAACTCGGTCTGTATCCGCAAGCCGAAGACAGCTTAGACGAAATCGCGAAAGACTTAAAACGACTCTTTTCTCAAACTAACTAACAAAGGTGGATGACGTATGACATACACACTCGATTGGCAAGCCTATACAAAACTCGCACGACAAACCGTCGCGGAAGGGGCGGTCCTTTTACAAAATGATGGTGTGCTCCCGTTGCAACCCGCATCGACGGTCGCTGTCTTCGGACGTAATCAGTTCAACTACTATAAAAGTGGAACAGGATCAGGCGGGATGGTCAACGTTACGAACGTCGTCAGTCCACTCGATATGCTACGCGAAGACGTGACGCTGAACGCAGACGTCCTCAAGGCGTACGAGAACTGGCTTGAAGACCATCCGTTTGACCAAGGCGAAGGCTGGGCGGCCGAGCCGTGGTCGCAAGAAGAGATGCCGCTTGACGCGACACTCGTTCAACAAGCAGCGCTTGATTCCGATGTTGCCTTGATCATGATTGGTCGTACGGCTGGGGAAGACCGCGACAATACAGCGGATCCAGGGAGTTATTTTTTAACGGAGACGGAACAGGAGATGCTCCGACTCGTGACGACACACTTCAAACAGACCGTCGTCGTCTTGAACGTCGGGAACATCATCGATATGCGCTGGGTCGAAGAGACGGCGCCAAGTGCTGTCCTTTACGCGTGGCAAGGAGGAATGGAAGGGGGAACTGGACTGAGTGATCTCTTGCTCGGCCGCGTCTCACCGTCCGGAAAATTACCGGATACGATCGTCCGTTCACTCGATGATTATCCGTCGACACCCCACTTCGGTCATGCTGATCGTGCGCTGTATCAAGAAGACATCTATGTCGGGTACCGTTATTTCGAGACGTTCGCACCGGAAGCGGTCTTGTATCCGTTCGGGTACGGATTATCGTATACATCGTTCGACCTGACGACAGATGTGACGACGTCAGCTGATGCTTGGACGATTACAGCGACGGTGACGAATACCGGGCAGACGAGCGGGAAGGAAGTCGTACAAGGTTATCTCGAGAAACCACAGGGACAACTCGGGAACCCAACGCGTCAACTCGTGACGTTCGGCAAGACAGAAGAACTCGCACCGGGCGAGCAAGAATCTCTCACACTCGTCGTACCGTTCACCTCGTTTGCGAGTTATGACGATAGTGGCGTCACTGGGCATAAATCGTCTTATGTCGTCGAACCGGGCACGTATCAGCTTTATCTTGGAACGGACGTCCGGTCGGCGGTTCCAGTCGCAATCCATTCCGTCGAGACGCTTGACGTCACGGACGTCTTAACGGAAAACATGGCGCCGGTGACGGCGTTTGAACGCATCAAACCACAAGCGACCGAAACGGGATATACGGTGACGTATGAAGCAACACCACTGCGGACGATCGATTCGGAACAGCGTCGTCAACAGGAGCGTCCCGTTGAACGGACACAAACGGAGGACGCCGGTTGGAAGTTACGCGATGTCAAAGAAGAACGGGTCACGCTCGAGACGTTCCTCGATCAATTGACGGATGCGGATCTCGCGGCAATCGTCCGGGGGGAAGGGATGAACTCACCGCGCGTTACACCGGGAACGGCGGGCGCCTTTGGTGGCGTGACGACAGAACTCGAAGCACTTGGTATTCCAGCAGGCTGTTGTGCGGATGGTCCGTCTGGGATCCGGATGGACATCGGGACGAAAGCCTTCTCGTTACCGAACGGAACGTTGCTTGCTTCGACGTTCAACACGACGTTGATCGCCGATCTATTTGAGATGACAGGTCTTGAGTTACGAAAGAACGAGATTGATACGTTGCTTGGACCCGGGATGAATCTTCACCGCCATCCACTCAATGGACGGAACTTCGAGTATTTCTCGGAAGATTCGTATCTGACTGGAAAAATGGCCGTGGCACAACTCGACGGCATGCATCGGGTGGGTGTGACGGGAACGTTGAAACACTTCAGTGCCAACAACCAAGAATTCCACCGGCATGATCTGGATTCAATCGTATCAGAACGGGCGTTGCGTGAGTTGTACCTGAAAGGGTTCGAGATGGCCGTCAAAGACGGGAAAGCCTACTCGATCATGACGACGTATGGTGCCGTCAATGGCATCTGGACTGCCGGCTTATACGATCAGAACACACGTATCTTGCGCGATGAGTGGGGCTTTGACGGGATCGTCATGACGGATTGGTGGGCGAAAATCAACGCCGAAGGTTTGGAAGCAAACCGTCAACAAACGGCGACGATGGTCCGTTCGCAAAACGATCTCTACATGGTCGTCGGTGAACCAGGAACGAATCCATTCGAGGATGATACGTTGACGGCTCTCGCCGACGGAACACTTCGACGTTCCGAGTTACTGCGGAGTGCCGCGAACATCTGTCAGTTCCTGTTGCGTTCACCAGTCATGGACCGTGTGATGGGAACAGCAACATCGATTGAGGTCCTCGGGGCACCGGTCGAAGAAGAGACGCTCGAAGATCAAGCGGTCTCGCACCAACGTCTCGTCAGCGGAGATGCCTTCCCGTTAACGGACGTCACGACGACGACAGGCAGCAGTCACGTCTTCGCTGTCACGGCGGAAGAGACAGGAATGTACCAGGTCACGTTGACGGCACGTTCGAATGCCGGCGAACTGGCACAGATGCCGGTGACACTATTTGCGAACAACATGCCGGTCGCGACCTTCACCTTCAACGGAACGAACGGTGAATGGGTCAGCCAGACGAAGGACGTCTTCGTCTTCAATCCGCATAACTATTTAAAACTCTACTTTGCACTCGGCGGTCTCGAGTTAAAAGAGTTGACGTTCACGCTTGCGGAATCGTTTCATATGAAGAACGGCTAATCACATTAGTCGGACGGAAAGGACGGATCGCTTGCAGTTTTCCATCATCAAAAAACGGGTCGAGCAACTGCTCGCCCCGTCGTTACAGGGACGGATTGCTTTTCATGCAGCTGTCTACCGGATTCAAGATAGTCCTAGTCGTGTCTGGGTGACGTTTGACGGAGAAGAGATTCTCGGAGCAGACGACTTTCACTTCGAACGGGAAGTCGATCGGCGCTATGCGTTACAAGCTGCACAGTTACCGGAAAAACCAGCCGGATTGCTATGGCAGTTCGACTGGTTAAAGCAGTCGCATGCGTTATCCGCTGAGATCGAACGACAAGTCAAACAAGACGGATACTTGGAAAACTACGAGATCCAACAGGACTTGTTGCAGTACCCGAACCTCGCATTCGAACAAGCGCTTGTTCATCCACATCCTTTCATCCGTGGTATCGCACGGCTCGATCGGCGACTCGGCAAACGACGTTTCCTGTTGCTGACGCATCAGTCTGACTTTGAACAATGGTGTGCGAATACGCGGCAAACCGTCGAACGCTGGTGATACGAAAAAGCACGCTTCCTCAAGACGAGGAGGCGTGCTTTGCTGTTAGATTGAAAACGAGTTGACCTCGTGAATCCCTTCTTCTTCAACGAAAGCGTCGAGTAAAGCACGCACTTCGTCCGTTGAGTTCGTCTCCATCAATTTGACCCGCAGTTCACTCGCACCGCGGAATCCGCGGACATAAATCTTGAAGAACCGGCGTAATGGCTTGAAGAGACGGGGCTCGAATTGAGCCGAGTAATGATCGTGCAGATCAAGCTGCAGACGTAACAAATCGAGGAGTTCTTGGCTCGAATGTTCTTTTTTCTCGACTTCGAATGCAAACGGATTGTGGAAGATCCCGCGACCGATCATGACACCGTCGACACCGTATTTCTCGACGAGTTCAAGACCGTGTTGGCGATCGTTGATATCCCCGTTGATCGTCAGTAACGTCTGTGGTGCGATTTCATCACGTAACTTCTTGATTTCCGGAATCAATTCGAAGTGCGCTGGAACGGCACTCATCTCTTTACGTGTCCGGAGGTGAATCGAGAGGTTCGCGATATCTTGCTCGAGGATGTGGCGCAACCAATCGTGCCACTCTTCGACCTTCGTGTAGCCGAGACGTGTTTTGACGCTGACTGGAAGACCGCCCGCTTTTGCAGCTTGGATCAGTTCAGCTGCCACTTCCGGACGATTGATCAAGCCGGAGCCTTTACCGTTAACAGCAACGTTATGGACGGGACAGCCCATGTTGATGTCGATCCCGCTAAAGCCCATCTCTGCCATGCCGATACTCATTTCGCGGAAATATTCCGGTTTGTCACCCCAAATGTGAGCGACCATTGGTTGTTCATCCTCCGTGAACTCAAGACGTCCACGGACGCTCTGTTTGCCTTTCGGATGACAATAGCTTTCTGTATTCGTGAATTCCGTGAAGAAGACGTCCGGACGCGCCGCTTTTGCGACGACGTGGCGGAAGACGACGTCGGTGACGTCTTCCATCGGTGCTAAGACGAAAAATGGTCGTGGTAAGTCCTGCCAAAAGTTCTTTTTCATAGTATATTAAACCCTTTCCTTAAGGTAATGCACATGTGTGGTTAAAGAATTTCATCAACTATACACTTTAAGCGCTCTCGCTAAAAAGTGCAAGTAAGGGATACGATTCACTAGATGCAGGAGGGAATGAAGGAAATAAGAGAAAGTTGGACGGAGGTAGTTTCCAGATATTGAATCTTTTCCGTCGATGATCGCGTAAATGAGACTATACATTAAAGGAGGAGACCGGTATGCATACACTCTACATGAAAGAAAAAGCGTTTAGTTTACGTGGACGATTCTCGATTCAAGACGAGGCAGGGCACGACGCCTATCACATCGAGGGCAGCTTTATGAAACTTCCGAAGTCGTTCAGCGTGACGAACCGAGATGGAGAGGAAGTCGCGGAAATCACGAAGAAAACGTTCAGTTTCCGACCGGTCTTTTATGTCGAAGCAGCAGGGCAATCGTTTGAAATCATTAAAGAGTTCACGTTCTTCAAGGACCGCTATACGATCAACTCGGATCAATTCGAAGTGACGGGTGACTGGTGGGATGTTGATTTTGAAGTCCTACAACAAGGGCAACGGATTGGTCGCGTTCAGAAAAAATGGATTTCTTGGACTGATCAGTACATCATTGAAGTCGAAGATGAAGCGATGGAAGAATTGTTGATCGCCCTCGTCGTCGCGATTGATTGCGTCAAGGCGGAGGAAAGTTCGAACTCTACATCTTTCATTGATTAAAAAGGGGAATGATTTAGGATGGAACAGTGGGACGTATATACACCAGATCGCAAGAAAACAGGACGACTCTGGACACGGGGAACGCCACATACAGCCGGGGATTATCACATGACGATTCACGTCTGTGTCTTTAACGCCAAAGGAGAGATGCTCGTCCAACAACGGCAACCGTTCAAATCTGGTTGGCCGAACATGTGGGATGTGACGGTCGGCGGCAGTGCGATTAGTGGGGATACGAGTCAGATGGCGGCGCAACGTGAATTGGCGGAAGAACTTGGACTCGACATCGATTTCATGGGCATTCGTCCCCATTTGACGATTCCGTTTGAAATCGGTTTTGATGATTATTATCTCGTCGAGCAGGAAGTGGATCTGTCGACGTTGACGCTACAGGAAGAAGAAGTCCAGCGTGTCGCCTGGATGACAGAAGAAGCCATTGTCAACGGGATCGAAGAAGGATGGTTCATCGGGTATCATGAATCATTGATTCGACTATTGTTTGCCCTTCGTCATAGCTACGGCGCCCATAATGAAGTATAAAAACAAGCCCTTCCGGTGATTTCGGAAGGGCTTGTTGGTGGATTAAGCGGATTTTCGAAGTGCATCCGTCCGTTTTGGTTTTGTTTCTGGTAAGAAGAACGTGAAGAACAGATACACGGAACAGCAGAGGAAGAAAACGATCATCGAGACCGTATACCCCGCATGTCCGAGTGCGTAACTCCAAATGATCGTAAAGATCGTCTGCGTCGCATAAGCGATCGCCCAGAATAGACCAAATAAGACGGTGATCTTTTGCGGTGTCATGCCTTTTCGTTCGTGTGCCAAGTTCATGAAGATCGGATACTGGATGTACATCGCAAATCCGGAAATGAACGCAAAGACATATGAAACGAGTGGCGAGATGTTTCCGAACAAGACGGTGACGAGGAAACTCGCGATCATGACCGTCCCGCTGATCAACAGAATCGGTTTACGAGGTGTTCCTTTGTTACCGATGCGTAGACCAACGAACGTACCGACGATTCCAGCACCTGAGACCAACAGGTTGACGAGCGAACCGTTCAACTGCGTGTACGTATCGAAAACGGGTTTCAAGCCGACGAGCGATAAAATATAGAGCGTCAGGAAACCGCCGAAGGCAACCGCATATTTCCAAAGGAACGGATCGCGGACAGCATCTCCATAACCATAAGGCGTTTCGTCTGCGTCCGCAGCATCGTTCAACTCGAACGATTCACTGCCGATCCACCATGCAAAGAAGAGGATTGCTGTCAGACTCGCGAAGATTGTCAATGTCAGTTTCCAGTCACTGACGAATTGATCAGCGAACAAGGTGAACAAGAGTGACACGACGAATGCACCTACGTTATACGATACGGTATTGAAAGCGTTGATCCGTAATTTTTCAGCCGGATCCTGGACGTAACGTGTCACGACCGGATTCATATAGACGATGACCATCGAACCACCGAGTCCCATGACCATGCGAGCGACTGTATACGCCCAGTAGTTCGGTAGATAGATGGCGACGATCGACATCATCAGGAACAACAATGCGAGTAACGGTGCTTTTTTCGGACCGAGCTTCATCAAGATGAGCGCAGCGAGAATGTTCGCGAAAACACGTGCCGTCGTGATCGAATAGTTGACGAGTTGTGAGATGAGGGGGTCAACGGTCTGATTGCCGAAGAAATGCGCCGTGATTTGTGGTGTCAACGACGAACCCGCGACCCAGTTCATGGCGAAGGTCGCATAGGCGAACCAGAGGACGATCATCATGAAATAGCCTTTTTTTGTGGTAGACATAAAAATCCCTTCTTTTCTGAAGTTCCGCTTCATACATGAATCGAAAACTACTTAACTTTATTATCAATTCATTCAATATAAAGCCGTTCCGAAGGGAAGTAAAATAGATAGTTCTTATGCTTTTCATAAGTAAAAAGAATAGATTATATCAAGTCATATGCCTAAAATGAATAGATTTTCAAAAAGCTTCCAAGTGTTCGATGATTGTTTGTTGTTGAATACGTGTCACCTTAAAAATATCCGGATTTTTCAGCTGTAAACTTTCTTTGAATCCAAAAGTAGGATCAATTGAATGCAGATATAAAGATAATAAATTCCCGTGTGTCACGAGAATCGATCCATCATGCTGTTGCAACGCTTCCTCAACGACACGCGTGATGCGTTTAGTTGCTATCCGGCTAGATTCACCACCAGGACACGTATAGTCTGGATCGCTGAACGTTCGACGAAGATGGTCCTGCCAATCGTCAAGTGGAACAGCACTTAACCGTCGTTCTTTTAAGTCCTCTTCTTGTGCAACCGACAGTTTCAGAGCAGTCGCAAGTGGTTGAATCGAGTCGAGCGCACGGCGATACGGACTCGAAATAAGATGCGTGATCGGAAGCTCAAGTAGCTGTGTACACAGTCGTTGCGCCTGTTCCTCTCCACGAGGTGTTAACGGGTCTTCCGATGCTTGACCAGTCGTTTCGCAGTGGCGAATCAAGTAAAGCGTCGACATGAATGTTTCATCCTTTCGTGATCAAGTGTTGCTGTATGATTTCTGGAAAAGATGGTAAAGTCCTTTTCATGAATTGAAAAATCATTTTGAAAAAGGCGTTGACAAACGCTGTCGAGATTACTAGAATTAGAAACAATTCATCGATGCAGCGACGCATCGGATAATCAAATAAAGAGAAAGCTATGATTGTCATGGGTCACACTATGGCAGGAGCAGCTTCTGGAGAGACCGTGTCGACACGGCGCCGAAGGGTTCACAATCTCAGGCAAACGGACAGAAGAGTAATCACATGCAGCGACGGGCATTCATGGAATGTCGTAGTGGCGTGTATGGGTTATTCCTTTGATTTTGTTGAGATTGGACATTCGTCCAGTCTCTTTTTTTCTTTTTCAGGACCGACAGAACGGTCTGAAGCGTAGAGAAGCCATCATAAGGAGGAGTTCAGGTTTGGAACAGCAAGGATTAAAGCGGGATTTATCGAATCGTCATGTACAGTTGATTGCTATTGGTGGAACGATCGGAACGGGTTTGTTTTTAGGATCAGGTAAAGCGATCCAACTCGCCGGACCATCGATCATTTTTGCCTACTTACTCGTCGGGATCGCGATCTTCTTCGTCATGCGTGCACTTGGGGAATTGTTATTGTCAAAAGCAGGTTATCAGTCACTCACGGATATCGCAGAAGATTATCTCGGACCACGTGCCGCATTCGTGACCGGTTGGACGTACTGGTTCTGTTGGATCATGACGGCAATGGCGGACATCATCGCCGTCGGTCTGTACGTCAAGTATTGGTTTGATATCCCGCAATGGATTCCAGCCGTTCTTGCGCTCTTGATTTTACTTGGCTTTAACTTATTGACTGTTAAATTGTTCGGTGAACTCGAGTTTTGGTTCGCCTTGATCAAGGTCGTGACGATCCTTGCCTTGATTGGTGTCGGAATCGTCCTGCTCGCGATTGGTTTTAAAACGGACGCCGGTCCCGTGACCGTGTCGAACCTCTGGTCACATGACGGATGGATGCCAAACGGGATTTCTGGATTCTTGCTATCGTTCCAAATGGTCGTCTTCGCCTATGTCGGTGTTGAGCTCGTTGGGGTATCCGCAGCAGAAACAGCGGATCCGAAGAAGAACATTCCGTCCGCGATCAATAAGATTCCGCTTCGGATCTTGTTCTTCTATGTCGGTGCCTTACTCGTCCTCTTGATGATCAACCCATGGACAGGATTAAGTGCGACAGAAAGTCCGTTCGTCAAGACGTTCAGTCTGATCGGGATTCCACTCGCAGCAGGAATCATCAACTTCGTCGTACTGACATCTGCTGCTTCTGCATGTAACAGCGGAATGTTCTCGACGAGCCGGATTCTGTATAACCTGGGAAATCAACAGCAAGCATCGAAAAAGTTCTCGAAGTTGAACAAAAACCATGTTCCGGCAAACGCCTTGTTCGTCTCGACGATTGTCGTCTCAGTCGGTGCCTTGCTCAGTAAACTGTTACCAGGACAAGCATTTAGTATCGTCACGACGATCAGTGCGATCTGCTTCATCTGGGTCTGGGGTGTCATCCTCGTCTGTCATCTCCGGTACAAGAAACAAAATCCGGAATTGCATGCAGCATCGACATTCAAAGCACCATTGACACCATTCGTCAATTACCTCGTGCTCGGATTGTTTGCGGTCATTCTCGTCGTCATGCTGTTTGCTGACGATACACGTCCAGCCTTGTTGCTGACACCGGTTTGGTTCCTCGGACTATTCGGACTGTACCACCTTCGGAAAAAGAAACAACAAGCAGCTGAACAAAAAAGTGCGTAAGCCAAAACAAGCCGGTCGGATCTAATCCGACCGGCTTGTTTCATGGTGTATCGAAAGCACCATCCTGTAGTTGTTTCCGAAGTGCTTTCGCTTTCTTTCGAATATCGCGTTTGCTGTCCGCATCGCGCTTTCCCCATTGCCGATACATCATCGACATCCGCTGATTATCAGCGAAGCGTTTTTCGTGCCGGTCGATGAAGTCCCAGTACAAGGCGTTAAACGGACAGGCATCCTCTCCGAGCATGTCCTTTTGATGAAACGGACATCCCTTGCAATAATCACTCATCTTATGGATGTAATTCGCCGAAGCGATGTACGGTTTAGTCGATAATGTTCCTCCGTCGGCATGAAGCGCCATCCCGAGGACGTTCGGTAAGACGACCCAGTCATAGGCATCGATGTACATCTCGTTGAACCAATCTGCTGTCTGTTGCGGCGAGATCGCAAACAGATTAGCGAAGTTCCCGAGCACCATCAAGCGTTGGATATGGTGATTATGGGCATGATCGACAACAGGACGTAACGATTCAGCGACACAGTTCATGTTCGTCTTCCCGGTCCAGAAAAAGTCAGGTAAATCCGCTTCATGACGTAGCGCATTAACGGAAGCATAGTCCGGCATCTCGGCTAGGTAGACGGCACGCATGTACTCGCGCCAGCCGAGGATTTGTCGAATAAAACCTTCGACCGCATTGAGCGGAGCATCTTGATCTTCGAGGGCGGCTTCAACTTGACGAATGACCTCTTCTGGTGTCAGCAAGCCGAGATTGATTGCTGCAGACAAGAGCGAATGCGATAACGTATCTTCGCCGGTCAGCATGGCGTCTTGATACGTCCCGAACGTCTCGAGTCGTTCTTCGATGAAACGATGGAGAGCCCGCGTCGCTTCCTTTCGTGTAACCGGCCAATGGAAGGAATCAAGTGCTCCCGGATGATCAGAGAAATCACGCTCGACCTTGTCGATGACGTCCTTTGTGATGCGATCGGGACGAAACTGAACGGGATCCGGAAACGTCGTCCCGGACTTTGCTGGTTTTCGGTTCTCGGCGTCAAACGACCACTTTCCACCAATCGGTTTGGAGCCGCTCATGAGAACGTTTCGTTCCTTGCGCAGCTCACGATAAAACCGATCCATCTTGTAGGGCTTGTCGCCGATTGCTTCGACCGCTGCTTCCTGCGTCAGTAAAAACAACGGCACGTCGGAACAGACCTCGACTGTGATCTTCTTCGGTAAAGCGTCTTGCCACTTGTGCATCGCCTTTCGCATCGGTTCGTCCGTGATCGCCGTATAGAATACATGATCCGGATCATGATCTTCCCGGTGCGCCTTAAATGCCTGATCGAACGAATCAGCTTCCCGGTAATCGACGGTGAAACCTTTTTCGCGCAGTTCTTCCGCAAAATGTCGCATCGCTGAGAAGACGAGGACGAGCTTTTGTTTATGGTACGTCTTCCACTTAGAGCGCGAGGTCGCTTCGACCATCAGGATGACGTCGTCTTGTTTGTTTGCTTCCTTCAATAAAGGGAGATCGTGATTCAATTGATTGCCGAATATCCAGCGTGTCGCCATGAGTGTTCCTCCTTTTACTTTCGTTATATGATTACCGTTTTTCGTCAAAGTCATGCCTGATTGTATGCCGGCTGACAAAAATCTTCTTACCTGAATCGTCGCTTTTACACATTTCTGAATGTAAAAGAAGTTCCTTTCTGTGCAAGCTATGATAGGGTTATAATGGAAAGGTAAGTTGTCGTCATGAGGGGGAAGTTTTTCATGACAGGTAGTCCATAATATCAACGGGGATAGGAAGGATATCATGAGCAGTATGCCTAAAAAAACAGACGTTATTTTAATTGGTGCCGGAGTCATGAGCGCGACGTTAGGGGTCTTGTTAAAAGAACTCGCGCCTGAGATGAACATCAAGGTATTCGAGAAACTCGCGAGTGCCGGGGAAGAAAGCTCGAATGAGTGGAACAATGCCGGAACAGGTCACGCCGCACTATGCGAACTGAACTATACGACAGAGAACGCCGATGGTTCGATCGATATCAGTAAAGCGGTCAAAGTAAACGAACAGTTCCAACTGTCACGTCAATTCTGGTCGCATCTCGTTAAGGAAGGTGTCTTGCCGAATCCGAAAGAGTTCATCATGCCGATTCCACATATGAGCATGGTCGAAGGAACGGAAAACGTCGAATTCCTGAAAAAACGATTGGAAGCGCTATCAGCGAATCCGTTGTTTGCGGGAATGGAATATTCAAAGGATCCAGCGAAATTAGCCGAGTGGATTCCACTCATCATGAACGGTCGGACATCACCCGAGCCGATCGCTGCGACGAAAATCGATTCAGGAACGGACGTCAACTTTGGTGCGTTGACACGAATCCTGTTTGAATATCTCGCACAGCACGATGTTACAATCAACTACCAGCACGGTGTCGAGAATTTGAAGCGTGTTGACGGTGGTTGGGAAGTCAAAGTGAAGAATGAGCGCGATCACCGGATTGAGCATCATACGGCGCAGTTCGTCTTCATCGGGGGTGGCGGCGGTAGTCTACCGTTGCTGCAAAAAACAGGCATCGAAGAATCGAAGCAAATCGGTGGTTTCCCGGTCAGCGGCTTGTTCCTCGTTTGTAAAAATCCTGAGATCATCGAGCAGCACCATGCGAAAGTCTACGGAAAAGCGAAAGTCGGAGCACCACCGATGTCAGTACCGCACTTGGATACACGATACATCGATGGGAAGAAATCGCTTCTCTTCGGACCGTTCGCTGGCTTTTCACCGAAGTTCCTTAAGACAGGATCGAATCTTGATTTGATTGCGTCCGTCAAACCGAACAACGTCTTGACGATGCTTGCTGCGGGAGCAAAAGAGATGGGATTGACGAAGTATCTGATCGAACAAGTCCTCTTGTCGACGGAACAACGGATGAACGAATTACGAGAGTTCATTCCGAATGCGAAGACAGAAGACTGGGATGTCGTCGTCGCTGGTCAACGTGTCCAAGTCATCAAGGATACACCACAAGGAAAAGGGACACTCCAGTTCGGAACAGAGGTCGTCAGCGCAGCCGACGGATCTGTCGCTGCCTTACTCGGGGCGTCTCCAGGTGCCTCAACAGCGGTTCCCGTCATGCTTGAAGTACTCGGAAAATGTTTCCCGTCCGAATTACCGGCGTGGGAAGCAAAAATCAAGGAGATGATTCCGTCTTACGGAATCTCGCTTGTTGAACATCCGGAGCTGTTCGAACAGATCCATGCAGAAACAGCCAAAACGCTTGAGCTTGAACAAGGTCAACCGATTCGCTAAACGAAAACCGTCCGACTCTACGAGGAGCCGGACGGTTTTTGGATTTAGCGGAAGTTACGGAAGAAACGCGTTTTCTTTAAGGCAATACCGACTGGAATCGCAACGAGGATTCCGACAACGTTTTGTGTGATGTTTCCTGGAATCGAAGCGATTGGTGCGACCCAGTTGCTGTAAAGAATACCTTCACAAACATAGTAAACAGCAAGCATGACAGGAGCAGAAACAATCATTGCAAAAATATTTAAGCCAGGGTTGTCTCCTTTGTATCGCGAAGACCAGGCGATACGCCCGACAATATATCCTTGGAGTCCTCGAGCTACGATTGTAAATGGAGCCCAGAGTGTCCATCCACTGATAAGATCAAATAATCCCATACCGATTGCTCCGGCAATCAGTGCTGTCCGTGGACCGAATAAAATCGCGATGAGAAAGAGCATTGCTGTTCCCATATGAACGAGACCACCGCTTGAAGCGATTGGCAATTTGATATTGATGAATAGTGTCGCAACAAGAACAAGTGCGATTGACATCGCAGTGATGACGAGCTGGCGGGTACGAGTGCTAGAATACGGTGCTGCTTTTTGCATGTGGCTAACCTTCTTTATGATAGATTTTAAGATAGCTTTAATCTATCAGATGCCTGGACTAGTCAAAAGTGTCAACTTTGAATTATTTATAGGGGTCAGATTGACTAAAAAGTCGTCATTCGTTCTTAATTCCAAAAGAGTTTAATCTATTTATACAGTCTTAAATGAAAAAGTCTCCAAAACGGTTGTCGTTTTCGAATCTATTCCTCGTTTTTTTCTTACAATGAATAGCGAAAGGAAGGGGAAGTCAATGAAATATCAGATCGTGACAGCCGTTCTCATACTTGCTTCATTGTCACCAGTCACATCGGAGGCAAAGGACCAGACAACACAACATCAACGCTATTACGTAGCATATGAAAAAATCGTGCGAGAACTGAATCGGACACAGGAAAATGCGGACGTCACATTGCTTGCAGCAAATCAATTCGCAGACGAGGACTGGGTTTCGCCAAAACGTTTTCAGGAACGAGTAGTCAAACGGTTAAAGCCGTTGCATGTTCAACTGAGTATTTATGGAGATAGTCAACGAGCACTTGAACGAACACAAGGTGGAAAAGAAGTTCGGATCACGGGAAATTTCGAAACGGAACTTTTGGAGCGAAGTGAGCGACAATGGTTCTCTGATGTCTTTTCGATGACGTCTCAAGGCATCAATGATGGCATTTGGATACAGAAAGGATTCGATGGTACCCGAATCGATGCAGGACAAACGATGGTCGTAACGGTCAGTGGTACATACGCGAAGCAAGGCATCTTAACAAAGCACCACATCACAAAAGAGTTTCATTGTTCATCCGTTGGTGAAATCTACTATTGAAATAGAAAAAGAGCGAAACTCGTCCGAGTTCCGCTCTTTTCGTTTAATTTCGGATCAAATGATCGAAAGCACCCAATGCAGCTGTTGCACCAGATCCCATCGAGATGATGATCTGTTTATACGCGCTATCTGTACAGTCTCCTGCTGCGAAAACGCCTGGTACGTTCGTTGCGCCGTGGCGATCGACTTGGACTTCACCGAACTTGTTACGGCTCACCGTTTCACCGAGCCAGTCCGTGTTTGGTACGAGACCAATCTGGACGAAGACACCTTCAAGCTCGACGTGACGTTCAACGTTCGTTTCGCGCTCGATGTACGTGATCCCGTTCACTTTGTCCGTTCCTGTGATTTCCTTCGTTTGTGCGTTGACGACGACCGTGACGTTCGGAAGCGAAGCGAGGCGTTCTTGAAGAACAGCGTCGGCTTTTAGTTCCGGTGCGAATTCAAGGACCGTGACATGTTTGACGATTCCCGCGAGATCGATGGCTGCTTCGATCCCTGAGTTTCCGCCACCGATGACTGCTACACGTTTTCCTTCGAACAATGGGCCATCACAGTGTGGGCAGTAGGCGACACCTTTATTCTTGAATTCGAGTTCGCCTGGGACACCAACGTTACGCCAGCGTGCACCTGTTGAAAGGATCAAACTCTTCGTCTTCAAGACAGCACCATTCTCAAGCTCGAGCTCGAGGAGGTCCTTCTTCTCAAGGCGAGTTGCCCGCTGCAGGTTCATGACATCAATGCCATATTCCTTGACGTGCTCCTCAAGACTTGCGACGAGTTTTGGTCCTTCCGTGTACTTCATGCTGATGAAGTTTTCGATGCTCATCGTATCCATGACTTGTCCACCGAAGCGCTCTGCGACGATTCCTGTCCGGATGCCTTTACGAGCTGCATAGATGGCAGCACTCGATCCAGCTGGACCACCACCGACGACAAGGACATCGTATGGATCTTTATCAGCGAAATCAGAAGCATCGGCACCTGTGCCAAGCTTCGCCAAGATTTCTTCAAGTGACATCCGTCCGTTACCGAATGCTTCGCCGTTGACGAAGACCGTCGGAACAGCCATGATCTCTTTTTGTTCGACTTCTTCCTTAAATGCCGCGCCATCAATCATCGTGTGACTGATGTTCGGGTTGAGGACGCTCATGACGTTCAATGCTTGTACGACATCTGGGCAGTTGTGGCAGCTCAAGCTGATGTACGACTCGAAGTGGTACGTTTCTTGAATGCCTTGAATCTGCTTGATGACTTCCGCATCGACCTTCGGTGCTCGACCGCTGACTTGTAGCAGAGCGAGAACGAGGGACGTGAACTCATGACCGAGTGGAATTCCCGCGAACGTGATGCCGCTTGTCTCACCGACACGGTTGACTGTGAAACTTGGTGTCCGGGGAAGGCTTGCCTGCTCGACGGAGATGCGTGGTGTCATGCTTGCGATCTCTTCGACGAGTGCGCTCATCTCAAGCGAGACGGCGTCTGTCCCAGCGCTAACCGCTAGGACGAGATCGCCTTCGAGAAGCTCGAGGTATTGCGCGAGTTGTGCTTTAATGTCTGGTGCTAAAGCCATCGCGAATCCGCTCCTTAAATTTTTCCGACGAGGTCAAGGCTTGGTGTGAGTGTTGCAGAGCCTTCTTCCCATTTCGCTGGGCAGACTTCGCCTGGATTGTTACGTACGTATTGTGCTGCTTTGATTTTGTTGACGAGCGTGCTTGCATCGCGACCGATACCGCCTGCGTTGATCTCAACTGTTTGGATGACGCCGTCTGGGTCGATGATGAACGTACCGCGGTCAGCAAGACCATCTTGTTCGTTCAAGACTTCGAAGTTACGTGAGATGACGTGTGATGGGTCGCCGATCATGACGTACTCGATTTTACCGATTGTTTCTGATGTTTCGTGCCATGCTTTATGTGTGAAATGCGTATCTGTTGAAACAGAGTAAACTTCAACGTCAAGCGCTTTGAGTGTTTCGTATTGGTTTTGGAGATCTTCGAGTTCTGTCGGGCAAACGAATGTAAAGTCTGCAGGGTAGAAACATACGACACTCCATTTACCGCGAAGGTTGGCATCCGTTAGGTCAACGAATTCTCCGTTGTGGAATGCTGATGCGCTGAATGGTTTTACTTCACTTCCGATTAAAGACATGATAAAAATCCTCCTCAAGGGTTCTATATTTAGAATCTGTTCTAGTGCATACAAGGAATCTGTATTTATCACACTAGAATAATTCTAATCTAATACTAATTTCATATAGACCAACACTTTTGTCAAGGTATAATCGGCAATTTCTTATTTCAGGAAAGATTGTGTGAACAAAAAAAGAAATCCCGACGCCTAAATGAAACAGGAGTCGGGAGCTGTATTCCTTATTGCCAGTCCGTGTGGAAAATCCCTTCGCGGTCTGTCCGAGCATACGTGTGAGCTCCGAAATAATCGCGTTGCGCTTGCAACATGTTGGCATTCGAATTCGCTGTCCGGTAGCTATCATAATACGTCAACGACGTCGAGAGACACGGTAGAGCGAAACCAGACAAAGCACCCTCAGCAACGACGTGACGTAACGATTCTTGATACGCTTGTACTTTCTCAGCGAAGAACGGGGCGAGCATCAAGTTCGAGAGGTTCGCGTCGTTTTTGAATGCTTCACTGATGACGTTCAAGAAGTCGGCCCGAATGATACATCCGCCACGGAAAATCAAGGCGATCTCTTCAAGGCGTAAGTTCCAGTCATACAACTCAGATGACGTCCGGTACTGAGTAAAGCCTTGCGCGTATGCCGCGACTTTCCCCATATAAAGCGCTTGACGAATTCGTTCGACCCACGCGTCTCGCTCAAGCGTTGACAAGTCTTCTGGTCCCTTCAGGACAGCAGACGCTGCGACGCGTTCTTCTTTAACAGCCGAGAGGTAACGTGCGAACAAGGCTTCCGTGATGATCGAAGAAGCGATCCCATTATCAATGGCTTGTAGGCTCGTCCATTTTCCGGTTCCTTTTTGACCGGCTTGATCGAGAATGACATCGATCAACGGTTGTCCCGTCTCGTCATCCGTTTTCCGGAGGATATCCGCTGTGATCTCAATCAAGTAACTTTTCAGTTCGCCTGCGTTCCACTCAGCGAAGATGTCTGCGACTTCCGTGACATCAAGTCCGAGACGGAAGCGAAGGAAGCTGTACGCTTCTGCGATCAGTTGCATGTCGGCATACTCAATGCCGTTATGGACCATCTTGACGAAGTGACCAGCGCCCTTCGGACCAATATAGACACAACATGGATCTCCTTCGACATGGGCGGCGATCTTCGTCAAGATCGGTGCGACATGGTCGTAAGCTTCTTTCGATCCACCCGGCATGATCGCAGGACCGGTCCGCGCACCGACTTCACCACCCGATACACCAACGCCGATGTATTCGATCCCGTGGCGTTGTAACTCGTCGAAACGACGCTCTGTATCGAGGAAGTGAGAGTTCCCACCATCCATGATGATATCGCCTGTTTCGAGATGCGGAAGCAACGATTCGATGACTGAATCAATCGCGCTACCAGCCGTGACCATCATGAAGATTTTACGTGGGCGAGCGAGTGATTGAACGAATGCTTCAATGTCGTAGTACGGATGAAGGGGTAGTCCTTCATCATGTGCGACGAGATCGTCTGTTAAATCACGTGTGTAGTTATAGATGGCGACTTCTTCTTGATGACTTGCCATATTCAGTGCCAGGTTGCGTCCCATGACGCCAAGCCCGATGACTCCGATAGAATGTTGCATAAGTAGAACGACTCCTTTTCTTAGACGACGAGGCTGAGGAGAAGAACGAACCCAAGTCCACAAACGGAAATGATCGTCTCAAGCACAGTCCATGTCGCAAACGTTTCTTTTAATGATAATCCGAAATACTCTTTAAACATCCAGAAGCCTGCATCATTGACGTGTGAAGCGATCAGACTACCTGCACCAGTCGCGAGAACGACGAGCGCTAAGTTGACGTCGGATTGCTCCAGTAACGGAATGACGAGACCTGCCGTTGATAGGGCAGCGACTGTCGCGGAACCGAGTGAGATCCGGAGAATCGCAGCGATCAACCAAGCGAGTAAAATCGGGGATAACGCCGATCCCTCAAATAATTGGGCAACGTATTTCCCGACACCGCCGTCAATCAAGACTTGCTTGAAGGCACCGCCACCACCGATGATCAACAGCATCATCCCGATTTGAGCGATCGCCGTCGTGCAGGATTCCATGACAGACTGCATCGGAATCTTACGCGCAATCCCCATCGTATAGACCGCGACGAGTAACGAAATCAACATCGCCGTTGAAGCGTTCCCGATAAACTCGATTGCCGAGATGACGCTATTTTCACCCCAACCGAGTGTTTCTTGTAAAAGTGTGAAGATCGTTGCGATCGACATCAAGAGGACCGGTAGCATCGCCGTGAAGACACTGATGCCGAAGCCTGGCGTCTCTTCTAGATCAAATTCTTTTTGTTCCCCGAGTGAAGCGATGTTACCTGTCCGTGTAAATGATTCAGGAACAAGTCGTTTGGCAATTTTCGTAAAGATAGGACCGGCGATGATGACCGTCGGAACAGCAACGATGAAACCATATAGTAAGACTTCCCCGATATTGGCTTTATACTCCCCGGCGATGACGGTCGGACCCGGGTGAGGAGGTAAGAAGCCGTGCGTGACGGACAGCGCTGCGACCATCGGGATCCCGAGATATAGGATCGAGACGCGGAGCTGACGTGAAATCGCAAAGACGATTGGAATCAACAGGACGAGTCCGACTTCGAAGAAGAGGGCGATCCCGATGATGAATGAAGCGACAACGACCGCCCACTGGATGTTCTTTTCCCCGAATCGGGCGACAAGCGTCATGGCGATTCGCTGCGCCCCCCCGGCGTCAGCGATCAGCTTTCCAAGCATGGCACCAAGACCAAAGATCAATGCGAGGTGACCAAGCGTTCCTCCGATACCGGCTTCGATCGTTTTGACGATCTGATCGAGCGGCATGCCGAGTAGTAGTGCAACGCCAAAGGAAACGATGATGAGTGAGACGAACGTATTTAATTTCAACCCCATGATGAGAACGAGCAACGCGACGATCCCAATTCCTACGATGACTAAAGGCATGATGACTTCCCCCAAAAGATTAAGTTAGTTTTCTTCTTGAATCAAGCTCCGTTGATACGTAGCGATTCGTTTGTGATCCTCAGACAATGTCCGAGCTAGACTAATGAAAATCGGTAAAAGCTGACGGTATTCATGCATAGCTTCCTCGTTTGGTACATGGCGATGCGTTTCTCCGATCATCTCAGAGACGACTTCGAACGAATCGACTTCCCCTGTCGCATACAGTCCGAGAATACAAGCACCAAGACATGAACTTTCAAAACTTTCCGGAATGACGACTTCCGACTCAAAGATGTCCGCCATCATTTGGCGCCAGACTTCGGACCGGGCAAACCCACCCGTTGCTTGAATCCGTGTCACGGGACCGTCCATGCACTCGACGAGGGCGAGGAAGACGGTATAGAGATTGTAGATGACGCCTTCTAGTGCCGCCCGGATCATATGCTCTTTTTTGTGCGAGAGCGTCAAACCGAAGAACGAACCGCTGACATCCGGATTCCATAGCGGTGCTCGTTCACCGGACAAGTAAGGGTGGAACAATAGCCCGTCGGATCCCGGACGGACACGTTCGGCAATCTTCGTCAGGACGGCGTACGGATCGATGCCAAGGCGTTTTGCTGTCTCGACTTCTGCTGACGCGAGTTCGTCTCGGATCCACCGTAAGACCATTCCGCCATTATTGACCGGCCCACCGATGACCCAGTGGTCCTCGGTCAGCGCGTAACAGAACGTTCGTCCCTTTTCATCGGTCTGCGGACGATCAATGATTGTTCGGATGGCACCACTCGTTCCGATCGTGATCGCAATTTCCCCTTTGCGAATCGCGTTAACACCTAAGTTAGAAAGGACACCGTCACTAGCGCCGACTAAGAACGGCGTATCAACGGATAGTCCCATTTGTCGGGCGTAATCAGCATTCAATCCGGTACATGACGTCGTCGTCGGTACGGGTTCCGATAAGTAGCTTGCATCGATGCCTGCGACATGTAACGCGCCTGTATCCCAGCCTAATTCATGAATGTTGAAGAGACCGGTCGCTGAAGCGAGAGAGTGGTCGATGACATATCTGCCGAACAATCTTTGGAACACGAATTCCTTGATCCCGACATATTTTTTCGTTTGAGCGTGGAGCTCCGGACGATCTTCGACGAGCCAACTGATTTTGCTGAGCGGTGACATCGGATGGATTGGTGTTCCGGTCCGGTGATAGATCGATAAACCATATTGTTCTTTAATCTTGTTCGACCATGCTTCACTCCGGCTGTCCGCCCACGTGATGCAGGCAGTCAATGGTTGATGTTGTGCATCCATTGCGATCAAACTGTGCATGGCACTGCTGAACGCAACGAACTTCGGTGGCATGCTCGGATGACGTTTCGTGATTAAGCGAATGGATTCGAGAACCGCATCGAAAATTTCTTCCGGATTCTGCTCCGCCGTCGAGCGGTTTGGTGTATGGAGTGGGTAACCGACGTTCGTTTGTCCGACAACCTCTCCTTTTGTCGTAAATAAGACCGCTTTCGTACTCGTCGTTCCGATATCGACGCCTAACATGTATTCAGTCATGTGAATCGACTCCTTTCGACATCATTTGTTGCGTTTTCCAGAGATCTTCGACTTCCTGGACGTCATCAAAGTTCTGATGCAAGGAAGCAACCATCCGTTCACGATCCCCTGTCTCGATCGCTTCGATGTACAAGGCGTGGTTCGCGAGGATGCGTTCGAAGTCTTCGATGTCTTCCTCGAATCGTACCCGCATCGATAGGAGGATGAAACTTTCCATGACCGGTTTGAGATTTTGCCAAATCATGCTGACATATCCATGATCAATCGAGCGGATGATCGTTTCATGAAACAGTACATCCTGGAAGGAGAATTCATCAGCATCCTTATATTTGATGGCAACCTTCATCATCTCGAGAATTTTACTGAGTTCCCGGACGAGTTCAGACCGTTCGATCTTAACGAGTCGTTCGAAGACGAACGTTTCGATGAGTAGCCGGACATCATAGATTTCCTGAATGTCGCGCTCGGACAAACCGACGACGACCGCTCCCATTCGCTCGAGACGAATCAATTGTTCGGATGCAAGGACCTTTAACGCATCACGGACGGGCGAGCGACTGACTGAAAAATCAGAGGCTAATTTGTTCTCAGATAAGATGGTACCGCTTTCAATCTTTCCTGAAATGATGCGCATCCGTAGCTCGTGTGCGACACGATCTCCGGCGGAAGCTTTCGATAACCACTTCAAGGGGTATAACAGTTCTGACATAGAATCACCTGATTTCTAAAGTGAGTATACTTGTATACAAGTTAGTATATACGTTTTTTTCTAAAATGCAAACGCTTAACTTAAAACAAATCGATCCACGCAGAAATCAGGAAAACGGTTCCAAATATGTTAGGGTAAAGGAGTAAGCAACGTACAGAACGGGTAAGGAGGAGATAGTACATATGAACATGTTAGTTGTAGGTGCAGGGGCAGTTGGAGGCTATTTCGGAGGTCGTCTTGCTGAGCAAGGAGAACAGGTGACCTTCCTCGTCCGTCCGAAGCGATATGAACAACTACAAAAAACAGGACTTCACATCACTAGTCCTCACGGTGATATTAAGCTCATGCCTCAGTTGATAACACGAGACATGCGACCAAATCAGACATTTGATGTCGTCTTGCTTTCGACGAAAGCTTATCACTTAGAGGATGTTTTAGAGGATCTTGCGCCATTCGTTTCGAACGAGACGTACATCATTCCTTTGTTGAATGGCATGCAACACATACGACAGTTAACAGAAGTCTTTGGAGATGATCGAGTACTAGGAGGTCTTTGCTTCATTGAGTCGACGCTTGATGCAGAAGGGCGCATTTTACAGACAAGCCCATCCCATCGGCTGTTGTTTGGTTCACGAACCGGTAAACCAACAGCGCGTCTAGAGGAAATCGCAGCGTGTTTTGCGAAAGCGAAGGCACCAATGACGTACTCGATGCATATCATGGATGACATGTGGCAAAAGTATCTCTTCATTTCGACATTCGCGGGCGTGACGACGCTATTTCGCTCAGCAATCGGTCCGATTCGGGAAGAAGCTGTCGGGCGTCAAATGATCCTAGACGTCATGGCGGAAGCGAAACAGGCGATGGAAGAACAAGGCGCAGTCTTTAATGACGATGTAGAAGCGGTGCTGTTGAAACAGATGCATGGAATGGAAGACACGATGAAATCGTCGATGTTACGGGACATGGAAAAGGGTCAGCCAGTCGAAGTGGAACATTTTTTCAGTGTGTTATTGAAGCCTTCTACGACTGATCAGATGAATGCCTTGAAATTAGTCGAAGCGAATCTGCGCATGTATCTCAAAACGATTAAATAGTTACATTTTTCTATTTTAGAAAAATTATGGAGTAATGCAAATGTTTCGTTTTGATGACGAAAGACCTGTTTCCCTTAGGAATCGTTGACTTCCGAAATAAAATTCATCTATTCTTAATGAGATTGAAAAAAACTGATAATATATTTTTCCGTATTTTTTTCTTGCGAGGACGAATAAAGCAGACGAGAGGGGAAGTTTATCCATTATGAAACGTATTATTATTCGTGCAGGTATGACACCATTCGAACAGTTCGATGCTCCTTATTTGATGAAACATAATTCCATTGGAGGAAACGTTGGAAATCTTATCTATCAATACAGTATCTTTCGGACGTTAATGACAGAAGGTACGACGATTACACCTGACTATTACTATTACGACGAAGAACGGGCAGACGAAATCAATGCCAACTTTGATCTTTATGTCATTCCGTTAGCGGACGCATTCCGAAAAGAATTCGTACCGACGTTACGGAAATATACACGTCTCATCAAAAAATTAAAGATTCCAGTCGTCGTCATCGGTGTAGGATTACGTGCACCGTTTGAACCAGACTTAGATGGTGGATTCCCATTCGATGAAGATGTTAAAGCATTCGTCAGTGCCGTTCTCGAGCGCTCAAGCATGCTTGGTCTTCGCGGAGAGATCACATCGAAATACTTAACACGTCTTGGTTTCCGCGAAGGGATCGATCATCGTGTCATTGGATGTCCTTCGATGTACGCGTTTGGTCGCGACTTGCACATCCGTGAAACGAACATTACACCTGAGTCGATGATTACGGTCAACTCGTCACGTTTGGCTCCACAAAACGTTCTTGATTTCATTACACGCGGAATGGAAGAATACCCGAATCATTACTTCATTCCCCAATGGATGAAGGAACTGAAGTTGACGTACACAGGAACGCACCCGATCGCAGATCTTTCAGTGACGAACTATCCGGTGAAGATGTCGGATCCTACTTACATGAATGATCGGGTCCGTTTCTTCTTGAACGCACAGACATGGTTCGATTTCATCGGACAAGCAGACCTTAGTTTTGGTGCGCGCTTGCACGGAAACATCACGGCGACGCTTGCGGGTACGCCGAGCATCCTCATTCCAAAAGATGCACGGATGCGCGAATTGACGGATTACCATCAGTTGACGCATATTTGGGCGAACGATATCAAAGCAGATACACAATTATCTGACGTCGTAGCCAATGCTGACTTCCAAAGCCCAGTACGTGTTCAAGCGCGTAACTTCGACAATTTCGTCGACTTCTTGAACGTCAACGATCTTGAGCATATCTATCAAGAGACGAACTATCCTGAAAATGTACCGTTTGACCGTCAAATGGCGCAAACCGAGTTGCTCCCACCGGTTCAACCGATTTCTGGCGTAAGTCTTGAAGAAGCAGTCGCCCGTTTCGAACGGTTCTTCCCGGAACAAGAGAAGAAGATTGCGGATGCGCAAAAACAAACAAAAGCACAATTAGCTGAAAAAGATAAAAAAATCAAAGCATTGCAGAAACAAACAGGAACGGCTCAAAAGGATCAAGAGATTGCGGCGCTCAAAGCGCAACTGGCTGCCCAAACGAAGAAAATGAAACATCAGCAAGGGACATTGAACCGGAAAGCGGTTCGTGCAGCCTTGAAAACAGCGGATTTATTCGCTAAAAAATAAGACCTCCAAACATTCCGGATCAATACGATGCGGAATGTTTTTTGGATAGTAGTATTCTGAATTGTGTTGACAATTCGAAAAAGACTTGATAGGGTTAGGAACAATTACATACTTATCCAGAGAGGTGGAGGGACTGGCCCTATGAAACCTCAGCAACAGGTCGAAAGATACTGTGCTAATTCCTGCGGGTGCTGCACCCGATCGATAAGATTTCCGAATTGTCGACCGACGCATCCGTGAGGATGCGTTTTTTATTTGAAATAGGTGGAATGAGGAGGAAACGAATTCATGAAAACGAGTGGGGCTTTTCGACGCAAGATGGAATCACGTCATCTGATTATGCTGTCGTTAGGTGGTGTCATTGGAACAGGATTGTTTTTAAGTACAGGTTATACGTTAGAACAAGCAGGACGGGTCGGGACGATTTTGTCGTATTTGATTGGGGCAGTCGTCGTCTACTTAGTTATGTTAAGTCTCGGTGAACTCGCCGTACACATGCCGGAAACCGGTTCATTTCATAAATACGCAACGAAGTACATCGGACCCGGCACCGGTTATACGGTGGCCTGGCTCTACTGGCTGACGTGGACGGTCGCCCTTGGTTCAGAATTCACGGCAGCAGGCATTTTAATGCAACGTTGGTTCCCGTCGATTCCGGTTTGGATGTTCAGCGCCTTATTCGCTGCGATGATTCTTGGTATCAACGTCTTGAAGGTTCGCGTGTTCGCTGAAGTCGAGTTTTGGTTTTCAGCGATTAAGGTCGTGACGATCATTGCTTTCATTTTACTTGGTGCGGGAGCCATCGTCGGCTTCATTCCACTGCAAGATGGTAGCCCAGCCCCATTCTTTTCTTCGTTAACCGAAGGCGGGCTGTTCCCAAATGGCGCTTTCGTCATCTTCATGACGATGCTTGCCGTGAACTTTGCTTACTCGGGAACGGAACTGATCGGTGTAGCAGCAGGTGAAGCAGTCGATCCGAAACGGACGATTCCGCTTGCGATCCGGACGACGATTTTACGACTGGTTCTCTTTTTCGTCGGTACGATCATCGTGTTAGCCGTCTTATTGCCAACGGAAGGGAAAGGCGTACTCGAAAGTCCGTTCGTCGCCGTGTTTGAACGGATCGGTATTCCCTATGCAGCAGACGTGATGAACTTCGTCATTTTGACAGCGATCTTGTCGGCAGCGAACTCTGGACTTTACGCCGCCTCTCGGATGCTCTGGTCGCTTGCGAACGAACGCATGATTCCACGCTTCTTCGCCCAGGTGACGCCAAGTGGGGTGCCACTTCGAGCTGTATTGTTCAGCATGCTTGGCGGAGGACTTGCCTTGCTGTCTAGCATCTATGCAGCAGGAAGTGTCTATATCGCGCTCGTCTCGATTTCCGGTCTCGCTGTCGTCGTCGTTTGGATGAGTATCAGTGTTGCTCAGTATCGTTTCCGGAAACAATTCCTCCGTGAAGGGCATACGGTCGACGAATTGGTCTATCGCACACCACTCTTCCCATTCGTACCGATCGCCGCTTTCGTCGTTTGTTTGATTTCTCTGATTGGTATCGGATTTGATCCGACACAACGAATCGCCTTGTACTGTGGTATTCCATTCATCGTGATCTGTTATATCGTTCATGCGTTCACGAATTCTTCTCAGAAACGGAGTGTTGAAGATGTCCCGAATCAAAAATCCAGTTGATCAACGATTACAGGAAGTTCCCTTTCTTATTTTAGATGGTGCCCTTGCAACCGAACTTGAACAGAAGGGATTCGACCTGAACGACCCGCTTTGGTCAGCACGTCTCTTGATCGAAGCACCGGAACAGATCGAACACGTCCATCACGATTACTTTGAAGTAGGTGCCGATGTCGCGATCACTTCAAGCTATCAAGCAAGTATCGAAGGATTCAAGCAACGTCATATCACGACAAAGGAAGCACAGGCGCTGATTCGACAAACAGTCACCTTGGCGCAAAACGCACGCACGCGTAGCGGGAAAAGTAACGCATTGATCGCGGGATCAGTGGGTCCTTATGGTGCCTACTTAGCAGATGGTTCTGAGTATCGCGGTCATTATGGGGTGTCAGTGGATGTGCTAGAAGCCTTCCACAGACCACGGATCGAAGCGTTGATTGAAGCGGGAGCGGATCTGCTGGCATTCGAGACGATTCCGTCGCTCGAGGAAGCGGTCGTGTTGTTCCGGATTCTCGAAACGTATCCGGAAGTGTCCGCTTGGCTGACGTTTTCGCTTCAAGATGCGACGCACATTAGTGAAGGAACGGCACTTGCGACGTGCATCGAGACAATTGGACAACATCCACAGCTCGCAGCAATCGGTGCAAATTGCTTTCCGGCATCTTACGCGACTGACTTTATCCGTCACGTCAAGGCGTTGACAGACGTGCCAATCATCGTCTATCCGAACTCTGGTGAGGTCTATGATCCGGTCGCAAAAACATGGTCGGGTACGAATCAGTGTACGTCGTTCCAAACCGTCGCGAAGACATGGTATGAGGCAGGGGCACGATTGATCGGTGGTTGTTGCCGAACGTCACCTGAACACATCGCACAAATTCGTTCGGTTTGTCAGGTTACTCATACATCATGAATAATGACGAAAAAACGGACGCGAAATCGATTGATTTCGCATCCGTTTTTTTAATGGTGTGATTCCGTTATCGTTCGCGCAAGGCACGATTAAATTGTTGGAGCAGGCGTCCAAAATCTTCGGCATCATCCGATGGCCAGTCCGTCAGGAGACGTTCGATGCTCGCGAGGCGCGCTGTCCGGTAAATCGTGAGCTCTTCTTGTCCTTTATCTGTGATGTGATAGAAGAAGGCACGTCCATCTGTCGGATCTTTTACTTTTTCAACGAGTTGCTTCTGATCGAGTGCCGCAGCTTGGCGACTGACGGTCGAGACATCAAGCTGAAGTTCACGGGCAAGTGTTTTAACACCGACCTTGCCGGAATCCGCTAATTGTCGCAGTAACAGGTAGGAAGCACGATCCAAATTACGATTGTCTGCCGTCGCTGTCGTCAAGCGCCGGATCAGGATCGCTAACTCCAATTCAATGGTTTCAAGTGCTTGTTGAGACATCGGGTATCTCCCCTTTCAAAAAAGTCTCTCTGTCCCTCATGATTACCCAATGTGGATAAGCTGTCAATGTGAAAAGCAGGAGGCTTGACAGAGTTGTAGTTGTATTATACAATCATTTTTGTTCTTTTAATTGTATCATACAACTTTTTCATATGAGAAACGAACGACAAAGGAGAATTCAGATGAAAGCTTATGAGTCGATGAAACAAGAGGTCATCACGGTAAACGATACAGATCTGATTCGGACGGTCATCGAACGATTCATTCAGTCTGGTATTAGCGGCGTTCCTGTCATCAATGCTGAGCAGGAGGTCGTCGGGTATATCAGTGATGGAGATATCATGCGCGCGATAGGAAAACACAAGGACATCATCGTCGATACATTCTTATATGTAGATGTCATTAAAGGAGACGAAGAAGATTATGAAGATCGGATTCGTCATATCTTGAATCGACCTGTCATGGAACTGGCACGCCGGAAAGTCGTAACTGCGGACGCTGACACAGAAATGGAAGAGATTGCAGCAACGCTCGGCGCAAAACGGATTAAAAAGCTTCCAATCCTTCAAGCAGGACGTCTTGTTGGGATCATTAGTCGAGGCGACGTCATTCGCCATTCGTTTAAACAGTTCATGTAACACATTCATATAGAAAGAAGGGACACTATGGCACTTGCTGAAAAAACAACGACGCTTGAGCCGGAAACGGTATTAGCAGAAAGCAAACATGGATTATTCCATCAACCGGTTGCTGTCTGGGCAGTCTTTTTCGCCAGTATTACAGCATTCATGGGAATGGGGCTCGTCAATCCCGTCTTACCGACGATTGCCGAGAATTTAGAAGCGTCAAAAAGTGAAGTAACGCTCTTATTTACAAGTTATAACGCCGTCATGGCATTCGCGATGTTGATTACAGGCGCGATCTCATCACGGATTGGTCAAAAAGGAACATTGATGCTCGGGATTGCCGTCATCGCAATCGTTGCTGGTTTTGCTTCGCAAGCAGACAGCATTTGGACGCTCGTCGCGTTACGTGGTGGTTGGGGACTAGGAAACGCCTTGTTCGTCGCAACAGCACTCGCTGCGATCGTTTCGCTGTCATCAGGCGGAACCGCAAAAGCCATCATTTTGTATGAAGCAGCCGTTGGTCTTGGGATTTCGATTGGACCACTATTAGGCGGAACGCTCGGTTCGATCACGTGGCGCGCCCCATTCATGGGTGTTGCGACAATCATGGTCATCGCGTTCCTCGTCTTGCTCTTCTTGATGCCAAAACCAGCAGCATCTGCTGCACCGAAACAGAAGTTATCATTAAAAGCACCGTTCCAAGCGATGAAGCATCGTTCGCTATTGACACTCGGAATCGTTGCGGCACTTTATAACGTTGGGTTCTTTACAATCATGGCCTATGCACCATTCGTCATGAAACTACCAGCGCAAGGACTTGGCTTCGTCTTCCTCGGTTGGGGAATGTTGCTTGCGATCACATCGGTCTTGACGGCTCCGAAACTAAAACAATGGTTCGGAACAATCAAAGCGATGGTCATGATGTTGATCACATTCGCAATCTTGCTTCTTTTAATGGGGATCTTCACGGAAACGCCAGCTGTCGTCATCGTCTGTGTCATCTTAGCGGGAGCCGTGCTTGGGAATAACAACACGCTCATCACGACAGCTGTCATGGACGCAGCACCTGTCGAACGTTCGACAGCATCTGCGGCATACAGTTTCCTACGTTTTCTCGGGGCAGCCATCGCGCCATTCATGGCCGGTAAATTGGCTGAAATCTTCAACGCAAACCTACCGTTTTATGTCGGAAGTGGCTTTGTCCTCTTATCCGTCATCATCATCGGGGTCAATCTCAAACACATTCGCCATATCGACCGAACAGAAGGCGGACATTAATTTCAAAAAACAGCCGAAGCGAATCTGCTTCGGCTGTTTTTGATTGAAATCAAGAAGGGTACCTGTCTCTTAACGTGCGGATCGAGTGCTCGATCATTTCCCGAAGTACGTCTAAATCGATGTCAGTCAGTCGTTTTACGTAGAGGCAGGATTTACCGCGTCGATACGTACCGAGACGGGCAAGTAGTCGTTCTGAGACTTCGTCTTCACCAAGCGCGAGATAAAGGACGAGATTCGTCTTGCGCGGAGAAAAGCCAACATAAAAGCTGTCGCCCTCGCGACCAGAGGCATAGCGATAATGGTAGGAACCAAAACCAATCAAGGATGAACCCCAAAGGACGGCTTCGTATTTCGTGACATCTTCGAAGAACTGACGTAATGTGATACCATCTGCTTGACGTAGTGGCGGTTCGACTTGTGCCAGAAAGACATCAACGGACTGTTCGGTAGGACCTGTCTTTGGCGTATCAGGCATAAGCAGACTCCTTTCGAATGAAAAAGATATTGATTACTTTCGAGAAGTGCTAGTAAATATCCTGTGGCTCAGAGGTGGAAATCGAATGAAGCATCGCATCGTGTTTCGAGGTGAAGAAGGTAGTGTATCATGGTACATCTTACATGTCTATCCAACGCAAGAAGAACTAACGATTCAGATGAAGGGACAAGATAGTGAACACAACATTTCAGTTTCATTTGACAAATATGATCTGTTCATCCGTGATTTTGCTCGCGTCCATGAGTCGTTACACGGTGAAGTCGTATTCGAGCAGGGCGTGATTCGTCTCCGTTTACGATATGACCGGCTTGGTCGTGTTTTCATCAGTTGGTCTGACGGACAAACAAGTCAAGAGTTTCGTAGTGATCAAAGTTATTTAAGTGAGGCGTTGGCCCAACTTGGTGTGTACTAAACTAAACACAGTAAAAGTAAAAGGAACGACTTTAGGTATTGCACCCGAAAGTCGTCCCTTTTTTATTTAAAGCGATGGAAGTGATTGATGTAATGGTGTGTTGATCAAGTTGAAGCAAAACGAAATCGTTTGTTCATACTCGGACAACGGAATCGACTCATCGACTTGATGTGCGAGACGGAAATCATGGAAAGAAGCAATCGCAATCGGAAATGCTTTTTTCGCTTGGCTGAACATCGCACCATCCGTTCCACCTGGGATGGCGATTTTTCGTGGTGTCACGCCGCTGACCTGTTCCATCGTATCTGCGACCTGTTGTAAGAAAGGTGCTTGTTCATCGGTTTCACAAGAAGGAATATCCTTAATGACGGTCACGCTCATGTCAAAGTCGGGATCTTCTGCAACAAGTCGACGCTCAATATCCGTAAAGGCAGCAAGTACGTCCGCTCGACCGAATCCAGGAATCGTCCGGATATCCATATAAAACGAAGCCTGACTCGGAACGACGTTTGGTCCCTCGCCTCCTGAAATCGATGTGATTGACGCCACGACCGGGCCGAGTGCCGGGTGATGATTCGTCGTGATCGAGAAACGTTCTGACTTCACTTCTTGGATGACGCGATACACGTCATCAATCGCATTACGTCCGAGTTGCGGGGCAGAGCTGTGTGCACTTTTCCCGCGACATGTCACTTCGATCCCGACAACCCCTTTTTGTGCATAACCGATCATCCCACTCGTCGGTTCTGTGATCAGTAGAGCATCTAAATCATCCGCATGCCCTTGTTCCGTCAAATGCCGAGCTCCTGTCATGCCATTTTCTTCATCGGATGTAATCAGAAGTTTGACGGTGTTCGGACGGTTTTGACGTTCCTTGTATTGAATGAGCGCTTGCACCATCGCCATGACCCCTGATTTCATATCTGAAGCCCCACGACCATAGATGCGGCCGTCTTCGATTTCACCACCGTATGGATCTTTCGTCCAGCCGTTCCCTTGCACAGGAACCGTATCGAGATGACCAGATAGACCGAGGACAGCAGGACGTGAAACCTCCTCGCTCGCAGGAACAGACGCAACAAGACAGATTCGTTTTGGTGAGACTTCGATCCATTCTGTCGAGATGTGATGATCAATTAGTACATCGTACACATAACGTGCGACGGCTTCCTCTCCGTCCGTCGGATTAACGCTTGGAATTTGAAGACATCGTTGTAAGTAAGTAATTGCTGTTTGCATAAGTATTTCCCCCTTTACCTATCCTGTACCCTGATAAAAATACTTCAGGGAGGTAAACGAATTCGGAAAATAATTTACGGGGCTGAACGTCTTGAGATAAAAGAAAACGGTGCAACCAGAGGGTTACACCGTACCTTGCTCATTCACTTTTTTCTGCTTCGTCTTTCCATTTCGAATCGATTAACATCTCTCCCGGCCATGTATAAGCCATGATACCGCCGTCTGCTGTGATGTCCTCACCTGTGACATATGAGCTGTCGTCAGAAGCAAGGAAGAGGGCGACCGTTGCCATCTCGCGTGGTTTACCGAGTCGTCCGAGTGGTGTGATCCAAGCGTTCGCATCGCGGAACTGTTTACCTTGCTCTTTTTCTTTTTCACCAACAAGTGTATCGATGAGTGGTGTTTCGATTGTTCCTGGCGACAACGAATTGACACGAATGCCATGACGCGCATAATCGATTGCCATCGCGCGTGTGAAGTTCGCAATCCCGCCTTTCGCTGCGTTATAACCGGACCGGTTCAAGTCAGCTGCACGACCAGACATCGATGACGTATTGATGATTGAACCACCGTTATCAAGCATGAGTGGAATCAAGAATTTACTGACGAGGAATGTACCGCGCAAGTCGACCGCGATGATCCGATCGAAGAGATCGATGGGATACTCATGGACTTTCCCGCCTTGTTCATCGATTCCGGCATTATTGAAGAGGACGTCGACCGTACCGTATGTCTCTTTGATGTGCTTCGCAAGTTGCTCGACACTCTCGACGTCTGAGACGTCGACATGGACGGCTTCCGCTTTTCCACCGTGTTGTGTAATCTGTTCTACTGTTTGTTGTGCTTTCTCAAGTGAGACATCGGCACAGACGACCGTTGCTCCCTGTTCTGCGAAGACAAGCGCGGTCGCTTGTCCAATCCCTGTTGCCGAGCCGGTAATGACAGCTACTTTTTGATCGAGTCTACCCATTGCTAAATCCCTCCTAAGTCGTATCGTTCACCTTATGAAACATTCCCGGAGAAATGGAGATTAAACCCATCGATGCGTCTAGTGTTAGTGGATAGGGGGTACATCTACAACAGCACAATCGCTGTAAAAAGGGAGATGAGAACGCTGACATCCGATCAATGGCAACTTGCCAAAAAATTATTACAAGAAGCCGTCCAGTACCAAATGACACTCGAGAAGAGTGCATTCGCAAGTGAATTGATCGATCAAACGACACCTGTCCTCTGGTTTGGTGATGCGACGCGTAGCAGTTGGGTGACAATCGCGACGAACCCATCCCGATCGCAATTTTTAGACCGAACAGGTGCATTACGATTTGACGAGACCGGTCCGCTCTTCATTCGTCCGAAATCGATGGCATGGGAGGCTTATCTACAGGAGGAAACGCTGACAGATTCGATTCGGCGATTTAACGATTATTTCAAACAACCGAACATTTACCGGACTTGGTTCGGTCGACCAGGTGGCGGTAAGCTCGAAGGATTCTTGAACGGACTCGGTGCGTCATTTTACGAGAAGACGCTTAATCCGGTCATTCACCTGGACTTTTTCCCGTTTCCGACACACCATTACATGGGAGCAATTAAAGAACGTGGAGTGTTGGAAGATAGTCCGTTCGGTCAAACATTTTTGTTACGCCTGCTCGAACTGTTTTCGATAAAAGGAATCATCCTACTCGGGAAGGAACATACGGAACGATTTGCGAAGCTAGAACCAGACATCGGTTGGACGATCTATCAACCGACGGATTATCCAGACGCGATTTTTCAAGTCAGCTTCTCATCACGATTTCAGGTACCCGTTGTCGGGCTCCACTTCAAACCAAGTGAGCAGTTTATCGGTCTCGGTAATCGAAAGGATGAGAACGGCGTCAGTCATGGCACCTATGGGTCAGCAGAGCACTTACGTCAAATTGGAAAGATTGTCTTTGAAAAAGTCGCGACATACAGTGAAAAAGGAGATTGACAGATATTTCGAACTCCCTAATAATAGGAGGTGAATTAGCACTCTATATGATCGAGTGCTAAAAAAAGGGAGGCAGAATGAGCATGGAAACGAAACAATTTAAGGCGGAATCAAAACGATTGCTGGAGATGATGATTCATTCCATCTATACGCATAAGGAGATTTTCCTGCGCGAATTGATCTCAAATGCAAGTGACGCCATGGATAAGATGTACTATAAAGCATTGACGGACGAGACGATTTCGTTCGAGAAGGAACACTACAAAATTACGATTGAACCAAATAAAGAAGCGCGACAGCTCATCATTCGGGATACGGGAATCGGAATGACGAAGGACGAACTAGAAGAGAATCTCGGTACGATCGCGAAGAGTGGATCGCTTGCCTTCAAGGCAGAGAACGAGGCACAAGATGGTCATGATATCATTGGTCAATTCGGTGTCGGATTCTATTCTGCATTCATGGTCGCAGACGTCGTCACCGTCGTTACGAAACCATTCGGCAGTGCAGTCGCTTATAAATGGGAGTCTCGTGGTGTCGAAGGCTATACGATCGAGGAAGTCGACAAAGAAACCGTCGGAACGGAGATTACGCTCCATATCAAGGCGAACGAGGAAGAGGAATCGTATGACGAATACCTCGAGACGTATCGTTTGCGCAGTATCATCAAAAAATACTCAGATTTCATCCGTTATCCGATCGAGATGAAGGAACTCGAGCGTCAGCCAATCGAAGGCAGTGATGAGACGGAAGAGATCGAAGTCGTCAAGACGATCAACAGTATGGTGCCAATCTGGCGGAAGAACAAACGGGAATTGACAGACGAGGACTATACGAACTTCTACCAAGAGAAGCGGTATGGTTTTGACACACCGGCAAAACATATTCATATCAGTGTCGATGGTGCCGTTCGTTATCAATCAATCTTATTCATTCCAGAGCAGGCACCGTACGATTATTATTCGAAGGAATTTGAAAAAGGTCTCGAGCTTTACGCGAATGGTGTCTTGATCATGGAAAAATGCAGTGACTTGTTGCCGGATCATTTCAGTTTCGTCAAAGGAATGGTCGACTCGGAGGACTTATCGCTCAACATCTCGCGTGAACTTCTACAACACGATCGTCAATTGAAGCTGATCGCGAAAAACATCCAAAGTAAGATCAAGACACAACTTGAAGCCCTCTTGCGTGAAGATCGCGCGAAGTACGAAACGTTCTATCAAGCGTTCGGACGTCAGCTGAAGTTCGGTATGTACAATGATTACGGCATGCACAAGGAACAGGTGCAGGACCTTATCCTCTTCTACTCGGCGAAGGAGAAGAAGTTGATTACACTCGCGGAATACGTCGCAGCAATGCCGGAAGATCAAGCGCATATCTACTACGCCGCTGGTGAGAGTACGAATCGTTTAGATAAATTACCACAATCCGAGCTCGTCCGTGATAAAGGATACGACATCTTGTACTTCACGGAAGAAATCGATGAGTTCGCGATTCAGATGCTCGTGACGTACAACGAGAAGACGTTCAAGTCGGTCACGAGCAGCGATTTAGGGATTGAAGCAGAAGAAGCGGAGACGACGGACGCACAAGCAGAGATGTTCCAAGCGATGCAGGAAGTGCTAAGTGGACAAGTCAAGGAAGTTAAGGCATCGACGCGGCTCAAATCGCATCCCGTCTGTTTTGCGACGGATGGCGCCGTCTCGATCGAGATGGAGAAAATCCTGAAGGCGATGCCGAATAACGAAGGGGTAGAAGCGGTCAAGATTCTTGAATTGAATCCGTCACACGCGGTATTCGACTCTCTTGAAACGGCGTATCAAAACGATCGTTCGAAATTCGAGCGCTATACCAAACTGATGTATCAACAAGCATTGCTTGTCGAAGGGCTTCCACTCGAGGATCCAGTAGCGTTTGCGAATGATGTGTGTTTACTGATGGTGTGAAACGAATAGATATAAAAAAGGCATTGGATGCGCGCATCCAATGCCTTTTTTCGTAAAATGCTACATTAATCGGTCTGTAAATCCGAAGCGGTTTCGCCTTTTTTCGAGAGAACGTTCAAGACGACGACGAAGAGTACGAATGTGACAAGAGCTCCGATGAAACCGAAGACCGAAGACTCCGTGAAACCGATGACTAAATAACCGACTGCCGCAGTGACGGCACCGACTAGCGCATATGGTAATTGTGTCGTAACGTGATCGATATGATGGGATCCAGCCCCTGTCGAACTGAGGATCGTCGTATCGGAAATCGGTGAACAATGGTCACCGAAGACAGATCCAGCAAGAACAGAAGCAAGCGTCGGTAACAAGAGTGAGGCATCGACAGCCATGACGAGATCCGCACCGATTGGCAACATGATCCCGAATGTGCCCCAACTTGTTCCTGTCGAGAATGCCATCAAGCCGGCAATCAAGAATAACAAGAACGGCAAGTACGAAGCAGAAATCGAGTTGCTGACGAAGCTTGCAAGATAGTCACCGGTTTTCATGTCACCGATGACAGCAATGATCGTCCAAGCGAATAACAGAATCACGACTGCTGGCCACATCGAACGCATACCAGCAACGATGCTTGCCCGGTAATCGCGACCCGGAATTTTCCGTCCGATCAGCATCAGGAAAGCAACGATTAAACTAATGACGACACCAGCGACAAGTGAGCGTGTGACGTCTGTCGATTCAAATGCTCCAATTAAAGTAAACGGGCGGTTGTCGGCTGCAAGTGCCTGGGCACCTGTTCCGAGTAATGCACTGATCGTAGCAATGACGAGCACGACGATCGGAACGACGAGATCCCGGACTTTTCCGTTCGTATGTTCGTTGACCTCTTTTGCCATCCCCATCGGTGTTCCTTTCGAGGCATCGAAGAGTTCACCTTTCGCGGCACGCATTTCGTGTTGCTTCATCGGTCCGACAGAGATGCCAGAGTAAGCAATGTAAAGTGTTAACAGAAGAGCGAAGATCGCATAGAAGTTCATTGGAACGATCATCATGAAGGCACTAAACGCTGAATAATCCGTAATCGAGTGGGTCGTTAAGATACCAGCAATGATGGAGATGATGAATGCGCCCCAACTCGAAAGCGGACTGATGACACAAACAGGCGCAGCTGTTGAGTCGATCAGATAGGCAAGTTTCGCTCGTGAGACACCGCGACGATCCGTTAACGGACGACTAACGTTTCCGACAGCAAGACTATTGAAGTAATCATCGATGAAAATCAAGATACCGAGTCCGAAGGCGACTAAGCGTGCACCACGCGCCGTTTTGACGTGCGTAGAAGCCCATTCACCGAAGGCACGAGCGCCACCTGATGTCTGAATGAGCGTGGAAAGGACGCCGAGCAATAACAAGAAGACAAGTAATAAGACGTTCCACTCGTTCAAGGCACCGTCCGCCCAAAACAGGCTGAAGATGTTCTTGCCGAGATAGGTTACCGTATCGATCGGATTAAAACGGTGGAGTAACAGGGCACCGACGAGAATGCCGACACCTAACGAAAGAACGACCTTTCGTGTAAAGATGGCTAATAAGATAGCTAGTAAAGCAGGTACAAGGGCAATGATGGAATCTGAATAGTTGACCATGAAAAATATCCTCCTCTTTAATAAATGGCTTAAAGATGAGACCCCGCGGCACAAAAAAAGCAAGGGCACCGGCAACAAAGCCGACACCCTCGCTGGATGCGTCTTTCTTAGCCGAATTGGAGCGCTCCATACAAGTACTATGTATGGCAATCGATCGGGTGTTTCCCGAATCGACCAACGACGATATGTTAGACACATACTGTCATTTCGGCGATGTCACCTTTCCTGTAGTCGTCTTCGTTGTCATCCTCGGACCAAGTACTGATTGAAATCGCGCCTCTACCTCATCGATAGAATAGTCATATTCTGTTCTTATGGACACTTTATCATGTATTTCAGAAGCGATTCAACCATATTTTCTGATAATTTAATACAAAAACGATTTATTCAGCAAAATGTTGAATGAGCTGTTTCATCAAATAGGCTTGATTTTCCTCGAATTGCTTTTTCCGATGACCATTTGCACCAGAGGGATGAGGGAATCCCGAAAGAAGCTGATGCTGTTCGATTCGTCCGTCATGAATCAACCCACGGACTTGTGTCTCGACGACACGACCGAGCGGAATCAATAGCGCCGGTTCGCGTAGCTGATTGATTTCAGCGACGAAGTGTTCTTCTGCATAATGTTTTAGCAAAGGACTACGGCTGATTTTCGGTTGATGACCCGAGTAATTCTTTTCGCGATAAAAGACGGGTTGCTTTAACAGCGACGTCGGTTGCAATAATTTTTGATGTTGATGAAATAAGCTAGCTGTCGTCTCAATTCCGAGCAATGCTGGAAGTTCGAGTGTATCAAGCATCTGAACGAGGTTACGTCGCATCGTTCCAGCAAAGCTTGCTGTATATTTGACGAGGCGTGCTGTCTCTTCTAATGAAACACCATGATGGAGGGCATCCGTCGCTTCTTCGAAAGCGATTCGCATCTGTTCAAAACCTGGTGTGATCCCGATAATAACGACTTTTGCTTCAGTATTGACGTATTCGCCAATCGGAGAGTAATAGACGGTCAGTTCGTTCTCCTGTTGCAATAAAAAATCGTCCGTCCATAATTCATCACGTCGTAACGTACGATCGTCAGGTAAGCTACGAATGGCTTGTTCAAATATAGTTAATGAATTCATGAAGGACCCTCTCTCTGTGTAATGGCACTATGATAACAAATAATACCATTTGAGACAATTCGACCCTTTCACTATTTTTGTAAAGGTATATAAAAAAGGACTCGAGACGAGTCCTTTTCGTGCATCATGCGCGTTCTTTAACCGAAGCGACTTCATAGGTCAGAATCTCGCTGCCGAGCATTGGCGATTCTCCAGCTTCACTACTCGCAGGTCGACTATGTGACGCTTTAAAATCGTCACTCTCCCGCCACGCTTGAAAACTCTTCATATCTTCCCAGTACATGTTGACGTTCATTTCATCGTGTTCTTCGATATTTTGCGTCAATAAGACCTCGACGCGGATGAATCCGTCCATCGTATCGAGTCCACTTGGACGCGTAAAACGAGGAGCGAGAGCTGCAGCCATCCCTTTTTTGACTTTAATCCGGTTCGTAACGACGATCATCATAAAATCCCCTTTCAAAAAACGAGTAACGTACTTCTTCAGTATAGTACGATGAGGGAAAGAATGCCGGAAAGAAGGAACAAAAGACGATGAATGAACAGGAATATGATCAACGATTACGAATCGAAACCATTGAGATGCAACACCTTTATGGTGTATTTAGTCACTACAATCGCTATGAACCGACGCCTTATGCGGCACTCGACGAATTATGCGAAACGTATTTGTTTCAAAAAGAGGACACTGTCATTGATTTCGGGTGTGGGAAAGGGCGTTTAAACTTTTACTTACATGACCGATTCGATTGTTCCGTCATCGGAATCGAGATGAACGGACAATTTTACGAGGACGCACTTCGGAATATGGCGAACTACCAAAGTCGACGGAAGCGGCGTTCCGGAAGTTTGCGATTTGAACAGACGTATGCCGAGCAGTATGCCATTCCGAATGAGGCGAATAAGTTTTATTTCTTCAATCCATTCTCTTCACAAATTTTCATGAAAGTGATCGATCACATTTTAAGTTCGGTCGAACGTTCCCCGCGTTCGGTTGATCTCATCTTGTATTACCCGACCGATGAATACCGGGAGTACTTGGAGCGCCATACCGTATTCGAGCAAATCGATGAGATTCGATTACGAGACTTCTACGAAAAAAATCATGACGAGCGGTTCGTCATCTATCGCTTTGATCCGAACAAACTGCTTCAAAACGGGTATCAATACAGTGATGAGAAAAATAGGGGATGAGGAGGTCGGACGATGATCCGTTTGGAGCATGTCACGAAAGAGTTTGCACCGGGGCGTGGAATATTCGATGTCAGTTTTACAGTTGATCCGGGTACGATATTCGGTTTCATCGGACCAAACGGATCTGGAAAATCAACGACACTCCGACATTTAATGGGACTACTGGCGGCGGATGCTGGAAAGGCGACGATCGGTGGTTTTGATTGCTGGAAGCAAAGTAAAGAAGTGAAGCAGTTGGTGGGTTACTTGCCGGGGGAGATTAGTTTACCTGGAGACATGACAGGAGCAGACATGCTCGATTTGATGCAACGACTACATGGTAGCGACCCGACACGGCGGCAACTGTTGTTGAAACGATTTCCGTTTGAGACGAAGACGAAAATCCGCAAGATGTCAAAAGGGATGAAACAAAAACTGGCACTAGTCGGTTGCTTTATGAAGGATGCATCGGTCTATCTACTCGATGAGCCAACCAGTGGACTTGATCCTTTGATGCAAGAGCGTTTTTTAGAGTGGATCGAACAGGAGAAGCATGCTGGAAAAGCGATTCTGATGAGTTCACACCACTTTCCGGAGATGGAAAAATCGTGCGATCGAGCGGCTTTAATCAAAGCAGGGCGCATCATCGTCGAATCGGATATTCATGAGTTGGTTCGATCGAGTCGAAAGACGTATACGATCGTCTTCCGAACGGAGGTGGAAGCAGCACAGTTCGCGATGCAAGTCGGTGTTGAACCGAAGCGGCTAGAAGTCAGTTTTCAAACGGACGAGACACTGAGCTTAAATCAGGCGATCGCTTATTTGACCCAGTATGATGTACGGCTGATTCGTCCGTCAGCAGATGATCTAGAACAGGTCTTCTTGCATTATTATGGAGAGGAGGAATCGTCGTGATAGTGCTGATCCGCTCTTTATTCAAGCAGGTCAGAAAGCCCGTGCTTGCTTATGCGATTGGAACGAGTCTCTACTTATTGATGCTTGCGTTGCTTTATCCATCGATGATGAAGACCGGTTTGCTAGAAGCGAAGCTAGAAGCGTTACCTCCGGAAGTCTTAAAAGCATTTCAATACGATAAGGTGACAGGATTCGATAATGTACTGGATCTGCTCGGTGGGAACTATTATGGACTGATTTTTCAAGTCATTGCGAGTCTATTCCTGCTCTCATTAGCAGCGCGCCTCGTTGCGCGACCGATCGACAACGGAGAGCTGATCGTCTATCTCGCAGCCCCGATCACACGGAATGCGTATACGTTTGCTGTCGCGATCGTCATGGGTATCGCAAGTATGGTTCTCGTAGGACTGAATGGACTTGTCTTGATGGTGGCTGACTGGTGGATGACAGATATTTCAATCAATGACGTCATCTTATGGCGGATTCAACTCAATGCGCTATTGTTACTCTTGGCGATCGGTGCCTTTACGTTATTCGTTGCGACGTTATTTGATGAAGAACGTCGTGCTTTTTCGCTTGCCGGTAGTGTACTGGTTCTATCGATCGTCCTGACGATTCTGTCGGAACTAAGTGACAAGACGGAGTGGCTCCGTTATCTATCCGTCTTCTCCTTATTCAACACGACGCAACTATTAGAAGGAACCGATCATTTTCTTCTTCACTCCATTCTTTTACTCATTCTCTGTCTCGTGTTCTTGACCGGGGCATTTGTTCAATTCGGGCGTCGGAGTCTGTCGATTTGATCGAAAGTGGCGCAAAAACTTTACAGAAAGTGAACATTTAGGATTTGAACGTTGCGTCACGCGCTGATTTTTACTAAGATAAAGGAATGTTGTAGTTCTGGAAAAAGAAATGAGGTCTTTCGAAATGAATAAACCATCCATTTATGGATTAACGCTTGAGCAGATGACAGAATGGTTATCGAATCAAGGGCACAAACCATTCCGTGCCAAACAAGTATGGGATTGGCTCTACCGTAAACGTGTCACGACTTTCGCGGAAATGACGAATGTCAACAAGGATTGCCTTGAGTTGTTAGATCAGAGTTTTACGATTGACTCGATGACAGAAGCGGTCAAGCAAGAATCAGCAGACGGAACAATCAAGTTCCTTTTCAAATTATATGATGGCAACTTGATTGAAACGGTTCTGATGCGTCATAAGTACGGTCTTTCTGTCTGTGTTACGACGCAGGTTGGCTGTAACATCGGCTGTAGCTTCTGTGCAAGTGGTCTCATCAAGAAGAGCCGTGACTTGTCAGCAGGCGAAATCGTCGAGCAGATCATGAACGTCCAGCATCACCTCGATGCCGTCGGTAACGAAGAACGTGTCAGCCACGTCGTCGTCATGGGTATCGGTGAACCGTTCGATAACTTCGACAACATGGTCGACTTCTTGAACGTCATCAAGGACCACAATGGTCTTGCGATCGGCGCGCGTCACATCACGGTTTCAACAAGTGGTTTGGCAGACAAGATCTACAAGTTCGCTGACTTGAAACTCCAAGTCAACTTAGCGATTTCGCTTCACGCACCAAACAATGAATTGCGTACGCAAATCATGAAAATCAACCGGGCGATCCCGCTTGAGAAATTGATGCCAGCGATCGACTATTACGTTCAAACGACGAACCGTAAAATCACGATCGAGTACATCTTGCTTCGTGGCGTCAACGACCAAAAAGAACATGCGGTCGAACTTGCGAAATTATTTGAAGACAAACGTCACCTGACGTATGTCAACTTGATTCCGTACAACCCGGTCGATGAGCACGGTCAATATCAGCGCAGTACGTCTGAAGACATCACGACGTTCTACGATACGTTGAAAAAGAACGGCTTGAACTGTGGTGTTCGTCTTGAGCACGGAACAGACATCGATGCTGCGTGTGGTCAATTACGTAGTAAGCAAATCAAAAAAGATAAAGTAGCATCCAAATAATTCGTTGGGCTTCTCATCGTTTCGGTGGGAAGCTTTTTTTACGATAAGAAATGAGGACATTCTATGACACGTACACAATTTAATGATTTTAACTTAAGCACACCGATTCTCGATTCGATCGAGCAACTCGGTTACACGACACCAACCGAAGTCCAACAATCGGTCATCCCCGTAGTATTATCCGGAAAAGACGTCATCGTCAAATCACGGACGGGGAGCGGAAAGACGGCATCGTTTGCGATTCCACTTTGTGAACTCGTCGAGTGGGAAGAAAATAAACCACAAGTCTTAGTTTTGACACCAACACGTGAGCTCGCCTTACAGGTCAAAGAAGATATCATGAATATCGGACGCTATAAGCGGATCAAAGCGACAGCGGTCTTCGGCAAGCAACCGTTCCGCGGGCAAGTGACGGAGCTCAAACAAAAGACACACGTCGTCGTCGGAACACCAGGGCGTGTACGCGATCATATCGAGCGGGGCACGTTATCACTTGAGAAAGTCCGTTACGTCGTTTTAGATGAAGCGGATGAAATGCTGAACATGGGCTTCCTCGATCAAGTCGATGCCATCTTGTCCGAGTTACCAAAAGAGCGGATGACACTGTTGTTCTCGGCGACCTTCCCGGAAGATATCGAACAGTTGAGCAAGCGCTACATGGATGCACCAAAACGAATCGAAGCAGGCGAGACGGTCGTCTCGACGATCACACATAGTTATATTTCAGTGACGGATAAGACAAAATTCGCGATTTTGAAAGATGTTCTCGTCGCTGAAAATCCGGATCGCTGCATGATTTTCTGTCGGACGAAAGAACACGTTGATTTCGTCGCGAATGGTCTCCGCGCCCATGACTATCCGGTTGAAGCAATTCACGGTGGAATGGAACAAGACGATCGACTCGATGCGATGAAAGCCTTCCGTGCCGGGAAGTTCCGAATTCTTGTCGCAACAGATGTCGCGGCACGTGGGATCGATATCGAGAACATCACGCACGTCATCCAGTATGATCTCCCTGTCGAACGAGAAAGCTACGTTCACCGGACCGGTCGGACGGGGCGTGCAGGAGCAGCAGGACAAGCAATCAGCCTCGTCACGCCGGCAGACGAACGTCGCCTGAAGGAAATCGAGCAGTATCACGGGAAACTGACACGTCGCCAAGCACCGACAGAAAAGGACTTGATGCGAACAGCGGATGCATTCGAGGAGAAGATGGCGACGGAAGATACGCGTTCTTCGAAAACGGAGCAGCTTGATGCGGACATCATGAAATTGTTCTTTAACGGCGGGAAAAAGAAAAAACTCCGTGCCGTCGACTTTGTTGGAACGATTGCGAAGATTGAAGGCGTCACAGCCGACGACATCGGCATCATCTCGATTCAGGATACGTTGACGTATGTCGATATCCTCAACGGGAAAGGTCCGCTTGTTCTCCGAGCGATGAAGACGACGAAGGTCAAAGGGAAACAATTGAAAGTGTACGAAGCATTCAAGAAATAAGACAAGCCGGTCATTCTCCGCTTAGGCGAAGAGGGACCGGCTGTTTTGCGTCAAGGCATGCCCAAGATGGAGTCCACTTGCGGCTGCTTGGGCAAGAGAGTGTGTGGCACCGGAACAATCTCCGATCGCATAGACACCGGGACATGTCGTCTCAAACGTCTCTGACGTCTCAAGCATCGGTGCGTAAAACTTGCCGTCTAGTCCATAAAGCAACGTATCTGCTGGAAGTTCCGTCTCAAGGAGTTGCTCAAGGCGGTCTAAAAACCCTTCTAAAACGAGCAGGTCTTCTGCAGGCACTTCCGCGTGTAAATCTCCAGGGGAAGCAACCAGCGAAGGGATGATTCCGTTATGAAGCAATTGATCTGTTGTCGTCGTTTGCGATTTTCGAAAATCACCGAGTCGTTGAACGACGATGCGATCCTGCCCTTGATTGATTCCTCCGATGACGCGCGTGGCATACTCATTCGCTTTAGCTAGTGTTGAAAAATAACGCGGGAGAAATAGTGTAAAGTTCAGATTTGTCGAGCCGTCTGCCGTCTCGTGGACGTTTTGACCGTCCGGCATAACGAGTCCTTCTTGATATTTGCGAATGATCCGTCCGCGCGGATTCATGCAATAGGTGACGGCTTGACCGTAAGGCGAGTCGTAACCGAGCTTCGTCTCGAACGTCTCCTGTAACAATGTCCGAAATAGTGCCTCATCCGTCTCAATCCGCACCCCGAGATCAAGTCGGGTCCTCTGTGGGGTGACACCAAGCGTCGCTAACTGTTGCAACGTAAAGTCTGCACCAGAACGACCTGTCGCGAAAACGATTCGTCGACTCAGAAAGGTCTCGTCCGCTGTTTTAATCGTAAACGGCTCTGATTTTGTGATCTGCTCGATTGTCGTTTCGAACCGGGCATCGAGTCGTGGCAATAAGGTGTCTTCAAACGCCGTGAAGACGACAGCGGTCCGTACTGTGCCTAAATGACGGACGGTCGTCTCGACCGTATGCAGACCGGCGCGACGGGAACGAGACGCTACAGTAGGGGAATGCGTGGAATAGGTCTCAACCGCTCCTCCACCATATGTACATAAGAGATCATCGACTTCTTGGAACAGTCGCCGTGTCGTCTCTTCGCCGATTTTTGAGACGAGTTCGCCGCCGAATCCCGTTGCATAATTGAACTTTCCTTCTGATTTGCCAAGCCCTGCGAATCCAAGATACGCATCTTCTGCCGTTCGTTCACGGATTGGTTTTCCGGCGTCAATCAATAAGACGCGTTGCCCATCTTCAACAAGCTGATGAGCGAGAAAAATTCCTGCCACACCGGCTCCGATAATCGTCACATCATACATCACAGACGCCTCCTTTTCTTTGAGTATACAAAAAAGCCGGATTCCTGTGAAAGGAATCCGGACTGGGTGATATCGCTTATTTCCACTCAGCGATGTCAGCGATTGGTAGACGAACCGATGGGTATCCTGCGTCAACTGCTTTACCGATTGAAAGCAGCATGACTGGAAGATAACGTTCTTTTTCAAGACCGAATGCTTCTGCGATTTGGTCTTTTTCGTAACCACCAATTGGGTTTGTATCGTAACCGTGTGCACGAGCGACGAGCATCAATTGCATTGAAACGAGACCTGAGTCGATCAAGATGCTATCACGCAATGTTTCAACATCTTCTGGACGGTAGAAACCTTTGATGGCTGGTACTTGGCGATCGCGTACTTCTTGTGGCATAAGACCTTTTTCAACAGCCATATCGTAAATTGTCTCGATGCTATCGACCGCGTTCATGTCACCGAAGACCGCGATGACAGCAGAAGATGTCTCGACTTGGACTTGGTTGAATTTCGCAAGTGGTGCGAGCGTTGCTTTACCTTCTTCGCTATCGATGACGAGGAAACGCCATGGTTGCATGTTGACTGAAGATGGAGCAAGTGTTGCTTCTTCAAGGATTTGTGTCATTTCTTCTTTTGAAATTTTTACGTTCGTGTCGTAGTTACGAATCGAGCGGCGTCCTTTAACGATTTCCATGAAGTCCGTTGTTGTTTGAGTAGTCATAATTATTCAATCTCCCTTGTGTGTGTTCTCTTTTTATAGTGTGAAAAACTTATTTCCAGTCTGCGATGTCGTTGATTGGCAGACGAACAGATGGGTATCCTGCGTCAACCGCTTTACCGATTGATAGCAACATGACCGGTACATAACGCTCTTTTTCAAGACCGAATGCTTCTGCGATTTGGTCTTTCTCGTAACCACCGATTGGGTTCGTATCATATCCGTGTGCACGAGCGACGAGCATCAATTGCATCGAGACGAGACCCGAGTCGATCAAGATGCTGTCTTTTAAATCGTTCGCTGATACGCTGCTGTACATGCCTTGGATCGCAGGTACTTGGCGATCGCGTACTTCTTGCGGCATGAGCCCTTTTGCGACAGCTGTATCGTAAATGTTTTCGAGTTGATCAACCGCGTTCATGTCACCGAAGACGGCGATGACAGCAGAAGATGTCTCGACTTGGACTTGGTTGAATTTCGCGAGTGGTGCGAGTGTCGCTTTGCCTTCTTCGCTATCGATGACGAGGAAACGCCATGGTTGCATGTTGACGGAAGAAGGTGCGAGTGTTGCTTCTTCAAGGATTTGTGTCATTTCTTCTTTTGAGATCTTCACGTCTGTATCGTAGTTACGGATCGAACGGCGTCCTTTGACGATTTCCATGAAGTCTGTTGTTGTTTGCGTTGCCATATTAAATCGACTCCTCTTTTAATTTAGGTAATGTGTCGGCGTTCGCTTCGATGCGTTGAATCATCTCAGCTAACGTCCGTTGTTCTTCAGCAGAGAATCCTTCGAGTAGGTTCTCGAGGAACTCATCTTTTTGTTCGCGTAATCGTGCAATGCGCGTCGCCCCTTGCTCCGTCAAGGAAACAAGAATCACCCGATTGTCAGCAGCTGAACGTTCACGAGCAATCATCCCGGTCGATTCCAGGTGCTTCAGGTGACGGGTCACTGCCGCATGATCGACATTGACGCGTTTTTGCAGTTCCTTTTGACTGATCGTTTGGTCGACTTGCAGTTGAGCAAGTAAGTCCATTCGAGTCTGACTGAATCCATCCGTACAGAGATCGAATTTTTGAGCAATCGTCTTATTGACGGAGACGAGTGCATAGATCAAACGTCCTTTTTCGTTGCAGGAAATACTCAATCCATCACATCCTTCCCTTCGTTCGAAGAAACCTTTGACGTATCAAAGATTGATATGTAAACGAATATAACGTGTTTATTTTGGTGACGCAACTTATCTGCTTCTGACATAAAAAAAGATATCATTCACGCAGAATGATATCGAGTCAGGCGACTTAACTAATTTGGCGTTCAGACGCTGAAAGTCCTTTTGCATCAATCGCTGCAATGATCCGGCGGAAATAGAACAACCAAAATTGCAGGAACGGTCCGATTAAGAAAATCGAGAGGATCGTACCGAAGAAAACAGGTCCCCCAAGCAACCAGCCAATGCCGCATGCCGTAACTTCCATGATCGTCCGCATCAGACGAATCGACGTTCCAAAGCGCTCTGCAAGCGTCAGCGTCAACCCATCACGTGGACCAGCCCCGTATCCGACAGCGACATACAGACCAGCGCCCATTCCAATGATAAAGATCCCGAAAACGAGCCAGAGTGTATTCAACCAGATCGATTCAAAAGACGGTAAGAGATGAGAACCAAGAACAAGATTCATGAAGACACCGACGAAAATCGCGTTGACGAGCGTTCCGATTTGCGGTGTGACACGGTCTAACGCGTATTTAACGAACACGAGTAAGAGACCAACAAGCAAGATGATCGTTCCGACGGATAGTGGTGTCTTCTTTTGAAGACCGAGATGCAACACGTCCCACGTCGAGACACCGAGTTCAGCCGTGATCATCATCGATGAGCCGAGAGCGAGTAAAAATAAACCGAGTAGGAAGAGTCCCCACTTTAACGTAGCGCGTAACAACCAGGAAGCGCGATGACGCGTCATGTCTGGCACCTCATTTCTTAAAAATAATTGATTCGTTAACTGTATCATGAGGAAAGTGGAAGAAGAAAGACGAAATTTTCCGTTTTTTCCATCTTAAGAAGGAGGGGAAGGTCAAAAGAGAAACGTATACTGAAGAAAAAGGAGGGATAGAATGAAAGCGATCCGGCACCTGATTCGTTTTACATATATAGAAGCCGTCTGTTGCGTCTTTCCCGTGATGATTTTCGCAGCGCTTGCTCTTTCACGTTATCTTCCTACTGAACCGGTTGCTCGATACGATCTCCTGTTGCTCTGGTGTATTCTCGTCCAAATCGTCTTACTCGTCACGCGTTATGAAACGATGGAAGAATTCAAACTGATCTTATTGTTTCACGTCATCGGTCTAGCACTTGAACTGTTCAAGGTGAACGTCGGGTCTTGGAGTTATCCGGAAGACGCTTTGACGAAAGTGGCTGGTGTTCCCTTATATGCAGGATTCATGTATGCAAGCGTCGCGAGCTATGTCTGCCAGGCGTTTCGGCGATTTCAATTACGATTCATAGCATTTCCTCCCCCGTGGCTTGCGATCAGCGTCGGCAGTCTCGTCTATCTCAACTTCTTCACCCACCACTGGATCTTCGATGCACGCTGGCTATTGATGGTCCTCGTCGTCCTTGTCTTCTATAAGTCTTGGGTTCATTTTACGATCGAGCAGACGATCTACCGGATGCCGCTCGTCCTGTCCTTTTTACTGATCGCCTTTTTCATTTGGATTGCAGAGAATATCGTGACGTTCTTTAAAGGCTGGGTCTATCCGCATCAAGAAGGAGGCTGGGCAGTCGTTGATCTTGGAAAATTGTCTTCTTGGTTCCTGCTTGTGATCATCACGGTTTTAATTGTCATCGTTGCAAAATATAAGCGTCAGGATCCGGCTGTGGAAATTCAGCAACGTACCTAAATAAAAAAACAACCCGGTTATTTTTTTGAACTACTTCCACGTTTTTTCGTTGCTATAGTGAAAAAAACGCAAAGGAAGTGGTTACGGATGATGCAACAGGTGTTGGAACGAGCAACTGAATTGGTACAGATGAAATTAGCAGTCGTGGAGCGGTATGAAGATTGGCAACTCTGGCTCGACGAAGTGAACGGAATCGACGAATGGGTCAAGATGTCAGCGTATTATGCACCGCGCGACGTTCAAGAAACACTAGTCATCGACGAAGTGAAACGAGAGAAACAGACCATCGTAATGCCACCACAAGTACCTGTCGAGCCAGTACGCACGCAACGTTATGCCTATACGTTTCAGCGGGGGTTAAAAGGCGGTACTTTACTAGAATGGTCCGGCAGTCATATTTCAGAACGAGACGTCCGCGATTGGAATCTCGAGCACGGCATGGAAGTCCGGGTCCGTGTCGATCGTCAGGATGATCAAAAAACGATGTGCCGTGTTGAAGCCGTCGTCTCGACGGAGCGAATGAGAGAAAATCCGGAACGTGTCGTGTTTGAACAAGCTATCGTCAAGGCACATGGAATCATTGAGGAAACGGTGAATGGTCCACTGCAAGATGAGTCGGGCAGACCGTTTTATTATGTCGTACCGGTAGAAGACATGCGCTATTTCCGACTAGAAGCAGGACAACTCGTCGATCTCGTCATGTGGCGCGGACGGAAAGATACACTAACGATTGCTTGGAAACATCCGTTCACGTATGAAGAGCCGATCGTCAACACATCATCAAACCGTCCATCTGAGGTCAAGCAACCGGTAGTGAAGACGCCTGTGACAACGAAAAAGTCAAATCGGTATGCACGAAAAATGAAACGACAAACGGTGCCGAAAGCTAAAAAAGCGCAGCGTCGCATTCGCATTCAAAAAGAGCAAAAGATTGAACCCATCGTGACGACAGCCGTCCCTGGACAATTGATGGACTTCATCGATAAGACACCGCTAGATTTCACGCGCTTCACAGGAATGCGTCTCATCATCGTTGGAAACGAACAACAGACCGCTGTCTATCGTGAGTTCTTTGCGCCGACGGGGATCGAATTGATTCATCTAGCAGGGGACGCACAGTCCGCGAAAAAGATTGCCTGTCTCGCCAAAAAGACGGATGCGATCGTCGTCGTAACGAGTCGCGTTTCTCATGCGGCGAGTGCACATGTCATCGCGCAGGCGAAAAAGCATGGTATTCCATTCGCGATGGAACGGCTCGACGGTCGACGCTCGTTATACACGGCGTGTGAACGACAGCTTAAGCGTGCCTGGCTCAACCAGCAACGAGACGGGAAATTATTGAAAAAAGAGTGAAACATTAGAAGAATTCGACCGTAAAGTAAGGTGAGAACTTATTTTTCAAGGAGGACCTTACTCATGTCATCTCAATTAAAAAAAGCAGCGAAGGAGTCGCTTAGCGGTCGTTGGGGATTTGCCATCCTCATGTTCGTACTGTTTTCTATCATCCAGAGCGTTCCGACGTTCATCGGACCAGATCCTAACGAAGATCTAAATGCGATGAGTGCGGTCAGTATCATTCTTTCGATTTTATTGATCCCAATCGCAGCGGGTTGGACGTGGGTCGCGATGTCGCTCGCACGCAATGAAGAAGTCAAAGTAGCTGATTTGTTCGAGCCGTATAAAATCTTCGGAAAAGTCATCGGCGTCTCGATTGTGCAAGCGGTCTTCTTATTCCTATGGACACTACTTTTGATCATTCCAGGGATCATCAAGTCGTTCTCTTACCTGTTGACGTTCTACATCCTTCGAGATGAACCATCGGTCGGTATCCTCGAGGCGATCACGCGTTCACGCCAACTCATGGATGGTCATAAGATGGAAGCATTCTTACTCTTCCTATCATTCATTGGTTGGGCATTACTTGTGATCGTTACACTTGGTCTTGCTGTCTTATGGGTTGGACCATACTTCAGCGTCACAATGGCAAAATTCTATGATCGTGTTCGTGGTGAACAAGCACCAGAACCAACATCAGATTTCGTCGCACCATATTAATACCGAATCCCGACATTGCGTCGGGATTTTTCTTTTGGAATAAATCCGATAGGAAAAGACGGTTTAATGGTTGCTTTAGTTCACTGAATTCTGTACGATGAATGCAACACATCTTATCTAGAGAAGTCGAGGGACTGGCCCGAAGACACTTCAGCAACCCCGCTACGGCGGAAGGTGCTACTTCCAGGAAGGGATACCTTCCGAAGATAAGAGCGGACAGGACAAGATACCGTCGCTCTTTTCGAACTTCGAAAAGAGCGTTTTTTTATGATAAGGGGGACGATGGAGTGGAGTATGGTTTTTGGTTACCGATTTTTGGGGGATGGTTACGTAACGTCGAAGATGAACAGATGCCACCGACATTCGATTATGCAAAACAAGTCGCACAAACAGCAGAACGGATCGGCTTCTCGACGACGTTGATCGCGGAATTGAACTTGAACGACATCAAAGGTATCAAGGAACCGAGTCTTGAGGCATGGACGACGGCAGCTGCGATTGCTGCAACGACAGAACGCTTAGAAATCATGACAGCGGTTCGCCCTGGGTTCCATAATCCAGCGACGACGGCGAAGATGGCGGCAAACATCGATCAGTTGAGTGGTGGACGCTTTACGCTCAACGTCGTTTCGGCGTGGTGGGCAGAGGAAGCCAAACAATACAACGGTATCTTCACAGCACACGATGAACGCTATGCTCGGACGAAAGAATTCGTTACGGTCATGAAAGGACTATGGGCAGATGCGTCACCGTATAGTTTCTCCGGTAATCACTACACGATCGAGCAGGCGGAACTTCATCCGAAGCCCGTCCAGCGTCCAGGCATCAAGCTCTACGCTGGTGGAGAGAGTGAAGCTGGAAAGCGGACAATCGTCGAACACTGTGACGCTTATGTTATGCATGGGGGCACTGTTGAAGAAGTAGCCCATAAAATCAACGATATGAAAGTACGCCGTGAAGCGACGGGACACGAACCGCTCGAGAGTTTCGGTCTTGCTGCCTACATCATTTGCCGGGATACGGAAGAAGAAGCACTGCTTGAGTGGCAACGCATTACGGACGTCAAGGAAGACAGTGCCGGTTATGCCGGTTATCAGGATTTCATTAGTAAATCGCAACTGGAGCAACAGGTCGAGCGAAACGATTATTCCGTCTCGAACCGTGGTCTACGACCGAATTTGATCGGAACACCAGAACAAATTGCAGAGCGCATTCTAGCGTTCGAAGCCGTTGGTGTCACGTTACTCTTATTACAATTCTCACCACAACTCGAAGAAATGGAACGCTTTGCTCGTGACGTAATGCCACTGGTCGAAGCGAAACGAAAGGTAGGTCAACAATCATGACAAAAATTCATATTCTCCACGAAAACCAAGAATGGACGGACCATCTCATCAAACGTCTCGAAGAACTCGAGTTACCGTATGAAGAGTGGCATCTAAATGAAGGAATCGTTCCACTCGATGAACTGCCGCCAGAAGGTGTCTTTTACAGCCGTATGAGTGCCTCTTCGCATACACGCGGGCACCGTTACGCGCCGGAGTTGACGGAAGGGGTCCTTGCTTGGTTAGAAGAACACGACCGGACTGTCTTTAACGGAACGCGTGCGCTTCGTCTAGAAGTCAGCAAAATCAATCAGTATACGGCACTACGTAAAGCAGGCATTCGTGTACCGAAGACGACGGCTGCCGTCGGACGCGATCAAATCGTACAAGCAGCAAAAGAGATCGGCGTTTCGTCATTCATCACGAAACACAACCGTGCCGGAAAAGGTCTCGGCGTCCAGTTATTCCACTCGATTGAAGCACTTGAAGCTTATCTCGATGGTCCGACATTCGACGAACCAGTTGATGGCATCACATTGATTCAAGAGTATATTCAAGCACCAGAACCGTACATCACGCGTTGTGAGTTCGTAGGTGGAAAGTTTGTCTACGCGGTCCGAGTCGATACGTCAGAAGGTTTTGAGCTTTGCCCAGCAGATGCATGTGTGATCGACGACTTGTTCTGCCCAGTCGGAGAAGAAGCACCGCAAACTCCAATGAAGTTCCAAATCGTTGAAGGCTTCGATGACCCAATCATTGAAAAGTACGAAGCGTTCCTCCAAGCGAACCAGATCGCGGTCGCAGGCATCGAGTTCATCAAGGATGCGTCAGGTACGATCTATACGTACGACGTCAATACAAATACAAACTACAACTCGGACGCTGAAGCAGCTGCAGGACGCTACGGTATGCTTGAACTAGCGAAGTTCCTCGGTGCAGCCCTTGAAACAAGCACAGTAAAATAAGAATCTGCTCCTACCCTGTTACCGGACGTTACAAGACCGGATGACAGGGTATTTCTATTAAAAAAGGGGGCAGGTGTATGATTACGTGGAGAGAAGAACGACAGCTCGATATTCCGATTGAGGAAGCATGGCACTTGTTTGATCACACGCGACTGCAACGTCTGATTCCGAACGTCGTCCAGCATGAGGTGATTGAACGAAAACCGGGTGTCGTCGGTTCGACATATCGTCAAACGTACATGCAGGGCAACCGACTCGAAACCTATATCGTGACTGATTTAGCCTATACGAACGAACCCGACTTCAAACAAAATACGATTGGATTCACATTAGCACGGATCTTCAAAATCGAAATGACCTTTACGCTCAAACCGCTCGGACCCGATCGGTGCCTGTTGATCTATACGGGAAAAAACGAAGGAGCCAACTTTGTTGGAAAGAGTCTGTTGTCGCTTGGAGGCGAGCGAGAAAACGAGAAAATCGTTCACGGTCTATTGCAACGTGTAGAAGAAGAAGCGGCGAAACAAAAGAAGAACAATGCATGAAAAAACGGATTCCCGCACTTGGGAATCCGTTTTTAGTATCTTATCGATTCGTATACGATTTATGACCGCTCGGTAAACCAGATAGGTAACCGACACCACCTGTTTTTTGAATCCCGATGCCGTCTTTCATCGCTTGTTCGAGCGCTTTTGGATCGACGGCTGTGATTTGTTTCCCTGTCAATGCCTCACCTGGGTGCTGGTAGTTGCTCAAGAGATAGCTATACTTCCCAACGTGGTCAAGTGAACGAAGACCAGTCGCTTCAGCTCCGACTGGGACCGAAAGGATACGCGATAACTTTTTCGTCTTCAGATTATAAGCCCAAACGAAATTGTTCGTGTGCAAGGAGCTGTCTTCACCGATGAAGAGCGTATCAGATGTCGCGGAGTAGGCGAGGTTATCTGGATTCGCGACGAGGTCCGGATTCGCTGTGTTGCCGTAAGCATCCGGCTTCTTCAGATCTTCACCAATGACAAGTGCTTGCATATTCGTTGGTACGTAACGGCTATTGATGCCTTTTGCACGACCCAGATCGATTTCGAATGTCGCACCCGATTCGCGTTTTTCAAGCTGGATGTCGTCTTGGACAGCACCTTCTTGTTTTTCGGTGCTACCTGACACATATGACAAGGCGATGTAGGCTTTTTTGTCTTGTTCGTTGACCGTGATGCCTTCCATTTTGTTGAACTCTGACGTCGCACCAAGCAACGCACCGTAACGACGTGATTCGAGGAAGGCAGCTTCTTTTTCCTTACCAGGCTTCAGCTTCAAGTATTCGACTTTTTTGCTAGCAGCTGTTTTGACCGCTTTAAAGCCCGGTGTCGGCGCATCGGCTGTCTCGAAAATGTCGCTGAATTTCGTTCCTTTATCAATCAAGCGTTTGACTTCTTTATCGGAAGCATGACCGAGTTTGATCCACTCGAGATCACCAGCCCCGCCTTCTGTCGCGCGAGTTTGATTGAACTTCGCAGCGTAAAGTGTTCCTTTTGAGAAATCGCGCTTTTTATCCGCGACGTACATGAACATCATCGTGTTATTGCCGTCGTCACCAAAAATCGCTGTCTTTTGATCCGGTAGAATCTGCATCATCTCGTGCGAGAAGCGACCTGTGCTGTAGTGTTTGATCGCTGTCGCTTTCCCTTTTCGGTCGACCGAGATTTCAGGCGTATACCCGTAGAAGTACGGATTCGCTTTTTCGGTCGTTCCGAAATAACGCTCAGCGAAGGCATTTACTTCTTTATAAGCAGCTGACGTTTTGTCTGACTCAAACGCACGGGCATCTGGTTCATATTCCTCTGACCCAAGGTGCGTTCCCCATGGCGTCGTCGAACCGTTACATGGTGTCCAGAGTCCATTGACGTTCTCAAAATCAATCTTGCTCGCTTTTTTAACGGCAAGTTTTCCTGTCTTTTTATCTTGTACGACTTCCGTTAATGTCATCGATGCCGGAAGACCTTTGACTTCGTTTCCAGCATTGTCGATTGAATCATACTCGAAGTGAGAGACCATGTATTTTTTTCCGTGGACTTCAAGCAGACTGTTCGAGTCCGGTGCATCTGAGACGAAAGCTTCCGGTTTGTCCGGTACACTGCGGTCGATGATCGGATTACCTTTGGCATCGATCGGTGTACCTGCTGCAATCATCTCGCCTTTGTTTTCGACGATTTTATCTTGCGACAGGAATAATTGATTATAGTTCAACGGCTTCACTTCTGTTTTGCCGTTCGTATAGGTGACTTTGACTTTTGCTTCTGTATAAGTTTTTACCATCTGATCGATTTTCGTCGGTGCATCCATCGACAAGAATTCGACCTTTTTGATGTTGCGTGTTGTATGAGAAGAGCTATGGGCATCCGCGAACATCGGGACCATACTTGATGACAAGACCGCTGCTGATAGACCAACCATGAGTGTTCGTTTCATTTTCGTTTCCCCCAAATGAGTTTGTGTTGTTGCTACATTTCCATTTAATCAATCGATTATGTAGGGAGTGTAAAGAAACCTGGTCAGTTTTATCTCAGTTAGTTAATTTTACCTTTACAGTAAGGTCAGTAAACGAGCAATCTGTGGATCATCTTGAAGCTCCCTTAACGGTCGGAAACGGACGGTTCGTAATTCTTGTTGATCAAGTGGGAGTTCGGGATCGATCCCGAGTCGAGGTACAGAACTGCCTAAGGCACGTCGAACGAGAAAACACGTCTCCGTTCCTTGATTGATTGAAATCTCATAGAGTTGACGTTCGATTGTGATGTGAAGATGCGTTTCCTCTAATACTTCGCGCACGACGGCTTGTTCTTTTGTTTCACCACGCTCGACACCTCCGCCCGGTAACGTCCAAAATGTCCGGGAAGGCGTGTGTAATTCAACCATTAAGATCTGTTGCTCTTCGATCAACGCAGCGCATACGCGGTGCCGCATGTCGCATTCCTCCTTTAATGTATTCAAAAAAGAGACCGAAACGACAGTTCCGGTCTCTTTTGACATCATTGTGCGTATAACGCTGTTAATTGCTGTTGGATCGTATCATTGTTCAAGTACTCATCGTATGTCGTTTCTTTATCGACGATACCGTTTGGCGTCAACTCGATGATCCGGTTCGCGATTGTTTCGACGAACTGATGGTCATGCGAGCTGAAGAGCATTGCGCCTTTATAAGCGATCAAGCCATCGTTGAGTGCCGTAATTGATTCGAGATCCAAGTGGTTCGTTGGATCGTCGAGTACGAGGACGTTAGCACCGCTGAGCATTGCTTTTGAAAGCATACAACGGACTTTTTCGCCCCCAGATAAGACAGATGCTTTTTTCATGACTTCTTCTCCTGAGAAGAGCATCCGTCCGAGGAATCCACGTAGGAACGTATCGCTCTCATCTGCCGGTGAATACTGACGGAGCCAATCGAGGATCGTCTTATCCGAGCCTTCGAAGAATTCCGAGTTATCTTTTGGCAAGTACGACTGCGAAGTCGTAACGCCCCATTTGAACGTACCGCTGTCCGGTTCCATCTCACCCATAAGGATCTTGAAGAGAGTCGTGATGGCGATGTCGCTCTGGCTGATGAACGCGACTTTATCTGTCTTGTTCAACGAGAAGCGGACGTTATCAAGGACTTTGACACCATCGATTGTCTTCGAGATACCGTCGACCATCAAGAGATCATTTCCAATTTCACGTTCTGGTGTGAAACCAACGAACGGATAACGGCGTGACGATGGGCGAATGTCATCGAGTGTGATTTTATCAAGCAATTTCTTCCGCGACGTTGCTTGTTTCGCTTTTGAAGCGTTTGAGCTGAAACGTGCGATGAAGGCTTGAAGTTCTTTGATCTTCTCTTCTTTTTTCTTGTTTTGGTCATTTGCCATACGTGAAGCAAGCTGACTTGATTCATACCAGAAATCGTAGTTTCCGATGTACAGTTGAATTTTACCGTAATCGAGATCCGCCATGTGCGTACAGACGTTGTTCAAGAAGTGACGGTCGTGGGAAATGACGATGACCGTATTTTCGAATCCGATCAGGAATTCTTCGAGCCATTTGACGGCTTTCAAATCAAGTCCGTTCGTCGGCTCATCAAGTAAGAGAATGTCTGGTTTACCGAACAATGCTTGCGCAAGCAAGACTTTAACCTTTTCCGATCCTGTCAGCTCAGCCATCGTCTTCGAATGAAGGTTTTCTTTGATGCCGAGTCCTTGAAGAAGCATTGCAGCTTCCGACTCTGCTTCCCAACCGTTCATCTCAGCGAATTCACCTTCGAGTTCAGCGGCACGCATGCCGTCCTCGTCTGAGAAGTCTTCTTTCATATAGATCGCATCTTTTTCTTTCATGACTTCATACAGACGTTTGTGTCCCATCATGACAGCTTCGATGACTTGGAATTCTTCGTATTCGTAATGGTTCTGACGGAGGACGCCTAAGCGTTCGCCTGGTGTGATGATGACATCGCCTTGTTGTGCTTCGATGTCACCAGCGAGAATTTTCAAGAACGTTGACTTACCGGCACCATTCGCACCGATTAGACCGTAACAGTTACCTGGTGTGAACTTGATGTTGACGTCTTCGAATAATTTTCGGTCTGCAAAGCGAAGACCGACGTTTTGTACTGTAATCATATAGAGATGAACCCTCGTTTCTAGTAAGTGATGTGCTCATTCGAGTGTACCACAAATCGTGATCTGTCGTAGAGCAGGCAAAGTTCCCTCCATATTAGGACAGAAATTAAAAATAAGCAACCAGACATTTAAAAAAATGAAACATTTTCCAGATAGATACGTAGAAGAAAGTAAGGAATTCGTTAGAGGAGGGGTTAGATGGCCATCTTTTTCACATTATTGTTTTTCGCCCTCATCGTTTTGCTTGGCATGGAACTCTACCGCTATATCCAAGAAAAGATCGATAAAGGAGATTCAGAATGAGAGAAATCAAACCAAAGAAAAAAATTCGCCCATCGATGATCATCGCTGGTGTGCTCGTACTAGCGTTGCTCGCAACAACGCCGTTCATCGTCGAACAAATCGAACCTGGACAAGTTGGTGTCGTCTATACACCATCAAGTGGTGTCAAAGATGAGACATTATCGCAAGGCTGGCATGTCGTTTCACCAATCACACGTGTGACGGAGTATCCGATTCGGACACAGACAAAAGCACTTGAAAACATGACGCTTGCGACGAAAGACGGGAAGAACATCGTCGTTGACTTTACATACAGCTTCTCCGTCTCACCGGATAAGGTGACGAAAGTCTTCAACAAGTTCGGACCGATCGAAATCGATGAGATTGCAAAAGGTTATCTGAAACAACGTCTCTATGATGCATCGCGTGAGCAAATCTCAAAAGTCACCGTCCTTGAACTGTTCGGTGAAAAATCAGGGAATGTCTCGACGAGCATTCAGACGCAGTTTGCAGAAGACGTCAAGGAGATTGGTTTCATCATCGAAGATGTCGCACTCGGTGCGCCGAAACCAGATGAAAAGACACAGGAAGCGATTGACGCACGTGTCAAAGCGTCGCAAGAACTTGATAAAAAGAAAACAGATCTTGAAATCGCTAAAGCAGAAGCGGAACGTCTTCGCGTAGAAGCAAAAGGAGCAGCAGATGCCCGTTTGATTGAAGCCCAAGGTTTGGCAAAAGCTCAAAAAGAACTACAGAAGACATTGACAGAAGAAATGATTCAATACGAAGCTGTCAAGAAGTGGGACGGGAAATCACCACTCGTCAGTGGGTCAGGTAGTATGGTTCAATTACCGATTCCAGATGCTACAACAGAAGAAAAGAATTAAAAACTCGATGTGCTTGGAGACAAGCACATTTTTTTATTTCGTCATAATAAAATGACTGTACTAATGCTCTTATGGCATTAAATTTTAATATACCAATAAATAATGATATATTTTATATCTTTTAAATCCCAAATTAATGGTTTATTTACCTTATTTAGAAGGTAGATAGAGATACAGGTCAATGGAAATAGGTCATAAGGATGGGAGGGGTGTATTTGTATCGAAATCGATCACCGAATCTTTTTATCATCTTAATGATTCTACTGGCAACAAGCTTTCCGATTCCGCACAGTCATGCGACGACTGAGGAATTCGAGATTCCAGAGCCTTTGACGTCATCGTTTTGTGAAGAGACGTTGAATGATCCAAAGAAAAAGGACTTGTTGGAAAAAGAAGAAATTGAAAAATGCGAAGAAGTCATAGAATTAGAGAAGATGCCTCCAGCTGAGAATGAAAATCCACCAACACCCGAGACATCTCCAACCGAGAGTGAAGACCCACCGACACCCGAGACATCTCCAACCGAGAGTGAAGACCCACCGACACCAGAGACACCCCCAACTGAGAGTGAAGACCCACCGACACCAGAGACACCCCCAACTGAGAGCGAAGACCCACCGACACCAGAGACACCCCCAACTGAGAGTGAAGACCCACCAACACCCGAGACACCTCCAACCGAGAGCGAAGACCTACCGACACCAGAGACACCTCCAACTGAGAATGAAGACTCACCAACACCAGAGACACTTCCAACCGAGAATGAAGACCCACCGACACCAGAGACAGCTCCAGATGAAGAGGACAATGAAGTTTCCGAGCAGCCTGATTCTGAAGAAGAATCATCGAGCGAAATTGAAGCACCTGTCTTAAAGGCAATTAAATCAAGACAAGAGAAGCAACAAGCGGTTGCACCGATGCTTGCTGGAGTAGCACTTCTCGGAACATCAAGCTTAGATGCTTCCTATAATGGAACGACTAAAACGATCACATTAGAAAATACTGTTTCTGGATTGTTGAGCTTAAATCTATCAAGTGGATATATTATTTTTCGACTACCACCAGAAGTGATACAAAGTATTGAAACGAGTTCCGTCCAACTGCAATATCGCTATAGTGGATTACTTGGGGTTGGATCACAAACGAGAGATGTGACAGCAATAATTGATCGAACAAATAACCAAATCTATGCAGATGTTAGCTCTTTATTAAAGCTATCTCTTCTAAGTAACGATCGATTCACCTTATCTTTTAAAGTTGGAAATTTACCAGTCGGAGTCGATAAAGTCTACACATTTCGAAGTGTTTTAGCAGATGGGTTAGTTGATTTGAATGTTTTAAGTAGTGGTACGGCGGCAGCAACACTTGGAATCGGACCTACATTCAACTTAATTGTTCCGAACACACTAGACTTTGGAAGTCATGAAGTGACAGGACGTGAGAAAATCATCCCTCGCTTATCACCAATGACGATTTCTATTTCGCATGAAAATGCAACAGGTTACAACTGGAAGCTACAAGCAAGTCTCAGTCGTCCTTTGACGAGTACAGAGAATGATGTATTGAAAGATGTTCTTTATTTCAAAACAGCTTCGAAAACCCAACTATTGCAATCGACTGCTATTGAAATCGCAACGGGAACGATGTCGACAAGTTCGAATCAGACACCATTAACCTATGCAGAAAGTGAAGGAATCATTCTCGATTTAACCGGAAAATATCCAAAACCTTTATCGTATAGCGCAGATATTCAATGGAGTCTAATCAATGCACCATGAAAAAGGAGAGAACAGAGATGAAAAAACGATTCGCTGTTTCGACGGTATTGATGAGTACGGCTTTGGTTTTAGGCACAACAACTGCATGGGCGGCGACTTCGACTGGCGAGTCGACAGCAAAAATCACATTCACGACGAATGAAGCTCCGGTCATCGTGGATCCAGATGATCGAGATCCGAATAATCCATATGAACCAGACAAAAACGGTGGAAATACACCTACGGGAAAGACAGGACCATTGACACTCGACTATGCGCCTAACTTTGATTTTGGATCAAACGAATTGCTTTCTAACAAAGCAGAATTTAATGCGACCGATCAAAAACCATTTCTCCAAGTAACGGATCGACGGGTCAATCGGACAGAATGGGAAGTAACCGTGAAGTTGGGAGACTTTATAGATGAAGGTGGAAAACCCTCGTTAATAGGTTCGACGTTATCGATCGATGCCGGTACTGTTCAAACATTAGTGAATGTTTCAGGATTCACGGCACCTACGACAGGAGACATAACATTGACACCAGGAAATGCAGGGGATGCGCAAACGATATTAACATCCCCAGAAGGAACGTTCTCAACTTGGCAAATTTACTGGAAAGGTAACGGAACCGATAACGATTATATCAAACTCAATGTACCCATTAACGTTCAAGTGGAAGGAACACATACCGCGACACTGGACTGGACACTTACAGATGTCGTGAATTGATTTGAAAGTAGGTGGAGATAAAGATGAAACGATGGGGAATCGGTTGTCTTGTAGCATTATTTTATGGGCTGCTCGTTTGGACAATACCGTCTGCTAGCTTCGCGAAAGATCGCGTCAACTTTTCGATTGAAACCGTTCCGAATGCCTACCAAGTCGATTCGGGTGTCTCGTACTTTGACTTACGTATGACGGCAAAACAAAAGACGAACATTCAAGTTCGGATTTTCAATCACGGACCTGATGATCATACGTTTTTGACATCAATCCGGAATGCAACGACGAACGATAATGGTTTGATCGTTTACGATCAAAAGAAACCGGTCCCGTTAGCTCCGACTTCGTTGACGGATCTCATTCAACCGAACGCGACATCGACGTTCATCAAGGGTGGCGAATCGAAAGTCGTTTCTTTACCACTTGAGATCGTGAACGATTTAGACGGTACCTTGTTAGCTGGTGTTCGGGTCGAGAAGAAACCAGAAAAAGAAACAGCTGAAAAAAATACAATCGGTATTCAAAATCGTCACTCTTACATCATCGGTTTGAAAGTCCGATCTTCGATTAAAGATCTGGCGCCCGAGATTACGTACGAAGGGGTAGAGGCAAAGTCGTCTTTTTCTAGACCGACCGTCTTTGTTAAGCTAGCCAATCAGGTACCGACGATCAGTCAGCCCATGAAGTTCGAAGCCGTCGTCACGCAAGGCAAAAAAGTCGTCGTTCGTAAAGAGATGGAAGTTCGATTTGCTCCGTCGATTTATATGAAAACACCGATTGAAACGACGGGAATCTTAGAACCAGGTACGTATCACATTAATATCCGTGTTGAAGGAGAAGAAAAAACGTGGAAGTGGAAAGACAACTTTAAAATCACGAAGCGCCAAGCAGACCGGATGAAAGAACAGATGCCTGAGCGAGAGATTGAGGAAAATTCCAACTCCTTCGTCGGTGAATGGTCGAAGGAACTCATGATTGCCTCGACGTTGATTATCTTTTTGCTGATTGGTTACATCTATCGCTTGAAAAAACAACAACGCCAGACATGAAAAAAAGCAGATTCTCAGCGCTGAGAATCTGCTTTTTAATTAGCGCGAAGCTTGTTCAAATCCTTGAGCGATGGCAATGATCACTTGTGTTGCTTTGACCATATTATCGACCGAAATGAATTCAAACTTGCCATGGTAGTTCTCGCCACCGGTAAAGATGTTCGGTGTCGGAAGACCCATGTATGAAAGTTGTGATCCATCCGTTCCACCACGAATTGGCTTAATAATTGGTGTGATGTCAAGCGACTCCATCGCTGCATGAGCGATATCGACGATGTGCATATGGGGTTCGATTTTTTCGCGCATGTTGTAGTACTGATCGTGTAAATCGATTTCGACACTGCCGGCGCCATACTTTTTGTTCCACTCATCGACAAGGGCAGACAAGAAATGTTTCCGTCCTTCGAACGCCTCACGATCGAAATCACGAATGATGTAGTCGAGCGTCGTTTTTTCGACAGAACCATCAAACGAAATCAGGTGGAAGAATCCTTCGAAACCATCCGTGAATTCAGGAGACTCTTCTCCAGGAAGACGATCGTGGAATGCCATCGCATGTTTCTGTGAATTGACCATCTTATCTTTTGCTGTTCCCGGATGGACATTTGTTCCGTGGAAGACGATTTTGGCCGCCGCCGCATTAAAGCTTTCGTATTCGAGTTCACCCAACGGACCGCCGTCGACCGTATAAGCATACGTGGCATCGAACGCTTCGACATTAAAGTGATGCGGTCCACGACCGATTTCTTCGTCTGGTGTAAAGGCAACACGAATGCGACCATGTTTGATTTCCGGATGTGAAATCAGATAATGCATCGCTGTCATGATTTCTGCGATTCCGGCTTTATTATCGGCACCAAGTAATGTCGTACCATCTGTTGTCATTAAGGTATGACCAACATAGTTGTGTAGTGCCGGAAAATCAGTTGGCGACAGGATGACGGACGGTACTTCACTTAACGTGATTGGATTTCCGTCATATGCTTCCACGAGTTGCGGACGGACATTCGTACCTGTGAAATCCGTCGCTGTATCCAGGTGAGCAAGGAAACCAATTGTCGGAATGTCCGCATCTGTATTGGCAGGTAACGTCGCCATGACATACCCATTGTCATCGACCGTGACCTCTTCCATGCCAATTGTCTTTAATTCTTCTACGAGCAAACGAGCTAGTGTCCATTGCCCTTCAGTTGTTGGAACCGTCGTACTCTCATAGTTCGACTGTGTATCGACTTTCACGTATGTAGTTAGACGATCAATCAATTCTTGTTTCAAATCAAAAACGTCCCTTCTCGTCATAAGATACCTTCATCATAGCATGAACGCCTAATGTGAGAGAATTCTGAATCATGGTAGACTGATAATGAAAAAGGGGGAATTCTTCATGAGAGCATTCGTAGTCGATCAATACGGAAAAGACGCATCACTTATAGAAAAAGACGTCACACCTGAAAAAGCGGGGAAACACGAATTACGGGTTCAAATCGAGGGGTCAAGCATCAATCCACTTGATACGAAGATGTTCTTCGGACATGTGGCGGCGGCTTCGACGACTGGAATTCTCCAGGGGGATGTAACGGGGAAAGTCATTGGGATTGGGGATGGTGTGACGTCTTTTTCTATCGGCGATCGCATCGTCGCATTCGGCGGTGGACTTGGAACACGTGCCGGTGCGCTAGCGGAAGAAATGCTTGTGCCTGAACAGATGGCAGTCTTACGACCGGAAGGGGTCTCGGCTAAGGTGGCTGGTTGTTTACCGGTGATTGGGTTGACGGCGATGGAAATATTAAAAGAGCGAATTGCGATTACTCCAGGCATTCGTGTATATGTAGCAGGTGGAACGGGTGGAGTAGGACATCTTACCGTTCAACTCGCGCGTCATTATGGGTGTGACGTCACAGCGAGCGCCTCTTCTGACGAGAAGGCAGCTTGGTTAGAAGCGAAAGGGATTCGCGTTCATCAGTATAAGGAAGAATCAGCTGAAGCGTTGCTAAACCGACTAGATCTGGACGGATTCGACGTCATTATTGATACAGTCGGTGGTGACCATTTACAAGAATCGTTCATACTCGCAAAAGAGCGAGGACGCATCATTTCGATCGCGACACGGACGACACAAGATTTAACGATGATGCATAGTAAAGCCTTGTCACTTGAAGCTGTGTTCGTCGCACTTCCATTGCTGAAAGGAAAAGTAGATGAGATGAAACAACAGCAACGTCACTTATCAGAACTCATTCGTTTAGTGGAAGAGGGAACGATTGAAATTCGGATTGAAGAGCAGATTCCTTATGAACGCGATGCGTTAAATGATCTCTATCAACGATTTGATCAAACATCACACTTTGGTAAGGTAAGTGTCTATCCAACTCATAAAAAATGATTCTCCATTCATTTTACATTTCCTGTTAAAAATATAAAAAAATCCGTTACTGAAAAATTCAGTAGCGGATTTTTTAGATAACAGGTCATTTACGACGAACGAGAATGCTTTTTGGGGCGAGTTGTGGCATGGAAGGAGGAGTCGGGAAATCTTTCTGCTCCGGTTGCTCCCACACGACTTCGAATTTTTGACGCAATTTGTTGAAAGCCTGCTCGACAGCTTTTTTCAATTGTGACGCATCAAGAGCAGGACTATCTGTCGTAATCGCAAGCAGTCCTCCACGATTCGTCAGATGAATGACTTTTTGGATCCAAAGGGCGAGATCCTGTTCGGTCCGAAACTGACGTGTCCGTGTATTGACTTGTACGGGAGGATGGAACAAGACGACGTCAAAACGAGTCTTTTTATCCGCCTGTTCGATGTAGTCGAACGCATCCTGAACTAAAATCTTCTGTTTCTCAGGAGAAAAACTATTCAACATCAGATTATCTTTTGTCTTATTTCGACTGCGTGTCGAGAAATCAACGCTTGTCGTTCGGGCAGCTTCACCATAAAGGGCAGCTACCGTTAACGTTCCTGTATCGGAAAAGAGGTTAAGTACGGTCTTTCGTTCGACGGAATCGAGAAGGATTCGGCGAAGTTCACGTTGGGCAATGTCAAAACCAGTCCGCATACCAGCGTCCAAGTCATATTCATACAACACACCATATTCTTGTGCGACTTCAGGAAAATCGCCTCGTTCCCCCTTCAAGAAGTCGTCACCTTTGACCGGTTGAAGATCGACGAGGAAGTCTCGTTTTTCATAAATGCTTCTATAATTCAGTAGTGATTCAAGAGCTTCAAGAATCAGTGGACGGAATGTATAGATGCCTTCATTTTCGAATGTAATGAGGTAATGATGATCATAACAATCAATCGTCAATCCACCGATACCATCTCCAGCGCCGTTAAAAATACGGAAGGCTTCTGAGTACTCTTCAAAAAATTCATTTCGTTTGTCTAACGCTTTTTCAAAAAGTTGCTTGAAGAAGGCGACATCGATTGGTTCTTGCTCGTCCATTGAGAGAGTCCAACCGACACCTTTTTCCTGCTTGCCAAAATAACCAGTTGCAAGGTATTCTTTATGTTCTGTCATTAGATGCAGCAGTCCGCCTGCCTCTTTTACATGTTGCAGAGCTTCGAACATCTCCTTACGTAAAGCGGGATAATCGCTTCGAATCGATTCAATCCATTCTGGTTTGACGACGATCGGATAGAGTTCACGAGACATGTTAGTTTCCTCATTTCTACTTGTGGATAAGTGCCATAAGTATACCATAAATGGAGTTATCCACATGTGGATAACTGGTATATAAAAAAGACGACGTCTTTAAAATCAATTATTCTACGATTTAATCAGAACGCTGGCCTTTTAACGGATGCTCGCTTATAATAAAGGCAAGAGGATGTTGCCAGGAGGTAAACCTATGAAATTAAATGAACGAGGACGAGCAAAGTACCGTCCTTTGACTGAATATGAAGAAATCGATGTAAAAAATGTACTGTTCGAAAAAATCCAGGAAGAAACAAATCGTATTTTCGAAACAGACGATACCGCTTTTTTTTCTGATATCAAACGCTCAACAAAAGCACATAGTGTGATTAGTCTGTTTTCTGGAGCAGGAGGATTAGATTTAGGATTAGAGCTAGCTGGTCTTATCAGTCTGCATGGAGAAGATGTTATCGAACGAGTCTTTCAATCAAAAGAAGCTTTTGAGGAGTTAATATCAAAAGGAAACGTAACAGAGACGATTTTTTCGAATGATATGTTTCGAGAATCCGCTATCACATATAAAATGAACTTTTCGACAGAGGTCTTTCAAGACGGTCGAGACATACGGAAAATCAAACACTTTCCTGAATGTGATGTCATACTTGGGGGATTTCCTTGTCCTGGATTCAGTTCAGCAGGTCCACGCTTGATTGATGATGAACGAAACTTTTTGTATATCCATTTCATTCGAGCGATTATGCAAGCACGACCTAAAGTATTCGTCGCTGAAAACGTAAAAGGGTTATTAACCTTAGGGAAAGGGGAAGTAGCGCGCCAAATCATTGAAGACTTTGCTGCAGCGGGATATGAAGTGAATTACCAACTGGTCAATGCTCGAGACTATGGGGTGCCACAACTTCGGGAACGTGTCTTTATCATCGGTGTACGAAAAGATGTTTCATTCAGATATACATTTCCAGAGCCTACGCATGGTCCTTTAGGAAAATATCCTTACGTGACTTTAGAAGAGACGATTTCAGATTTACCGAAGGAACCAGCTGATGTGTATAGTGGTGGCTTTTCTCCGATGTATTTATCTCGCAATCGTAAAAAGAAGTGGACAGAACAAGCCTTTACGATTCAAGCATCTGGTAGACAAGCACAATTGTGGCCAGGCGGAGAAGCAATGCAAAAAATAGGAAAAGATGAATGGAGCTTAGTGGGTTCTAATCGTCGTATGAGTGTTCGGGAATCGGCCCGTATCCAGACGTTTCCGGATTGGTTCGAATTTTATGATGGTGGTAATATGAAAACGCAATTAAATAACCGGTTAGATAAGCAGTATAAGCAAATTGGAAATGCTGTGCCTGTACTCTTAGCGTTGCGTATTCTGCAACCCATCACAGACTGGTTGAAATCAGAGGAGTTAGTTGCAGAGCAATCAGAACAACAATTGAAACTTTTTTAAACGTGAAACGGACCTGCTCTTTGATGAGTAGGTCCGTTTTTTTAGTATTATGTGACGGAGCGTTCGCACGATAATTTAAGGGACGACCATCCATGAGAGGCACCAGCACTGAACTTGACTCGAAAGTTTAAGTATTCGTTACCGTTAGACCAAGTCAAGCGTGTCGTAGTCGATGAATGTTGAGATACACGAATATGCCCTCCGACTTCAATCGGTGGATGAATGGAGCACGTTAAATTTTGATAAAAAGAGACAATCGATAAGTTCGTTCCAATCATTTTTTTCAATCCAGAAACAAGAGACGTTTGTGAAGCGATGGAAAGGTGTTTTGTGATTTCGTTTGATACTTCAGAGAGTACTTCCTGACGTGAAATCAAACCAATCAAATATTTTTCTTTTATCTTTGCAATGAACTCCTGCATTTCGTCGAAAACATCAAAATATTGATAGGAAAGAATCGTACCAGCACCTGGATTTTTAATTGTCATGACAGAATTATGAGCTTTTAGTGCTTTTAAGGACAAGGGAAGCTCAATCAAGTTTTGTTCGTATCGAAGAGTGAGTAAGATGTCTGCTGTTTCTAATTTATTCGCGACATAGCTATCTGATACGAGTTGAACTTGTTCAATTTGAGACTGACCATATACATTTTTTAAGTAATCAAGTAACACGGAAGTTGTAACGTGAGCACTATCAATAAGCTGTTGCAATACGTTTGGTTCAAGATACGAATAGTAAGCTGTTAATGTCTGATGAACTTGAGTAGAATCGACTAAATGAATCGTTGGATCGTGTTTGATGAATTGATATAGCGTAAGGACTTCATGACAGCGACCGATTGCATTACTTTTATTTGAATGAGTAAGTAATGTATGGGTATGTAGAGAATCTTCAAAAGCATTTAACCACTTTGCATTAAGTTGCTTCGTTTTTTGTTGAAATTGGTTCGTTAGTTCACGAGTATGCGATAGTTTCGTCGCTAATTTAATGGAAGATGTTAAAGAAGACTCGAATTTGAATCGAAGTTCGAGCTCATAATCATCCACTAAGATATGAATCGATGAATTGTTCTTTTTCAATAGATGTACGGATTCGAATGTTTGGATCATCTGTTGTTCTAGTTTGATCTCAGAGGTTTCTTCGATGAATATAACTTTATATTCTTCAATCATCGATAGATGCTTGAAACCTTTGAAAAAATCAGATTGATGCTCATTTAGACTCTTAAGAAGGAGCGAATAACAATGATCCCGAATACCTTCTAAGAATCTTCTACGATAGGCTTTAAGTATGGTCTCATCTAACTGCAATGCATGAATTGATTTTTTTAACGTTGCCTCCGATACATATAAATCGGTGATCCCATGGTGAAACGCAATATCTTGAAAAAGGTTAGAGCGCATTTGATCCAGTAATGCATTAAATGTATGTTGGGATTCCGTTAAACCAAAATACTTATGTAAGAAGGATTTAGCACCAGGATTTTTAGGTTGAATCGTTGTATTTTTCTTAAGGGAAAATAAATGAATCGGATAAATGTGTTCGTCTTGATAAATATATAAATCAGCATGATGATCAGCACGTTTAAAATCGAATTTAGTTTTGACTTCACTCGTTTTTGGAAATTGGGTGAATAGAAATTGAGCAACGATTGCTGCGGGATGTTGTTCTTGTGAAAGAGATGATTGCTCTTGAATCAATTGTTCAAAATACATCGCAACATCTTTCGTATGCTGGTCTCCTGATTTTTTCTGTTTTTTAATCATAAATGCAATCCTCCAAATGAAACGAGAGTAGGGATAGATCTTGCAAAAAGACATTGTAAGTGTAATGAAAAAGTTAACAAAAGAGTGGTTAAAATCGTTGTCTGATCAATATAATGTATCATTTAAATCAGAAAAGAATAAGCAAATTTTAGATGGGAAACGTATCGGAATAAGAGGGGCAACAGGTGGAATGTATGGCATCCGAGATACGAAAGTAACCGAATATGATTACCTAATTTTTTGTGTTACCAATGAGGAAGAATTAGTCAGAATAAACGATATACAATTTGTATGGCTGAATCAAAATGAAGTAATCAACTTAAAAAAAGATCTGAACGGATCAGATAAATCATTTAAACTGGAAAAATTTCATCCTTTTATGACCTTTGATACTTTCGAAAGCAAATTTAAAGAATACTTTGCTTTTCCAACAGAGTACTATACAGACGAGAGTGAAGTACTTAACTCGCATATTGCTGAAAGTCTACTGGAAGATGGGCGATATACAGAAGGCGAAAAGCGACTCGCCACGCATTACATAACAGAACGAAATACAAAAGTAGTTAAAAAAGCAAAAGAACAGTTTGCAATTGGACATGCTGGGCAATTATTCTGTGATATTTGTGAGATGAATTATGAGGAAGTTTATGGAGTTATCGGGAAAGGTTACATTGAAGCTCATCATAAAAATCAATTAAGTATAAGTGGCATAACAGATACTCAGACTGAAGACTTAGCTTTATTATGTGCAAGTTGCCATCGAATAATTCATAAATTAATGAGACAAGATGAGAATGCCTCTTACGAGATGCTAAAAAGAAAGATACAAGGTTCATTGAAAACTCCTTATCGTTATTGAATTCAGTAAAAAATACTCCTTTAACTGTGATTTAAAAAATACATAGTTAAAGGAGTATTTGATTTCTAATTGTTGAAAATTAACTTACACACGCTCCACAACAGCCTCAAGCGATACTTTTACATTACCAGCTAGTGCCCGCGTAATCATACACGAACCTTCCGCTTTTTCAGCAAGACGTTGCGCCTTCTCCAGATCACGATCCGACAGATCAGATGGTAATAAAAGTTTCGGACGATGAATGATCGCGTCGTACGTAAAGACACCGTTCGTGACATCCACGATGCCTTCAGATTCCATCGTTAACGAGACCTTTGGAATGTGGCTACGCTCAAGCATCGCGGCAAGCGTGATGATATAGCACGTAGCAGCTGCCCCAAGTAACATCTCATCTGGATTCGTACCAACTCCTGGACCATCCATGGCGTCCGGAATTGAGATTTTTGTTTTTAGTTCACCCGTCTCGATCTGACCAACATCATTGCGATTGCCCGGCCAGTTTGCGGTTAAATGAAAATGGTGCTTCATGATCAATCGCCTCCATGCCTCCATCATACGAAGTTCAGCATGATTTTTCGCCTATTCTGCTCATGTGCATAAAAAGAGAACGATTAGCTAAAAATTTGGTCGATCTTTTCGATATCCTCTTGCGACAACTGAACGTCTAATGTACGCAACGTATCCGTCACCTGATCTGGTCGTTTTGCACCAGGAATGATGGCGTCGATACCGTCCTGTGCCAAATACCACGCGAGTACGATGTGTGCGACTTCTGCATCGTGTGCTTCTGCAATCGGGCGCAGTTGATCGACTTTTGCGAGGTTTTGTTCGAAGACATCTTTTTGGAACAAGGGATCGTTTTTTCGTAAATCGTCAAATGTCGTCTCTTTCGTATATTTCCCTGCCAATAATCCAGCAGCGAGTGGGAAGTACGGGACGAAGGACATACCGTTCTCAACGATGTACGGGAGTAACTCTTCTTCCGCATCCCGTTTGAATAGGTTGTATTCCCCTTGATAGACGTCGACGTGTCCGTCTTTGTTCGCTTCCTTCAGTTGTTCGAGTGAGAAATTCGAGACACCGATTGCGCGAATCTTTCCTTCTTTTTTCAGTTCAGCGAGTGCGGCGACGGCTTCGTCCTTTGGTGTCGATTCATCCGGAAAATGAATGTAATACAAATCGATATAGTCTGTCTGAAGACGTTTTAAACTCTCTTCGACCGATTGACGGAGAAAGTCTGGTGAATTGTTCATGACGACGTTTCCGTCAACGAACTGATGCGCACCTTTCGTCGCGAGCACGACATCTTCTCGAGCGACTGTGTCGTTCCAGACCTCACCGACGAGTTCCTCCGAACGTTCTGGTCCGTAGATGAAAGCTGTGTCGAGGAAATTGATTCCTTGCTTCAAAGCGACACGGACGAGATCGCGTCCGGCTTGCTCATCGAGATTTGGATACAAGTTGTGTCCACCGACAGCATTCGTACCGAGACCGATGGGGTGAACGAATAAGTTAGATTGACCGAGTTGAACATGTTTTGTCATGAAAATGACCTCCTTAAACGATATCGAGTGGTTCTTTTTTTGTTGGTGCTGGGAATGCTTGATCAAGTGCAACCAACTCTTCCTCTGTCAAATTCAGGAGCGCGGCGCGACCGTTGGCTTCGACATGATGTGCTTGTCCGGCCTTAGGAATCGCGATGACATCACCTTCACGAATCGCCCATGCAAGTAGAATCTGTGCCGGTTCAACGCCATGTGTCTCAGCGAGTTCCTCGACGGTCGGATGATTCAGAAGTTGATCACGTAATGAACCACCTTCTGCTAGTGGGCAATACGCCATCACTGGTATACCATGCTTACGTAGTAACGGTAATAGTTCATACTCGATTCCGCGTGATCCAAGGTGATAGAGTACCTGATTGACAGCGCATTGATCACCATTTGGCAGTGCCAACAGTTCTTTCATGTCTGATACGTCAAAGTTAGACACACCCCAACGGCGAATCTTTCCTTCTTGTTTTAAAGCTTCCAGTCCTTCGACGGTTTCTTTCAGTGGAATGTCGCCACGCCAGTGCAGAAGGTACAAATCAAGGTAATCGGTACCAAGACGTTCAAGTGTGTTGGAACAAGCCTGCTTCAATGCTTCCCCACCAGCATGATGCGGATAGACTTTCGAAACGAGAAAGACTTCCTCTCGTCGATCTGCGATCGCGTCGCGAATCAATTCTTCAGAAGCACCTTCCCCGTACATCTCTGCCGTATCGATGAGTTCCATTCCGCTATCAAGACCGACACGGAGTGCTTCGATTTCTGCTGCGTGCTTCTCCGACTCTTCTCCCATCCGCCACGTACCTTGTCCGAGTGCCCGAACATGCGTCTGATCGGGAAACGTCACCGTTTTTTGCTTTAATGCAGCAAGTATCAACGTCTTTTCTGTTGCGTTCATCGTTCTTCCTCCTTTAGTAGAGAGACAATAGTAGGGTTTACCACGTGAACTCCGAACAAAAACGTCTTCTTCAATAGAAGGAGACGTCACCAATGCTCAAACAAAGGACCGTGATCACCGAATACAGGATCTTGAGTTGGGCGCATCACCTGACGAATACGTTGAAGATTTTCCGGTCGTTCACTTGTTTGACCTGTCAGCGTATCGTAGTCTTGACCATCCGGATAGGCACCGATCACTCGAAAGTGTCGACTTGTATCAAGTGCTTTATGTCCCGTACCTGCAGGAAGTAAAAGAATATCTCCGCTCGTCAAAGTGAAGGTCTTACCGAGCGGACCACCCAGCTGAACGGTTGCATGCCCTTCAAGAATCCCGATCACTTCATGAGCGATACTATGATAATGATGAAAGTCAAAAATCCCATCCACCCAGCTGTTACGCCAGTCATGTGCATGGAAGGTCTGTTCGATGTGTGATGGCTCTGCAAATGCGTGCCGATAAATCAACACGGGGAATGTCGGATTGTTCGGAATGTGCCCGTCATCCTCAAAATAAAATACCTCAACGCGCATCTTCGTTGCTCCTTTCTCTGATGTGGCACAAAGTAATAATTACATCTGTAATTACCCGTAATTAAATATCATCAATCGTCCGAGCATCTTTATGGCGTAACGAATTCGGAGGTGCTAAGATGCTTAAGTTAACGAAATTACAAAGGAGGCTTTCCGATGATCGCCATCGAAGCAAAATTAGAAGTACAACCCGCAAAACGAGAAGAATTTTTAGAAGCAACTAAAACACTATTGGCAGGATCACGTGCTGAAGCAGGTAACATCAGCTATGACTTGTTCCAAAGCACAGAAGACGAAAATGTCTTCATGATGATTGAAAAATGGGAAGACCAAGCTGCAATTGAAGCACACAACACGAGTGCCCATTTCGGACAATTCGTTGCGTTTGCTCAAACGGCTCTTGCTAAACCATTAGACGTTCAATCGTTCCAAGCATAATCATAAGAGATTGACGTAACACATAAGGAAGGTATTCTAGGTTCATGGCCTAGAATACCTTCCTTTTTTGTTTCATGCGACACGGTCGATCTATTTTTAACGAAACTTTAAGTTAGCAGTATTCCACTTTTCTTTTACAATCATATGACATTTCATTGAAACTGTTAGTTTTTCCCTGATTAGGGCATTATCCTTATAAAGACACAAAAAGGAGGCTTTTATCATGAATGAACGAACGAATGCACCAGGGTCGAAGCGATCATTCTTCAAGATGCCTCATACATATGCCATTATCATGGCAATTCTCATCATCTCAGTCATCTTGACGTATACACTTCCAGCAGGACAATTCGATCGTGAAAAGCAAGACGGACAGACTGTCGTCATCGATGGTACATATCGCGCGGTAGAGTCTGCGCCTGTCAATCTCTTTGGTTTATTTGAAGCAATCCCAAAAGGCATGGAAGCAGGCGCCGCAATCATCTTTTATATTTTCTTAGTCGGTGGTGTTTTCGGAATCATTCGTCAAACAGGCGCCATTGAAGCAGGAATCAATCAATTGATACGCCGGTTCGGTCAAAAAGGACACATTATGATTCCGATGACGATGTTCGTCTTTTCGATTGCCGGGGCGACGATCGGCATGGCAGAAGAAACGATCATCTTCGTACCGATTGGGATCATGCTCGCGCGTGCGCTCGGTTATGACGCGATGACAGGAGCCGCGATCGTCAGCTTAGGGGCGGCCGTTGGTTTTGCCGGTGGGATGTTGAATCCATTTACGGTAGGTGTTGCTCAATCGATTGCTGAAGTTCCACTCTTTAGCGGTCTCGGTTATCGAACCGCCGTCTATGTCGTCTTTTTAATCGTAACGATTCTTTATGTCATGAACTACGCACGGAAAGTCAAACATGATCCGGCGCGCAGTCTTGTTTATGATCTAGAACAACGTCGTTCGGAAGAAGCAGCGACGACGATTTCGCGCTTTTCGAAACGTCATGCTTTCGTCTTACTGGTTTTAATCGGTGGGATCACGCTCAATGTGATCGGAATCTTTGAGTGGGGCTGGTATTTGACGGAATTAACCGCATCCTTCTTGATCATCGGGATGATTGCGGGAATCGTTACGCTTGGTGTGAACGGTACGTTCGAGAGTTTGATTGACGGCGCAAAAGCCGTAACGTTCGGCGCGTTGATTGTTGGATTTGCTCGTGCGATTGTTGTCATTCTCGAAGAAGGACGTGTTATCGATACGGTCATTTACGGCTTATCGAATGCCGTAGGACATTTACCGACGTTCTTTGCCGTCATCGGGATGTACGCCGTGCAATTGATTACGAATTTCTTCATTCCATCGGGAAGTGGACAAGCGGCGACGACGATGCCCATCATGGCACCATTGTCGGATTTACTGGGAATCGAGCGTCAAGTGGCTGTCTTAGCATTCCAATATGGAGATGGACTGACGAACATGATTTTCCCGACGAGTGCTCATTTGATGGCATTTCTCGCAATCGCAGGCATTCCGTACGAAAAATGGCTTCGTTTCGTCTGGAAGCTTTTCGCGATCTGGATTGCCTTGGCATGTGCCGCCTTACTACTTGCCGTGACACTTGGCATTCAATGAAGTCTACCTTCCGGACAGATGTTCGGAAGGTTTTTCAGTTGCAGGAATCGGGAAGCGTTATCACGAACGGAATAGGTAATGACTAAAGGGGGAACTGAAGTGACATATTCAATCGTTGGGTATTGTGAAAAAGAACAAGCATGGGGCGTTGCCGTTCAGTCGAAGTTTTTAGCCGTCGGGAGCGCTGTTCCGTTTGCGAAGGCGGGAGTAGGTGCTGTAGCGACACAATCGTTTGCAAATACGACGTATGGTCCTGAAGGATTACGGATGATCGAACAAGGGGCTTCAGCAGACGAAGTACTGCGTCGATTGACGGAAGCAGATGAAGGACGAGCGGATCGTCAGGTCGGAATCATTGATGCGAATGGCAAGAGTGCGACATTCACGGGAGAGGGATGTAACGACTGGGCAGGCGGTATTGCCGGGAAACACTTTGCAGCGCAAGGGAATATTCTTGTAGACGGTAATACAGTGAAAGAGATGGCACGTGTCTTTGAATCAACGCAAGGTCCGCTTGCAGAACGTTTATTGCGTGCGTTAGCAGCAGGTCAAGCAGCAGGTGGGGACTCACGCGGAATGCAGTCAGCAGCACTTCTCGTCGTCAAGGAGGGTGGCGGATACGGTGGATTCAACGACCGCTATATTGATTTACGCGTTGACGATCATCCGAGTCCGATTGAAGAACTCGAACGCATCTATCAACTGCATACCCTTTATCTACAACCGAGTAAGCCGGAAGAAATCAAGCCGATTGATGACGCATTAGAGTCAGAGTTGATGGATAAGTTGTTATCGCTTGGTTACCGCGGTGATTTCGAAGACGCGTTCCGAACGTATCTGCATACGGAAAACTTCGAGATGCGCGAACAAGCGGATCGTGCGATTGATACACGTGTTCTCGCATATATTCGATCTCAATGAAAAAATGACAGGATGGACCGCAGTCCATCCTGTCATTTTGTTCATACTTGTGTCGACTGGGCGCGAATCGGTACTTTGAATCCGGTCGCGATGAATCGTTCCATTTCCGGTTCCGATTTAGCGTTCAAACCGACTGTTCCGTCTCCTTTTAGTGCTACGTTCGTCAGCTTGACGTGAGTGATGTCTGGACCGATCGTAATCCCATGTTTGGCGGAATCTTCAATGCGGATATCACGAAGGCGCACGTCTTCAGCCCCGTTTTCTCCACCAAAGATTTGGATGTCTGTTTTCGCGTGACGGAATCCGCTCATCTTCAACTGACTGATCGTGACGTTCCGTGCCTTATATTGAATCCCAATCATCGGTTGTTCTTGATAGTCATAATACGGATCACCGAGCACCGTGAAATCATGAATGACGACATTACGATAAGCAGAAACGACGAGTGCGCGCGGTTTTGAATTCGCATATAGCTCCGTATATTGAGGTGTCTGAGCGATCAAACGCGTTGCGATGATATTATAAGCCGTCTGAGACGTCGGATCAGTTGCTTGATGATGTCCGATGTGTCGGAAGTTAAAGGCGCGATGATCATCAATCGATAGGTGTCCGACGATTTTGACGGTCGAGGCAGCAGAAGAGGTCGCATGTGCCTTAATCTCAAGTCCACCGAAACAACGACTTGTTGCGTTGTTGAACAACCAGACGTCGCGTGATCCATCATCGATCTCGATTCCATTTGAATTGGAGAAGCCTTCTGCATGGGCACGTCCACTTGGATCATGCATGAAACAGTTCGAGATGAAGAGGTGATCACTATGATGCGTCGTAATCCCGTCATCTCCGAATCCAGAACCGGTCAATCCATCGAACCAGATGAATGAACTACTTAAATTTGCTCGAGCTCCGTCTCCATTGTAATTGTAATACGGTGTCGAGATATCAAAACAGTGAAGTCCCGGGTTGACGGCCTCGACATCAAAGACCCAGCCATAGGTGACATGCGCATACGTAAGACAACTGGAGTGATTGCCCCATGTGCTACTTTTTTTCGCGTCACCGATGCGCTTAATGTTCCAGTCAAGTGTCATTTTCTCGACGAGTAGGTGATGATTGCCGAGAAGATAATTTTGGTTCGTCACGAGACGACGGCCTTTTGGTGCGTCATCGTGCATCTTTAAAATCGTTTTCCCTTTGCCGGCTCCTGTTAAGATCGTATAACTAGGCAAACGAATTCCCCGAACGATGTACGTACCAGCTGGGATATGGACTTGTCGATGTCCATCACCGAGTGCGTCGATGAATGCTTGTGTATCATCCGTTTGTCCATCACCGACTGCTCCAAAGTCAGTGACATCGACGGTTTCGACATCGCTGATCAAACGTTCGAACTCATGATTGAGCCGGCCGAACCAACTTGGTCGAATCTCATCGCGTGGCGTTACGAAAGCCGGTGTCAGCGGTAGAATATGTTTATCACGGTTCGTCAAAAATAACGGTGAGATCATCGAACGAAGTGTCCGACTAAGATTAGGATCACGTCGTGGTGCGACGAATGCACTATCATGTAGCAGTTGTTCTGCTTGCCGAACAGCTTGTTCATTGGTTGACGTTTCAACGTATTCCTGAATCAACGCCGCATTTTGATACGGATCATGCGTGTGATCGAGTTTTAACATGAAATGGTTCCCCTCTCTGAATAGGTCTGTCTACCTTTTCCCCTCTCCTTACACAATCATTCCTCGTTTCGAGACATCCATAAAAATACACGGAAAATTCTTAAATGGATTATAATGGATGTTAAAAGGGGGTCTTCTGATGTCACTTCGCAAACGACTCATAACGGGTATCGGACTGATTTTGCTAATCTTAGGGATTGGTAAGCCACTGACAGAAGCGGCTGTTCAAGCACTGAAGCCAAAAGCGGTTCAGACGTCTGTGGTCGAAACGAATGGATCGTGTAAACCGAACTGCAACAAAAACGGCAAGCTGTTAAATATTCCGTTTCTTTCGTGGTTGCCTAAAAAGCAAATGAAGAACGATGAAGATCTACGTGTTTGGGATACGAAGGAAAAGCCAAAGAAACAGAAAGACCTCAAACCGAAAAAGAAAAAGAATAAGCTCATCGTTGTAGGGGTTGAAAATGCTAAGCGAGGTACGAACGAAAAAGGAGGATCGTCCTCATCGATGTTACTGATGAGCCTGCTTGTTTTACCTCTAGTCATAATAGGTTATATCGTTTGGCGAAAACGTCGAAAGACCAAGAAGCAGGACGAGGAATCGATAAGAGCCGACATCCCGTTACAGCCCTTATCCAACGACTTTGGTTTAACTGAGAATCCAGTCGAGCTACCAGATGCCTGGATTCGCAAACAACTCATTCAGTTCAATCACATACTCCCGGCCCGCTCACGACGACATGATACAGAAACACTTCAGGAATGGTGCCTGCGGATCGGATTCAAACCGTCACATATCCTAATAAAAGCCTACCTCTTAGAACGCTACACAGAACGAACTGCTACGATATCGGAGATGGACAAGCAAACGATTCAGGGAGAATTTGGTGCCTTTGTCCATCAGTTTGATTGAAACCTTTTGAAAGGAATGACGTAAATGGAACAGGAAAGGGGAGATGATGATGTACCTAGCAGATGCCGTGAAACTAAAGAGTATTTTGAGGAAGCAACTCGATCAGCTAATCGAAGAAATGGATCGCGTCGCGTTCATTGATTTAGAAAAGGGAGAAGCACTCCCCGCGCAACAAGGACGGACTTTAATCGACGTCGAAGCCGCGATGGACATCGTGCGTCACGATATGCGAGTCTTGGATCGTCTCGTCTATTCAGCGAATCTAAACACTGTGATCGTGACAGATGAAGGAGAAATGCCGCTCGTCGAAGCAATCGAATGGGCTACCCAATTACGAGCGAAAGCACAAAATTACCAGATGCTTGCAAGTCGACCGAAACGCGAGTTCCAATATGGATTCGAAGGGACGACGGTCATTCGCCATGCCTTATTCGATCCCGATACTTATCGCCTAAAGGCGGAGGAAGTGGAGCGACAAGCGCACAAAGTATCAAATGCGATTAATGCCGCGAACTACCAGACGACGATCGATTTTGATGGTGGACGTTACATGTAGCTCCTTGGCGTGGTGAGACTCCGCGTCAAGGGGAGGGGACGGACCTCAATTTTCCTCTGTGGAGAAGAAATGGCGACGGCAAACCGATGACCACGAACCATTGACAGATTGACCTGTTACCTTTGACCACCTATGGAACCCTGATGCTTTTTCCGTCCCCGATCCCTGCCGTTTCTTTGAGAAACGGCAGGGATTTTTAGTGTGTCGATGGAAACAACAGGGTATAGAGAAGCACAAGCGAAAGGAGAGAGATCATGGAACACACTTTTTCAGCCTTCGTCGTCCGCGAAGTGGACGGATCGTATGAGGGGAAAATCGAGATGAAACACATCGATGAGTTACCGGAAGGAGACGTCCTGATTCGTGTCACGCACTCATGCGTCAATTATAAGGATGCTTTATCGATGACGGGTAATCGAGGGGTGACGAAATCCTATCCGCATACACCAGGCGTTGATGCAGCAGGATACATCGAACAGACAACAGATGAGCGTTTTCAAACGGGTCAAGCGGTCGTCGTTAATGGCTTTGATTTTGGAATGAACACCTCGGGAGGTTTTCAAGAATACATACGTGTGCCGGCCGATTGGGTAACGCCACTCCCGGAAACAATCCGTCCGTTAGAAGCGATGCAATACGGAACGGCTGGATTGACGGCAGCACAATCGGTTGATGAATTGTCACGAATCGTCTCGAAGGATGCAGGACCAATCCTTGTGACGGGAGCGACGGGTGGTGTTGGTACGATTGCGATCGCCTTACTCATTCGCTTAGGCTATACGGTACATGCCGTGACCGGTAAACGCGCAGAACAAGAACGGCTGCTAAAAAAGGGTGTGGCTGAGGTGATAGACCGCACTACGTTCTTAGACGAAACGGACCGTCCATTAAAAAAAGGAACATATGCTGGTGTCATAGATACGGTAGGAGGACCATTGCTCGCGTCCGTCATTCGCTTCGTACAATATAGTGGTGTCGTCACGACGTGTGGGAACGTCGGTGGGGCAGAAATGACGTTGACAGTCTATCCGTTCATCCTACGTGGCGTCCGCTTGATTGGAATCGATGCGGTACAAACACCAATTGCCTATCGCGAAGAGCTATGGCAACGTTTAGCGAGTGACTGGCAGGTCGATCTTGCGTCAGAAGTCGATGTCAAAACACTAAACGATTTATCTGAAATCGCAGAAGCCTTGCTGACTTCACGTCATCGTGGTCGAACTGTCATCGAAATTTAAATCTTTCGAGTAAACATTGGTGGTATAGTGGGGAAAAACTGTGTCGACTTTTTCAGGAGGAACCATACATGAGTGAACACCAACAAGAACAAGAACGACAGTCTCGACAAGAAAGACGGAAACAAAAACGAAATCGTCGAGGGATTGCCTTTGGTGGTATTCTCGCGACATTATTCATCGTCGGTGGTTGGTTGTATATGTTGACGAATAACGATGCTTCTCAAGCAACATCAACACTCGAGAAGCCGAAAACGACGGATCAAGCAACGAAAAATGATGAGTCGAAAAAAGAAACAGCAACAACGGATGATAAAAAAGAAGCGAAAAAAGAAAAGAAGAAATCAAAGAAAAAAGCAGCAGAGTATGCGCAAGCGGCTTGGGTAACGCGTCCGTTTGCGAACGTCTACGGCGATGCGAGTCGTAGTAGTGTCATCTACAAAGCAGATTTAGGTGATGTCTATGAGGTACTGGATGCGAAGGACGGTATGGTCCATCTCAAACTTAATGACAGCATCGAAGGATACTTACCGGAAAGTGATGTTCGTTTGGAAGCACCAAAAGGGACGTCAGACGAAGCCGTTCTTGCGGCGCTCTCGCAAGCAGTCGCCAACCAACCGATCGACAAGCCGGAGCAATATCTCGGAAAACCGATCGCTGAATTCGAAGCGAAGTATGGTGCTGTCGGTAATACACAACAGGATGCTGTCAATACGTATTACTTCTCGAATGCTGGATATCTGCTCGTCGTTTCGGATGGAATCATTGAAGCGATCGACTGGACGAATGCTTCGACTGGTGGATTATCGACACTGGGTGAACCCGTCGTCGATACGAGCTACGGTACGTGGTACGAAGGAGAATCCTTACAACTAAAAGTGTTCCCGGATAACGGAAAGATGCGTTTACGTCTTGCGCGTGATCCTGGACAAGAATGAATGAAAACGGCGGATTCGCTTCAAGCGAATTCGTCTTTTTTTGCGCAAAAAACCTCCCGAGTCCGACACTCGGGAGGAAATATGAAAATCCTTTGGGAGGAGATTTTCTTAGTAGACGCCTACTGCATCAAATGATTTCGCTGCAGCTGTTGCTTCTGCACTTGTTGAACCGTAAAGGTCTTTCGCCGATTGAACGACTGCTGCACGGAGTGAGCTGAAGTTCGAGTTCGGAGTCAAGTACACGTTAAGGGCACGGTAGTAGATCGCACCGAGTTTCGGTACGCCGATTCCTGTGACAGATACGTTGTAGAATGTTCCACCGTTACCGAGGAGGTAAGCGGCTTTGTTGATGATACCAGAGTTGATGTGGACACCACCGTTATCTTGTGTGCCTGTGTAACGTTTAGAGTAGTGATCAGGATCGCCGTATGCAGCTGGGTTCGACATCGAACGGAGTGCGTCACCGCTGACTCCAGGTGTGTAGATGTCTTCTCCTACGAGCCAGTCGAAGTTCGATCCGACTGAGTATTCAGCAACCGTACCCATGATATCTGAAACCGCTTCGTTGATTGCTCCAGATTCGTTTTGGTATACGAGACCAGCTGTGTATTCTGTGACAGCGTGCGTCAATTCGTGTGCAACGACGTCGAGTGCGCCTGAAAGTGCGACGAATGTCGTGCCATCTCCGTCACCGTAGACCATCTTCGTGCCATCCCAGAATGCGTTGTTGTAGCTCGTTGAATAGTGGACCGTTGAGTTTAAGGCAGCACCTGCATTGTCATAGCTGTTGCGACCAAAAGTGTTTTTATAGAAATCATATGTTTTTGTAGCGTTGACGTGTGCGCTGACAGCAGCGCGATCGTATGTCGCATTGAAGACGTTATCAAGGTCAGCCCAGAGTGTTCCTGGGAGTGACGTGCGGTTCTTAGCGTCATATGTGTAGATGCCTTTACCACGTGTAGAATCTTGGAGATAGTAGTACGAGCCACTCTTCACTGTATTGAATGATGCGCTTGTGCCAAGAACCGTTGTTCCTGTACCGACCGCATTTGTTCCCGTAACTGTGTTGACCGGCTTCGCATGTGCAAGTTGGTCAAACTTGTTAAGTACTTTACCTGAGTTTGCATCGATGAAGTATGTCCAGCGTGATGGCTCTTTACCAGCAAGGACCGTCGATGTTACTTTGTACGCATAGACAGCATCATCTTTTACTGGATAGATGACGAGTTCTGCTTTTGGAGCGACTTCGAATTCAGAAGCCTTGATTGCTTTTTGATAAAGTTTGATGGCTTTCTTTTCAGAGAGCGTTGCTTTTTTCGCGAGACCTGGTTTTCCTTTGACGTTGATCGCATCGTTTACGACTGCTTTCAAAGTACCGTCTTTCGCGACGTTCCCGACGACGACACTACCAAAGACAGGGACGCCATCCACTTCTTGTTGGAGACGTACGATCTGTGAAGATCCGTCTTTTTCGACGTTCTGAACAGCAAAGTCACCTTTTTTGTTCACGAAATCTTTAACGATCGTTGCAGCTGGTTCTGACGAAGCTTTCGTGAGCTTACCAGACTGAAGACCTTCTGCACCTACTACCGTAGGAACGACAAGTACACTTGCGACAAGCGATGTAGCGAGAAACTTTTTCAAAATAAATCGCCTCCTTGTTTGGGTTGAGTCTAACTATGCCAAAGAATGAGGAAAGCGAGAATAAGTCATTCGAATTAAATCGAATTTTCTGAATATAGTCCGTAGTACCTGGACTGAATTATTAAGTGTGAAAGATATTTCAACGCAAAAAAAGAACCATTCAAGAGAATGGTTCATCGAATCCGTTGATAGAGATGATGCACATCATCTCGTGTCTCATCAATCTTAAAGTCATGAGGATCAAGTTCAATCCCTTGCTTTGAGGCAAAGCGTTGAATCTTTTCGAATGACTTCCAAATTTCGATATCGGGTCCTTCATGTTTCCAAAAGACATAACGCGCAGCAGGGATCCGGTGACCTTTCATTCCTTTTGGAATACCGTCGAGTGATGAGACGGGGTACCCGACACATTGCGAGTATTTGGTTCCGTTTCGTTCGAGTGAGATATCGAGCGGATAGCTATCTGGTTTTGCGGGAATCTCATGTGAACGTCTTGAAAATTCACGCCAGAGTTCCGGCATCAACGTATGCAGTTCGTTTTCTTCACATGTCAGTCCAAGACCGACAAAATAAAATTCATGACGTTCCACGATTTTAGGATGCATGAGAAACTCCTTTCCGTACTTATGACACGTCTTCGATCGGCGAACGTTTCAAGTCTAGAAAAAGACGCGTAAAGGTGGCGTCCCACTGTGTACCCATGCCCTCTTCCAAGATGGATAAAGCTTTTTCCACTGGCATTCCTTTTCGATAAGGACGATCGGATGTCATCGCATCATAGGCATCAGCAATCGCCATGATCCGACCAAAGAGTGGAATGTCCTCTCCTGCGAGACCTTCCGGATACCCCTTTCCGTCATAGCGTTCGTGATGGTACTTTACCCCAGGAAGAATCGGTTGTAACGTCTTTGGAAGCTGAACTTGCGATAGAATGTGCACACCGATGACAGGATGTTGCTGAATGATTTGGAATTCTTCGTCAGTCAAGCGACCTTCTTTTAATAACACATCGTCACGAATACCGATTTTTCCGATATCGTGCAGCAAAGCTGACTTGCGCAATAACTCGATTTGTTCGTATGGCAGGTTGGCAGCCGTGGCGATTTCAACTGAATAAGCAGCGACACGTAGCGAGTGGCCTGCCGTGTAAGGATCGCGGGCATCTAGTGTCGCAGCGAACAAGGTAAACAAACTATCAAGTAACTGTTCGTTTTCCGCATCACGCTTTTTGATACCTTCCATCATCAAGTTGAAACCAGAAACGAGGTGGGAGAACTCGTCTGAATACGGATTCGGTAACGAGACGAGTCGATTGCTTTCGACATCTTGAATCCCTTGTTGCAGGGTAGCGATTGGTTTACGGATGTTTTCATAGAGAAGAAGACTACAAAACGTCGCAACGGATAAGATGACGATTAAAATGAGTGTCGCCCAACTCCAGTAAGAGCGAAGGCTTTCATTTTCCGTTAACTGGACAGCTGAGGCGAGAACGAACAGCATGACGGGAAAAACACCGATGATCAGTGTACTGATCAGCATTTTTTGCTTTAGTGTGACGACCGTCGTTTTTTTAGGAAAATCAAATCCATGTTCAAACGCATAGTTTTCTAAAGTGAGTAGCATGCGTTCGGTAACACGATAAGTGAGAAAAAACTCAATCAAAGCATGAAGGATGGCGACGAGGACCGCACCAAAACAAGCAAGACCAATTAAATAGTACGGCATCTGTAACCACCCTTGAGAGATCGCCAGGGCTGTCAGAAGTGAAGCGGGAACGGAAAGACCTAAAAAGTGTGGTCCCATGATGCGCTGGACAGTCAGTACCGGAAAACGATGTGTCGTTTGATAGGCCTTTTGAAACGAGACGAGAGAAGGAATATCGTTTTCGAAAAAGCGACGTAAGGAAGCGACATGTCGGGAGTAGAGCATGTATTCCAGTGAAAACATCAGGCTGACGGACGCAGCCATGATGCCGATTAAAATCAATTGTTCTATTCCGGTGAAGGTAAGCGTCTCAAAAATAAATAGGCAACCGACGCCGAAGACAGCAACGAATGAACCAATCAGGTAATTTCTAAGTAAATGACGTTCAAAATGTTGTAAAGCGCTCATTGGATCCTCCTTATGGTAATCAGAGTGCCTTCAGCGTACCGTTTTCTAAAATGAGAGAAGCGTATTTTTTTGAAAAAGAGGTGAAAGAATCCTTTGAAAATCATTTAAAACTACTACTCAAAAATAGGTATGGTTAGAAAGCACTAATTGTCTTAAAAGCAATTGATTAACGAAATAAAATAATCTATGATTTGAATATTCAGAAAAGTATAGTAATCACATGCTTTTCACTACTACATAGGGGGTCAATTCACGTGGGAAAAAAGAAACAGCTTAGCCTAGCCGTTCTATCTGGAATTACGGCAGCTGCATTTGCTGTTGGTCCGGTCTTACCTGGTGGGCAGGTAACATCCGTACAAGCAGCAGAAAAAGTAGCACCTGGTGCACCGATGGATTTAAATACGGTCGATCAGGATCGATTAGCAAAAGTGCTTGAAAAACGTGGGGTCATCTCAAAAGCCGCTTCAGCAGAAGCAAAACAAAAAGCGGTTCAAAAGTATTTGGACAAAAAAGCGAACGGAAAACCGGCTGTCGATCATGACCATGATCACGATCACGAATCAAGTAAAGAAGCTGCATTTGATAAAAAAACAAAGGACTTCCTAACGAAGCAAAAGGAACAACTTGCTAAGCAATTGAAGAAAAAACATGACAACTATAAAAAAGGCAACCCGAATGGCTTCGTCAAAGTGGATAAAGCAAAACAGGCAGCCTATAACGGCGCAACACGGACGGATAAAGTCCTCGTCCTTCTCGTTGAGTACAGCGACTTCAAGCACAACAATGTCGTTCAAGAGCCTGGATATATGTATTCAGATGACTTCAACCAAAAACATTATCAAGATTTAATGTTTGGTGATCAAGAGTTCGAACTCTTCAACGGAGACAAAGTAAAAACGTTCAAACAGTTCTATGAAGAACAATCAGGTGGTAGTTACTCGGTAGATGGTACGGTGTCCAATTGGTTGACTGTTCCAGGAACAGCTAAAGATTATGGTGCTGACAGTCCTGTGAGTGGGAATGATAACCTTCCTGGCGCAAAAGGCCCACGCGGTCTCGTCAAGGATTCCTTGAATGCAGCTGTTAAAGCCGGCATCAACTTAGCAGATTACGATAAGTTCGACCAGTACGATATGGACGGCGATGGCGACTTGAATGAGCCAGATGGTCTCGTCGATCACTTGATGATCATTCATGCTGGTACAGGACAAGAAGCAGGCGGCGGTAAGCTCGGTGACGACGCGATCTGGTCACACCGCTGGACACTTGGTAGCGTGTATCCTGTAGCGGATACGACAGCAAGCGTCAACTACTGGGGCGGAAAAATGGCTGCTTATGATTACACAGTTCAACCAGAAGATGGCGCGGTCGGTGTCTTCGCGCACGAATTTGGTCATGATCTAGGACTTCCTGATGAGTACGATACACAGTATACAGGTCAAGGTGAACCGGTCGCTTCATGGTCGATCATGAGTGGTGGTAGCTGGAATGGTAACATCGCCGGAACAGAGCCGACAAGTTTCTCGCCACAAAACAAAGAGTTCTTCCAAAATGTAATGGGTGGAAACTGGGCGAACATCCAACAGATTGATTTTGATTCACTCACTAAGGCAGGAACGGCATCGTACCTCGACCAAAGTGTTACGAAATCAAAAAATCCAGGAATCATTAAAGTCAACTTACCGAAAAAACCGGTAAAAGGCATCACACCGGCTTACGGTAAAAAGTATTACTACAGTACGAAAGGTGACGATCTTCATACGTCGATGACATCACCAGAGTTTGATTTGACGAATGCAAAAGAAGCGAAGTTCGACTTCAAAGCTTACTATGATGTTGAATTTGATTACGATTACTTGACAGTCACAGCTACTGCTGACGGTCAATCGAAAGTCATCGATAAAATTGGTGATCAAGATACAGATGGCGATCAGCGTGCCGAATCAACAAAAGGAGCATGGGTCGATAAATCATATGACCTGAGCGAATTTGCGGGTAAAAAAGTCACGTTGAAATTTGAATACGTGACAGATGGTGGACTTGCACTAGACGGATTTGCACTTGATAACGCGAAGTTGACAGTTGACGGTAAAGTCGTCTTTGAAGATGATGCAGAGGGTACTCCTAAGTTCACTCTAGATGGTTTCGTTGCTTCAGACGGTTTCTCTTATGCAGATAACGCGTACTACCTCGAATGGCGTAACTATGCAGGCTCGGATAAAGCACTCGAGCATGCACGAGGCGTTAAGTACAACACAGGTCTTGTCGTCTGGTATGGCGATTCAAGCTTCAACGATAACTGGGTTGGCGTACACCCAGGTGAAGGATTCCTCGGAGTCGTCGACTCACATCCTGAAGCAATCGTTGGAACACTCAACGGTAAGCCGGTCACGACAGGAAGCACACGTTACCAGATCGCAGATGCTGCTTTCAGTTATGATAAAGCACCTGCATGGCTCATCGATTCGCCATCACGTGGACTCTATGACTACAAAGGTCTCCCTGGTGTGACGAAGTTTGATGATTCGAAATCGTACATCAACCAGTTGATTCCGGACGCAGGGAAATTGCTTCCGAACAACGGGCTGAAGATTCAAGTCATCGGTGAAGCGAAAGATAACTCTGCTGGAGCAGTCTGGATCCACCGTTAAAAACAGAAGAACAGGTTCAGTTTCGGCTGAACCTGTTTTTTATTTTGATTATGTATAAGAAGTGGAATCAATTGGAAAAAACATTGGTCTGACAACTTGACTTTTAAAGCGCATCCATTCTATACTTACGTTAGCTTAATATTGTTATTGTCATTACGGATTCACATCGTGTCACGAACAATCTTTTCGTTGCTCCATGTATTTCGGGACAATAATGAATTCTTTTCATATGCCCAGCATATGTATTAAGTAATTTATTTTTGGAGGTTGTTCCCATGAACACAGGTAAAGTAAAATGGTTTAACGCAGAAAAAGGTTTCGGTTTCATCGAAGTTGAAGGCGGAGAAGACGTATTCGTACATTTCTCAGCAATCACTGGTGAAGGCTTCAAAACTCTTGACGAAGGTCAAGAAGTTGAGTTCGAAATCACTGAAGGCGCACGTGGAGCACAAGCTGCTAACGTCGTAAAACTTTAATTTCAACTATTCAATCGTCCCTTTTCGGAGGGGCGGTTTTTTATTAGACTAATATCTTGAATTCAAGATAAATATGAGATATACTCCAATTACCAAATCATTGACAAGGAGTGAGGAAAATGGAATTACTCGGAATTCATCATGTATCGATCTTAACAGGCATGGCGGAACGCAATTATCAATTCTACACACAAATACTTGGCATGCGTCTGATCAAAAAGACTGTCAATCAAGATGACACGACATCGTATCATTTGTTTTATGGAGATGCGGAAGGGAATCCAGGAACAGACTTGACGTTTTTTGATATTCCGCATCTTGGAACGGGCGTACCGGGGGCATCGAGTATCTCTTCGACATCGCTTCGTGTCAGAACAACGGCTGCACTTCATTTTTGGAAACAACGTTTTGAAGCGAAAAATGTGGATCACGATGAAATCGTCGAACGAGCAGGGCGTCGAACACTCGCCTTTCGCGATCAGGAAGGAACACGTTTGATTCTTGTTGCGGAAGATGGTGAGGTAGGTGTCGCAGGTGGTGTACCGTGGCCGCAAAAAGAGATTCCATCGGATTATGCCATCGTTGGACTGGGAGCCGTCACATTGACGGTCAACGATCCGACATTGACGATTCGTGTACTGACGGAAGTCATGGGATTCCGAAAAGTAGGTTCTTATCCATCTTTAGCAGGTGACTTTGCACCGATTGAAGTCTATGCAACGGGAGAAGGTGGTATCGGAGCAGAGGTTCATGTCGAGGCACGGCCAGATCTCGATCGAGAACGTCTTGGTCGTGGTGGCGTGCATCACGTCGCATTCCGAGTGCCGAACAGTGATGAATATGAAAAGTGGGTCGAACGCTTGAATGCCTATCACTTACCGAACTCCGGTAAAGTCGATCGTCACTATTTCCAAGCTCTTTACTTCCGGGAACCGAACCATATCTTATTCGAACTCTCGACGGATACACCGGGGTTCGCGACGGATGAGTCCGTTGAAACGTTAGGGGAGACGCTTGCGTTACCACCGTTTCTTGAACCAAAGCGAGCTGCCATCGAAGCGCGGTTACGTCCACTCGAAATCTGACAATCCTGTGACACAGGTCACAGAAGGATCGTCCATCCCGTATACTAAGAACAGGAATCAAGAAAAAGGAGTGACGGGATGTTAAGAACTACGCTTGGGCAATTCCGGATGATTGCGATACTAGAAGGAATCTCGTTTTTAGTCTTACTGTTGATTGCAATGCCGTTGAAGTATATGGCGGATATTCCGCAAGCTGTTTCGGTCGTGGGTGCACTTCACGGTGTCTTGTTCGTCATGTATGCACTCTGGCTCGCGGTCGTGAAATTCAAATACGATTGGTCGATCGTCAAAGCGGGGATTGCGTTCATCGCATCATTCATCCCGTTTGGTACATTCGTACTCGACTGGAAGCTAAAACAGGAAGCAACAAACGCGTAAATTGTGTATACTGAATAGAGCACGGCTGTGGATAACTGTTTTTGTCTATGCGAAGCAGGTTATCCACAGCTTTTTTCTGTGGATAATTTTTAGGAGGATATATCATGTCAACATTTGAAACATTACACATCAGCGACCTGTGGATAAAAAAATTACAAAAACAAGGCATCAAGGAGCCGACACCGATTCAAGAACAAGCGATTCCGTCATTACTCGACGGACGCGACTTGATTGGACAGGCGCAAACGGGAACAGGAAAGACGTTAGCGTTTCTCTTACCAATCCTTGAGCAAATTGATGTCGAATCACAAACCGTTCAAGCATTGATCGTCGCACCGACACGCGAACTTGCACGTCAAATTGCCGATGAGACGCATAAACTGATTCGGAATACGGAACAGTACCGTGCGCTTGCTGTATACGGCGGACAAGACGTCTTTAAACAGATTCAACGTCTCGGTCGGATGCCACAAATCATCATCGGAACACCAGGACGAATTCTTGACCACGTCGGTCGCGGTACACTTGATTTAAGTGAATTACGGACGCTTGTTTTGGATGAGGCGGACCAAATGCTGCAAATCGGTTTCTTGCCAGAAATCGAGGACATCATCGAGGCTGCACCGGTTGATCGTCAATTCGTCATGTTATCTGCAACGATGCCACCGAAAGTAGAGGAACTGGCGAAAACGTATTTACGTAACCCGGTCGAAGTTCAAGTAGAAGCGGAAAGTATTACGGTAGAAGCGATCGAGCAGTTCGTCGTCGAGACGACGGATCGCCGCAAACAAGCGACACTGCGGACGATGCTTGACGAGATGCGTCCGTACGCAGCAATCATTTTCTGCCGTACACAACGTCGCGTTAGTAAATTGAACGAAGAAATGCAGATGCAAGGGTATCCGACGGATGAATTGCACGGTGGACTAACGCAAGGGAAACGGGAAAAAGCGATGGCGAAGTTCTATCAAGGAAAAACACAATTCCTGATCGCAACAGATGTCGCTTCGCGTGGACTTGATGTGACAGGTGTGACACACGTCTTTAACTATGATTTACCGGATGATGCGGAAAGCTACGTTCACCGGATTGGTCGGACAGGACGTGCTGGGAACGACGGCATTGCCGTTTCCATCGTGACGCCAAAAGATGGTCGGACGTTCCGTGATATGGAGCGGGAATTGAACATCTCGGTCACGCCGATTGTCGTCGAATTGTCTGAAGAGGCGATTCGCGCACAGCACGATCAAAGTAAAGGATCACGGAAGACGACAGAAGGACGCGGAAACACGCGTCGTTCGAATAACCGTCGCCCGGGACGTGCACATCGTAAATAAATCGAAACAACATACAAGAGCCGGTCTACTTCTCTGATAAAAAGAGAAAATAGACCGGCTCTTGTATTATTTGGCATAGACCATTTGACCACCGAGATGACCAGTATAAGCAAGTAGTCCGCTGCCGACGATGGCAACGACGAAACTGAGTAATAAAAACATTTTTTTGTTCGAGCGGTAACCCAACAAAAGAAATAACAGTGAGACACCAAAGGCAACCAGACTAAATAATGCGAAATGCTCATGATTTTCAATGGCGGCATGTGTGACGCTACTTAAATTTGTTTCCGCATACTCTTCTGCTCCGTCTCCTGAGAGATAGGCGGCGACTCCAGAAATCAGACCGACGACCAACGTGAAGAGAGCGAACAATTTGAATTGCGTCCATTTCAGACTGATGAGTAATAAGATCGTCGCAAATAATAAAAGTGCAATTGGTGCATGAACAAGAAGTGGATGAAGCGGTACGTTCCCCAACATATCAAAAACCTCCTTGTATAAGTATGGTAAAGCATAATTTCACTTTACCCTGCTTATCTGACAGTTAACTGACACCGTTTTAAAGAGTTGGGAAATGAATGATGAACCGTGTACCTTCACCTAATGTGGAATCAATGGAAATCGTTCCGCCATGCTGCTCGACGATCGACTGGGCGATCGATAATCCAAGACCGGTTCCTGTTCCGTGACGTGAATGGTCACCCCGGTAAAAACGCTCGAATATTTTAGCTTGTTGATCGGAAGCGATACCGATTCCGCGGTCCTGTATCGTCAACTGGCGTTCTGTAGTAGTTTCTTCGAGGGAGACATCAATGATGTCATCGCTGTAGACATGAGCATTCTCAAGAAAGATCGTCAATAAGCGATTCAATTGATGGGCATCCCCCTTCATGCGTAAGTCAGGCATTATCGAAGCGTGGATGACGCGATCTGAGTAGGCGTGCTGAAAACGTTCGACAGTCTTTTGGACGAGTGAACTAAGGTCAACTTCCTGTTTCGGTGAAGGTTGTCCTTCTCGCGCAAGCAATAGTAAATCAGAGACTAAATACTGCATGCCTGCCGTTTCTGCTTTGATATCCTCTAGAATCGTGCGTCCTTCATTCGAAAGTGATTCCGCTTCTAACAATTCAATTCCGCTATAGACGATTGTTAGAGGTGTCCGTAGTTCATGTGAAGCATCGGACGTAAAACGACGTTGGCGATCGAATGCTTGTTGCACCGGAATGACGGCTCGACCAGCAAGGATGTATCCGACTAGTGTCAGGACAATCGTTGCGAGCACCGCAATCCCCGCAAGAACGGCAATCAATCGCTGTAAGGTATCTTCGGTCGGAGAGATGTCCTTCATCAGTAGTAGTCGTCCTTCTTCGGTATTCCGTTGATACAGTAAGAAGTGTCGATCCTCCCACTCCACTTGTTTCGTCGTATCATTCGAACTTAAAAAACGGCGCAGTGTTTTCGTCTCGACGTCTGGCGGCAGACTTGCATAGCGTTCGTTTCCTGAATCGTCGAGTAACTGGAAGTAGATCGGATTTCGGATGAATTGATCTTCCCCGTGCTCGATCCGTTCGAAGATATCTCGATCAGATACGCCTTTCAATTGATTCAATTCCATTCGATTCAGCAATTGAGCATTCGTGACATACACACCGATCAGGATGAGGACTAGTACAAGAAAGAACGAGCCGCTGAATAATAAGGTCAGTCGTTTTCGAATCGATTCAAGCATGCGGATTACCTAAACGATAACCGAACCCACGAATTGTCCGAATCAAATTAGGAGCCCCGACCGCATCTAATTTTTTTCGAACGAGTCGAACGAGTGCATCAAGGGCGTTATCCGTAATATCAGCCCCGATCCCCCACACGACTTCGATAATCAATTCACGACTCATCACTTGTTCAGGTCGTCTTAACAGTAAGGAAAGAAATTCGAATTCACGTCGCGTTAAATCGATTGGCTGTCCTTCGTAGGAGATCGTTTGCGAGGACAGATCGAGAACTAGCCCGTGAAAAGTGACCGTTGAAACAAATGCCTTTTGCTGGCGGCGACTGAGTGCGCGAAGTCGCGCCAAAAGTTCATTCGATTGAAATGGTTTAACGAGATAGTCATCCGCTCCACTATCGAGACCATGGACGAGATCGATTTCCGTATCGCGAGCAGTCAGCATCAAGATGCCGCCTTCAAACTGTTCTTGCCGTAAGGTAGCGGCGACTTCGACTCCGCTCTTGCGAGGCATCATCCAATCGAGAACGAGTAAGTCATAGCGATACGTCTGACATTGGAGGAGCGCTTCCACTCCATCCTGTGCAACATCTACCTGATATCCTGCCCGCTCCAAATGGAGGCGTAACATCTTCGCAAGACGCTGATCATCTTCTGCTACCAAAACGCGCATGCACATCGCTCCTCTTTTTTTCTCATTATCCCATAGTTGCCGTCAGTTAGTTGTCAGTTTTTTTCGATACAGTAAACGTAACAAGAAGGGAGCGGAAACAGATGAAACCAAAACCATTTGCGAAATGGCTTGTCGGACTTAGCAGTTCCGTTTTCATCGGACTCGCCATTGGTCAGTTGAGTGTCAGCTCGAACGATTCCTCGACGACACCTGTTTCGACAAGCGATACGTATTCGAATGATACGACGCTACCATCTCAAGGAAATCAATATAGCGATGATGATGAAGGCGAATACGAAGAGGATGATGGATATTACGAAGAAGACGATGACGATCAATGGCAAGGTGATGAATCGTCTGGCTTCAGTCAACCGGGTGGATCGAGTGACGGTCAGTCCAGCCATTCGAGGTAAGGAGGAGGAAGATGGAGCGACAATTGTATGCGATGCATAATCAGGTGCGGTTCGTGACGGATCGACCGATTGATGAAGCAGAGTGGGAGGAACTTGTCCGATTCTTTCATTATGTGGATCGACAGTGGTCACGCTTTGATGAACAAAGTGAAGTCAGTCGATTGAATCGCTTACGGATCGGCAACACGTTATCTGTGTCCTTACCGTTAGCCCGTCTACTTGCCCGCGCCACACGATACTTCGAGCAGACCGAGCGTTATTTTTCCCCATTTCTGTTAGCACAACAACAAGCCAATGGCTACCGCCAATCATTTCCCTTCACAAAATCCGTCGCTTATGAAGAGGTTGCTCCACCAGAAATCGCCCCGTTCATCATCGAAGGGTGTGACGTGACTCGAGTCGGAGGCGGTTTTATCGATCTAGGTGGCATCGGAAAAGGAGCTGCCGCGATGATCGCAGCGCAGCGACTACGAAAAAGCTGGAGTCGTGGATTGATTGAAGCGGGAGGTGACGTCATCGTCTGGTCCGAGGAGGAACCTTGGAATATCACAATCACGCATCCTGAGACCGAACAACGCGTCGCTGATGTGCAATTACGACAAGGCGCGATTGCGACATCGAACCGTGTCTATCGATCATGGAAGACGGACGGACAGACGCATCATCATTTGTTAGATGGACGAACAGGGCGTCCGACGAAAAGTCCGATTCTTCAAGTGACCGCATCAGCGCCACAACTCTATGAAGCCGAAGTTATGACGAAGCTTGCCTTTCAGATGACAAAGGAAGAACGTCAAGAAAAGCTATTTCGTTGGTTTCCGAAAGGACGATTATTGATCTTGGATACTGCTGGGGAATGGCGAAGTGAACAGAAAGGAGTGAGTGAGATATGGACTGGATGAAATGGTTGTTCTCGACATGGACGATGATTCGATTGAGTGGATTAAGTGGGCACTTCTTCATGACGATTTGTGTCTTAGCTGGATTGCTCGGTTCCTACCCGGCACTCAAAAAACAAAAAGCACGACTGCATCACGTGCATTTATATAGTGGCTGGGCAGGTTTACTCGCAATCGTCTTACATGCGACGCTCATCATCGTCGATTCATACGCACCACTGACGATTTTTGAGGTCCTGATTCCGGGGCAAGCTTCTTATGAACCACTCTGGAATGCGTTAGGAACGATCAGTCTCTACTTATTCGGGTTCGTTCTTGTGACTTCGGATTTCTTAAAGGAGACGCTAGGCAAGACGCTTTGGAAATTGACACACTGGCTCGTCTTACCTGCTTGGCTATTAATGACGGTACACGGTCTATTCATCGGTACGGATACGGGAACTCTGTTTACGACGATTTGGTACGCTGTCTCAACACTGACGATGTTTACGCTCGTCCTATACCGGATGCGGATCCGTCCTGTTCAACGGACTCGAACTTCAGCAAAAGAGCGCTCAGTCGTACGCTGAGCGCTCTTTTCATTGTCGTGCGAGCCAAGACGTCCATTCGTTAAAGGCAGCATCCCGATTCTCGATATAGTTGTGATCACTATCGACGATCGCTTCCTCGAACGGGCTGTCTGATAGTAGTAAGTCATGATGGAGTGCTTTGATCGACGTTTCGTCCCGTTCTGACGTCATAAGCAACATCGAGCGATTGGCTAGACGTTCTTTTAGCGTCAGTAAGTTCCAAGTCGTATGATGGTGCTTCAACTCGTCGAGTAACGCGTCAGCATCGGCATCATTCAGGAAAGCAGCTCCTCGCTCGAGTACACCGTGTAGCGCAGCTTCGTATTCTGGATGTTCAAGGACGAGCTGACCGACGAGACCGAAATTAAACGGAGAGATCCCGACATAATGCGCAGCCTCTGGTGTCTCAGCAAAAGCATGCAGACCGGCGAAGCCACCCATGCTATGACCAACGACGGTGATCTGATCTGCCTTGATGCCATGTTCGGTAGTGAAAGACTCTGAGCAGACGTACTGTAATGTGGCAGTTGCGTCTTCCAAAACATGCTGGAATCGGAATGTTCCGGGACTTCCAATCGTTCCACGATATGACGTGACGAGTACATGGTATCCTGCGCTTTGAAGTTGAACTGCCCAGTCCATATTCAACTGTTTCCCGGGAAATCCGTGGAAGAGGACAATCAGTGGAGCATCCTCTGTGTGTTCAGGTGAATAGAGACGGGCAATCAACTGTTCTGAACCACCGCTTGGAACATGGAGATAGGATAGTGTTGCTTTTTTCGTGATCGTTTCCAAAAAAACACGCTCCTTCATAATCATTTTCTAAGTCTTAGTGTGCGTGAAGATGCACAATCGTGCAATGATTAAGTGTGTGAACTAAAAAGATGGGATACCCTTTTGGGCATCCCATCTTTTGTAAAGCGTCGCTTAGAATACTTTTGTCGTCCATGATTCACAGTTCCATAAGTCTGTCGCAACAGCTTCATAGAATTCTGGTTCGTGTGAGATCAACAAGACTGTTCCTTTGTACTCTTGTAACGCACGTTTTAATTCTTCTTTGGCTTCGACGTCTAAGTGGTTCGTCGGCTCATCGAGTACGAGGATGTTCGATTCCGTGTTCATCAATTTACAAAGACGGACTTTCGCTTTTTCCCCACCGCTGAGCACTTCGATTTTCGATTCGATGTGTTTCGTCATCAAACCACACTTCGCGAGCATGGCGCGCACTTGTTGTTGTGTCAGAGACGGGAACGTATTCCAAATCTCTTCGATACACGTATTCGAGTTCTTCTCTTTAACTTCTTGTTCGAAGTAACCGATGTGCAGATTTTCTCCTCGCTCAACGACACCCGAGACAGCTGGGATTTCACCGAGCAAACTCTTGAGCAACGTCGATTTCCCGATCCCGTTCGCACCATGCAAGGCAATCTTCTGTCCGCGTTCGATCGTGAGATCGAGAGGACGCGAAAGTGGCTCATCGTATCCGATGACGAGACCTTTTGCTTCGAACATCAATTTACTTGGTGTCCGTGCTTGGAGGAAGTGGAATTCTGGTTGTGGACGTTCTTGCGCGAGTTCGATGACATCCATCTTATCGAGCTTCTTCTGACGTGACATCGCCATGTTCCGTGTCGAGACACGGGCCTTGTTCCGGGCAACGAAGTCTTTCAACTCAGAGATTTCCTGCTGCTGACGCTTGAACGCAGACTCAAGTTGCTTTTTCTTCGCTTCATGGATCGTGACAAAGTTATCGTAGTCACCGACATAACGATTCAATTCTTGATTTTCCATATGGTAAATCAAGTTGATGACACTGTTGAGGAATGGAATATCGTGCGAAATCAAGATGAACGCATTCTCGTATTCATTCAAGTAACGTTTCAACCATTCGATATGCTGGACATCGAGATAGTTGGTCGGCTCATCGAGTAAGAGAATATCTGGTTTTTCGAGTAGTAGTTTTGCGAGCAAGATTTTCGTCCGCTGTCCACCACTGAGTTCCTGTACATCTCGGTCGAGTCCGATCTCATCAAGACCAAGACCACGCGCGATTTCTTCGACTTTTGCATCAATCGTATAGAAGTCATTGTTCGACAGAATATCTTGTAAGACACCAACTTCTTCGAGCATCTTTTCGAGTTCTTCTGGCTCGACTTCGCCCATTTTACCGTATAGATCATTGATTTCCTGTTCGATGTCGAACATGTACTGGAATGCGCCTTTAAGTGCATCTCGAATCGTTAATCCTTTTTCAAGGACAGCATGCTGATCCAAATAACCAACACGGACATGCTTCGCCCATTCGACTTTTCCATCATCCGGCTCAAGTTGCGACGTAATGATGTTCATGAACGTCGATTTTCCCTCACCGTTCGCACCGACGAGACCGATGTGCTCGCCTTTTAACAGGCGGAAGGAGACATTTTCGAAAATGGCGCGGTCACCGAATCCGTGACTTAAGTTAGATACCGTTAAAATACTCATAATTACTCCTTATTTCATGAATTCCTGTGATTTAGACGCCTGTCCGTTTTTTCTGGTTGTTTGCTTTTTTCGTCTGTTGGCTCGTCAATTGTTTTGTTTGTGTCCCTTGTAAGCCAGTCGGACGTTTTGTTTGCGCTTGTTTTTTTGCTTTCAAGCGTTCGACCATTGCTTCTTGCAATGATAGTTTTTTTGGTTGTTCACTCATGTTCGTTCACCTCGATTGATTCGTTCTTACCTTCTAGTATGCCAAAAAAAACGTCTCTTGGAAATGAAGAGACTTGATTTTACTTCTTAAAGTGTATCTGCGAGATAAACGACGTAACAATTGCGATCGATATCGATTTCACAGCTATCACGCTCGAAAATGCCGTGACCTTCGACTTCGATCTTGTCCTTGATCAAGAAACGCATCGCTTGAACATGGTTCGGAACCGTTGATGTTTTTAAAAGCGGTTGGGCACTATCTGATAGATACTTTCTGAATTCAATGTGGATTTGATGAGGTGGATACACGCGCTCTTCCGTTGCACGGGGCGATGCTTTGATATGGTCGACGATCAATTGATCGTATTCGCCTGCCATTTCATTGGAACGAAGCTCATATTGATGTCCTTCGATGATATGGAATTCACAGAGTTGATGGGCGATGATCTCTTCTGGCTCAATTGCATAGCGATCGTATTGATAAATCGGATGGAATTCATCATTTTCTTCAACATAATAGGCAAGTGACATGCGTAAATCCTCCTTTTTGTTCTATAGATACTATTACCACGTTCGGAGAAAAAAAGTTCCGGTAGAACAAAGAAACTTTTCTCTCTGAAAAAGCGTATACTATCCATAACGAGAGTAAATGGAAAGGGGACTGAGACGGTGAATTGGATGAAACAAGCGACATTAGCTGCAACACTGTTAATTGGAACGACACTGAGTGGTTGCGGATCGGATGATGCACGAGCGGAACGACCAGACGATCCGGATTGTGATGACTATGAATACGATAATGATGAAGGCGTTTGGTACTGTGATGATAGCTCGTCGACCCATTCAGGATTCTATTACTGGGGTGGTAGTTATTTCGCATCCCGTGCCTTGATGCATAGTGCGATGCGAACAAAAGGATATACCCCGAAATCAAAAGCAGTGAAAAGCTATAACACGAAGACAAAAGGATTCGGAACAGGCTCGTCTTCCGGCTTTTTCGGCGGATGAACAAGCGGCAAACGTTTTATGGAGACATTGATCGTTTTTGGGATGTGCTGGACGGGGAACCGTACGCTGTGACGGAAATCATGCCCATCTCGGACGAACGAATCGATCAACTGCATATCGCAGCGCAAGAAGTTTACCAGATATTTGAGAAAGTGCTTCCGATTCTTCGGTCGATGGATGATGAGGCGCTGCTCGAGCTTGGCTTTCCAGTTGAAAGTCTCGCTTTTTTACGACTCGAGACGATGCGACCGTTGACCGTCATCGGACGCTTTGATTTCATTGCGACGGCAAATCGTATTTCACTCATGGAATGGAACGCGGATACGCCGACTTTCATTAAGGAAGTATTTGAAGTCAATGATGTCGTAGCGGAAAAACAAGGTTTTGAACGGGTCAACGATGGGGAAAACAAATGGCTGAAGGCAACGGTCCGTCGTGCGATCGAAGCCGCGACACATCGGACGAAACAGCATCCGCACGTCGTCTTCACCTCACATGGTGACCATATCGAGGATCGGTTGACGGCTGAGTATTTGCAGTCGTTTTGGAGTGATGCGACCTACTGTCCACTTCATGCTTTAGAGATTCGTCCGGAAGAAGGTTTGTACGATGAGGCAGGTAAAAGAATCGATATCTTATATCGTCAAACCTTTCCGATCGAGATGGCCTTACTTGACCGGGATGAGGACGGAAGAAATTTAGGACAATTACTCCTGCAACTCGTTGAGACAGGGCGACTCGAAATCATCAATCCGCCGTCTGCCTTTTTAATGCAAGCCAAGTCGGTTCTTGCATTGATTTGGATGTTGCATGAAACCAATCATCCGTACTTGAGCGAAACGGACCACATGATGATTGCGCGTTATTTTTTACCGACATACTTATCCGCTGATCCATTCATTTCAAGTCAGCGATCATTCGTTAAAAAACCGATCTTCGGGCGTGAGGGAGATACTGTGACGGTCCATGATGAACGCGGAAATATCATGCTAAAAAACGAACAGCATACGTTTCGTGATCAACCGGCTGTTTATCAAGCATATCAAGAATTACCGACGTACTCACTTCGGGAAGAGGGAGAAGTCGCGTATATGTACGGTGTCTTTATTTTAGGAGGAAGACCAAGTGCGATCGGTGTACGTGCCGGAGAACGGATCACTGGAAACCGTTCCTATTTCGTACCAATTGGTCGACAGCATGAAGGAGGGAGAAACGTATGAGAGCAGCAATTTTAGGAGCATCTGGTCTAGTCGGACAAGAACTCGTCGATCGTTTGTTGGCAGAAGATGCATACAGCGAGGTACATGTTCTCGTTCGCCGCCCGATGCGCCGTTTTCATCCGAAATTGGAAGAATGGGTGATTGATTTTGATCGTGTGACAGAAATTGAATTACCTGTCGTCGACCATGTCTATTGTGCACTGGGCACGACGATCAAACAAGCAGGATCGCAAGAGGCATTTCGTCAGGTTGACTACACATATCCGATTGAACTTGGTCGTGAATTGTTAGACCTCGGGGCGACACGATTTGCCTTGATTTCGGCGCTCGGTGCCCATCCGAATGCCAAAACCTTCTACAATCGCGTAAAAGGGGACACGGAAAACGGATTACGTGTACTCGGATATGACGCGTTATTGATTTTTAGACCGTCATTGTTGCTAGGGGATCGAGATGAATTCCGCTTCGGCGAACAAGCGGCTGCGAAAATTTCGACGGTCTTACGCCCCTTGTTGAAGCGGAGTGCCATTGCTCCGATCGAAGCTGGTCAAGTCGCTGCGGCGATGATCCGTGAAACGTTACATGCACCGCCTGGAATTACAATCATCGAATCGAAACAGATGCAATCCTGAGCAGTCGAGTAATCGACTGCTCTTTTTGTTATTCTTGTAACGTAAATAATATTTGACTCATCAAATGATTTGCGGTTGAATGGTAAAGTGCTGTCTCATATATAAAAAAAGAAGTGAGACAATTCAGGCAAAACAGTGTATTCGTATCCTATCTGTTTCGTCACGCTTATCGTTTGGGGAAAGCGGGAAAAGATGATGGATTATGCACTTATTTAGGATTGATGAAAGGAGCCGATCATATGGCAGAGTTTGATCGCGATCAGGTCTACAAGACCGTTCCGCAAAAAGGATTCTTCGGGAATCCGAAAGGGTTGTTCACCCTCTTCTTCACTGAGTTTTGGGAGCGTTTCTCCTACTATGGCATGCGTGCCATCCTTATCTTCTACATGTACGATTCAGTTGCCAACGGTGGTCTAGGTATCGATAAGACGACAGCTGCGTCAATCATGGCCGTTTATGGTTCGCTCGTCTACATGTCAGGGATCATTGGGGGATGGGTAGCTGACCGTTTACTCGGTACGTCACGGACCGTCTTCTATGGTGGTATCTTGATCATGCTAGGGCATATCGTCCTTGCTTTACCAGCAGGCATTACAGCCCTCTTCATCTCGATGGGACTCATCGTCATCGGTACTGGTTTCTTGAAACCGAACGTATCGAATATCGTTGGTGATTTGTACAGCAAGACGGATAACCGTCGCGATGCTGGTTTTAGTATCTTCTACATGGGGATCAACGCTGGGGCATTCCTCTCACCACTCGTCGTCGGTGAAGTGGCTGACCGCGGCGGATACCATGCTGGTTTCGCACTCGCTGCCATCGGAATGTTCGCAGGGCTCGTCGTCTTCGTCTTGACGAAAAAGAAGAACCTCGGTCAAGCGGGTACGTACGTCTTGAACCCATTAAAAGGGGACGAAAAGAAACGTTTCATCACGATTGCATCAATCGTTGTCTTAGTGATTGCTGTACTCGGTGTTGTTGCATCGATGACAGGACTGTTGACGATTTCTCGTTTTACTTTAATGGTTACGATTCTCGGGATCTTGATTCCGATTGCTTACTTCACAGTCATGCTTCGTAGTCCAAAGATCACGGATGATGAGCGCTCACGTTTGATTGCGTATATTCCGCTCTTCATCGCAGCAGCGATTTTCTGGGCAATCCAAGAACAAGGTTCATACGTCCTCTCCATCTTCGCAAGTGAACGGACGAACCTTTCATTCTTAGGATTCGAGATTCAACCAGCGTTCTTCCAATCGTTGAATCCGCTCTTCATCATCGTATTAGCACCTGTGTTTGCGAGCTTCTGGGTCAAACTCGGTGACCGTCAACCAACGACGATGCAAAAATTCTCGTTTGGTCTTCTGTTCGCCGGACTTTCATTCATCGTCATGACACTACCAGGTATCCTGTTCGGTGTTGAGACATCAGTTAGTCCACTCTGGCTTGCACTGAGCTTCTTCCTCGTCGTCATCGGTGAGCTCTTCTTGTCACCAGTCGGTCTATCGGCAACAACAAAACTGGCGCCGGCAGCCTTCTCAGCGCAAACGATGAGTTTGTGGTTCTTGACGAACGCAACGGGTCAAGCGGTCAACGCACAAATCGTTAAATACTACACGAATGACACGGAGATTTTGTACTTCGGTATCACGGGTATCGTTGCCGTCATCTTCGGATTACTCTTGTTCGCTTTCGCACCAAAACTTCAAAAATACATGCGCGGCATTCGCTGATGCATGAAAAAGACGCTTTCTCGATTGAGAAAGCGTCTTTTTATTAATCGTTCGTCCGAATATGGCGTAACCCTTCTGCAAGCAAGGCGACCAATGTTCCGAGGACGAGACCGTTCGACATCAGGGTCGTCACAAGTGGTGGTAAATCGGCCGTTGCTCCTTTCGGTAGTAACAATGCACCGATACCGACGAGGACCGGGAGACCAACCGTGATCATCGCCGTTTGGCGATTCAAGTCACGGGCTGCTTCCGTGACGCCGATGATTGCCATGCCGGCAACGATCGGTGCGACCATCGCATAACCGACAGCGACGGGGATTTTAGCGATCAATCCGACGAATGGTGTCACGATACTAAGGAAGAGACACGTGATGTTCGCATAGACGAACGCTTTGCGGTCTGTGTTATCCGTTGAGGCGATGAACCCAGCCGTGCCGGAAATGGCGACAGGACCGACCGTACCGAACAGACCAGCGAAGAGTTGTCCGATACCAGCCGTGATACCAGCTGTTCCGACTTGTCCTTTGACGGTCTCACCACGCTTGGCACTGATGATCCGTTCGATGACCTTGATGTTCGCTAAGACGTTCGTCATTAATAATAACGAGATGATGAGAGCTGTCGGTAATAAGCTCCAGTCGACATGAATACCGCCGAACGGCAACAAGCTCGGTAAAGTGAACAGTGGACCATCAAAGCTTGGCATCTCGGCACGACCGATTAATGCAAACATACTCCAACCGACGAGCAGCGTGATCAATAAAGCATACTGGCGTAAGCGATCACTGCGTTCTAAATAAAGCGAGATCAAGACGGTCAGAATCGAGATGACGGCAGGTAATACTTGAATTCGTCCATCCTCGATATTGAGCAATCCTTTCATGACGGATCCGGACAGTTGTGCCGACAGCAACAGCATATAGACACCGATGACTTGCGGTGTAAAAAGAGGGACTAAGCGCCGTAAGACACCGGTTACCGTCAAGATGATACAGATGATGCCGCTGAGTAGGAGTAAGAATCCAAGCGACTGTAACGTGTTTGAATAACTACCGTACAATGTGACACCAATCGACGAATAGAGAGCAAATACACCCCACCAAATTCCAGCAGGACCTTCCATGATCGGTAGACGATGTCCGAGCAGGACTTGAAAGAGACTTAAGATGGCAAATACGAATAGACAACGAGATAAGAAGGAAAGCGTCTCGGCACCCGAGAGTTCAAACGATGCTGCGATGGCAAGGGGCGGGGCAATGTTGGTACAAATGATGAATAAAAACCATTGAATCGTAGACACAAGGGTACGCGGCAAAACGTGAATCTCCTTTCGAAAAAACAATATTGGTTTCATCTTAAACCAATTCATGAAAAAGAGATAGGGATGCTTACAATGACTGAAAATTCTAATATTTGTTTTCATATGTGATTCAACACATAATATGGAGTATAACGGTAACGGGAGGGAATGACATGAAAAAGTGGACGATACGAATCATCGGAACGATTGCTGCGCTCTTGGCACTGCTTGTATGTGCCTTCATGATCTGGGCACAGTTCGATTATGATGCTTCCTCGCAAGCGACATCTTACGTTGAAACAGAGACACCCCGTGAAGTGACGTTCGGGAAAGAGGCGAGTGACGTCGGATTCATTTTTTATCAAGGAGCAAAAGTCGATGCAGCGGCTTACAGTTATTACGGCAAACAACTAGCGAAAGACGGGCACTTCGTCGTCATCCCGAAGCTACCGTTTCGGATTGCGTTGCTTGACTCAAACAAAGGACTCGCTATCATCGAGGAATATCCGCAGGTCAAAAAGTGGTATCTGATCGGGCATTCGCTCGGCGGAAGCGCGGCTTCGACGATCGTCGAACAACATCCGAAAATTAAGGGGATCGTTTTTCTCGCGTCCTATCCGATTGATTCGATTGATGTACCCTCATTGACGATTTATGGTGGACGAGATGGTGTCTTACCCGTCGCTGATATCGAAAAAAGTAAACAGGACGTTCGAAAAGATGCGGTATTCCATGAAATCAAGCAAGGGAACCATGCAAACTTTGGTATGTACGGTCGACAAAAGGGAGACAATAGTAGCCCATTAACGCCAAAAGAACAACAGGACGAGTCATTAGATGAAATCAAACGATTTATCGATACACCTTAATCGATGCTCTTAGTGAATAAACGATTCATCAATCAAACGAAAAGGATGGAGAGATTTCGGCACTGAGTCCGGAATCTCTCCATCCTTATTTCTAATGAGTCATCGATTTAACTCAAGCGATGAGCGACTTCGTCAAGCGTTGGCAAAGCAGCCATCGCTCCTTTGACAGAAGCAGCAAGTCCGCCTGAAATTGCTGCGAACCGACCGATGTCGCGAAGTTCATCTTCAGACCAATCAAATGAAAAATCGCGTAACGCACACTGGTAGAGTAAACCGGACATGAAGGCATCTCCAGCACCTGTCGTATCGATTGCGTCGACCGTAATCGCATCGATGACAGCCATCGCACGATCCGTATAGAGAATCGATCCTTCACTTCCTCGCGTGATGGCAAGAAGACGAATCGGATATTCAGCTAACAATTCAGCAGCCCCGTCATCAAGATTCGTTTGTCCAGTTAGAAACGTCAATTCTTCCTCAGCAAGTTTGACGATTTGTGCATCCGGTAGGACAGACCGAATCGTCGTCCGCGCTTCGTCAAGATTCGGCCATAACGACTCTCGTAAGTTCGGATCGTAAGAGACGGGTACTTCGTGTGCTTTTGCACGTGCGATGGCTTTTCGTGTCGCGTTGACGGATTCTCCAGTGATTAAAGAGATCGAACCGATGTGTAATAAATCGACGGACGTGAAATCCTCTGGGACATGCGTTTCGTGGAATTGCATATCAGCGCGCTCCGCGTTGATGAACTCGAACGATCGCTCTCCACCCTGACCGTTCGTAACGAGCACAAGTCCTGTTTTTTGCGTCGAATCGTGGACGAGATGATCGGTACGAACACCATAATGATGTAACGTATCTTTCAAGAAGTGCCCCATCGAATCATCACCGACAGCTCCAAGAAAATAACTATCAGCACCTAATCGAGCGAGTCCGACAGAGACATTGGCAGGAGCACCTCCAGGATTTTTTTGAAACGTCATGTTATCAGCATCAAGAGGAATCAAATCAATCAATGCTTCCCCTAAACTAAAGATTTTCATACGTAGAACTCCTTTCAAGATCCGGACGAATCCGTTCGATGTGTAAAGCCATATAGCCGATTTCTGATTCAGGTACACGTGTATCGAGTTCGACAGTCAACCAATTGCCCATTTGACTCGCACAGGCATAAGCCTCGGCATAACGTGTTTTGACGGCAGATAAAATCACATCATCCATGTCGTGTAAGGTTTCTCCTTGTTCAATCCGGGCGAGGACCAGTTTCATATGCGTAAAGAAACGATAATACGTCATCGATGAGGTCTCGATCGTTTGTCCAAAAAAGACTTCGATCTGTTCACGTAGTTCATTGAGTAACGTGACCGTTTGTAATGCAGTAGCCATGTTCGGATGCGTTTGACGTGCATTATATAAGTGAAGCGCGATATTCGCCGCTTCTTCTTTCGGTAGCGTGACCTGTAAAGCACGCTCGATTTCAAGAACTGCCCATTCTCCGATTGCATACTCCGGTCCATACAAAAGGCGAATTTCTTCTGCCAATCGATTATGCACGACGAGTTGTTCACGTGCTAATCGTACGGCGTGAGCAAGGTGGTCCGTCAGACTGACATGAATATAGTCATGAAACGGTGTCTGAAGCTCACCTTCTGCATGCGAGATGATCCGTTCCGATAAATCAATGATCTCGAGTGGTGTCGTTGTCAGAATCTCTTTGAACTGTTCTGCATTTTCAAATGACGGGATGAACATTTTTTCGATCTTCGTCGCTTGAATCGGATCTTTTTTCTTTTTTCCAAAAGCAATGCCTGGTCCCATGACGATGCGTTCCTGTCCATTTTCTTTGACGACAACAGCGTTGTTATTGAGGATCTTATGAATAATCAGCCTGACGTCCTCCTTTCCGGTCTTTTCTTTTATTATAAAGCGAACTCCGGCGCTTTGCGAACCGACAAATGCGACCACCGAGCCCGAGGACTCGGTTTGGTCGCATGAAGGATTAAGCAGCAACGTCCGTTTCTTTTTGTTTTCGTGCATCGAGACGCATCAAGACGACAGTCGAGATGAAAGCAGTGACGACTGCAATGGCGAACCCAACGAGATAGTTAATCAGGTTTGATGCACCGAGTGGCGCGACGATCGCAATCATTGGAATTCCAGTTAATCCATAAGCGTTCGCAGCGACTTGTGTCAAGACGACATAACCGCCACCGATCGCACCACCAATGGCACCACCGATGAATGGTTTTCCAAGACGTAAGTTAACGCCATAGATGACGGGTTCCGTGATTCCGAGAAAGGCCGAGAACGCAGACGGTAGGGCGAGTGCTTTGAGTTTGACGTTCTTCGTTAAGAAGTAAACGGCAAGTCCAGCACCACCTTGAGCGACATTCGCCATTGACCAAATCGGTAAGAGGAAGTTCTTTCCGATACTCTTGTCGGCAAGTAATCCTGCCTCAATGGCATGGAAACTGTGGTGCATCCCGGTGATGACGATTGTCGAATAAAGTCCACCGAAGAGAAGACCGGCGACGACTGAGAACTGCTCATAGAAGAAGACGAGTACGAATGAAATGCCTTTTCCGAGTAACGTTCCAATCGGACCAATGACGATCAATGCCAAGAATCCAGTGACGAGGACAGTGACGAATGGTGTGACAAGTAGATCGAGTGTTTCTGGCGTCCGCTTCCGAACTTGTTGTTCAATCTTTGCCATGACCCAAACCGTTAAGAGAACCGGGAAGACCGTTCCTTGATAACCGATCAACTCGATGTTCATTCCGAGGAACTTCATGACTTCCGGATCACTATTACCGAGCGTCCAAGGGTTTAAGAGGGACGGGTGTGTCATGATTCCCCCGATGACGGCACCGAGGTACGGGTTCGCACCGAATTCACGGGCTGCCGAGAAACCGATCAGAATCGGTAAGATGATGAAGGCAGAAGACGAGAACATATCCAGTAGTTGGACGATCGGTGAATCACCGTCAACCCAACCGAAGGCCTTGATCATACCGAGTAATCCCATTAAAAGACCAGCTGCGACGATTGCCGGAATGAGTGGAACGAAGACGTTCGAGAGCGAGCGGGCAAGACGGGCGAACGGATTTAATTTTTGCGATGCAGCCTTTTTAACGTCGAGTGGTTCTTCTCCATCGACCTTTACACCGGCAAGTGGTGCAAACGCAGCAAATACCTTGTTGACGGTACCGGTTCCAAAGATGATTTGGTATTGACCAGAACTTGAGAAGGCGCCGCTGACACCATCTAAGTCTTCAAGTGCTGCTTGATCGACCTTTGATTCATCATGCAAGACAAGACGTAAACGCGTCGCACAATGAGCAGCAGTGATGATGTTCTCGCGTCCACCGACGAGTTCGAGCACACGCTTAGCAGTTTGTTGATAATCCATCGGAAAAGTCCTCCTTTTTCATGAAACGTGCTGAATGAGACAAAAAAAGGCAAGACCGAACGACACCTCTCCTAAGGAGGCGTCATTTCGGTCTTGCCAGCCGTACTGTCACAATCCGCACTATTGATTTGATTTCATCATAAAGGAGAAAAGAAAGCGTTGTCAACAATCAATTTTCATTTTTTTGAATTTGAATATCGACCTCAACCCCGTAGTGATCGGAAACGACCGGTCCGTGAATCCCATCAAACACGACACCGACGCGTTCGACGTCAATTTTCCGATTCGATAAGACAAGATCGATCCGCAATCCTTGTTGATTGTCTTCCCATCCATCGATGTTGCCATTGATCGTCTCAATTCCGACCGTTTCCTTAGCTAGAAGGAAAACGTCGTGCAATCCCCGTTGCATCATATAGTCATAACCTGTATTTCGTTCTAAGGCATCGTTGTTGAAATCACCGAGGAAGAATGTCCATTCGAGTGGATCCATCCGAGCCATCAAATGATTGAATTGTTCCTGGAACGGTTCGACTTCATCTGCCCACCAGCCAAGATGGCATGTATTGAACGTAATCGGTGTTCCGTCGACTTGGATCGTCGCACGAACGATTTTTCGCGATTTCCAATCGAATGTATCTTGACTGCGGCTGACATAATAACTATCCGATTTTAAGATTGGATGTTTCGTCAAAAGAGCGAGTCCTTCTTCGTACTTATCATAGCCGATATGAGCAAAATCCCAGACGAGAGAGTAGGTTTGACCTTGGTCTTTTAACGCTTGCTGGATCAAATAGGCAAAGTTATCGTTGCGCACATCGTCATAGACGATGGGTGTATCCATCAATTGACTCACTTCTTGTAGTGCGATGACATCATAATCTTGAGCGAGAATTTGTTGGACGATCTGGTTTAATTTTTCAAGTGGTTGTTCTTCTTGCCACGAATGACAGTTTAATGTGAGTAGACGCATGAGTGGTCCTCCTGGTTTTTCAAATAAGAAAGGTGAAACTCTTATAAAAGAGCTTCACCTTTAGGTAGTTCCCTAATCTCGCAGGTTTATGCGCCGATCCGGTCTTGGATATCTGATTTTAAGATATCGGCTTTTGGACCGTAGATGGCTTGCACGCCATTGTTCTTAAGGATCAGACCAAGTGCACCGTTTGCTTTCCAGTCTGCTTCTTTTGCAACAAGCGCTGGATCTTTGACAGTGACACGAAGACGCGTCATGCAGGCATCGACGTCCTCGATGTTTTGCTGTCCACCAAGCAAATCGATGATTTGTGAAGCTTGCGAACCGTCGGCAGGAGCTGATGTCGCAGCAGCCTCACCTGAAGCTTCAGTTGTAGATACGTTGATATCGTCCAGATAGTTCCCGTTACGACCTGGTGTCGCATAGTTGAACTTCTTGATGACGAAACGGAACGTGAAGAAGTTCAAGAAGAAGAAGAACACACAGACACCGATGAAACGAATTAAATCACCAATTAAACCAGCTTTTGCGATCAATGGAATCCGCGTCAAGAGTTCGATCGCACCGAATGCGTGAATCCGAAGATGCATGACATCTGCTAGTGCGAAGGCAACACCCGTCAATACAGCGTAGATGACGTAAAGAACAGGAGCGATGAACATGAACATGAATTCGATTGGCTCCGTGACACCTGTCAAGAAGACTGCAAGTCCAGCAGATAAGAAGACAGGTTTGTATGCTTTCTTCTTATCTTCATCAACTGACATGTACATTGCAACAGCAATACCGATCAATGAAGCAAGTGATGTGACGACTTGTCCTTCTTTAAAACGAGCAGGAACGACACTGTTGATTAAGTCATTGTATCCTTGTGTGTTACCGGCTTGTTTTAAGTTAACAAGGTCAGTGATCCAAGCTAACCAAAGCGGATCTTGACCCGCAACCGTCGATCCTTGAGCAGCACCTGTCAGGATTTTGTACGTTCCACCGAGTTCCGTGTAGTTCATCGGTACAGTCAACATGTGATGAAGACCGAACGGAAGTAATAGACGCTCGAGTGTACCGTATACGAACGGTGCAATGATCGGTGCAGAATCACGTGAAGAGGCAATCCAGCGACCGAAGTCATTTAATAAGCCTTGAACGAACGGCCAAACGAGTGATAAGGCGAATGCTGCCACGACTGATCCACCGATAACGACGAATGGAACAAAACGTTTTCCGTTGAAGAATGCAAGCGCATCTGGCAATTTACTGAAGTTATAAAATTTATTAAAGAGAACAGCACCAAGGAAACCAGAGATGATTCCGACGAATACCCCCATGTTGAGAGCAGGTGCCCCCAAAACTGAAGTGAAATAATCTTTTACGATGAGCTCAGAACCAAGCAATGAATCGACCGTTGCTTTTGGATCCGCGATCATGTCAGCGTTGACGCCGAAGATAGCTCCTGTGACGCGGTTGATCAAAATGAAGGCGAGTAACGCTGCGAACGCACCACCAGCACGTTCTTTTGCCCATGATCCACCAATCGCTACGGCGAACAAGACGTGAAGGTTCGTAATGATGGCCCAACCTAAATCTTCAACGATTCGAGCAATCGTTTGCATTAACGCGATATCGCCTCCGTACATGCCGATCAGTTTCCCGACCGAGATCATGATTCCTGCAGCAGGCATAACAGCGATGACGACCATCAACGCTTTACCGAGTTTTTGCCAAAAATCGAACGAAATAGCATTTTTCAAGATCATTCACTCCTTTTGTATCTCTTTTTCTCTAATATGTGTGTAAGAACAGTGCAATAATGTAAGCGATTAATGCAACCGTTTGCATATAGAATTGTAAGCGATAACTTTTTAAAAAGCTAGTGTTTTACAAGAAAAATATTTGAAATTTTATTTTGATTAAAAATTGGTAGTTCGGAAAGGTATTCAGATTTAAAAAAAGTGGGAATAAGACTACAGTGAACGTTGTCTAGTTTTAAAAGAAGAAAGGATGTTTGAAGCGGATGAAAGAAGGGATTCAACCGATCGGACAGTACGGACAGCGAATTCGTACATTACGAGAACGTCATCAGTTAGATCAGCATACATTAGCAGAGTTAACTGAGACGACACCTGAGATGATCCAGCGTATTGAAAGTAGCATTGCCCATCCCTCATTTTCAATGATTGAGCGACTGGCCCGTGTCTTACATGTCCCTTCGGATCACTTAATTCGGCATATCTGGCCACCTGAGGTCATCCGTCAGCATGATAGCACGTCCTTGATCGACCTTCCATCTAGTTGATGAGTATTAAAAAAGAGGAACAAAGGGATTTCCCCTTGTTCCTCTTTTAGTCGTCTTAACGATTATCGATCGTTTCAGGATAGAGATCGTGATTGAATAGACGGTGCTCTGCCATTTGTTCGTATTTTGTACCAGGCTTCCCATAATTGTAGTACGGATCAATTGAGATTCCACCGCGTGGCGTGAATTTGCCCCATACTTCAAGGTAGCGAGGTTCCATCAATTTCACGAGATCCTTTCCGATGACGTTGATGCAGTTCTCATGAAAATCACCATGGTTACGGAAACTGAATAAGTACAACTTCAGTGATTTTGATTCGACAAGTTTTTCGTCTGGGATGTACGAGATGTAGATTGTCGCGAAGTCCGGTTGATTCGTGATCGGACAAAGACTCGTAAACTCTGGTGCATTGAATTTCACGAAGTAATCATTCTCAGGGTGACGATTCGGAAATGCTTCGAGAACTTCTGGTTGGTATTCAAAAATATATGGTACGGCTTTTTGGCCGAGTAACGATAAGTCGTTTAAATCTTCAGGTCGCATGAATCATTTCTCCTTAGACGCCACGATCGTTCGCGAAAACGAGGGCATGTAGTTGTGGTAGGACGCGCGCATGATTAAAGCGTTCATCACGAGCAACGCGTTCCCATAGTGTTTTTAAATCATGTAGCATGCGCGGAGCGATCGTTCCTTCTTCGTGCGGATCAGGATTACCGAGCGATAGATAAAGCGTCTTTAGCGCATATCGTTCTGAAATCATCGCCGCGAAGTCAAGGTCTTCCTCATTAAAGATGACGATTTTAACAGCACGTTGTTGTTCCGGTAAACGTTTGAAAAAGACATCCAACCGATCGAAATCAATCTTCATCCCGCTTGAAGGTGGTTTAGGGCTAAGGGTGACATCATCGATATCAAGCAACCAATTTTGCCAGTAAGAACCTTGGGTCTCAACGGACATCGTGATGTTTCGTTCTTTTAATGCCGTAACCAGTGTGCCGATTGATGCATGAAGTAACGGATTCCCACCAGAAATCGTGACATGTCCGTAAGAGCCGAGTGCATCAAGGCGTTCCACGATCGTCTCTGCCGTCAAGAGTTCTGGTTTTTCAGAGCCATCCCATGTGAAGGCGGAGTCACACCACGAACAGGAGTAGTCGCATCCGCCGGTCCGGACGAACATCGTCTTTTGACCAATCGATCGTCCTTCTCCCTGAAATGTTGGTCCGAAAATCTCGAGAACCGGAATTTTTGGTGTTTTCGTTAAGGCACTCATGCTTCGTTCATCCACTCACGACGAACTTCAGCAAAAGCAGTCGGTGTCTCATAGAGTTTAACGAATTCGACACGGAGTCCACGTTCGTCTGGGAGGTGTTGTCCGAGCGTCTCGAAAATCCAAGCCGCCATGTTTTCAGCTGTCGTATTCATGTATGGTAATGATTCATTTAAATAACGGTGATCGAGAAGTGGTTCGAGATGTGTTTTAAAGATTTTCTTAAGATCACCAAAATCGAGTGTCATACCGCGGTGATCCAGAAAACCACTGATCCCCATATCGACATGGTACGTGTGACCATGAAGGGCACGGCATTTTCCATCGTAATCATATAAATGGTGCGCTGCATCGAACGTTAATTTTTTAACGATCATGACGCGGGATTTTGTATAGATAAGCGAGTCGCCAGTCGGGCGCTCGACCGTTTCAGGTGCTTCGTAATTGAATGTCATGTGTGTTGAACCTCCTTGATGTATGCATCTAAGCCATTTTTACGTAATTCACAGGCTGGGCATTCGCCGCAACCATCTCCAATGACGCCGTTGTAACACGTCAACGTGCGATTTCGAACGAAATCAAATGCACCGAGCGAATCGGCAAGCGCCCACGTCTCTTTTTTGTCGAGCCACATGAGTGGCGTGTGAAGTACGAATGGATAGTCCATCGCAAGGTTCAATGTCACGTTGAGTGACTTGATGAAGGCATCACGGCAGTCAGGGTAACCGGAAAAGTCCGTTTCACATACGCCAGTGACGATATGACGGATTCCGCGTCCTTTCGCAAGGACGGCTGCGAACGAAAGAAACAGGTGGTTCCGTCCATCTACGAAAGTAGAAGGAAGACCATCTTCGTTCGTCGTGATGGTTTGGCTGTGGTCAGTCAAGGCGTTACTCGTCAGTTGACTGAGAAGAGAGAGATCAAGCTCATGGTGTTTGACACCGAGCTCAGAGGCGATGTCGCGTGCGACTTCAAGTTCTTGTGCATGACGTTGTCCGTAATTAAACGTCACGACTTCGACTTCTTCGTATTGTTTCAGTGCCTGAAACAAGCAAGTCGTTGAGTCTTGGCCGCCACTAAAGACGACAAGAGCACGTTCGTTTTTCATAATGTACACTTCCATTCCTAGTTTTTGTAACGGAGGAGGTTACGAACTCCGGAGACGTAGTCTCAACTATTCACACTAGCAGAAGCTATCGAAAAAGTCGACGTTTTCTGATGAAGACAAAAAAAGAGATGCGTATCGTCGGTCGGACGGTACGCATCTCTTGCAAGAAGATTAAAGTGGATAGTGGTAGTAGCGTTCTTTGACGAGCAAGTCACGGATATTCGAGTCTTCCGAGATGACTTTCATCAGACCACCTGTTTGTGAAGCGTGGGCTTCGAGTGCCTTGATCTTTTGATCCGTATAGGCACTGACATCATGAATGAACGTTCCTTCCCCGAGCTCTTCTTTCGTATTGTTCGCGAAAGCGACCGCAAGAAACTCTGGACGATCAGCAGGATCCATCATCCGAAGGGCACGAACGACGGCGCGAGCTGTTGCTTCATGATCGGGATGGACCGCGTAACCCGGGTAGAACGAAATCAAACGAGTTGGTCGTGTTTGTTGAATCAAGGCAAGAATACGGTCGGCAAGTGCTGCTTCATCCTCAAATTCAACAGTCTTATCACGAAGTCCCCACATTTGAAGATCCGAAATCTTCATTTTCGCAGCAGCATCGATCAACTCACGTTTACGAATCGTTGCGAGCTGTTCCCGGTTCGTAAAGACAGGGCGTCCCATGTTACGTCCCATCTCACCAAGCGTCAGACAAGCGTATGTGACAGGACCACGATTTTCAGCGTGCTCGATGATCGTACCAGCAGAACTGAAGGCTTCGTCATCCGGGTGAGGGAAGACGACGAGTAAATGATCTTCGTGTGTCATGCGTCTACCTCCTCTGCACCTTGAGCGAACGGTGTCGAGCTAAGTTCAAAAGCAATTGCAAGACGTCCCTCGATATCGTGACCGGCAATCAATAATTGATCCCCAGCAAATTCGAAGTCAGTCAATCCTTCACCGTATAACCAGCCGTGGGCGAGTTTCAAACCGATCCGGTAAGGTCCGTTTCCTGTGATCAGACCACGTTCGTAAGTGATTTCCGCATTACGGAAAAACATCCCTGCGCTATGGAAAGTTGGATCTTGGTGCGTCGCGTAGGCACCGTTCGTCGTCTCGACGTGAACATACAGCGGTGTATTCGCATGTTCGTCGATATAACGCTGTATTTCTTGTAAATCAATGGCTTGCATAAACTTTTCTCCTCTCCTATACAGAAAGAAGTCCGCGGATATCGCGGACTTCTTAAGCGGATCAAGACTGGACTGTACGATGTGCAGCGTGATCAGTTGGTCCGACGTATTCATTCAAACGGAATGAATGACGAATCGCAGAAGTGATGAAAGATTTTGCTGTACGGACAGCAGCTTCTACCGATGCACCTTTTGCGAGTTCGGCCGTGATTGCTGCAGAGTACGTGCAGCCGGCACCGTGCGTGTACGGTGTCTCGATTCGTTCGTCCTCAATCAGGATAAACTCTTTTCCGTCATAAAGCACGTCAACTGCTTGTGGATGGTCAATCTTGCTGCCGCCTTTGACAAGAACGTATTGCGCACCTTTTTCGTGAATCCGTGCTGCTGCAAGTTTCATCTCGTCGATCGTTGCGGGTGTCTTGCCAAGACCCGACAGTTGTCCGGCTTCGAAGACGTTCGGTGTGACGACCGTTGCAAGTGGCGTCAAGACATCACGGAGTGCGTTTGCCGTATCAGGATTCAGCACTTCGTCTTCGCCTTTACAGACCATGACAGGATCGATCACGACGTTTTGAACGCCGGATGATTTAATTTTCTCAGCAACGGCTTCAATGATTTCGACAGTCGGGAGCATACCCGTCTTCATCGCATCAACACCAATACCTCCAAGGACCGTGTGGATTTGTGTCCGGACGAGTTCTGTGTCGATTGGGTAAACCGCATGGTGCCAAGAGTGATCAGGGTCTTGTGCGACGATGACCGTCAAAGCATTCATTCCATAGACACCAAGTTCTTGGAATGTTTTCAAATCAGCTTGAATACCAGCTCCACCACTCGTGTCGGAACCAGCAATCGTTAAGGCTTTACGTTTTGTCATGGGGCATTCCTCCTAAAGAAATAGACAATCCTTCTTGTTCTTCATCATAGCGAATTATGGGAAAAACAACAACTGTCGACGCTTCTAACGTACACAAAACCCCACCTCTTTTGAGTAGGCGGGGCAAGTACTTATTTAATGAATAAGAAGTCGAGAATATAGTAGATCAAGGCAGCGAAAGCCATCGAAATCGGCAATGTGATGACCCATGTAATGAGCATACGTTGTGCAGTTCCCCATTTTACACCTTTCTTACGGTGCGATGTACCTACACCCAAGATGGCAGAAGAGATGACGTGTGTCGTCGAAACCGGAAGATGAATCGCCGTTGCACCAAAGATGATCGCTGCTGATGTTAAGTCAGCTGCAACCCCGTTGACCGGACGGATTTTCATGATTTGACCACCAACGGTTTTGATGATCCGCCATCCACCGACAGATGTTCCGAGACCCATTGCGATCGCACATGAGAGTTTAACCCAAGTCGCAACTTCGTGATCTGTTTGATAACCAGATGAGATCAAAGCAAGCGTGATGATACCCATCGCTTTTTGTGCGTCGTTCGTACCGTGTGTATACGACTGCAAAGCAGCGGTTGCAATTTGAACATGACGGAAGCGACGATTCGTTTTCGCCAAGTTTCCTTTTTTGAAGATGACTTTAAAGATTGCATAAACGATGAAACCGAGTGTGAATGCAAGCACTGGTGAAATGAGCAAGGCTTGAACGATTTTCAAGAAACCTTTTGCTTCGATTCCTCCGAATCCGACAGAGGCAACAGCAGCACCAGCAATCGAACCGATCAGTGTATGCGAAGAACTTGACGGAATACCGAAGTACCAAGTCAAAAGGTTCCAAGCAATGGCTGAAATCAAGGCAGCGATAACGACGTAGCTACCATGTTCAAGTGTTGACGGGTCAACGATGTCACCAGAGATCGTTTTTGCGACTCCAGTGAACGTGATTGCACCTAGGAAGTTCATCGATGCAGCCAAGATGATGGCATGACGTGGTTTCAAAGCACGAGTCGAAACCGAAGTCGCGATCGAGTTCGCTGTATCGTGGAAACCGTTGATGAAGTCGAAGCTAAGTGCGAGAATCACGATTATGGCGGTGATGATAAACAGGCTATCCATCTCGTTAGCTCCTCACTTAAGCGTTTTTCATGATGATCGTTTCAATGACGTTAGCTGCATCTTGGCAGTAGTCCGCGATTGATTCGAGCGATTCATAGATTTCTTTGTATTGGATGATTTTAATTGGATCTGTTTCTGTTGCGAACAATGCTTTGATCGATTTACGGCGTAGGTTGTCACAAATCGTCTCTTGTTCTTTGATTTTGATGACGTGTTCACGCATCGGTTGCAATTTACGTGCAACAAGAAGATCCATTGACATCGCGAGTTCTGTGACAGCGATGTTGATTTCATCGACGAACTTGATCATGTGCTCGTCTGCTTGAACGATATTGTAGATTTCGAAGATCGCTGAACATTCTTCAAAGCCGTCTAAGACGTCATCAAGTGCGTTAGCAAGTGCGAGTAAGTCTTCACGGTCGATCGGCGTGATGAACGCATTGTTCAAGTCGATGATCAACTGGTGCATCAAATCGTCCCCAGCTGTTTCGAAGTCTTTTACTTTATGTGCAAATTCTTTTACATCCGCGATGCCGTTGATTTTAAAGTCAACGAAGAATTGCGAAGTCGTTTTTAAGTGTCCTGCGATTTCGGATAATTTCACTGCGAATGGATCTTGTTTTTTACTAAACATTTCTTCTGCCTCCATATTAAGAACAAGAATAGAATAGTGAAGTAACTTCACGAGTTCGATTGTAGCAGACGGTATTGTAAAAGAATACATTTATGAAGCGTCTTTACGAAATCTTAATAAATCTTAATATGAAGCTGATTGTAGATTTAATAAATTGTCTGACAATGGTAAAAGTGAAGTGTACTTGATTGAAATGAGTTGGATTACGTTGTGATTGCAAGAGATTGTCTTGTGATTGTAAGAATAAAAGCGCATCAGAAGTGGGAAAAGAGGATATGGCGCATGAAAATCGAATGATATGATTAAGTCTGCGTAATCAGGTAAAAGAGGAGGATTTTATTATGCTCGTACAAAGTTTATGTATTCCGAAGCATCAATGTGTCACGATTTCCGAGACAGCGACGATTCGTGAAGCACTCGACACACTTGAAAAAACAGGATACCGCTGTGTTCCAGTCCTTGATCAATCAGGACAGGACTTCAAGGGCAACATCTATAAGATGCACATCTATCGGCATGGGATGAATGGTGGCAGCTTAGACGACAACGTCATGTCGCTGATTAAGAATACATCCAAATACATCTATACAGGAAGTAATTTCTTTGAAGTTTTCTTCTCGATCAAGGAATTGCCGTATATCGCTGTACTAAATGACGACGGTCATTTCTTCGGCATCCTGCCTCACGGAAAAATGCTCGGAATGCTTGAAGAAGCGTGGAACCGTGATTCTGGAAGTTACGTCCTGACAGTTGCTTTAAGTGAACAAAAAGGGGCACTTGAGAAAATTTCGAAGATCGTCAACAAATATTCGACGGTCGCGAGTCTGATGACGCTCGATGCGAAGAGTAGCGTCATGCGTCGTGTATTGATTACATTACCGACGGATTGTGACGAGAAGACGAAGAAAAAAATTGTCAAGAAACTTGACGACAAGGGACTTCGTGTCGTTGCTGTCGAAGATTTAGCCGTTCGTGTATAATGGACCCGCACAAGACCAGTCATGACTGGTCTTTTTTTGAGGGAAAGGAAGGATAGACGATGAAATTGTTAGTAGTAGGAGCCGGTGCGATGAGTGAGGCACTCGTTCAAGGGTGGGTCGCTTCTGGATTTGCACGAGAAGATATCACGATGACGAATCGGAGTGGCGGGGCACGTTTGACAGAAGTCGCAGCGCGACATGGTGTTCAGACGGTCGAGCAGGAGGACGTCTCCTTATACGATATCGTCATGCTGGGTATGCAACCCGATGGTGTACTCGACTATGTAGCGAATCAAAAATGGACGAATCAGACAATCGTTTCGATTGCCGCACACATTACACCACATGAAATCGAACAGTTGGCAAAACGTCCGACAGTCGCTGCCATGCCGAATACTCCAGTCGCACATTGTTTAGGAATGACTGGACTATGGTTCGGCTCACGCGTGAATGAAGAGATCCGAAGTGTAGTCGAGGCATTATTTGGACGCGTCGGAGAAATTGCGGAAGCAAATGAAGCAACAATGCCTGCATTCATGGCGGCAGCTGGATGTAGTCCGGCTTTCTTCTATGAAATCGTAGCTGGCATGGTGCCGGTTTTGACGGATGCTGGTTTTGAAGAAGAAAATGCACGTCGAATCGTGGCTCAAGCGATGAAAGGTTCAGCTGAAATTCTCATGCGCTCCGACGCAAGCACGGATCGTCTCATTGCCGATGTTGCAGCACCTGGTGGACCAACGGATCGTGGCGTCCAAGTGCTACGCGAGCGTCAGCTGTTCGATACGATGCAAGCGGCACTGCGAGAGAGTGCACGCGAAACAGAAGAATAATGTATTTAAAAATCGTTTGCGTATATCATCGTACGCAAGCGATTTTTCGTTCACGAAAGTTTCACGTGAAACATAAGCAAAGCGATTGCATCTTGAAATAAGAATTCGTACACTGTAAAAAGAAACCGTCCAGACGGTACAGTAAAATATGAGGGAAGGGGGAGACTATTGGCCAGTGCAAAAGCGCAAGAGACACGGCGTCGGATTCTTGAAGCAACGACGACGATCATTTTGCAACAAGGATTCACCCAATTGACGCTCGAAGAAGTAGCGAAACAAGCGAATGTCTCAAAAGGTGGGCTATTGTATCATTTCGCTTCGAAGGAAGCTTTATTAATGGGGGTCATCGAGGCGCAAGAAGCACGACAATTTGAACTATATGAACAGTATCAGTTGACGATGGGACCGATGGAAGCGTTCGTGACGTTGCAAATCCAGCAGCAAGAGGAGTTCCATCTCGACATGGATGCGCTTCTTTACTTGTTGTCCTTGTTAAAGGATCACGCGACGTTCGTTGAGGAACGAAAGCGACAAGCGGAGCAGTTCTTCCGCCAACTGACAGAACAGATGGATCCGGTTGAAGTATTGTCGATTCGCTTTACATTAGACGGTTTGAAATTGTCGGAGCATTTTCAGTTCGGTGCACCGTCTCCAGATGTGCGACAACGATTAATTCAGCAATTAATAGAACGTACACGACGACTAGATAAACAAATTGAAGAGTGAGGGAGAACCATACGATGCAAAAGATCATCCAGTTTTCGGTGAACAATAAGTTTGCCCTCTGGCTCATGACGATCATCATCACGGTTGCCGGTATTTATGCGGGAACATCGATGAAGCTCGAGACATTGCCAGATATCACGACACCGACCGTGTCGGTGACGACAATTTATCCAGGTGCTACACCAGAACAAGTTCTAGATGAAGTCAGTCGAGAACTTGAAAGTAAGGTCGAAAATTTATCAGGAGTCGATACTGTACGCTCGACGTCCTTCCAAAATGCATCGAACCTACAAATCGACTATAACTTCAGTACGGATATGGAAGAAGCCGAGCAAAAAGTAAAAGAAGCTCTTTCAAACGTCGAATTACCGGAAGGTGTTCAGGAACCACAAGTATCACGGATTTCCTTTGATGCATTCCCAGTCATCGGTTTTGCCGTTTCGGATAAGGAACGATCCCTATCTGAATTGACGAAACTCGTTGAAAACGAACTTCAACCAAAGCTTGAAGGAATCGAAGGGGCGCAGACGGTTCAAGTCGCGGGTCAAGAGATTCGTCGGATCGAAATTCGCTTCGATGAGAAAAAACTCGAACGTTACGGTCTAACCGAAGAGAATGCGAAACAATTGATTCAAGCTAATGATTCTCGTTTAGCGCTTGGCTTGTACGAGTTGGGGGATAAGGAACAAGCAGTCGTATTAGATGGAAAAGCAACGACAGTCAAGGAATTAAAAGATCTTCGTCTTCCCTATACACCGCCAGCATCGAATACTCCTGAAGCAGGACAAGCAGGACAAGCACCATCGTCAGCTCCTGCGTCATCTCAAACGACACCATCGACAGGTGCAGCATCAGGTCAAGCAACACAGACGGCGCCTACGCAAGTACCAACTATCACCTTGTCGCAAGTCGCGACGATCGAAGATAAAGGGATCGAAGAATCGATCTCGCGTTCGAATGGTGAACGATCGATTGGTGTTCAAGTGACGAAGTCGCAAGATGCGAATACCGTCGATGTCGTCAATGCAGTGAAGCAGACGATCAAAGACTTTGAAAAAGAAAACGGTTCGGTCAAGGCATCTGTGACACTTGATCAAGGAAAACCAATTGAGGAATCTGTTTCGACGATGATCAGCAAAGCATTGATTGGTGCATTATTTGCGATCGTCATCATTTTGCTGTTCTTACGAAACATCAAATCAACGATCATCGCTGTTATTTCGATTCCGTTATCTCTTTTGATGGCAATCCTTGTGCTGAAGCAGATGGATATTTCCTTGAATATCATGACACTCGGAGCCATGACGGTCGCGATTGGTCGAGTCGTTGATGATTCCATCGTCGTTATCGAAAATATTTATCGTCGTTTGACGGATCCGACGGAAAAGTTAAAAGGAAAAGAACTAATTATCAGTGCAACACGAGAGGTATTCATTCCAATCGCATCGTCTACGGTTGTCACGATCGCGGTCTTCTTGCCGCTCGGATTCGTTACGGGATTCGTTGGTGAACTCTTCTTACCATTCGCGTTGACAGTCGTCTTTGCACTGTTCGCGTCCTTGATCGTTGCGGTTACAGTCGTTCCGATGTTCGCTGATTCGCTCTTTAAGCGTGGTAAAGCACCAAAACCGGAAAAAGAAGAGGGCGGAAAGCTAGCGAATGGATATCGCCGTATGCTGAATTGGTCTCTCAACCATAAACTTATCGTCTTTGGTCTATCAGTCTTGCTGTTGATCGGTAGTTTTGCTCTCGTACCAACGATTGGCGTCAACTTCTTGAATCAAGAAGGAGAAAAGACACTCTATGTCACGTACAATCCAAAACCAGGTCAAACGCTAGATGATTCGTTAAAAGCAGCTGATCAAGCAGAAGATTATTTCAACAAACAAAAAAATATCGATAATCTTCAGTTTACTGTCGGTGGAGAAAATCCATTAAATCCAGGGAACACGAAACAAGGTGTCTTCATCGTTCAATACGATCCAGATACGGAAGATTTCGCAGATGTTAAACAGACAGCCATCAAACAGCTGAATGCTGACATTCCGACAGGAGAATGGAAAGAGCAAGACTTTAGTGGTGGCGCAGCTTCGTCAGGCGTCTCGTATTCAATCTTTGCGAATAATATTGAAGACTTAGAAGCAGTAACGCCGAAATTCGTCGACGCCATCGAAGGTGAATCGAAGTATGTTCGAAAAGTAACGACAGATTTAAAAGAAGCGTATACGCAATATACGTTCGAAGTCGATCAGCAAAAAGCGGCTGAATTCGGCGTTTCAACAGCACAACTTGCGCAAGGCATTGCCAATGTCCAAGGAGAAGAAAAACCACTTTCTACTATTAAGGTAGATGGAAAGGAACTCGATGTCATCGTTCCAAACGAACAAACGACATATGATTCCGTTCAAGACTTGGAAGAGACGGATGTCGTGACACCGCTTGGCGTGCGCAAACTGTCAGATTTCGTTGAAGTGAAAAAAGGAACGACTCCTGATTCGCTCAATGAACGTGATGGAAAACTCGTCGCTACCGTTACAGCAGAACTAAAAACGGATAAAGCAACCGAGGCTTCTCAAGCGATTGAAAAATCTGTTAAAAACATTGATCGTCCGACAGGTGTCTCGTATGAGCAAGGTGGAGTCACAGAACAAATCCAAGAGTCGTTCACACAGCTTGGTCTAGCAATGGCAGCAGCTGTAGCGATCGTCTATCTCGTCCTCGTCATTACGTTTGGAGGAGCATTGACACCCCTCGTCATCTTGTTCTCACTTCCATTCGCAATCATCGGTGGACTGGTTGCCCTGTTGATTACAGGAGAGACGATTTCTGTGTCATCCTTGATTGGTGCTTTGATGTTGATCGGGATCGTCGTGACGAATGCAATCGTCTTGATCGACCGTGTCATTCATAAAGAAGCGGAAGGTTTATCGACGCGTGAAGCACTACTCGATGCAGCAGGTACACGTTTACGTCCAATCTTGATGACGGCCCTTGCGACGATTGGTGCACTTGCACCACTTGCGCTTGGACTCGAAGGTGGCGCATTGATCTCGAAAGGGTTAGGTGTGACGGTCATCGGTGGACTGACAAGTTCGACGTTGTTGACACTCCTTATCGTGCCGATCGTTTATGAATTCTTAGCACGTTTCCGGAAAAAGAAGTCAATCGATTCTTAAAAAAATGATTAATGACTCAAACTGACAGGTGTGTAGAAATGGCTATCCTAAGCCATTCTACAACCTGTTTTTTTATTTTGTTACAAAAGTATTACGAAAAAGAATTCACGTTAAAGAACTGTAATATGATGAAAATCTGGAACATGATAGGATAAATACAGAAATTATCTGACAATTCAGACGTAAAATACATTCATATATAAGAGGAGAATGAATCGATGAAAGCTGTCACTCGTGTTTTGTTAACCTTAACGTTACTAATCAGTAGTTGGACACTCGTCCCAGCATCAACGCAAGCTGCAACAAGTAAAAAAGTAGTGGTGTCAGTGGATGTGTTGAATATTCGTGCAAAAGCTGCTGTATCGAGTAAACGAGTCGGGCAATTGAAACTCGGACAAGCTGTAACCGTCGTAGGTCAGGTCAAAGAATGGTATCAAATTCGTCATCAAGGAAAATCAGCATACATCGCCTCTACATACACGAAAGCATATAATGCTAAAGCAACGAAAGGTCTTAGTAAAACAGGATCAATAATCGTTTCGGTAGCGGAAGGTCTCAAAGGACGTCCTTATGTATTTGGTGCGACAGGTCCAGTTAGCTTTGATTGCTCTGGGTTTACACGTTACGTCTATCAAGCATTAGGAAAGTCACTCCCACGTACGGCAGCGGCTCAATACTCAGCAACAAAACGTACGGCACCTGGCGCTGGAGATCTTGTCTTCTTTACACATGGAAGTGGGATTCAACACGTTGGAATCGCTGTTGATGGTGGTACGATGATCAACGCGAACTCGTATTATGGAAGAGTCGTCAAAGAATCGTTCCGTGGCGGCTACTGGGGATCACGTTATGTAGCGGCAGGAACTCTTTAAACGAAAATGAAGCGACGAATTCAAATCGATGAACTCGTCGCTTTTTTATATGGATTCAGGTATGAGGAAGAACGGTCGTTCCATCAATGAACGCCGAAGGAACTTCGATTTGTGGACGAGCAACAAGATCTTCACGGATGGTTAATTGAAAAGCATGTCGTCCGATCGTGGCATACGGAATCGCGATGGTCGTCATCGCTAAGACTTCAGCGAGTTCACTTCCATCAAAACCAATGACAGACAGGTCTCCGGGAACCTGATAGCCTTGTTTTCGGAGTTCTAAGATGAGACCCGCTGCGACGTGATCACTTGCGGTCAAGATGGCGGTCGGTCGTTGTTTTTGTTGCATCCAACGCCTTGCGATGGTCGCGCCATCTTCAATCGTCAAGGTCTGTTCATAGACGAATTCGTCACGCACGGCCTCTTGATACGCATGTTTACGTGCCAAGCTATTCGTGCTGTCCGGTCGCCCAAGACAGATGCCGATGCTCGTATGTCCTTGTTGTCGCAGATGTGAAAGTCCTTGTTGAAAGGCCGTATAGTGATCGATATAGACGGCAGCGACATCTTCATGATGTTCACAAAAGACGATTGGTCCATAACGTTCATATGGTAAAATCGCTGATAACGGAAGACTGTGCGACACGACGATGAGTGCGTCGATTTCCTGTTGTGCCAGCGCATCCAGTGCCAGTTGCTCATGCGTTTCCACATAATTCGTTTGCCACGTCAAGAACCGATAACTCGCGTCAAAGGCAGCTTGTGCGATGCCTTGAAGAATAGCAGCGTGATACGGATGATCAACGAACGGGAGCATGACTCCGACCGTTTTTGTCATACCCGTCGATAGATGGACGGCAGTCTGATTACGGATATATCCGAGTTTTTCGATGGCTTCTCGAACAGCTTGTCGCTTCTCGTTCGCCACATAAGGGTGATCATTTAGTACACGTGAGACTGTCGTAACGGACACGTTGGCTTCACGTGCCAAGTCTCGGATGTTCGTCATCGCGCATCCCTCCTGGATTACATCTTACGAGATAATCGTCGTTCAAGTCGGCGCCAATCCTGTCGAGAGACGGGAGCTGAGAATGGAGCTGTCTGCTCAGCCAGTTCATTGATTTTTGAGAGCAGTCGCGTTTTTTCTTGAGGAGACAAATCAGGGTATTGATCGACCAACGTGTGCTGACACAAATAATAGCCTGCTGGTGTATGCAATTGTTCGATGGCCCACTCAAAAGCAACATTTCGTTTAAACAGCTGGATTAATCGTGTATGAATCGACATGATATTACCTCCTTTTTAGTGTATATCAAGACGATAGGCTATGAAACGCGTTTCACGGCAAGAACTATTTTTACGCAGCGAATCGATTGGAAAAATTCAGCAAGAATTGACCAGGTAGACAAAGAAGTCTATGATTGTGACGATACAACACAAAGAGGGGCGAACGTAAAATGGAATCGACAGACTCGAAGCTGGCATTGAAAATGCTCGTTGTTCTATCTCGGACGATGCATGCGGTGACGGAGCAAGTGAAGGCAGATATCAAAACACATCAGTTGAATTTATCGGAATTCGGCGTTCTGGAATTGCTGTACCACAAAGGGGACACGCCTCTACAACAAATTGGCGATAAAATTCTATTAACGAGCGGAAGTGTGACGTATGTCGTGGATAAACTTGAAAAGCGTGGGTTGATTGCGCGAAAATCATGTGCGACGGATCGTCGTGTCACGTTTGGGACATTAACCGAAGCTGGGCGCGAACTAATGGAAGAGACATTCCCGAAACACGAAGCCTTTTTAGCAGACCTATTCAAGGATTTGTCGGTTTCTGAAAAGGAACAATTGATTGATCAGTTAAAACGAATCGGTTTACGAGCCGAACATTATACGCCGCTCGAAAATGTGTAAGAATTAGCACTTATAAGATCAAGCAAGCTCAAGTCACGGACTTGAGCTTTTTTTTATTCGTTAAGAAGTCAAACTAATTGACAAACGAAAAGGTGGTTGGTATGTTTAGTTACAGAATTTACTTTAAATAAAAGGGAGAAATAATAATGACTAAATTACTTTATGTAACTGTTAACCCGAAAGCTACAGAACACTCTTTCAGCCTTCAAGTCGGCGAAGCATTCCTCGAAAGCTACAAAGCAGCGAATCCTTCAGCTGAAGTAGAAGTTCTTGATCTATATAACGAAACAGTCCAAGAAATCGATACAGATGTTCTTAGCGCATGGGGCAAATTCGCAACTGGCGAAGAATTAACAGAAGTGGAGATCGCAAAAGTTGGTACGATGACAAAACATCTCGAGCAATACATGGAAGCAGATGAGTATGTCTTCGTCACACCAATGTGGAACTTCTCTTTCCCAGCACGTCTCAAAATGTACATCGACAGCGTTCTTCTTGCAGGTAAAACATTCGCTTACACTGCAGAAGGTCCAAAAGGTTTGATGGAAGACAAAAAAGCACTCCACATCCAAGCAACAGGCGGCGTCTACACAGGATCTGGTCTCAACTTCGGTGATGACTACCTCCGTCAAGCACTTGCTTTCACTGGTGTAACAGACTACGATGCACTCTTCATCGAAGGTATGGCAATGAACCCAGAAAAAGCAGAAGAAATCAAAGAAGCAGCAATCGCTAAAGCGAAAGAACTCGGTCGTTCATTCTCGACTGTCAACGCATAAGATAAGCGTCAAAAAGGCTCCCGCCGTGTCGGGAGCCTTTTTGTGTGCTCTCAAGAGAGCGTTGATTTTTTACGAAGCACGAGCGTCAGGAAAAGTAACAAATCCTTGAGTTTCTCGAATCCACGAGGGTGCGTCGAGATACGATAGAGCCACTCTAGCTTGAAGCGACGGAATAATTTAGGCGCACGTTTACTATGTCCTGACCAGACGTCGAACGCACCACCAACACCGATGAAGATGCCGTGATCGACTTGATCATAGATGGAAGCAATCCATTCTTCCTGTTTTGGCGCACCGAGCGCGACGAGAACAAGATCAGCGTCTGCTTCTATAATGGCTTGCGTTGCTTCTTCTGTCTTTCCAAAACCATGAAACGTTCCAACGAAGTGGATGTTCGGAAAACGAATCGATAACTGACGGATCAACGATTTCATGACTTCCGGGCGTCCACCGAGTAAAAAGACACGCTTCTCGAGTGCGTCTGCCGTCCGCAATAGTTCACGTGCGGTCTCGATTCCTGGCAATGTCGCAGTGAGCGGTGCTCCCATCCGTTTACTGGCAGCCGTCACACCGATTCCGTCTGGTGTGATGAACGTCGCCCGTCGTAAAATGGCTTCGTAGGAAGGTTCACGCAATGCACGCAATACGAGCTCTGGATTTGCGGTGACAAGAAAGGCTTTTCCGCGGTCGTGTAAGATTGTTTTAATATGGGTATACCATTGCGAAGGTGCTGCATCGACGAATGGTAGTCCGAATAATTGTTTTGTCTGAATCATAGTTTTCCACCTCATCATCCATCATAGCAGAATCAAGACGGACGAACAGCGACTTGAGGCTGAAAAAGGAGCGGATTCACATGCATCCATCTTGGCAAACCGTGTTAAAAGAAGAAAAGGAAAAACCCTACTTTCAAGAACTGTGGGCTTTTTTGAAGGAAGCCTATCAAACGACGACTGTCTATCCTCCGAAGGACCGGATCTTTCATGCGTTTGATGCGGTCGCGCCAGAAGATGTCCGGTGCGTCATTTTAGGGCAAGATCCTTATCATGGTCCGCGACAGGCGAATGGACTCAGCTTTTCCGTCCATGACGGAGTTCCGATTCCTCCGTCCCTTCGAAACATGTATAAAGAACTCGTCGCGGATATCGGTTGTCCGGTACCGACATCCGGAAATCTCGAAGCATGGTCACGACAAGGAGTATTCTTACTCAATACATCGCTTACGGTTGAGGAGGGGAAAGCGGGATCCCATGCTAAAAAAGGTTGGGCACAGTTCACGGATCGGGTCATCGAAGTATTAGGAACACAGACACAACCGATCGTGTTCATCCTCTGGGGGAATCACGCGAAGAGTAAAAAAGCGCTGATCGATACGGATCGTCATCTTGTTCTTGAAGCCGTCCATCCGAGTCCCTTATCAGCAAGTCGTGGATTTTTCGGTAGTAAACCGTATTCACAGACGAATGCTTGGCTCAAAGAGCAGGGAAGAGAGCCGATCGACTGGTGTTTAACGTAAATCAAAAGCGTGTGCTCCGTTGAATGCGGAACACACGCTTTTTGAGTTAATTAACGGCTTGAAACGGTTGGTTCTTCATCCATCATGAACTTTTCGACGACGAGAGCAACACCATCTTCATCGTTCGAAGCAGTCATATACTGTGCTTTTTCTTTGACGGTATCGGCTGCATTCGCCATCGCGACGCCAAGACCTGCCCATTCGATCATCGATAGATCGTTGTTGCCGTCTCCACAAGCAATGACTTCTTCTTGAGCGATTCCCAGTTTTTCAGACAGTAAGGCAAGGCTTGTGCCTTTTGTCACACCATCTTCCGTGAATTCAAGGAAAAATGGCTTCGAGCGAGCTACCGCGAGTTCACCCGCAAGTTCCTGTTGAAGCGTCTGTTCGACGCGCGCGAGGTGCGTCTCTTCTGCCATCATTAAACACTTGACGACAGGTGTTTGAATCGCTGCTTTAAAATCAGCGACAGGGATGATTTCCATGCCTGTCAGTTGTCCTTCGAGCGTCGTATATTCATTCGGTTCCTCTGTCAGAATCTCATGTCCGACATACGTGTGGATGTAGACACCCTCCCGTTTACTCAAATCATCGAGACGGTGGACCGTCTCCGGGGAAAGGGTGCTGAGGAAGAGCGACTCGTTCGTTTTACAATCAATGATGGACGCGCCATTGAAGCTCAGGATGTAACTGCCATAGCGTGCGAGTTCTAGTTCTTTTGCGAGGTCGAGCATGGCAAATGTCGGACGACCGCTAGCGAGCACGACCTTCTTCCCGCGACGCTGCGCAGCGAGTAAAGCTTCTTTCGTACGTGGTGAAATCGTATGGTCACTTGTCAACAAGGTATCATCTAAATCGAGAACAATCATTTTATATGTCATACATTCAAACCCCTTTCAATTATCTGTATATCGTAACAACTTGTACCCCGTTCGACAATATACTCTCCTCGAAGAGAGTATGATAAAGTGGAAACAGAGCCCGTACGGAAAGGATTCCAACTTTATGAAATATCTCTTCATGATCATATCAAGTCTATTATTAGCAGGTTGTAGTACGATGTTTCCGCATCCTGCCTCTCTACTCGAACATCCGTCCCTTCCGGCATGGGAGCAGTCGTTGAAAGAACGGATTGACCGCGATTTGCCGAAACAGGCAGAAATCGTGGCACCACGAAATCAAGCGGTATCACGTCTATACGAACTCGTCGATTTAGATCGAAACGGTAAAGATGAGGCGATCACCTTCTACCGCAGCGAGCAGGACGGGCGCTTCACGATTCATCTTCTCGTCCATGAACGACAAGGCGAAAAATGGCGACTCGTGGCGCGACAGACGGTAGCTGACGGTCGAGCCATCGATCGACTCGAAGTCATAACTGACGCACGACATAAACAAAACCACCTGGTCATCGGTATTACCAGTTATGGTGAAAATACGTTATACATCATTGAGCAGTTACTATCGAAGCAACGAGACGTCACGAAAGTCGATCGGTATGATCGTCTGTCGGTAGCTGATTTGAATCAAGATCGAGAGCGGGATATGGTGCTTCTGCAAAAGGGCAGTCCGTCTCGTTTGATTTATTATAAAGACATCCTGTCGAAAGAGCACCAAGAGACGACACTTTTAACGCAGGATGGCGATTTATTCGCAGAACATGATTTATTTGAAGTCGATACGATCAATGCCGCTCGGAATAAAGGCTTGATCGTCTCATATACACGAGATGCGAAAATGCACATCGGATTATTCCGTTTAGCGAACGATACATTGGAACAGGTTCGTTTCGGTCAGGTCGATGAGATCGTCGAACCGATGTATACCTTCCCGAAAGATGTCGATCAAGACGGAATCGTCGAGTTTGGTCATCAATACACGCCAGAAGGTAGTAAAGGGCGTGAAGGAGAACCGAAACCACGCATCACGGCATACTACACATGGAATGGATCAGATAATCCGCCATTTCTCGAGAGCGGGTTCGAACTGCGAGAAGAGCAATACATCGATCAAGAATACAATTTCGTCATGCGGTTCCCTGCCAACTGGGCGACGCGTGAAACGATCGAAAAACGCGAAAATCGTGTTCGGTTCATCAATCGGGAAACGAAACAGATTGATTTCGAATTAGAGGTCATTCCAAAGAATCAATACATTGCGAGTGATCAAAAACGAAAAATCAAAGAAGGTATCGATTATGTCTATGTGATTGATGCGACGAAGGATTATGAAGTGTTCGTCAATCGTGTCACACTCGTGGAATAAAGAATCAGGGGGAGAAGAGAATGACCAAAATACTAGTAGCCGAGGATGAACATGCGATTCGCAGTTTCATTGTCATTAATTTGAAACGGGCAGGCTATGATGTCATCGAGGCGGAGAATGGGAAAGAAGCGCTTGCGCAGTTTGATCAACAAACCTTTGATATTCTGTTACTCGATATCATGATGCCGGAAGTCGACGGTTTTGCCGTCTGTGAACAGGCGCGGGCAAAGGATGAGGTCGTCGGGATCATCATGCTGACGGCACGAACACGAGAAGAGGATAAAGTCATGGGACTGAGCGTAGGCGCAGACGACTACATCGCGAAGCCATTCAGTCCAGCAGAGCTACTCGCGCGCATCCAGTCGCTCCTGCGACGGGTAGAGACGTTACGTCGTCGGAAACAGCCGCGTGAACTCGTCTCTGGACCGTTCCGGATTGATTTAGGGGCGAAACGCGTCCAAAAAGAAGGTGTCGACGTCGAAGTGACGCCAACTGAATACGATTTACTTTGCCACTTCATCAAAAACGAAGATCAAGTCATGTCGCGAGATGAGTTACTCGATGCGGTATGGGGTGAGAATTACTTTGGTGATCGGAAGACGGTTGATGTCAACATTCGCCGTCTTCGTCAAAAAATCGAAGAGAATCCAGCGGAACCGAAGTTCATCGAAACATTGTGGGGACATGGATACAAGTGGCGTAACGAAGAATGAAGCGCCAGATATTGATGCGGTTCATGACGATTATCACGGTGACAGTCTTACTCGTCATCGGGATCCTCTCGTTCGTGACCTATAACTATTACTACGTGACGGCGACGGATGTCTTGAAACGTCATGCGAATGCGAGTGCTGTCTTATTTGCGAATAGCGGTCTTGCTTATGATTACGCCGATTCAGAAGCGACGATCCATGATGTACTCGATTCTTACGCTTATCCAGACGCTGAGATCGAAGTGTTGGATGCGACAGGGATTCCGCGTTACTCCTCGACTGGATTCATCTCAGAACGGAAGTTGACGCGAGAGGCGGTCAATCAAGTAAGGGCGGGACAGACCGTCACGAAACGATATGACGATGAGACAACGGGAGAACATTTACTGGAAGTAACAGAACCTGTCGTGTCGTTCGGTCAGACGACGGGAGCGCTTCGTTATACGACGTCGCTTGAGCGAATCGACCGACGTGTGATCGAAATTTGTTTAGCGATCGTCCTCCTGGGTACAGTAATTTGGGGACTTGCCTTCATCTATTCCTCACGTCTTGTCTCGTCGATCGTCCGACCGATTCAAGAAGTCATCGGTGCATCGGACCAAATCGCGAAACAGCATTACGACGTCAAGGTGAACGAGGAATACTCGTTCGAGCTTGGAGAATTAGCGCGGACGATCAATTATATGGGGCAACAGATCAAACAGCAGGAAACGTTGAAAGATGAATTCATTTCTGGTATTTCTCATGAATTGCGGACACCGCTGACATCAATCAAAGGCTGGAGTGAAACGTTACTCGTCGAACAGGATCAGTTGCCGGAAGAGGCGTCGCTTGGGATGGGCATCATTCATTCGGAGACGGAGCGTTTGATTTCGCTCGTTGAGCAGTTACTCGATTTCTCAAAACTCGAGACGAGTCGCCTCGTCTTATATCGTCAGGAAGTCAACTTGACGGAAATTATCGAGAACGTGACGGCGCAACTTCGTCAAAAGCTGGAAGAAAAAAATGTCCAGATCGTACAGAAGTTACCGGCACAAGTCGTCGGTCTATACGACGAAAACCGATTGAAACAAGTCTTCTTGAACCTACTTGATAATGCGATCCGCTTTTCTCCAGTCGGTGGCACGATCACCATTCGACTCGTTCGTTCAGAGCGTGTATTGTTCCTCTCCTTCAGTGATGAAGGTCCCGGGATTCCGAAAGAGCACTTACGTCACGTCACAGAAAAATTCTATCAAGTGCAAAAAGGAAAGGGTGGAACAGGGCTCGGTCTATCGATTTGTCGAGAACTCGTCGAAGCACATGAAGGCAAGCTATTCATTGATAATCAGCCGGAAGGCGGCGTCATTGCGACGATTCTGCTACCTGTCACGAAAGCGTAAACACTGAGACAGGCAGAGTGAAACAGAAACTGGTAAAGTTAAGTGGATTATAGTACGAAATGGATCAGATGATAGGAAACGGAGGAATCAGTCATGGCACTTGGTGTTTCAAATGGTACGCTTCAACCGCTCTCCGGAAAACCGAACGCGGTATCTACTCAAACCGATCTACAGGAAATGAAAATGCGACCGCTCCCGTTCAAAGGAACGCTTGCAGATTCGAAGTTTCAACTCTTACGCATCCTTCAAAGCCTCGACCGCGTCAAAGTCGTCAAGGAAGAAGGAACATACATTCACGCCATCTTCACGAGTAAAGTTTTTCGCTTCAAGGATGACGTCGAATTTTATTTCGATGAAGCCGCACAGGTAATTCACTTCCGTTCGGCATCACGTGTCGGGTACTCCGACTGGGGCGTCAACCGTAAACGGATGGAAGACATTACACGTCGCTACGAGGAGGGCTCACGATGAAGACCTATCAATTAGTTGTTATCGGTGGTGGGGCGGCCGGAATGACGATTGCTGCTGGTGCAGCAAGTCTCGGCGCACATGTCGCCTTGATCGAACGCCATACGCATCTAGGTGGAGATTGTCTCCACTATGGCTGTGTGCCTTCGAAGGCTTTGATTGAAGCGGCGCACGATGTTCATGTCATGAAGCGAACGGCTGAAAAATACAACGTGACGCTGAACGGGGACGCGGTTTATTCGAAAACGAAAGCAAGCGTCGATCGGGCGCGTAACATCATTCAATCACACGATGGAACGAAACGGTTCGAAGACCTTGGCGTTGATGTCTATATCGGAGAAGCGACATTCCTCAGTGCCCATGAAGTCGAAGTGGCGGGACAGCTTGTCGTTGGTGAGAAATTTGCGATCTCGACTGGATCGCAACCAATCATTCCACCGATTGATGGACTGGATACGATTAATTATTTAACGAACGAGACGATCTTTGAATTGACGGAGCGTCCCGAGCGTCTGCTCGTCATCGGTGGTGGGGCAATCGGTCTTGAGTTGTCGCAAGCTTACGCGCATCTCGGAACGGAAGTCACGGTCATCGAAGGTATGAAGACATTGCTCGGAAAAGAAGACCGTGACATGGTCGAAGTCATTCAACGTCAGCTCGAACAAGAATTGACGTTGCATCTCGATACGAAGGTCACGCACGTCCGCAAGTCAGCCGGGGGCATCGAAGTGACGGTCGAAGCAAACGGCGAATCACGTGTCATCGAAACGGATGCCGTGCTTGTCGCAGTCGGTCGTAAGCCACGCATCGAAGCACTACGTCTCGATCGAGCTGGTGTACACGTCGAAAAAGGATTCGTCCAAGTCGATGGTTCACTTCGCACAAGTCAGCGACACATCTTTGCGGTCGGAGATACGATCAACTCGCTTCCGTTTACGCACGTCGCAGGGCTTGAAGGAAAAACGGTCGTCACGAATGCTTTATTCGGTCTACGGACGAAGCCGGATTATCGAGCGGTTCCGTGGGTCACATTCACGACGCCTGAATTGTTCCATCTCGGATTGACGGAAGACGAGGCACGTAAGAAACATGGCGAGATCAAGGTCTATCAGACTGGTCTCGATGAAGTCGATCGTTTCGTCATCAATGGTCAGACGGAAGGTCGCGTCAAGCTCATCGCGGATAAGCGTGGAAAACTGATTGGAGCACATGCAATCGGAGAACAAGCCGGTGAGTGGATGCAAGAAGTCGTCTATGCGATGGCGCGTAAAGATAAGGTCGGTCAATTGTCGCGTGTCGTCCACCCATATCCGATCCGCGGTGCTGCTGTTCAGCGTGCTGCTGATGTCTACTGGCGTGAACGTCTATTCGCTGGTCCGATCCCAAAATGGTTGAAACGTTATTTCGACTGGAAACAAGGAGAATGATTCATGCAACAACCTGCTACTAAACGGAATTTCGTTCCGCTCGTCATCCTGCTGACGCTTGTCATCAATTTGCTCGTGGCGCTCTTATTCTTTGCGCCACCAGTACAAGTTGATTCAGGATTCGATTGGACGTTGCTTCCTTTTTTGAATGCCATCTTCAATAGTTTTACCTTCATGCTGTTGCTCGGCGCTTGGATTTCCATTCGTCGTGGCAATCGGGTGAATCATCGTCGCTTCATTGGTGGTGCGATGATGACGACGACTTTATTCTTAATTTCGTACGTCACGTATCACGCCGTCAGTGAATCGACGAAATTCGGGGGCGAAGGTTTTGTTCGCCCTGTCTATTTCTTTATCCTGATTACGCACATCATCCTAGCGGCAGTCATCGTTCCACTTGTCTTGATGTCACTCGCGCACGCTGTGAATCAAAACTTCGAGAAGCATAAAAAGTGGACACGCTTTACGATGCCGCTTTGGTTATACGTCAGTTTGACCGGTGTCATCGTCTATATCATGATTCGTCCGTATTATTAAAAAAATCCTTCGTGGTGAACTGCCACGAAGGATTTTTTATCGTTAGGACTTCACTTTTGTTTCGTCGAGTACATTTGCTTTTAAGTCGATCAATGGTCGAATCAACACTTCGACGCGTCGATTCTGACTGCGACCTGCTTCCGTTTGATTGGACGCGATTGGTTGGAATTCACCGTAACCGCTGACGGTGAAGCGTTTTGGTTCAAGCTTTGGATTCCGTTGTAAGGCACGCATGAAACTGATCGCCCGGTCCGCACTCAGTTCCCAGTTCGACGGATACTGTGCTGTGTTGATTGGAATATTATCTGTATGTCCAGACACTTGAATCTGACGTTGCCCTGCTTTGACGAGTAGTGCACTCATCCCCTCTGCGATTTGAAGTGAGCGTCCTCTTACTTCTGCTTGAGCTGGTGAGAACAACGCGCGGTCGCGAATCGTAAAGACAAGTCCTTCATTCGTGATTTCGACCTTGATGTCTTTTTCAAGTTTTTCATTCTTAATGTATTGATTGGCTTCTTCTTTGATTTTTTCGAGTTCTGCGATTTCATAGCTTTGTGCCTTCGTCCGCGCATCGAGTTTTTTCGAATCCTCTTCTTCTTGAGTAGAAAGTGAACTGTTCGTGATCATCCCTGATCCACCGTTGAAGACAGAACTAAATGTCTGTGACATCGCTTTTAGTTTCACGACATCGACACTACTCGAAGCAAAAAGTACGATGAAGAGTGCCAGAAGTAAGGTCAATAAGTCGGCGTACGGAATTAACCAGCCTTCGGAGATATGTTCGTCATGCGGCTTCTTTTTCCGCTTCATAGTTCGCACGCTCCTTCGGTGTCAAGTACACAAGTAGCTTATCCTCTAAGTTTTTCGGTGATTCACCGTTTTGAATCGAGAGAATCCCTTCAATCATCATCTCGTATAATTGAATCTCGTTCGCTGATTTTTGCTTCAGCTTCGTTGCGAACGGGAACCACAGGACGTATCCGGTGAAAATCCCGAATAGTGTTGCGATGAAGGCACCTGAAATGGCGTGACCTAATTTTTCGATGTCCGATAAATCGGATAAGGCGGCAACGAGACCGACAACGGCACCGAGAACCCCAAGCGTTGGTGCGTAGGTACCAGCTTGCGTGAAAATGTTCGCATTTGCATGATGGCGTTCTGTCATGTTTTCGAGGTCACGTGTCATGACATCCTCGACATATTCGGATGGTTGTCCATCGATGACCATCATGACACCACGCTTCATGAAGGCATTATCGACTTCTTCAAGTGCTGATTCGAGAGATAACAGACCTTCTTTACGTGCTTGCGTCGAGAGTGTCAGAAATTGTCCGAGCAACACTTGTTTTGTCATCAGCTTTTGTTCGAATAAGATGACCTTAAACAAAGCAGGTAAGACTTTCAATCGTTCCTTCGGGAAGGAAATCATGATGGCAGCTGCTGTCCCGACGAAGATGATGACGAGTGCTGCAGGGTTAAGCAAAGCGACTGGAGGCGCACCTTTTAAGATCATACCTCCGACTAGTGTGATGAGACCAAGAATGATCCCGATGATCGACACGATATCCATGATTGATGTGTGCCACCTTTCTGTATGTAATCCGTATATGAACGAAAAATAAAAGAGCAGAAGACACTTCTTCTGCTCGGAAATCCAAAAACCGAGAATCAAGCGCCGTTTTCGTCGATTAGCATTTGAATGCTTTCGTTTCGTTCGTCACGCTCTATATCGGTCAGTACGTCGTATTTTTTTAACACTTGATACAATTCATTTAGAATCGGTTGCTCCAAATGTAATGATAAGAGTTCCTCGAATTGATAATACAATTGCGCAGGCATCCATTGTGATTGTCGTTCCAGCCTTCGCCAGACATCCTCAATCGAATGATCAGCCGTCTTAGGGTCCACTGTTTCCCTCAACCTCCTTTAATGATTACACGTCCACTTTTATCTAGTTTACCAAAAAAATACGAAAACGTTTAGTCGATTGCATATTTCGATAGAACTTCTTAATTCGAGGGAGTATGATAAAGACAATTCTGTCTGAAAACAATCTAGGGGGAGTAAGATGTTCTCGCATAAAAGACGTTCACGACTCGCACGCTTCGGGCGTTTAGGTGAATTGATGTATCATCAGCTGTTCGATAAACCGGCACGTTTTATCGCAACTGGCTTTACATTGACGATTTTACTGGGTGGTTTTTTATTGTGGCTTCCGATCTCGCAGCAAGAGGGGCAAGATGTATCATTCATCGATTGCCTATTCGTTGCGACATCGGCAGGAACCGTCACAGGACTGTCACCGATTAATATTGCCGAATCCTATAATTTACTCGGTCAAATCATCATGATGCTCTTAATTCAGGTCGGTGGACTTGGATTCATGACGATCGCGCTCGTCTTGCTCAGCGTCACGGGACGAAAAATCGGGATTCGTCAGCGGATCATTATCCAAGAGATGTTTAATCTCGATAGTCCGGGCGGAACGATTCGTCTCGTTCGTAATATCATCGTCACGACGGTCCTCGTTGAGATCGTCGGCATGTTTTTGATTGCGCTTGATTTGTTCATTCAATACAAATACAGCTTCGGAAAAGCACTCTATTACGGTTTGTTCCACGCCGTATCTGCCTTCAACAATGCAGGATTCGCACTATGGGGTGATAATCTAATCGGTTTCCAACAAGATACGACATTCATTCTGACGATTGCAGCGCTCTTGATGATTGGTGGTCTTGGTTTTACGGTCATCGCGGATATCGCTGGTAAACGAAACTTCAAGAAAATTTCGCTCCATTCTAAATTGATGGTGCTATCACTACTCGTCATCAATGGACTAGGTGTTTTAGCAATGATGCTCTACGAGTGGGTTTCGAACTTGGGTTCATTAAAAGATGAATCGTTCTTCAGTGCGCTCCATATCGTGTTCTTTCAAGTCGTCACGACACGAACGGCTGGTTTCCAGACGATCGATTTAACGACGATGGTGCCGCTCTCGATCGGTTTGATGATGGTTTTGATGTACATCGGGGCAGGTTCCGCATCAACAGGTTCCGGGATCAAGGTCACGACGGCAGCGGTCATCTTGAAGAATGTCTGGACGTATATACGCGGACAGCGTGAAACGGTTCTGATGCGACGGACTGTTCAGACGCAAGCGATTCAAAAGGCATATGCGATTGCTGTCTTCAGTTTACTGTTCATTGCTTTGATCACGACGTTCCTGGCGTTGACCCAGCCGAATATTTCCTTTATTGGTTTATTCTTTGAGACGGTCTCGGCATTTGGAACAGTTGGTCTTTCTTTGAACGTAACAGCTGAGCTCAATAGTTTTGGTAAGTTTTTGATCATGTTCATGATGTTACTCGGGCGTGTCGGCTCTTTAACGATTCTGTTCACGTTCGCGACGCAACGAGATCGGACGATTCGTTATCCAAAAGAGAATATGTTGATCGGATAACCGATAAAAAAGTCCAATCGACTTCCCTCGAGGAAGCACGATTGGACTTTTTTAGTGTGTTGCGTGTGTTTGGTAATACTGGACGAGTCGAGGCATCGTTTCTGCAAGGTCTGGACAAATAATACCAGTGTCCCGTAAATCACGTAAGGCATGTGTCGTGTCATATTGAACGGGATGAATGAAGTAGTCAAGTGTCTGCCGTTGCATCTGAAGTCGTTTCGCGACAGCTGGAGTCAATGCCGTGCTAACGAGTCGAAACGGAACGATTCCGCGCGGATAACGCCCATAATAGGCGACGTGTAACATCTCAAAAATCGCGCGTGCGCCATGTGGGAATGGATCCGTCAGATGATAGGTCTTATTTCTTCCGACCGGTGCATGACTGAGATAAGCGGTCGCTTCAATGACGTAATCATAGGGCACGAGATTGACGAGTGCGTTTGCTCGACCTGGGTACGGAAGAGGGGCGAAGGATTGCAGGAGACGCATCGCGTTCAGAACGAAATACACCCCATCCCACTTCGGTGTTTCGCCCGTTTCGGAATGACCGACGACGATCCCAGGACGGATGATTGTATAGGGAATCGTTCCGATTTCTTTACGGAAACGTACCTCTGCTAAATATTTCGTTTCTTCATAAGCATTTTTAAAGGCACTTGCTTGTAATTCATCTTCTAGAACCATTCCGGAACGAAGACCCGAGACATACGCTGTACTGAAGTAAATGTAGCGCTCTAAGGTCCGACACGTATGAGCAAACTGTGTCACGTTCGCGGTACCGATCACATTGATTCGAAAGGCGGGTTCATATGCTGTTGCTAAATCATATAGCGCCGCGAGATGAAAGATGTGTGTGACGTCTTGTTGCAACATCATCCGCGCCTCTGATGATAAAGCAAGCTGTTCGACCGTGATATCCCCCTCATGTAACACGAGTTGATCCGGTCGTAAGGATGTACGTTCTAGAAGATCCTGGCGTCGCTCAGCGGCCGTATTCCGCTCTGATGATAAGTGCAGTAAATGAAAACAAGCGATTTGATCCGGTACACGTGCCAATTGTTCGATCAGTTTGGTCGCTAAAAAACCAGGAAAACCCGTCATGAAGTAGGTCCGCATCAATTCCATTCCTTTCTTGGATCACGTTCGAGTACAACGGTGAACGTCGAACCATCATTGATTTCTGATTCAACGGAAATCGCCCCTCCGTGTGATTCGATGATTTCCTTACAGATGGCAAGTCCGAGTCCGGTTCCACCAATTTTCCGAATGTCTGAGTTATCGACCCGGTAAAATTTCGTAAAGAGCTTTTCAAAAGCATTTTGTGGAATCCCTAGACCACGGTCGGTTACGGAGAACGTCGCTTGTTCCGGATTTGCCAAGAGACGAACTTCAATATGATCCGCCTGTGGAGAGTACTTAATGGCGTTCGAAAGCAAGTTCAAGATCACCTGCTTGATTTTGTGCTCGTCCGCAAAAATCAGAACAGGATCCTCTGGTAGTTCTAGATCAATCCGATGCGTCTCGACGGTCTCGCCATAGGCATCAACGGTCGATGCGAGAAGATCGCGTAACGAGAACGACGTGAAGGTATACTCCTGTTTTCCACCTTCTAGACGCTGAATGTCTAAAAACTCATTTAATAGCGTCGTCAATCGTTTCGTCTCTTCGTGGACGATCTCAACATAACGTTCGATTCTATCAGCCGATTGTTTTTTATATCGTAGTAATTCCATATAACCAAGAATGGAGGACAGCGGCGTGCGCAACTCATGCGATACCGTACTGACGAGTTCATCCTTTACTTGATCCATCTTTGCTTCTTCTGTGCGGTCACGGAAAACAAATAGGAAGCCATGACGAGAAATGCGGCTCTTTTCCTTTTTGATCGCCGTCGCATAAAATTCGAAATAAAGTGGACTGGATTCATTTGGTCGCTGTAACGTAAAACGAAACGATAGTTCAGAATGTTTTCCGGCGAGTAGTTCCTCTACTTGTCGGAGCATCTCGAATCGAGTATTCAAATCGAGATTCGGAATCAGACTGATTCGTTCTTGAATCTTACTTGGTGCAATACCTGGGACATCGAGTAATTTGCGTGCTTTGACGTTCATGAAGATGAAACTCCCGTCTTCTTCTGTCAGTAGGAAACCTTCATTGGATGCCTGAAGAATCGATTGTGTGATATCACGCTGGCGCATGATGGCATTTTTTTCGCGTTCAAGCATTTTTTCAATCTTTTTTCGTTCGGTAATATCACGAACGACAGCGACACGCATCCGGATATTGTTATAGATGATTTCACGCGGGAAGACTTCGATTTCGACAGAAGTTCCGTCGGCACGTTGACCGAGGACTTCGTATGGTTCTTCTCGATGCTCCTCGATCCGTTGTAAGACACGCGCGTGATGATCCGGATGAATCAATTCAAGCGTCGTCTTGCCTTTCATTTTCTCGAGTTTCGTCCGGAAAATGACTTCTGCTGCGCGATTGGCATCGATGATGATTCCGTGGTCATGAAAGATGACGGCTTCAACGACGGATTCCGAGAAGAGTCGGAAGCGGCGTTCGCTTTTCGTTAGATGCCATTCGATTTGTTTTTGCGGCGTGATGTCCTGAATGAGCAGGAAGTACGTATCGTTTGGCAACCGTGTCATATAAAGGCGTCCATGGAATGTTGAACCATCCAAACGATGATAGGTCCATTCATTTTCGGCTTCCCGTCCATGCAGTAAAAAAAGTTGGGCGTCCGATAAGTCTTTTAAGTTCAATTGTTCGAGATGTTGACGGCGGGTAGCAATTTCCTTTGCATCATGTAGAATCGTCGCTTGGAGACCAATGATGTCTTCGGCATGCTCGAAACGGAATAAGGTGCTTGCCACCTCGTTGCAGGTTTGAATCCGAAACTCCGAGTCGGTGATGAATAGAGCAGTATCTAGCGTTGAATTGAATAAGTCCTCGATTTTCAGGGGAGCGACATGGACAAGAAAATAGTCCGTCGCTTCAATCGCTGTGACTGTTAATTGATGTGTCGTTGCAATGACGGCTTCCTTCTGTAATGGAAAGAAATCATCCGTGATGGGAAACAGTTCCTGAACGGTTTCGATATTCGGGGCGTTCATGAACTGGTGTTGAAAAGCATCATTATGAAATTGAATCTTTCCGTTTGCATCGACTAGAAGAACGGGGTCTTTCATAGCACGTATCGTCGCGTGAATGATTCGTAGCGATGAAGGGGATGAATGTTCTGCCATGAGCTACCTCCTGACTGGTCTTCGACCATGGATTTTAAGACAGTCTTTCCTCGTTAGTTTACTTCTGCAAGACGAGTCGTATTTCCTGTTGAAGGAAGCAACCGACCAAGAATTTTAGTATAGTGAAAAAAAAGGTCACGATACAGTAGAGGGGAAAAGCACGATGAAACGATTGAAACGAAAACGATTGTTACTAGCAGCTTTGTTTGCAATGATAGGAATTTTCGGAACTTATTTTTTTTCGAGTTCTTGGGAACCTTTAATCTTAATCATCAGTATAGTAGGGTGTATCCTTTTTCTTCTTTTGTCCATTTTAACGCCGTCGCTTGAAAAACGACTCGATCGAATGGAAGGACGAGAATTTGAAGAATGGCTTGCCGATTTATTTGAAACAGCTGGATATCGGGTCGAGTTGACACCTGCTTCACGCGACTTCGGAGCAGATTTGTTGATAGAGGATGAACGAGGGTATAAGATTGCCATCCAGGCAAAGCGATATAGTGCGGCTGTAGGGCTCGAAGCGGTTCAACAGGTCGCTGCCTCGGTTCCATTTTACGGGATGGATGAGGGATGGGTCGTTACGAATTCGACCTTTACGGAAGCCGCATATCAGCTAGCGGAACCAAATCAGGTTCGCCTCATTGATCGGGAAGAATTGCTCGCATTTGCAAAGGAGATGAACCTGCATTGAACATGTCGAATGATTGTCGACAAAAGGGGGTTGTCAATTTGGAGAAACGGTGCAATAATCATTTTCGTTAACGAAATATCATACAGATAAAGAAAGTTAAACTATACAGGATGTCTAAATAAACTGGGGACGAAAAACCAGCACGTTTTAGCAGTGAGAGGAGAATTTCTGTTGCGCAAAGTTGTCTATGTGCAGGGTTGCGTTTTTTCGCAAGGTCATGCCGCGATTTATGATGAAGCGCACCAAATGATTGGTGCGGTTCAACACGATGAGAATGGTCGTGTTCAAGTAATGAATGGTGAAGGTAGAGGGGTAGCGTTTGGTAAGTTCATTCCGACGTGTAAGAAATGGGTCGTGATGAACCATGATGGACAAGAGGTAGGTCAAATGCGTGAGAAGTTTTCGCTCTTCTCGAAGAAATGTGAGTACAATGTGTATGAGCGTGGTACGTTCACGATTTCCTTCGACCTGACAAAAGGAAAATTCTCCGTACGGAGTGCCGCTGGAGAAGTCGTTGCGGAATTGTTGCAAGACGGTGATGAGTACCGTCTCGTCAAGGATGCAGACAAACTCTCGATGTACGAACTACTCTCTGTCTTGAAAAGTCTGACGAACAGCGTCCACTATAAATCACTGACAGCCGTCTAAATAAAAAAAGATGCCTTCCATGACATGGATGGCATCTTTTTTTCATCATGTCGTTTGCAGAACATGATGGAGACGTTGTTTCGCTTCGTGCGTCAAATGCGATACACGACGGGCATAGAGACACAGTTGCAGGACGTGGACAGTTTCAGGGCGGTAAGCGTTAATACGCTCGAGCGAGCGTCTGAGACGCTTCTCCGTCAATTCGATTGGACCACTTGTCTCCGCGTGTTGCGTGTAGACGAGATAAAAATTAAGCGGACTGATTAAATCATCCTCATCGATATTCGGATTCTTGAAGACGATTGTCAGCAGTTCCCGTGTTTCTTCTAACGAGAAAAGGTGTTTTAAATCATCTAGCAGATAGATGATCGAAGCCTGATTGATCGAGTACTTCTTTCCGCGATGCGGTACGCCGATGATGTCCCGGACTTCACGTTTCGTCCAGTTCTGAATCGTCGTCGCTGACATATGTTCGCCGATCAGGGCATTTGCCAAATGAACGATTTCATTGATGGATAGGCCATTTTTTAATGGATCGAATTGCTTCAAGCGATTGATGACCTTCGGCAATTCTGTGCCTTCTGTTGCGACGAGGGGTTCGATTCCTTTTCCTTCGTTCAAGCGTTGCAGACAACTTGATAATGTTTGGACTGCTTGAGCATCATACATTTCCAAAACTTCCTCTCTAGGACGTCATTTGACCTTATGTTATCAAATGAAGGTTCAATAGGGCAAATGGCAACTGAAACAACGTACAATAATAGGAAAGAAAGGGGGAATGACGATGGAATGGATAGCTGCTCTTGGCACGATTGGAATCGTCGGGCTAGTTCTCGTCATCCTGGAAGTCATTGGACACCGTTTCGGCTTTTCTCCCGAGACGGTTCGGAAATGGATTCATATTGCAGTTGGTCACTGGGTGTTTCTTGCGCTGCTCTGGCTGGATCACTGGTACGTTGCGATTGTACCGTTATTATTCTTTGCAGTCGTTAATCTACTGATACTACGAAAAGGAATCGGTCAGATGCACGACGTCGATCGTCCTTCTTACGGAACGGTCTATTACCCACTCGCTCTAGCGGGACTCGTCCTGTTCTTCTTCGAACGACAGCCGATGGCGCTCGTTGCGGGAAGCATGGTGCTTGCTTGGGGCGACGGTCTCGCTGCTCTCGTCGGAAAACGCTATGGGAAGACGTTTTACGTCCGTGGTGAGACGAAACGATCCTTTGAAGGAAGTATCGCCCTGTTTTTGGCGTCATTCCTCGTTTTGACCGTGACGTTCTTATTTTATGGACAACCGGTTTGGCTCGCTGTCAGTTATGGCTTCTTGCTTGCGAACATCGCAGCCTTGATCGAAGCCATCTCATATCGCGATCTCGACAATTTGATCTTGCCTTGGACGATCGCGGCACTCGTCGCGTTTGCTTTTTAACGTTCAGTCGCGTAACAACAATTGTTTGAAATAGAGAAAGCGTAATCGAATATAGTCCGGGTACGCACGCCAACCTGCATGACGGATGGTCATATCCCGACACATATCCTGAAAGACATGGCGATAGATCTTTTCTTCGGAATCGTCATAAACAGCTGCGAACAAGCCATGTTCGAGCATGTTGGAAAGGCATTCATCGAGCTTAGCGTAGAGGGTCTCGTCGCTGTCTTCGCGCAATGTAGCATGCAACTTCTCATATTGAATGCTTTGATTGACAGAAGCTGTCGCATGAAAGACGGTGATTTTGTCGAGATGAGATACGCCAAGGATTAATGCATAGAGTGCTTCCAACGTGTCGATCGAATGACCGTCTAATTGTTGGATGGAATCAATGGCCATCAGCGTATCGATTCCAGATGCGCCAACCTTTTTTAAATATGTAAACGCATGAACAGCTGACTCCCCATAAAATTGACGATGATTGTAATGGACGGCAAGGAAACGATGTCCTGCTGGCTCTTCAGGGAACCGTGTGATGGCTGAAAGGAAAAACTGTTCTGCTTCGTGCATATATCCTTCATCTTCACTGATGATACCGAGGAGTATGTATCCGTGCACATGCTCACCGATTTGCTGATGTGTCTCCTCGATCAGCCGGCGCGCTTGAGTGTGTTCGTTCTTGAAGTAAAGGGAATGAGCTGTAGCAATGTTGAGCAATGGATGAGATGGGACAAGAACACGTAAGCGCTCGGTTGCGGCAATACGTACGCTCTCTTCTGTATCGGATGTCAGTGCTTCGAGTAACGCGACTTCAGCGACGTGGCTCTGAAGTTCATGAGAATGGGCGGTTATGGTTTGTGTCATGTAATGAGATCCCCTCTACTAGTTCAAAATCATAAGTCTTCGTTTCTCATCATATGACAAGCCGAGTGTTGCCTCAAGAAGCAATAAAAAATAGTCGATGGTTCCTCAAAAAGGAATCATCGACTATTTCTACTTTCAAGATTATGCGTGTAGATGAAGCACATCTTCAACGGATTTGTACGTGTATCCGAGATCGCGTGCGACCGCTTCGTACGTGACGAATCCTTGTGCGACATTTAATCCTTTTTCAAGAGCATCGTTTTCAGCAAGCGCACGGTGTGTGCCTTTGTTCGCGAGCTCAAGGACATACGGAAGCGTTGCGTTCGTCAATGCTAGTGTAGACGTACGTGGAACAGCACCTGGCATGTTCGCGACTGCGTAATGAACGACACCGAATTTTTCATATGTTGGGTCATCATGCGTCGAGATACGGTCGACCGTCTCGAAGATACCACCTTGGTCGATGGCAACGTCAACGATGACAGCGCCCGGCTTCATGCGTTTGACCATATCGGCAGTGACGAGTTTCGGTGCTTTTGCACCTGGAATCAAGACAGCACCGATGACGAGATCACTCTCAGCGACCGCTTCAGCAATCGTGTACGGGTTGGAGATCAATGTGTTGATCGAGTTACCGAAGATGTCATCGAGCTGACGAAGGCGTTCTGGGCTGACATCGATGATCGTGACATCCGCACCGAGACCAACTGCGAGTTTCGCAGCATTCGTTCCGACGACACCGCCGCCGATGACTGTGACTTTTCCACGACGAACCCCAGGAACACCTGCAAGCAGGATGCCCATACCACCGTGTGGTTTTTCCAAGAACTGTGCACCGATTTGTGATGCCATACGTCCTGCGACTTCACTCATTGGTGTTAACAATGGAAGTGTGCGGTTCTTTTCAACCGTCTCATAAGCGATTGCTGTGATGTTCGAATCAACGAGTGCACGTGTCAATTCTGGCTCAGCTGCTAGGTGAAGATACGTGAACAATGTTAGATCCGGACGGAAGTATTGGTACTCTGAAGCGATCGGCTCTTTAACTTTTAAAGCAAGTTCGGCTGTTGCCCAGACTTCAGCAGCAGTCGCGATGATTTCAGCACCTGCTTTGACGTACTCTTCGTTCGTGAAGCCACTCCCCATACCTGCCATTGATTCAATGATGACACGATGTCCTTGTGCATGTAACGCTGCTACCCCGGCAGGTGTTAATGCAACACGGTTTTCGTTGTTTTTGATTTCCTTTAATACTCCAATGATCATGTGAACGCGATCCCCTTTCGCAAATAAACAAATCAATTTCTCTTCATCTTCAGTATACGAGAAATGAAAGCGTTCCACTTTATCGGCGTTTTCAAAAATAACCGATATCCTTTGTGGAAAATCACAAAGGGTATCGGTCTGCTTTTAGATACAAATAAAGTAAAGAGCGTTCAGGTAAAGATTCCATTCGAATGCCCGCTTCCTCCTCGATTCGTCGCATCCGATAGAGGATCGTATTCGGATGGACATGGAGATGGGAAGCGACTTGTTTGACGTTCCCATCATAATGAAGGAACCATTCTAACGTCTCACATAAGGAGGAGGCATGTTTCACATCGTAAGCACGCAACCGTTCGATTTCTTCCAAGCGAACCGTCCGCCGTCGCAAACGTTCTGAGAAAATCGGTAAGAGCTGAAATAGGCCGAGGCGTTCGTAACGGGTCACGTTCTTCAACTCAAATGGAAAGGCGTCTTTCAAACGCAAGACGATGCCCGCTTCTTCATAGCGCTCGGGAATCGCTTGGACGCCGGTGAAGACTTCACTACTTGCTGCGACGAAGTCAGTATAATCGAACCGCTCCGCGAGTAATTGTCGAAACGACTGGATGAAGGCGTCGAACTGCAGACGTTCTTGTTCTGCGTCGCGGTCGTTTGTGCTGATCCACAAGATAAAATCCGTCTCGTCATATGCATAAAGTAACGGACGAACCGTCTGCTGAATCGTCAATAAATAGCGCAGGCGATCGGCGAGACGCGGTGTGATTGCCTCTGAAAAACGAATGACCGTCAAGCGACTGATGCCGGGTGGTGCGACATGGAGTTTAGAGAACATCTTCAGGATTTCCGACTCGGATAGTTCTTCATGTAATAACTCGAAGAAGAACTGTTCCGTCTGCTCTTCCTTCCGTTTTTTCTGCATGTCAATCGCCAGTAACTGACGTTGAGCAAGTAGAGCTCCTTTCTTTAAGTCCGCTAGTTCCGAAGGAGTAAACGGCGTGCTTCGGGCAATCGACCAAATATAGCCGAGAATTTCTGAATCTTGCTTGATCGCAATAGCGACACGGTCATTCAGTCCGACATCCGTGCGTGCAGAAATAATGAGTGGATCATCTTGTGTCGCAAGGCTCTGGATGACTTCATCTTTCCAGAGTTGGTCGATGACCGATTCCGGTACACGGCGACCAATGATCGTTGCGACACGGGCAGGGTCGGTATCAGCTGTATGTGTACTATACGCAAGAAGGCGGTGATTGCGATCTTCAATCGTAATCGGGGCATTCAAGGCAATACCGATCGCTTCCGCTAAGTCGTCTAAGGAATGATATGAAGCTTCTAACATGGGATTTCCCTTCTTTCTCTTTCACTCGATAGTTTTAGTATATCTTCTATTGTGTAAAATCACAAAAAGTATTCTTTTGTATTGTAAGAAAACACAACTACATGCTACGGTAAGCCTCGGAAAAGAGAGAGAGGATGAAATGGCATGGAAGTATTACGTCTGATATCGGCTTGGGTCTGGGGGATTCCGAGTATGGTGTTGTTGGTAGGAACAGGAGTGTACTTTACGATCCGCTTACGTGGTCTTCAGTTTCGGCGCTTAAAACAAGCGTTTCAATTATCTGTTCAAAAATCAGGGCAAGGTGAAGGTGAAATCAGTAGCTTTCAGATGTTGATGACGTCCCTCGCGGCGACGATCGGAAACGGAAACATCGCAGGGATCGCAGTCGCCTTGACGATGGGCGGACCGGGCGCAGTCTTTTGGATGTGGGTCATCGGTTTAATTGGAATGGCGACGAAATATGCAGAAAGCCTCCTTGCCATTCTCTTTAGAAGTCGAAACGAACGCGGCGAAGCCGTCAGTGGACCGATGTATTATATCGAAAAGGGACTAGGATCTAAATTTAAACTACTCGCCATCCTGTTTGCGGCATTTGGTTTGATCGCATCATTTGGTGTTGGGAATACGGTGCAAGCGAATGCGATGGCAACGGTGCTTGAGCAATCGTTCCACGTGCCGCTGCTAGTATTCGGCATTCTGCTCGCAATTGCGGTCTATGTATCGATTCGTGGTGGGCTCGAACGCGTCAGTGCGATCTCTACGATCTTTGTTCCGATCATGAGCTTACTCTATATCGGTGCTGCTTGTGTCCTTTTAGTATTGAAGGCGGATCAGATTCTACCAGCCTTTGGTTTGATCTTTGAGTATGCCTTCCAGCCGCTTGCGCCAGCGGGAGCCTTCACCGGTGTATCGATCATGATGGCGATGCAAGTCGGTGTAGCACGAGGGATTTTCACGAACGAAGCAGGACTCGGGACAGCAGCCTTGATTGCAGGATCTGCGAAAAGTGAACGTCCGGTCGAGCAAGGATTGATCTCGATGACGAGTACTTTCATCGTAACCTTGATCGTCTGTACGATGACGGCACTCGTCCTTCTGACGACAGGTTTTTGGGATCCATCAGGTGGACTACATTCAGGTATGATGCATGATGCGAATCTTTCCGGTGCCGCGCTTACGGCAACCGCCTTTGCGAGTGTTCTTGGATCATTTGGAGAATGGACGGTCGCTTTCTCCGTTTTCTTCTTCGGTTATTCAACGATCATTGGTTGGTATGTCTATGGAGAGAAATGCTTGGAGTACTTGAGCGGTACGACACGCTTCAACGAAGGATACCGCGTGTTCTTTGCGCTCGCAGCCTGTTATGGTGCAGTCGCGCAATTAGAACCGTTGTGGTTGGTCGCAGATATTGCGAATGGACTGATGATGATTCCGAACTTGATCGGAATGTTGTTCTTGTCACACTTAGTCATTGAACAAACGAGAGACTATGAACGAGCCGGTCACAAACGAGTGGCTTAACGGAAAAAAGCGGTGATGCCTGATAGGGGGCATCACCGCTTTTCTGATGAGACGATTCATCCATTCGTTCGACGACGGCTGTAGATGAGGAGTGTCAGTAAGAAAATCAAACTAAGCGCAACGAGAACGGAGAGTGAAGCGACGTTCCAGCCGATGACTTCGAGGAAGACACTGACCGCAACCGTCAAATAGAAGATCCCGAGGTACTTTTTGACGAACGGACTTTCGAAATGCGTCAACTGCTTCGCGCCAATCGGTGCTCCGAGCAAGGCACCGACAATCAGCATGATCCCAACGAGAATATCGATATTCGTACTCGCGACCGTATAGTTGACGAGTCCCGATAGGACAATCAGTAACGCGGAAGCAATACTCGTTCCGACCGCACGTTTCAACTCATAGCCAACGATTCCGACGAGTAACGGTGTGATGATGAATCCACCGCTGACACCGAGGAGCGAAGAGATAAATCCAGCGAACAGACCAGTGAAGGCAAGAGCGAGATAGCGATTTTTCCAACCCGTCTGTTCACCGGTCGTCGATTTTGGACGTAAGAACTTATTCGCGAAGTAGAGTAAGAGTCCGATATAAACGATCGAGATCACGAGATGGGCACCGTTGACTTCCTCTAAGCGAAGGACGAGTGGTGTCGCAATTGTCGAACCGATGATTCCAACGCCCCCGACGACAAGACTATCGCGCCAGACGACATTTTTAAGACGTAAGTGAGAGATCGTACCTGAAACCGTTGATCCAAGAGTCAACATGAGACTGGTCGCGATCGCAACGCTTGGAGCATATCCTAAAATGAGTAGTAGGGGCGTCAAGATGATACCGCCACCGATTCCGAAAAAGCCGGAGATGATTCCAATGAAAAATCCGAGAATTAAGAAATAATAAAAAGCGAGATCCATGTACAGTCTTCCTTTCCTTTTCTTCTCTATTATCCACTTAGTATGGCAATGAATGAGAAGAATGTAAAAGGGGACGGCTCCTTCAAGGGGGTTGAAGGAGCCGTTAAGGGGAACTTATTCTTTTGACGCGGCGACTTCCGTGGCTGCATCGATACCGGTATTGGCCTTGACTAAGATACGCTCGAAGTTACCGGCAACTTCGTTCGATTTCGTCAACAATGTCCCGACGATGGCTCCGAGGAAGCCAAGTGGGATAGAGACGATTCCTGGATTCGTCAGCGGGAAGAGGGCTTCCCCGACGAACAAGGCTGAACCGTCGACTGCCCAAAGATTTGGACTGAGTGCGACGAGAATCAGTGAAGAGAATAACCCGACGACCATACCTGTGACAGCTCCGCCAGTATTGAAACGGCGCCAGAAGATCGTCAAGAGAATGACTGGCAAGTTGGCACTTGCCGCGACAGCAAAGGCAAGCGAAACGAGGAACGCGACGTTCATCGTTTGTGCGAACAATGCCAGTACCATCGAAATCAAGGCGACGGCGATGGAAGCGAGTCGTGCTGCCGTCATCTGTTCTTTTTCCGTTGCTTGTCCTTTACGTAAAATATGACTATAGAAATCATGGGCAAAGGCGGATGCTGCGGATAAGACGAGTCCCGCCACAACGGCGAGGATCGTCGCAAAGGCGACTGCAGCGACGAACGCGAAGAGTAAATCACCACCGAGTGCTTGAGCGAGAAGTGGTGCCGCCATGTTACCAGCAGCATTGGCAGCAATGATATCTTCAGAACCGACGAAAGCAGCGGCACCAAAGCCGAGGAAGATCGTCAAGATATAAAAGGCACCGATGATCCACGTCGCATATACGACGGATTTACGAGCAGTTGGAGCATCCTTAACAGTAAAGAAACGAATCAAGATATGTGGTAATCCAGCCGTTCCGAGAACGAGTGCGAGATTCAATGAAATCGTATCGAGCGGTAATTTGAACTTGTTTCCGGGATTCAAGAATGAATCACCGAGCGGTGTCGCTTGTTTGACTTCTGAAAACATCTTGAAGATCGAAAAATCGAACTTGGCGAATACCATGAACGAAATGACAGCTGTTCCTGCCATCAAGAGAATCGCTTTGATGATTTGGACCCATGAGGTCGCTGTCATACCACCGAAGACAACGTAGACTGTCATCAAGATACCGACGATGATGACACTCGTCGTGTAAGGAATTCCTAATAACAGTTCAATCAAGGCACCCGCACCGACGAGTTGTGCAATCATATAGAAAATCGAGATCGCGATTGAGTTCATGGCAGCGACTCCGCGAACTTTTGAAGCATTGAACCGAGCGGCAATCATATCTGCCATCGTGTATTTCCCAAGGTTCCGAAGTGGTTCGGCAACGAGGTACAAGACAACCAGATAGGCAACGAGGAAACCGATCGAGTAGAAGAATCCGTCAAATCCGGCCAAAGCGATCATCCCAGCAATTCCGAGGAACGAGGCAGCGGACATATAGTCGCCGGCAATCGCCATCCCGTTTTGTGCACCCGTGAGTCCGCCATCCGCTGTATAAAAGTCGTTAGCAGTTTTTGTTTTACGAGCAGCAAAGTATGTAATGACGAGCGTCAAACCGACGATCGCCGCAAATAAAGCAACGGCAGTATAATTCATTTCGACTCCTCCTTGATCTGTTCGACAAGTCGATCAAAGGCACGTGCTTTTTTGCTGTACATCATGCAGAACGTCCACGTCATGATGAACTGAGCAAAAGCGAAGATCCAAGCACCTGTAATATCACCGAACACCGGCTGATTTAAAATCGTGAAGTAGCTTGTTAAAATCGGAAGCGTAAAATAAAAAATAAGACAGAAACTGATGGCTGGAAGAATGAAGCCATTCTTTTGACGCATCAATTGTTGAAAGGTAGCGCTCTCGACGATTGCTGGAGCGGATTGAGTCGCTTCATTTTTTTGAACTTCGGACACTTGATGCATGAGGACGCCTCCTTTAAGGAATGAATGTAAATTCATTATAAGGATGTCGTTTCTGGAAAAGCTATCCTAATTTTTAAGAAGAAAAGCTCATTATTATATTAATATTGGTCATACCAATTTAATGTAAGCGTTTGCAATATTGAACATTGTTTGAACGTTATTTTTATATATTATTTATGTCGGAAAATGATTCAAAAGACCTAGTACGACAAAAAACGAAATTAACTCAAAAAAAGCCTGTCTATGAAATCATAGACAGGCTTGAGTCATTTTTCAGTTGGACGTTCGATTTTGTCTTCGATTTCCCGTAAATGATCCGCGCGTTTTGAAAGGGCGCGACGCTTTAACCACTCTTCCGTTCCGCGACTGACTCCCCAAATGGCGAGTAAAATCAAAAATAGAAGAACGAGACGCATCGGACGCTCAAGGAACGTCGACCATTCTTTTCCGATCAGCGAGAAGATGATGACGACGATTAAACGACCGGCACCAGCAGCGATCAAATACGTCCGCAACGATAGTTGAATCATGGCGGAAATGGACGTGATGATGAACGCAGGCATGAACGGAAGCGAGAAAAAGAATCCGAGTGAGATGGGACTCATGTGACGAACACGTTCGATCCACTGTTGCGCGGCATGGTGTTTTTCAAGCCAACGCGTGACCGGACGACGAAATAGATATCGAATACAAGCGAAGACGACGAGTGATCCAAGCATGCTCCCGACCCATGATACGAGAACACCCATACCAAAACCATAGGTTGCCGCATTCGCGGAAATGATCAGGACGAGTGGCAGGAAAGGAAATAGAGACTCAAGAAACGGGGCAATCAAACCGGTGGCAGCTCCTCCAGGTAAGTCTTGGAGAAAGAAAATCATCTGCTCGATCCAGTCACGAAGTGTATGGAGCATTCGGAATCCTCCTTGCGAGATGTACTACTGTGTTTTATTTTACCTCTTTCTGATTCAGAAAGGGAATGAAATTCCTTGAAAGGGATTCAGGAATTGTAGATTGTACATTCGAAAGGGAGTTGGTATTATACTTAAATGGGTGCGTTTTGCAGGCGTTCCCAGCTAGTCAATAGCTAGACGCTTCGTTTGCCAACGTTCGTTTTACTGCAAAAAACTGACATGGGGGCTAATGAGGAATATGAAACCTTATCGCGTACTATTATTTTATAAGTATGTTCCGATCGAAAATGCGGAACAGCTAACGAAAGAGCATCTTGCTTACTGTAAAGAGCTCGGTATTAAAGGTCGGATTTTGATCGCACCAGAAGGAATCAACGGCACACTCTCTGGAACGGTCGAACAAACGGAACAATACATGAAGGACTTGACGGCGGATCCACGATTCGCTGACATCGAATTCAAAATCGATGAAGTCGAAGAGCACGCCTTCAAAAAGACGTTCGTCCGTTACAAAAAAGAACTCGTCACATGGCGTTTTGAGGATGAATTCAACGTACCAGAAGAACACGCTGCGTATCTTGAACCAGCAGAGTGGAAAGAAATGATGAAACAAGATGATGTCGTCATTCTCGATGTACGAAACAACTATGAATACGACCTCGGACACTTCAAGAATGCTGTAAAAGTCGATGTCGATGCTTCACGGGAATTCCCGGAGTGGCTTGACGAGAACGAGCATTTATTTGAAGGAAAAAAGGTTCTCACATATTGTACGGGTGGCGTTCGTTGTGAAAAATTCACGGCGTACTTCCGTAAACGGCAACAGAGTGATGATATCTTCCACCTAAAAGGCGGAGTCGTCATGTACGGAAAAGATGAACAGACGCAAGGAGAAGACTGGGAAGGCGAACTATACGTCTTTGATGAGCGTGTACAAGTTCCTGTAAATGCCGTCAATCCTTCTGTCGTCTCAGAATGTTACTACTGTGGAAAACCGGAGACGCGTTACGTTAATTGTGCAAACCCGGAATGTAATCGACAGCACTTCTGCTGTGAAGAATGCGAACCAAAAGTCATGCGTTCGTGTTCCGATGAATGCCGGGAGCATCCGCGCAACCGTTATGAAAAAGAGCAACAAGAAGAATTAGTATAAGACAAGACTAAGAGTCGGATGATTTCTACTTAAAGAAATCACCCGACTCTTTTTGTGTACTCAAGAGGAAGGAAATAAGTAACGCAAAATATCCGGTAAACGTTTCGCCCAGGCGGTTTCATGATGAATCGCTTCCGGGATGATCGTATAGCGACTTTGAGTAAGTTTCTGTTCGACCGCTCGTGCTAAGACATCATTCGTGTGTAAATAATCTGTCTCGGTCATCGGACCGCTCACTTCTTTAGTACCAACATCCATATAACAGCGATGAGCGGCAGACAGAGACGGACTACGCTCGATGAATTCAAGGAGTGAAGAAAAGTTTGCCCATCCAGCAGTCGACAAAGCAGCGACACGCGTGATGACTTCCGGATATGCGAATAAACCATAGAGCGAGATGACGCCACCCATCGAGCTACCGATCATCGTCGTATCATCAGGACGTGTCGCGTAGTTGGCGTCAATATATGGTTTTAACTCGCGGATAATCCAGTCCATGTAGACCTTACCGTTTCCCCCGATTGACGTCCGGTGCGAGGGATAGGCAGTCCGCATCAGTAAAGCTTCGTCACTCCAGGGGGCGTAGTCATCGTAACGATCCATGCCGTCTTCTGGACTGTCAATCGCAACGACCATTGCCGGAATTTGTGTCTGTTGTAGTGCAAGATGAATCTCCCAGCCTTTTCCGAACGAGGCGGTTTCTCCACTAAAGACATTTTGTCCATCGTGCATATAAATCACCGGTAAGGCTTCGTTCGGATCTAAATGGGGCGGACGATGAATCCGAATCGTCCGGTGGGCTTGTGATGTCGGAAGCGTCATTTCAATTTCTGTAATCGACAATAGAGTCACGACCTTTCAAAGGTTTGCATAATGCGCGGTACAGTTACGTCCGTTGTGTTTTCCGCCGACATAGAGTGCATGGTCGGCTTGACGTAACGACTCTTCGAACGTCCGTTGATATCTTTCTTCCACTGTATCAATTCCGAGGCTGACGGTTAAGGACAGTCGGTGACCATCGACGAGGAAGGGACGATCCATGACCGCATGGCGGACCGTCTCGGCAATCTGGATGGCAGCCTCTTGACTACCATTTCGTAAGAGAAGTACGAATTCCTCCCCGCCATAACGAGCAGCAAAGACCTCATCATGTTGCAATTGGATCGCTTGGATACGTCGACCGAGTTCACGAAGGACAAGATCGCCTACTTTATGACCGTACGTATCGTTGACGCGTTTAAAATGATCAATATCAAACAGGATCACGGAGAGCGGATAGCAGTCAGCAGCAAACTCCTGCCGACCGTGTTCGTAGAAGGCACGACTATTCGGTAATTCCGTTAAGGCATCGGTCCGACTTTCCGTGTAGAGTTGAACCGTTTCACGAGAGCGCTCTAAGACACGACAAAAGATACGGAGCAGACGAGATAACTCATCGGCATTCGTCGCATCATAGGCATCTGCGACTTGATGGAACAGGATGATCGAGACATCGACCTCTCCGCTCGTAATCGAAGGAATCGCCAGCATCGAGTGACGATCGACAGGCAATCCGATTTGAATATCGTTGCCCCAGTCGCACCGAAGACCATAGATGATCGGGGTATGCAAATCGTCGGCTGTCAAGGAATGAAACAGTGGTAATACATCAATCGGTTGTTTCGTCCGGATGTTATAGATGACTTGTTTTCGCTGTTGTTGGATTGAGATCCAACCTTCAGAAAACGGTAGCAGATGCGGTAAATCAAGGAGTAACGAATCAATCGTCTCGCGTTCGAAGCGGGAAATCAACAAGTGTTCCTTCGCATCATCAAATCGCTTAGCATTATCGTTTGCTTCAAGGGAGTCGCCACGCTCTTGCAACAGACGTTTGAACAAAAAGAGAATCAAGGCGGAAACTGTAGCCGCGACGAGCGGACTTTCATCGTAGAACCAGATTCCAAGTAGAGCACTTAACATGCTGATTCCGTAGACGAGGGACTGAAGCTTTACGAGACGTTGCCAATCGTATTTCAAGAAGAGGAAGCGATTGACGAATAGACATTGGAAATAAGAGACAAGGAAAACGGTGATTAAAAAGCCGGTGAAAGGGAGCAAGGCTTTCGTATACGTAAAGTTTGAGCCGATCGGACCACCGAGCGCATAATACGCAAAGGCGGGAAGCGAGATGTAGACTAAATCGAACAAGGCGTTGATCGGGTAGAGGTAGACGAAACGTTTCCAGCGAATCGCTTTTCGGTGAGACATGAATTGAAAGACGAGAATACCGATTTGGCTTAAAATCAAGGCGTACGTTAAACCGTAATTGAGGAATAAAAATAAGATGATTCCTTCTTGGAATGTATAGTAAATGCCACCACGACGGACATTATCGAACTGAAACAGGAGAACGAGTCCGAATAAATAAAGAGTGTTGATGATGGAGACAGAAGGATGGAAGGTTGGTGGATGAACGATGCCGATCACTAATAACGTCAAGGCGACGAGACCGAAGACGATCCAGCTTGTCCGGGCTACATGTTGGTAGTAGCGCATGAAACATCCCTCCCCCTGAGAAGTATCTTTTATTCCTATACCCGAATTGTGGAAATTTTGATAAGCCATTTACCAAAAAAATAAGGTTGAGAGAAAAGAAAGAATTGCGTATAATGTGAAAGATATCGAATACAGTCGATGATGAAGAGAGTAACGGTTGATTTTCGTCAACTAGCGAATCAGGGAATGGTGGAAGCCTGAGGACGAACCGATCGTGAAACGCACTTCTGAGACGCTGCCCGATTCCTGATGGAAGAGGCGTAGCCGGGGGAACCCCGTTATCCCCGAACAAGGTGGGTGTCAAAATGACACCAAGAAGAGTGGTACCGCGGTCATTCCGTCTCTTTGCGCGTGGCGCAAGGGGCGTTTTTTATTGCCAAAAAATCAGTAAAGCAGGAGGAAATAAAGATGAGTTATAAAGCGCAGTATGCAGAAGTATTACATCAAGTCATGGAAGGTGCCTTATCGGTTGAACAAATCGAACAACTGATCGAGCAACCAAAACACGAAGATCATGGTGATCTTGCTTTCCCATGTTTCATGCTCGCAAAAGCATTCCGTAAAGCACCGAACATGATTGCTTCGGAGCTCGCAGAAAAAATTGACGCGCCGTTGTTCTCGAACGTTCAAGCTGTTGGTCCTTACATCAACGTCTTCTTGAATCGGGAAGTCGTCTCGCAAGAAATCGTCAACCAAGTTCTGACCGAGCAAGAGGCGTTCGGATCAAGTGAAGCGAATGGAAAAACGATCGTCACTGATTTTTCATCACCAAACATCGCGAAACCATTCTCGATGGGGCACTTGCGTTCGACGGTCATCGGGAACGCGCTCAACCAAATCTCACGTAAAAAAGGGTATGACGTCGTCGGTGTCAACCACTTAGGGGACTGGGGAACACAGTTCGGGAAATTGATGGTGGCTTACACGATGTGGGGTGAGGAAGAAGCGGTCCGTACAGAACCAATCAAGGAATTGTTGAAATTATACGTCCGGTTCCACGAAGAAGCGGAAACAAATCCATCACTCGAGGACGAAGGACGTCTCTGGTTCAAAAAACTCGAACAAGGTGATGAGCAGGCGACGACGCTTTGGACATGGTTCCGTGAAGTCTCACTCGTCGAATTCAACCGTGTCTATGAGATGCTCGGTGTCAAATTCGATAGCTTAAACGGAGAAGCCTTCTACAACGATAAGATGCAGCACGTCATTGATTTGCTCGAAGAAAAAGATCTCCTCGTCGAATCAGAAGGGGCGATGGTCGTCGACCTCGAAGCAGAAGGTATGCCGCCTGCCTTGATTAAAAAGAAAGATGGCGCAACGCTCTATGCGACACGTGACTTAGCGGCTGCTGTCTACCGTCTTGAAACATATCGTTTTGAGCAAGCGTTCTACGTCGTCGGTGGTGAACAAGCACTTCACTTCAAGCAATTGTTCGCAGTCTTGAAGAAGCTTGGATTTGAGAACGTCGACGGTATGCACCATGTACCATTCGGTCTGATCATGAAGGACGGAAAGAAAATGTCGACGCGTAAAGGTCGGATCGTCTTACTTGAAGAAGTACTACAAGAAGCGATCGACGTCGCGAAGAACAACATCGCGGAAAAAAATCCGAACTTAGCGAATGCCGAAGCAACGGCTCGTCAAGTTGGTGTCGGCGCCGTCATCTTCCACGACTTGAAAAACGAACGGATGAATAACATCGAGTTCGATCTTGAGCAGATGTTGAAATTCGAAGGTGAAACAGGACCGTATGTCCAGTATACGAATGCCCGAGCGCACTCGTTGCTCCGTAAAGGTGGCTATGATGGCACACCATTCGCTGGTAGCGCCGATGATCATGCATGGGGTGTCGTGTCGATGCTGAACCAATTCTCGACAGTCATCGATCGCGCGTTCACACGTCGTGAGCCGTCAATCATCAGCCGTTACGTCTTAGATCTTGCACAAAGCTTCAATAAATACTACGGACACGTCCGTGTTCTCGAAGATGACGCAGCAAAACAATCGCGTCTTGCACTCGTCAAGTCCGTCACGATCGTCTTGACAGAGGGTCTTCGTTTACTTGGTGTCGGCGCTCCAGAAGAAATGTAAGACCAATCCACGAATAAGAAGAGGTAGATTATGAAGACTGAGACGAAAGAACGATTACAGCAAGCTGCTTCACAGATGAAGCAGGAGCCTTTGGCAGAAACGGTCGCCTTCATGGCTGATTTTCACGGGAAAGTCGCGGCTTGGTTACCGGGAGAGTCTGTCGATTTCGTTCACGATTTCGTGACGGCGCCGGAAGCAGAGTTGATTGCTCCGATCGAAGGAGACGCATTACGGACGAAAGACAATTTTGAATTCTTCATGCGCAAGAAACAGACACGGAAAAAACTAGGTGAACTGTTGACGCTTTGGAAGTCGGCACGCACGACAGAGACATTGAGTCAGATCGATGCGATCGGATTGAAGAAGTGGCTCGCTCGTAATGAATTCCGTTCGGAAGACAAGCCGTGGGATTATTTGAACCGTCTGCACGTTCTGCTGTTCCTTGATTTGATGACGACGATCATCGACGATCATCAATTGACGAGTCTGCATGAGCAACTGGTTGGTACGACACCGGTTCCGACGAGCTTCGTACGTCGGCAAGGGGATGTCCGTCAAGTCATCGAAGCATTCGTGGAAGAAACGAACTTCACACAAGTAGATGTCGTCAAGGCATCACTTGTCCGGTATCTCTGATCAATAGGATGCACGAACAAAAGCCGTCGAGCCCTGTGCCCGACGGCTTTTGTCGTATCTTCTTACTTCGCCTGATGGAACACGATCGATTGTTGTTCTGAATCGTAAAGACACCATTCCCGTTCGAACACGACGGGACCCAGATTGACAGCATATTGTTTTCCTTTGATGGATAAAGTTTGACCTAGTGGGCTCGGTTTGGCGATGCCATTTCGAAACAATCCTCTGATGTGACTATGACCAAAAAAGAGTAATGGTTCACGTTGCTGTGACAGATCGGGTTGAAAATCCCGAGACCAATTCAATTGGTCTCCATGAATCAATAATGCCCCCTCGATGCGTTGTTTTCGCGGGCAATCGCGTAACGCATCGATGACAGGAGAGAGATGTGGTGGAACGAGCGACAGGATCCGTTCTTCTTGATTACCAAGTAAACTCTTAAAATCAATCAGGTCTAAAAAAGCATCATCGAGCGTCACGACAAGGGAGAGCGATTCAAAAGAATAGCGCTTCGCTCGCTTTTTACCGACATGGCATTCATGAATATCACCGAGACAAAACAAATGCGCATCGGGAGCGAGTCGCCGTATGTCAGCTAAGACAGCCGCTGTGTCAGCTACTGAGCTGTGAAGATCCGCAAAAAGGGCATAACGCATAATCGACCACTCCTTTCGTTAAGGAGATACCCGAAAATGCGTCATGCCCATCTTTTTTCAATCAAGTCGTACGTGTTTTATTCAGTTTCGACTGTGACGCCACGTTCTGCGAAGACGACTTTTGCGACTTCGAGTGCGTTTAAGACACGTGGGAATCCAGTGTAAGGAACAAGGTGCATGATAGCTTCGACAATTTCGTTTCCTGTCAAACCAGCTGTCAATCCAGTATTGATGTGAAGAGCGAGCTGTGGTTCTGTACCTTGTGTGACGAGAGAAGCGATTGTGACGATTGCGCGGTCACGATTGACGAGACCATCGCGGCTGTAAACTTCACCGTATGCGAAATCCGTGATCCACTCACCGACTGCTGGAGCGATATCTTTCAGGGATTCAGAGATTTTATCATGCGTAGATTGTGCGGCGTTTGCGTCTGTGAATTCGCTGAGTTTTTTTACGCCTGTTTCGTGACGTGATTCAAAATGAGTTGCCATGGTAGAGGACTTCCTTTCTTTTCTAACGATGTTCTTATCGTAAAGGAGGAAATACCATTCTACAAATACATGGTTTTTATGAAAGGTATGCTTATTTGGAATACATATCACTGACGAATTGAATCCATTTCCGCGTCACGTACGATTGATAGCGACCGGTCGGAACGGCGATTCCTAAGTGCCACGGCACTCGTGTTTTAAGCGGGATCGTTTTGACACCACGAATCGAAAAACGATTAGCGATTGAACGTGGAAGGACGGTCACGGCATTTCCTTCTGCGACGAGTAAACATAAGAAGTCCCACTGTGAGCTCACCCGAGACACGTTAGGTGTAAATCCGGCATCTTGGCAGGCGTTCAAGACGACATCGTGAAGCGAGAACGTTTCATTAAACAAGACAAACGGCATGTCGGCGACTTCTTCTAACGCAATCATCGACCGATCGGCGAGTGGATGATCATTTGGTAAAAACAAATGCAATTCCTCTTCGATAAAGGGATGTGTCGTTAAATGCTCATCCGAAGGCAACACCGTTGCGATCAAATCGACTTCACCGGCGACGACCGCTTTTTCTAACGCATGTCCACCGGCTTCAATCAATTCGATTTGGATCATCGGATACATTTCCTCAAAACGGCGCAATAGACCTGGGAAAAACAGCGAACCGATCAGTGGGGGAACACCGAGACGGATCGTTCCTTTCGTCAAATGCATGACATCATAGAGGTGAGAAGGCAAATCAGATAACTGACGTAGAATCTTTTCACCTTCGATCAATAAGGTCTCACCGGCATCCGTCAAGACGATTTGTCGTTTACTCCGATCGAACAATTCCATCTCAAGTTCTTCTTCTAAATGACGGACCATTTTACTGAGTGTCGGTTGCGTGACATGGAGATGTTCAGCGGCACGAGTGAAGCTTTTGAAGCGTGCTACTTCCGTAAAGTATTCCAATTGGCGGAAATCCATCAGTATTCTCCTATTCTTTTGAGTTATAGATGTCATAACAAGTATTCATTTTTATTATTCTTTCAATCAGCGTACAGTAAAGAGACCGAACACGTAAAGATAAAGAAAGAAGGAATCAATCATGATGAAACAACTTGAAGGAAAAGTCGCGTTAATTACAGGAGCAGCAAGTGGAATCGGGCTTGAGATCGCTGAAGAATTCGCTCAAGAAGGCGCTAAGGTCGTCATCGTCGATCTTCAAGAAGAAGCCGCAAAACGCTCTGCTGAAACACTTCGTGAAAAAGGCTTCGATGCATTTGCCGTCGCAGGTGACGTGACGAATGAAGAGGCGATCAAATCAAGTATCGAACAGACTGTCGCGCATTACGGAACGATCGATATCGTCATCAACAATGCAGGAATGCAACACGTCTCACCAATCGAAGAGTTCTCGACTGAGAAATTCGACTTGCTTCAAAGCATCATGCTTCGTGCACCGTTCCTCTATACGAAATACGTCTTCCCGATCATGAAAAAACAAGGCTCTGGACGAATCTTGAACATGTCATCGATCAACGGATTGATTGGTTTTGCAGGGAAAGCTGCTTATAACAGTGCGAAACACGGCGTCATCGGTTTAACGAAAGTCGCAGCATTAGAAGGGGCAACTTCAGGTATCACGGTCAACGCGATTTGCCCAGGCTATGTCGATACACCACTCGTCCAAAACCAATTGTCTTCGCTCGCTGAAACACGGAATGTACCACTCGAACGTGTATTAGAAGAAGTCATCTATCCACTTGTCCCGCAACAACGTTTACTCCAAGTCAAAGAAATCGCGGATTACGCTATTTTCCTTGCAAGTGACAAAGCAGCAGGTGTCACGGGGCAAGCTGTCGTTCTCGATGGTGGTTACACAGCGCAATAAACAACACTTTAAATTAAATGAAGGGAGGTACTTTTTGGATACGATCCAGAAAGCACCTCCCTTTTTTGTTTGATCGACTGAACATGAACGTTCAGCCGATTGATGAGAATCGATTAACGGAAGTTAATGAACTGCACGTCGACTGATAACGGAAGCTCACGAACGATTTGCATGACTTGTTGTAGGTCGTCACGTGATTTACCTGTGACACGGATTTGGTCATCTTGAATCTGTGTCTTCACTTTTAATTTCGATTCCTTGACGGCATTGTTGATCTTTTTCGCGTCGTCACGGTCGATTCCACTTTTCAGAATGACGCGTTGACGAACTGTATTCCCTGCAGCCTGCTCGACTTTTTCGTACTGCAGGTTTTTGGTCGGAACTTCGCGCTTAATCAATTTTGCTGTTAAGACATCTTTGACTTGATCGAGTTTGAAATCGTCATCTGAGATTAGAATCAAATCCTCTTTTTCGAGCTTCATGTCGCTCTTTGAACCTTTGAAGTCGAAGCGATTCGTGATTTCCTTCAGTGCGATCTGGACGGCGTTCTTGACTTCCTCGATGTTGATTTGTGACACGATATCAAATGAATTATCTTTTGCTGCCATGTTAATCTCCCCTTTCATTCCACTCTCTATTTTAGAGAGGAATACCGGAAGCGTCCACTGCTTTGAAATTTTGTTATAATAAAAACCATGAAATGAAAGGGGTGCTTAGCTTTGAAACAAACAGCAGACATGTTGACGCTCACACCGCAAGAACTGGATGAGCGATTTGCCTATAGTGGAAATGATTTAGGAGCGACTTTCTCAGAGACAGCGATTCGCGTGCGCTTGTGGGCGCCGACGGCAGAACGTGTCGTGATTCGTCTCTATAAGACATTACGCGCACGAAAAGTCGAAGAGGTCGAGATGATGGCAGGCGAACGGGGAACATACGTCGTTGAACTCGATCGAGCGGCATATGAAGGTTATTTCTATACGTTTCAAGCGAGCATCAACGGACAAAAGGTCGAGGCAGTCGATCCGTATGCGAAAGCCGTCGGAACGAACGGAAAACGCGGTGCGCTGATTGACCCGACAAGTGTGACACCAGAACGATGGATTGAAGAACGCCCACTGTTCCATTCTTCGCAAGACGCAGTTGTTTATGAACTACACGTACGCGATGCAACGAGTCATCCGGCTAGTGGTGTCGTCGCACGTGGTACATTCGCTGGACTGACGGAAGCAGGAACACGGACACCAAATGGTGGATTAACAGGACTTGATTATTTAGCGGATCTCGGTGTGACGCATGTCCAGTTATTGCCGATCTACGATTTTGGCTCAGTCAATGAGGCAGCGCCGAACGACCCGGATAACTATAACTGGGGATATGACCCGGTGAACTACTTTGCGCCGGAAGGTTCGTACTCGTCAAATCCGGATGATCCAAGAACGCGGATCCTTGAATTAAAACAATTGGTTCAGGCGTTACATGACCGTGGGATCCGTGTCATCATGGACGTCGTCTTCAATCATACGTATGATGCGGCAACGGTTCCGCTCGGTCAGTTCGTTCCTGGCTACTTCTATCGTCAAGAGGCGGATGGTAGTCTCTCGAACGGTAGTTTCTGTGGAAATGATACGGCGTCTGAACGTCTGATGATGCGGAAGTTCATTCTTGATTGTGTGACGTACTGGGCGAAAGAGTATCATCTGGACGGTTTCCGATTTGATTTGATGGGACTGCATGATGTCGAAACGATGAATCAGGTGCGTCATGCACTCGATCGCATTGATCCGTCGATTCTGATCATTGGTGAAGGCTGGGATCTCGATACGCCGCTTGATCCGGAAGAAAAAGCGAACTATTTCAACGCACCGAAGATGCCAGGAATCGCGCATTTCAATAACGGCTTACGGGACGGGGTCAAAGGCGACGTTCAAACACCAGAAGATCGTGGTTTCATCAGTGGTGCATTCGACCGGACGAGTGAAGTCAAACGGGGAATCGCTGGTAACGTCTCTTCGCAAGGGTTTGCCGATGAACCGAATCAGGTCGTCTCGTACGTCGAGGCTCATGATGATTTGACGATTTGGGATAAATTAACGGTATCTCGTCCAGAGGACACGGAGGAGATTCGTCGGAAACGACAAATGCTCGCGAATGCGATCATCTTGACGGGACAAGGCATTCCTTTCCTTCATGCCGGACAAGAGTTCTTCCGGACGAAGGACGGGATTCGTGACAGCTTCAATGCAGGAGAGGTTGTCAATCGTCTTGACTATGAACGGGCGGAAACAGAGCGTCCAGCAGTCGAATACGTCAAAGGATTGATTGCCCTTCGTCGGCAATATCCGATGTTCCGTCTCGCAAACGCAGCGCTGATCAAAAAACATCTGCGTTTCCTGGAAGAAGGAGAAGGCGTCATTGCCTTTGAACTGAAGCGCACCTATGAAGGATACGTCGAACGGCAACGTGTCTATCATAATGCGACGGAAGAGGATGTCACGATTGAATTGCCAAGTGGTGAATTCGAGGTATTAGTGGAGTCGGGTGCTGTTAAGTTGCACGCACCACGGTTGCATGAAGAGAAACAGTTGGTCGTCCAAGCATTGACGACGACGGTCATCGCCGAACGAAAAGCGGACTACAAGAAATATGCGGTAGCAGGTGGTGCAGCACTGACGATCATTGGATTGTTGTATGCAGCGAACAAACGTCGAAAGAAAACCGATTAACTATAGAAGGACGAAGCGCAGGATGGCTTCGTCCTTTTTTTCGTGGATGACAAACCGATGTCACCCTGTCATGCAATTGACTTGCGAAAAATCATCAAAAGATTGTTTGAAGAGGCATCTTTCGGGAAAAATCTATATGTAGTATCTAAGATGTTGTTTTAAAGTGAGAGGGTGTACGTAGTATGTTCGGTTTCGGTGATTTATGGAAATTCTTTTTATCGTTCTTTTTACTTTTGCCTATCGTGACATTGATTCATGAGATGGGGCATTACTTTTTTGCCCGATTATTCGGTGGAAACATGGAAATCAATATTGGGTCAGGAAAATCGTTGCTTCGTGTCGGTCCAATCCGCTTGAATCGTATCTATTTCTGGGATGGCTGGTGTCAATATGAGGCATTACGCAATGAGTCGAAATTCGCTAACATACTCGTTTATGCTGGCGGATCGATCGCAAACTTGGTGAGTATCTTAGTCGTGAACGGTCTCATTTATGCCGGTGTATTCGAGGCATCGATCTTTACCTACCAATTTGCATATTTCTCATTTTATTTCGTCTTTTTCTCACTCTTCCCGATCGATCACCCGAATGGTTATCCGAGCGATGGGAAAGCGATCATCAATGTCTTCCGCTACGGGAAATCGGATTATCATCCACAATCCTAAACGAAGATTAAAGCCTCTTTCCATCGTTGGAATAGAGGCTTTTTACTCAAGATTCTGATTCGCTAGACGAATCAGATTCCGTTTTCGCTTGTTCCTGTTCGAGTTCAACGAGCTTTTGAATCAGGATATGGCGTGGCATATGCATTAACTGCTCAAGTGGTACGTTCAGACGTTTTGCGAGTTCGACAGCCGTCTCTGCTGATAATTGTAAAGGTTTCATCGTGTTCGTCCTCCTTTTTCCATGAAGTTAGTATAACAGGAGGTGCAAGCCGAGCGCATCAATAGTAGCGAGAAACCGAGAAGGTTGATACCGTATGAAGTAGGAAGTGATGCATATGTATAAACCTGCTGCAGAGCTGTTACTCCATGAATCCGTCTCACTGTTCGATCGAATCGGGGAGGATTTGCTTCTTTTTCGAGATCGCCACGGATTTATGAAATGTGATGCGGATTTAAGACCACTATGGGAAACAGCATGTGCGTATGTTCCATTCTCCTGGTACATTGAGCCAGGCGGTGGACGATTGTTCATCGTATTTGAAGAGTCAGCTTATTTTGGTTTATTGGATTTAGAGCAAGGGCATTTAGATTATATCGAGCGACCCGCTGCTTTTTCCGAAGCATGGTTCAGTAATTTATTCTTGTGGCAAGACGATGAGATCTTCCTGTACACGGCAGAAACAGACGTCATCTGTGTGAACGTTCAAACAGGGGACTGGCGGTACTCAAATTATGAAGAGGCGCCACTGTTCGGACGCTTAGTGGAGCGAGGATATGATACACGTTTGACGTTCGAACGATTCATCGCACCTACGACGATTATCTCCTATGATGATCTAAAAGAACGGTATGTGATTTGGGACGCTGCGACGGATCAGGAATCGATCATTCCTTTTTCGGATTACGCGGAGTATTCACTCGTTGATCACCGGCACCAATTGTTTTCGATCACCGATTCATCTCGTTTTTACTTGTATGAGAAGAGTCAGCTGAAATATAAGTTCGAGGGATGTCATTCCTCCGTTTTACTCAAAAGTGTGTTACTCGATGAAGAGGCGCGACGTCTTGCGATCGTGTCGACATCGGCGACATTCGGCAACACATGGGTTCAAATTTTTCAAAAGACGTAATGAAACATCCTTTTCGCTTTTCAGCAAGAAGGATGTTTTTTGTACGTTTTATACAGAAAGGGGACGCATCATGGAACGGCTTGGTCATCTGATGAGTACGTATTTTCGAGGAGTGTTGATTGTTTGGGCAATCCTGCTCGTCGTGCTTGGATATTTCGCTTATCAACTACCCGATCGGCTAGAAGGAAACGGATTTACGCGTGACGGTGATTTTCAACGCGTCGAGACCGTACTCGATCAAGACTTCGGTCAGGATCCGCATACGATCATCGTTCTATTTGAAAATCAAGAGAATCTACAACAAACGATGGTGGAACATGTCGAGCGCTTCCGTGATATTAATGGCGTCGGAAACGTCACTGGTCCCGTCGAAAATCCGCGAGCGATTCGGGACGATAAGGGGTACGTGACGGTCGGTGTACCGACACTTGATGCGAAATGGGCAGCTGCAGTCACGCGTCAATTGGATGACACTGGAACAATTCGACTGACCGGTGAACCGGTCGTCGTCGATGATTTGAATACAGCGTCCAAAAATGACCTCATCCGGGCTGAGTTGATTGGAATTCCGGCAGCATTGATCGTCTTGCTACTCGTTTTTGGTACACCGGTTGCGGCGATTTTGCCGTTGATCATGGGTCTCGTTACTTTTATCTTTGGTGCCGGTGTTCTGTATTTCGTTGCCGGACAACAAGAGTTATCAATCTTCGTCTTGAATGCGGTCGCGATGATTTCGCTTGCGCTCGGAATTGATTTTTCGTTGTTATACGTCAATCGATTTCGCGAAGAACGGCAGGACGGACAAGATATTCGGAAAGCAGCAATCCGTTCGGTCGAGACGGCAGGACGTTCGATTTTATTTTCCGGAATCTGTGTCTTCGTCGGACTCGCTGGATTGTTATTGATTGATGTGGATGTCTTCCGTGCTGTTGCGATCGGTACGCTCGTCTCGGTCCTCGGGGCAGTCATCAGTGCGTTGACACTGCTGCCGGCACTATTGATCGTCTTCGGGAAGGTGCTAGAGAAAGGGCGACTCTTCCGGCAACGAGCCGGTCGTAGTGAAGATCGTTGGCGGCGCCTCGCTCGTTTCGTCATGAAGCGGCCGGTCGCAGTCACGATTCTATCTTTATTACTTCTTTTGCCTTGTTTATTGCCGTTACGTGACTTGACGTTGAATATTCCGCAAGCGACTGCTTTACCAGAGTCGTATCCATCGCGTCTCGCTTTTGAGTCGTGGGAAAAAACATTTGGAAACGATGGAACAGATGCCGTCCTCATCTTGTCTGCCGATCCTGCGTCAGAGGTGGGACGAGAAAAAATCGAAGACGTGACGATTCGACTCGAGTCAGATCCTGAGGTGCGTTCCGTCGTATCCGCCGCAACGATTGCCGAACAGCAACAAGTGCCGCTCGAGCAGTTAGTCGCTGTTCCCGCCGGACGCGATGCACTGAAGCCATTTCTGTCAGAGAACGATCAAGCACGGATCGACGTCAATTTAAAAGGGGATCCGGGGGATGCTGCTTCGCAAGACTGGGTGCGAAAGATGCAAGCGGACGGTTATCTTGTCGGGGGACCGGCAGCCTTCAACCAGGAAATTTATGATGCCATTGAATCGAAACTCCCACTGGCAGTCGGTGTCGTCGTCTTGGCGACATTCATCATCCTGCTGATTGCGTTCCGGTCCATCTTGATCCCCATCAAGGCGATTCTGATGAATTTGCTTAGTCTAGGAGCGACATTCGGATTACTCGTCATCTTGTTCGAGTCCGGCGCAGTTCTTCCGCAGGAGACGATTGGTATTCTGACACCGGTCTTCATCTTCTCACTCGTCTTTGGTTTATCGATGGATTATGAAGTGTTCCTCGTCTCGCGAATGGAAGAGTATTATGACGAGACAGGCGATAACGATTACGCGACCGAGATGGGGCTTGCGAAGACGAGTAAAATCATTACGTCTGCTGCCTTGATCATGATCGTCGTCACTGGAGCGTTTGCCTTCACGGGCGTCAGTCCAATTAAACAACTTGGCGTCGGTATCGCGCTTGCGATATTTATTGATGCTACGATTGTCCGGATGTTACTCGTCCCCGCACTGATGAAACTATTTGGTCACTGGAACTGGTGGTGGCCGGGTGGTCGTCGTAAAGCGATCCGCAAGTGACACATCGCGTAAGCACATCAGTAGCTATTCAGAGGAAGACGAGCGTATACTGTCGATATTCAATTCAAGAAATTAGAGGAGGCACTTCACTCATGGCAACTCAAGCAATGTTTGAACCATTTACATTACCAAACGGTGTGACGCTGAAAAACCGCGTCTTGATGGCACCGATGACGAACTATGCAGCACAAGAGAACGGCGAAGTATCGGATGCGGAACTCGCGTACTATGCAGAACGTTCAGGCGGCGTCAGTGCGGTCATTACAGCATGTGCGAACGTCACAGCAGACGGTCAAGGATTCCCGAATGAGTTCGGTGCGCATCGTGACGATCTCGTTCCAAGTCTGAAGCGACTCGCAAAAACGATTCAAGATAAAGGCGCAAAAGCGATCTTACAAATCTTCCACGCTGGTCGTATGGCACCACCAGAACTCGTCGGTGGGCAAACAGTCAGTGCAAGTGCTGTCGCACCCGTACGTGAAGGGGCAATGACACCTCGTGCGCTAGAGGCGGAAGAAGTTGAAGCGATCGTTGAAGCATTCGGTCAAGCGACACGTCGTGCGATGGAAGCTGGATTTGATGGTGTTGAGATTCACGGTGCGAACACGTACTTGATTCAACAATTCTTCTCATCACACTCAAACCGTCGCGAAGACAAATGGGGCGGTAGCTTAGAAAAACGTCTCGCCTTCCCATTAGCGGTCGTGGATGCAGTCGAAGCTGTCGCGAAACAAGATCCTTCGTTCATCGTCGGATACCGTTTCTCTCCAGAAGAGATCGAAAATCCAGGAATCACACTCGATGACACGATGCGTCTCGTCGATGAGCTGGCGAAAAAAGATCTCGATTACTTGCACGTTTCCGTGATGGACTTCTTCGCAGGTTCGATTCGTGACGAAAATGAAACGACATCACCAATCACACTCGTTCAAGAACGGGTTGGCGAACAAGTACCTGTCATCGGTGTCGGATCGCTTCACACAGCGGACGAAGTCGAACAAGGTTTGGCTGTCGTTCCAATGATCGCTCTCGGTCGTGAGCTGATCATGGAACCGAAGTGGGTTGAAAAAGTCGAAGCGGGTGATCTTGCGTCAATCCGGACAGAACTTGATCCAGAAGCACAAGCAGAACTCGTCGTTCCAGATGCATTATGGGCAGGCATCACAAGTCGTCCAGGCTGGTTCCCAATCAAACAAACAAGCAAATAATTGAACACCATCAAAAAGCACTCTAGATCTCATGTCTAGAGTGCTTTTTTGTTTAATAGGCAACCTGTCCCATCCGAACGCCACAGAATGTATGCAAGGTGACCGGATCCTGTAGATTCGTTCGTTCCAACATATCGTTTAAGAGTAGGGCGCAGACGTAAGCATCTTCTTTCGCGTCATGATGTTGAAAAGAGACGTTGAGGAATTCTGCCATCGTATTCAATCGATGGTTCGGCAACCATGGATACAGTTTGCGGGATAATTTGACCGTGCAGCCGTACGTGAAAGCGGGCATCTGGTACATATCGTATTTTTGAATCGCTTTCTGAAGCGCCCCCATATCAAATGATGCATTATGGGCAACGACCAGTTGAGCACCTGCGATTAAATCGTATAAGCCATGTGCTTCCATCGCTTCAGGTAACGTCGGTGCATCGAAGACATCACTCGGACGAATTCCATGAACCCGGATGTTTCCGGCATCGAAGTTCTCTTCTGGATTGATTAAGACCTGTTTACTCTCCGTGACGCGACCGTTGGAGAGAACGGACCAACCAAACGCACAAATGCTTCGGCTATTCCGATTTGCCGTTTCAAAGTCAATCGCTAATGTATACATGCAGCAGGCTCCTTTCTGTCATTCACTAGTAACAGAATACATGTTCGTATTATAGAAGTCCATCAAAAAAGACCATCTGCAAGGCAGACGATCTTAAATCCATTCCAGTCACTTCGCGGTGGCGACTTTTTGTTCCTCTGCGACGTATTCCTCCGGTTTAAATAACAGAACGCGATCTTTATAGGCAAAGACAAGGGCTGTCAAGACAGCCATCGCATCAGCGATCGGGAAAGCGAACCAGACACCATTGACACCGAAGAACAGGGGCAAGATCAGAACGAGTGGAATCGTATATAACGTTTGGCGTGACAAGGACAAGAATAAAGCGACTTTTGCTTTAGCGAGCGATTGATACATCCCGTTGATAATCATTTGAATTCCATAGACGAACGATAGAGCGAATAAGATACGCATCGCACTCGAGCCTTCCTGTAGAAGTGTCGTTTCTTCCGTGAACAAGCCGACCCAAAAACGAGGGAACAATTGAATCAGTAACCACAAGCTAATCGATAACGATAAGCCATAACGGATTGCGAGCTTAATGGCAAGCGACATCCGGCTAAATTGCCGAGAACCGAAATTATACCCGACGATTGGTTGCATCCCTTGCACGATCCCCATGATCGGCATACCGACGAGCGCCATGAACTTATTGATGACCGCAAACGTCGCTAGTTCTGTCGTACCCCCGTACCGGACGAGCATATGGTTGACGGTGATGAACAGAATCGATTGGGAGACTTGCATGATGAACGACGATGATCCGATTTGCATCATCCGAAACGTTAAACGGAAATCGGGTTTGAAAGCATTTCGATCGAGTGTTAACCCCGTTTGCCGACGTTTCGTAAAGAAGAATCGGAAAACAAGTGCAGCACCGACGATTTGCGCAACAACTGTTCCGAGTGCAGCACCTTGAATGCCCCAATCAAGACCAAAGATGAACAGGGGGGTCAAGACGATGTTGATCGCAACCGTCGTCAGCATGACGCGCATCTGATAGTTCGCACGTCCTTCTGCGCGGAGCATCGCACTTGACGCCATCGTCAACATGAAGAAAGGAGATCCGATCAAGAGGACGCGTAAGAAATCGATACTATACGGCATGATCTCATCTGTCGCTCCAAAGAGACGAAGTAACGGTTCGACGAAGATGAAAGCACTGATGATAGCGAGCATACTGATGAAGAAAACCGCGATTAAGACGTTTGCATAAGCACGACTAGCACCATCCGTTTGTTTTTGACCGAGCCGTTGTGATGCAATTGCAGCACCCCCGATCCCGATCGAGTTGGCGATTGCCATCAATACGAGCTGGACGGGGAAAGCGATTCCGACGGCGGCGACGGCAGCTGTACCGATGCCTTGGGCGACAAAAATCGTATCGACGATATTGTAGAGTGCCGTGACGAGCATCCCGACCATTGCCGGTAAGGAGAGACTAAGTAAGAGCTGATTGACAGGTGCCTCACCCAGGCGGGCAGTGTTTTTATTCATGGAAGGAGAGCCTCCTTTTTTAGACAAGTGGTAAGTAGGGTTTTACTCAGAGTAGTCGCTTCTTTGACGAGATGCAAGAAATCACTCTATTCAATGTGTTTGTTCCATGAAAAAAGGATGCGCCATGAAGCGCATCCGATAGAACTAAATTTAAGATGGTGTAGGCAAGTACCCTTTCGAGTACTCAAAAGCAATGAATAAAATGGCGCCGAGCGCCAAGTAAGCGAGAAGCGTGATCGTTTGTTGTTTTTTCGGCATCTGGTGATACTGGACTGACTCTTCAGCGAGTCGGAGCGGTTCAATCCGCTGATCGATTCGACGCAACAATGCATCGTAGTCGTTCGCAGCATCATATTGATACCGTAACAGATCGTCGGCTTCCTGACGTGCCTCTTCCGGACTCGCTTGTCGCAAATCCTGTAAATCGAGACGAAGCGACCAAGCAATCGGATCGTACGTACTTTCGACCGTTTGTTCTTCCTCCACTTCCGGTGCAAGAGCGACTTCAGCGTTTGCACGTTCTTGCTCCGCTTTTGCGCGCAAGACGCGTTCGCGTGCAGCACGGTAAAGCATCAAGGTCGATCGGTTCTCTTCGTATTGTTTTGCGAACTTATACCGTTTCCAGACAGCACTGCCGCCGAAGAAAGCAATCAAGAGCAGAATCAGGCTGAAGTTCGTGATGCCGTAAGCAATCAAGGCAGCAAGACCCGCAACCCAGACGATGATCGGAAGTCCCGCAAGAATCCGTCCACCGTCAAGCGGACTGACAGGAAGTAGGTTGAAGAGATTCAATAGAGCCCCGAGGTGGAAGATGACGAGCCAGAAGTCATTTCCGGTCACGGCATATCCAATCGCAAGCGGAATCAGGGACAAGAGACCCGCGAGTGGTCCACCGTACGCAAGAATCGCTTCTTGTTTTGGTGTCCGGAACGTATCTTTGATCCCGATGACAGCTCCCATGAAGGGTACGAAAATCGCAGGACCCGTTTTAAAACCGAGTCGTTTAGCGGCGAGTAGATGTCCCATCTCATGAATGAATAGGAGATAAAGCAATCCGACCCCGAACCAGACGCCAAATACTTGAGCGTAAAAGAGAAGCGAAACTCCAAACGAAATCAGAGTGCCTCCAAACTTCGAAAATTTCAATAAGGCAAGGATGACCTTTCCTTTTGTTAAGAGAAAGGCGCCGGCAACAGCAAGCCCACCCCAACGTTTTTTAGCCATCGTGAAATTCCTTCTTTCATCATGTGACGTTCTTCCTTAAGTGTACGACACAAATGTAGAAAAAGTTTCATTTAGACTGCTCGGGAATTAGATAGAAACAACTACCATCTGGCTGACGCGCTTCACTACCGACCTGAAAATGATGTGTCGTTGCAAGCGCAGCAGCAATCGACAATCCGAGTCCACTTCCTGAACGGTCGCGTGCTGTATCGAGTCGGTAAAACCGATCGAATAACCGGGCACGTTCTTCGTCCGTTAGAGATGTTCCTCGGTCAAGAACAGTCAGACGTTCTTGACGAAGATGCAATTCGGGTGAAGTGGCATACTTCAGGGCATTATCGATATAAATCGTCAAGATGCGTAACACCGCTTCGCGATTCGCCCGAATCGTCCCAGAGGCATCAACAGGGATGATCGTTCCTGTCGCATGATACATCCGATCGGCGAGTTCGCTACCAAGTTCCGCTAAGTCGATCGCTTCGACAGATGTTTCCTCATAACCGAGACGCGACAATTCAAGCATGGGTTCAATCAATGTCGTCCGCATCGCGTGCGTCTCCTGCAAGATGTGTTCAATCGATTCATCGAGGACGTCCGGCTTCGTTTTGCCCCAACGTTTTAACAATTGGGTATAGCCCTCGATGACCGTCAATGGTGTCTTCATCTCATGTGAGACATCGGCGACGAACTGCCGTTGTTGTTCCATCGTCTGATCGACACGACCAATCATCTGGTTGAAGACGCGACCGAGGCGACCGATCTCATCATCGCGTTCGGTCTGCACGGTCTCAAGCGTACCGGAAGACGAAATCCGTTGCATCGTATCATTCAGTTGCCTGAGCGGGCGGAGCGTCTGATACGCAATCCAGAAGCTACTGATGAACGCGATGACGATGCCAACGACCAACACGATGGTGAAGGTCAAGACGAGTGTCGAGACCGTATCATCGACGCTCTCATCTTCGAACAAATAAGCTTGATCCTGATGGACGATACCGAACCAATCGCCAGACTTGAATGGATCATTCGAACGCGGAATACCGGGGAGGTCACTCGCTTGTACGTCTCCGTTAACGGTAGAAGAGTCATCACCATCTTCATCGTTTGAAATGACCCATCGTCCATCTTCGTTCGATAAGACGACGGAATCTTCATGAAGCGTCAGCAATGCCCGGACCGATGAATCATCCTCCATCAATTCCTCTGCTTGTTCAAGCTGAGTATAACGGGATTCAATCAGGTGACTTCGAACGACAAGGGTGACGACGATGAACGAAAGGAGTAACAAGAGTGTCGTAAAGGCGGTGACGGATAAAGCAAGTTTCGTTCGAAGCTTCATGGCGTCGCCTCCCGTAGCACATACCCAACTCCACGAACGGTCTGGATCAAAGCAGGAGGGTGGGCATCGACTTTTTTGCGAAGATAGCGGATGTAGACGTCGACGATATTCGTCTCACCGAAGTAATCGTATCCCCAGACGCGATTTAAGATTTGTTCGCGTGTCAGGACATGTTCCTTGTTTTCGAGTAAATACGTCAAAAGTTCGAACTCACGTGGTGTCAAATCGAGTCGTAATTCATCGCGAAATGCTTCATGTCGATCAAGATCGAGTACAAGATCGGCGAACTGTAACGTGCGCGATGCGTTATTCGTTGAAGTCGGAGTACGGAGTAACGCCCGGATCCGGGCAAGGAGTTCCTCCATCTCGAACGGTTTCGTCACGTAATCATTCGCACCAAGATCGAGTCCTGCGACCTTATCGTAGACTTCCCCACGTGCTGTGAGCATAATGACGGGGACGTGAATGCCTTTCCCACGGAGCCTGCGCAACACCTCGAAGCCGCTCAGCTCCGGCATCATCACGTCGAGTAAGACGAGATCAACCGAATGCTCAGCGGCAGCGAGACCATCTTTTCCGTTGGGGGCGACACGTGTCGCGTACCCGGCATATTGGAGTTCGAGTTCAAGGAGACGTGCGATTTTTGCATCGTCCTCAACGATTAAGATGGTGGTTGGCATAAACATCCTCCTTTAATGATCATTCATCGATTTCTGTTACTTCGTCTGACGCGTTCAACTCAAGTTTGACGGAACCACCGACTCGGACGTCATCATCTTGCTCCATGTTCGATGCACGAGAGTACGATTTTTGCGCACCATTCTGTTCGATTATGATCTCTTGATTCGTTATTTTAGCGAGTGTGCCGCGGACTTCTTGTTCCCGTGCATCGTCACGGTCTTCGTCGCGTGTAGCATTACGATCCTCGTCGTCATCTTCGCGATCAAGCTCACGGACTTGACCGTCTGCATTCAATTCGATTTTCACGATATCCCCGGATTTCGCAGCGTCGCGTTCCGCACGATCCGCAATCGCGTAGACAGTCTCTTGTCCATCTTGTTCAAGTGTCAATTCACTTTGTGATAGGGTACGAAGGATGCCGTATCGTTCATTCGCATCATCTGATGAATCATCTGAGCGATTGCCATCGTCCTCTCGGTCATTCCGATCATCTTGATCTTCTCGCTCGAGTTCTGTGATTTGCTGATTCGCATTCAAATCGATTTTAACCCAATCGCCTTCTTGCACGGCTTCGCGTTCGACTGACGATGCAAAGTCAAACGTCCGAGATTCACCGTTGACGTCGATCGTCATCGAACGATCCGATAGTTTCTGCAATATGCCTTCGATTTCCTGATCGTCACGCATGGAAGCAGGAAGCTTTTGTTCGACTTGGCGCGAAGCAGCTTCGACTTTTTGCTCTGCCTGCTGTGAAGTGGTGACCGTCGAGTTGACGAGAGAGTGTCCCGGACCTGTGAAGAGTAGGAACGCGCCGGCTCCTGTTAAGACTGTACCCGTTACGGCAAGTGTAGCGATTCCTTTTTTGAAGCGTTTATTCCCTTTATCTGTTCGTTTTTCAGTCATGATGATGTCCTCCTTTAGTAGTGGCTGTTGTTCTTATACATAGAATAACCAGACCACGTGAAAGGAAGCTGAGGAACAGATTAGAATTTGATGAGAATTAGATTGTTTTAATGATTCGGGCGGGATTTCCACCGACGACGCTGTTTGCTGGTACATCCTTGACAACGACACTACCTGAGGCGATGACAGCATTATCTCCGATTGTCACACCGGGATTGATGACCGCACGTCCACCGATCCAGACATTATTGCCGATGACAACCGGTTTTCCGAATTCATAACCACTATTGCGTTCGACAGGATCGAGTGGGTGAGTCGCGGTATAGATATGTACTCCTGGAGCAAGCATGCAGTTATCGCCAATCGTAATCGGACAAATATCGAGCAAGACACAGTCGTAGTTGGCATAAAAGCGAGCCCCTAACGTGATGTTATAGCCGTAGTCACATTTAAAGGTCGGTTCGATGTAAAAGTCAGCTTGCTCTGTCCGGAATAATTGTTGAAGAAGTGCCTTCCGTTTCGCACCATCATGGACACTCAATTGATTAAACTCATGGCAGAGCGATTGTGCCCGGATGCGGTCAGCCACGAGTTCCGGATCTTGTGCTAAGTAAAGTTCCCCTTGAATCATCTTTTCTTTTTCAGTCATCTGATTCACTCCTTCATCGTTATTACTCTCATTAGACTAAATGGTACCTCGTGATGCAACTGATATCCCGTTAACACACACGAAAACAGGATAGCCGAAGCTATCCTGTCGAGATTCAATCCTTATGCCAATTCGATTCCGCCTGTGACACCATAGATTTGCGCCGTGACGTAACTCGCAGCGTCTGAAGCGAGGAAGACATACACATCTGACAGTTCGACCGGTTGACCACTGCGTTTCAGTGGTGTTTCCTGTCCGAACTCTGGAATGTTCTCGCTCGGTTGACCACCCGAGATTTGAAGCGGTGTCCAAATCGGACCAGGTGCGACGGAATTGACACGGATTCCTTTTGGTGCGACTTGCTTAGCGAGTCCACGCGTGAACCCGTTGATAGCAAACTTCGTTGAAGCATAATCCAAGAGGTTTGCACTTGGGTTATATCCTTGAACGGATGTCGTCGTGATGATTGAAGCCCCCTCCTTCAAGAATGGCAGGGCTGCTTTGACGACCCAGAAAAGGGAGAAGACATTAATTTCGTATGTCTTACGTAATTGCTCCGTCGACAGGTCGAGAATATCTTCGACGGCTTGTTGTTTACCAGCGACAAGTGCCAAAATGTCGAGTCCACCGAGTGATTCGTGGGCTTCTTTAATGAGTTGCTGACAGAACGCTTCATCACTTAAATCACCAGGTAAAAGATATGCTTTTTGTCCTGCTGCTTCAACGAGTGCTTTGACTTCTTCTGCATCCTGTTGTTCTTCCGGTAAGTAGTTGAGGACGATATCAGCCCCTTCACGAGCATAGGCGATGGCTGCTGCTCGGCCGATGCCGGAGTCGCCACCCGTAATCAGTGCTTTTTTGCCGATTAATTTGCCAGAGCCTTTATAACTCTCTTCGCCACAATCGGGAACAGGTTCCATTTTTGCTTGAACCGCTGGTGCGTCCTGATATTGTTTTGGAAAATCGTCATTGAAGTATTGTGTTAACGGATTTTTCGATGCAGCCATGTAAACATTCCTCCTGAAAGTTGGTTTTGGTATAGGTTGTATGTTCCCTCAACAGGTCGGATTAAACGTTTCTGATGGTAGTAAATTTGGAAATTGATGGTTTACACTAGAAAAAGAGGAGTGTGAAGAAGATGATTGCTGGACTGTATGAAGCCCATTTACCGGTTAAAGAACTCGAACGATCGATTGTCTTTTACGAAAAATTGGGTCTTGCATGTGCGTTCCGAAATGAACGCGTCGCTTTCTTTTGGATCGAACACGGTAAGAGTTGGTTAGGACTATGGAAAGCCGGTCAAGTCGAGTTACCGTATCATCCATCGATTCGACATGTAGCGTTTCGAATGGAGCAAGAAAATATCGATAAAGCACAGGACTGGTTAAAGGAGAGAGGCATTACCGTTCGATCCGCCTTTGGTGTAACGGCAGCTGATCAACCGCTTGTTCTTGATAACCATCCACATGCGCACGCAGCAATCTACTTCGAGGATCCAGATGGCAATTCGCTCGAATTGATCGCACCGTTACGCTTTGACATGGAAACAGTGAATGGCACGATGCCGTATCATGACTGGCAAGAAGTATACGAAAAATGAATGAGAATAAACGAAAACAAGCAACGGATGATCCGTTGCTTGTTTTATTTATCTGTGATTCGTTTAAACACGAGCAGATTGGCGCTCGTTCATCGCTTGTAGAGCTGCTTGGTTCAGCAAGTTCCAAGGTTTGTTGTAGTGCGGTTGGAAGAAGAAGTCGACGAAAGCGAGCTCTTCAAGTGTCATATCATTTTGAATCGCGACAGAAAGTGTGTTCATCGCTTGTGTCAAATCCACTTTCGAGATAATTTGTGCACCGACGACACGATGAGTTTCCGTCTCGAAGACGAGTTTCAATTGGACGTCTTCTGCTGTTGGCATGAACTCTGGGCGATACGCATCTGTGACCGTCGTGCTGCTCACTTCAAGTCCGAACAACGGTGCCGCTTCTTCTGTCAAACCAGTCGACGCAATGTTCAGATCATATAGGCGAAGACCCGATGTGCCTTGTGTTCCTTGGTAACGAATCTTTGGTGCGCGTAAGTTTTTACCGATCAATGTTCCCATCCGGACAGCATTTGTTGCAAGTGGGATATAGGCATGTGTCCGAGCTGGATTGTAATAGACGGCACAGCTGTCACCAGCAGCAAAGATGTTCGGGTTGCTCGTCCGCATGTAATCGTCAACGATGATGGCACCGTTCGGTAGCATGTCGACTTGACCTTTTAAGAGTTCCGTACTTGGGCGGAAACCGACACAGAGAATGACGAGATCCGTTTCGAACGTTCCTTTGTCTGTCACGACGTGTGTCACAGCACCGTTTTCTCCTTTGAAGCTTTGGACGGTTTGTCCGAGTTCGAGGCGAATACCGCGGTCTGTCAATTCACGTTCGATGACGTCAGTGAATGAGCGGTCGAGGTATTTGTTGAGAATGCGATCCGCACTGTCGATGAACGTGACGTCTTTTCCGTATGCTTCAAACGCTTCAACGAGTTCAGCACCAATATATCCTGCACCAACGACGGTGATCCGTTGTGCATCTGTCGCTTTTTCAATGATTGTTTGAGCGTGGTGATAGTTTTTACAAAGCTCGATTTGATTCAACTCGATGCCAGGAAGCATCGGAATGATTGGCCATGATCCTGTCGTCATGATGAGTTTATCGTACGTATCGTGAACGACTTCACCAGTCATGAGGTTTTTCGCAACGATCGTTTGGCGTTCACTATCGATTTCAAGCACATCATGTTTCAGACGCATCTCAGCGCCGAGTTCAGCGAGTTCACTTGGTGATGAGTAGAAAAGTGATTCCGCATGTTTGACGACACCACCGACGTGAAGCGCGATTCCACAAGAGAGAAACGATACATTGTCATTCCGCTCATAAACGGTGATCTCGACGTCTTGTTGTGAAGCGAGTTCTTTGACTGCTGCTGTTCCTGCGTGTGTACATCCGATGACTGCTACTTTCATGGGTAAAGTCTCCTTTGTGTTTTGTTTGTGATAAATATCACATTCATTTGATATACTTAGTGTAATCCTTCACAAGGTCGTTTTCAAGTAGTTTGTTCAATGTTGAGCATAATCTTGTCTAAATTGTGAATGAGTGAGCAAAACTGTTTGGATTATGTGAAGAATGCGTAAAACTGTTTTAGTTACTGAAATTCGGGTTATAATGAAAGTAGATTTTTAATGAAGGGGTGGAAACCGATGGATACCGAGAGGACCAATCATCTATTCAGCTTACCTGATTTTTAGCAGTACCGGTCATAACGAACAGACGGTAATGGCTTATAAAAATCAGGGAGAGCGAAAATAGATGAATACCCAAACGGGACGTATAAAACCTCTCCCACGATGTAAACGGGAGAGGACAATAAAACATGAAACGAATCGCAACCATCTTAACCGGAACGCTCATCATGGCGTTTGGTTACTACACATTGAATGAACAGTTCGGATTAGCAGAAGGCGGCTTCATCGGATTATCGTTGCTAGGTCGATACTTTTTTGATATCAATCCTTCAATTTCGATGATCGTGCTCGATATTCCATTTTTCATTGGTGCTTTGTATTTCAAAGGAAAACGCTTTGTCAGTGAAGCGTTACTTTCAGCAGGTGCGTTATCAGTCTTTTATGAAATGTGGCACCGACTTGATTTGTTCCACTTTCCAGAACAGGCTTGGCCAGCGACGCTCATCGCAGCGATTGCTAGCGGAATCGTGACCGGATATGGTCTCGGACTTGTTTTGAAAAGTGGAGCGGCAACAGGTGGGGACGACCTGCTATCGATGGGACTCAGCAAACTGACAGGTCTATCGATCGGAACAATCTTGTTCGGACTCGACGCCATCGTGTTAGTCATCTCACTCGTCTATCTGCCGCTCAGCTTAACGTTATATACGTTACTAGCTGTAGCGATCGCTGGACGTGTCGTTGCTGTCATGACACGGGAGCCTGTCATCGTACCGGCACCAGTCGTACAAAAAGTCACGCAGTGAAACGAATGAATGTCCAAAAAAATCATGTATCGGATTCGACATCGTCGAGTCCGATTTTTCAGGTTTATTGATTAGAAAAATTCAAAGGAGAACGACTAGATGATTCGACAAGCATATGCTTCAGAAGCACAACAGATTGCCCCGTTGATTGAGCAAGCAATTCATGAGATTGCTGAGACACTGACGGGAACGACAAAGCGGGAGGAAGTTTTAGATCGACTCGCGTACTTCGTCGCTGAAACAGGAAACCGACTGAGCCATGAGAACATCCTCGTGAAAATCATCGAGGGTGAAGTAGCGGGCATCGTGATCGCTTATGCCGGAACGGATGCCGAACAACTCGACGAACCGATCAAAGCACAACTGAAACGTTGGACGGGGCGCGATGTCCAGATTGATGTCGAGACGGAAGGTCCGGTCTATTACCTGGATACTTTATCGGTTGACGCGCGTCATGGCGGAAAAGGAATTGGTACGGAACTGCTTCAGGCAGCGGCGGAAGAGGGCGAGAAACGAGGACTACGAGCGTTCACCTTAAACGCTGATCAAACGAATGCCGGGGCACAGCGTCTGTATCGTCGTCTCGGCTTCGAACCAGTCCGGACGATTGAAATTAGCGGCGGTACCTTTGATTATATGGAACGTCGTTACGATACGCAGCAATGAAAAAAACCATGTCGATTTCCACGATGTCATTCGGGAATCGACATGGTTTTTCGTATGCATGCAGTTGTGTCATCAAGGCGTTAGTTGATACAGCATCGCTTGCGCGTCTTCCGGTTCGTAGCGGGCATCACTCGTGAAGCGAACGATTTGTTTGACGTTTGGTCGCACGCCTTGAGCGTGGAGGCGCTCGAGCAATCGACCGGTCACGTAACTCTGATCGGATTTTGGTTCTGCGTTCCATTTACTGATTGATCCGATCGGAACGATTGCGGCATCCGGTCGTTCGGACTGGAATTGGCGAGCTTCCTCGTCGGTAAAGACTGTCGCGCCGATTGGAAGAGTCGCTACGTAACGAGCCAGTTCAATCGTCGCCGGGGGACGCGTGGCTTGATCGTTCAATGCGAGGCTACCGATCGTCAACTGAACGACTAAAAATGGTAGATACATCTGCAACGGAAGCTGACGGATCAACCAGATGAGTAGCAATAGGACAAGCGGTAAGACATGACGGGGTTTATCGATGTTTTGTCCGAGCCAGACCCAGACGAAATAGAGTCCAGCCGTCGCTCCCCAAGCGACATCGACCGTCCAACGTTTCCGTAAGAATAGCAGCAGTCCTGATACTAGCCCGATCCACGTGCCATAACCGATCCCATGCCAGAAGAGTTGCTGAAGTGTTTGAACGAATCGTTGGAGGATGGATGCATCATCGGTCTGAGCAGAACCACCCCAATCGGAAAAATGACCGCTGACGAAACGGAGTGACAATTGAAGAAACGAATAGGGTCCACCGACGGAAAAGGCGACCGGGAGCAACCAAGCCAGTTGCGCCAGAACAAGGAGCGCACATTCGGATAAGAGTTGCCAGTAATCCTTTCGTACTTGCCACAGCAAGACAAGCAACATGAAACCAAACGGCGCATAGGACAGTCGAGTCGCCATCAGTAAACCGAACAGAAGATACGGAAGCCAGCGACGAATCTGATGTCGGGCGCGTTCGATGCTCCAGCCGTACCAAACGAGTAGTCCGAGGGCGAGTCCATCTGACATCCCGGTTGCAGCGAACGTCACGAGTGAGGCAGTGGAGAGAACGGTAAAGGCAGCGATCAGCCGCGTCGTATCATATGCATGACGGCTGAACAGCAAGTAGAGTGGCAAGAGGGCACTGGCTAGTCCTAATGTGGAGACGAGTCCAAGTGCTTTGACAGGTATCATCAGTGGCAGAAACAGATTGGCAAATAAGATGAAAAAAGGATAACCCGGAAAATGCGGGCGTAAATCAGCCAAATCATAATCAGTCACAGCGAGCGTGAAGTTCGCGATATCGTAGCTCGCGATGAATGGACTGACGTAGGCAATCCGCAAACTGATCCAGCCACCGATGAATAGCAACGTGATCCAAAAAAGCGATCGTCCACGCGGACGTGAACGATCGCTTCGGACGGTCAAGAAACCTCCTGTAAGGACTTCGATGACTTCGATGGTTTGTTTTGACGGAGCAACATCCAACCAGCAAAGGCGAAATAACCCCACCAAGCGATGACTTGTTCGAGCGATGGGTTATGACTGTATCCGAACATTGCACCCATGAACGTTCCGATCTGTCCACTGATCAATGTCGAGTTTCCTGTATCACGCAAGTATTGTACCTGATCGATGTAGTGCTCCGGCATGAAGCCGACGATGTTATATACAGCAGCTGGTGTGCCGTCAGCATTCATCAGGAGACTACCGAGCAAACCAAGATCTTGGAAGCGTCCAATCGTTTGGACGAGCATGCCGGCTGCGATGAAGAGAATTAATACGCCCGTTACTTGGAAGAAGCGTTTGACGGGAATCTTCATTGAGCCGGAAACGAATAAGTATCCGAAGATCAAGGCGAGTAACAGACCAGAAACCGCACCGTAACTCGTTAGGACTTTTTCGATTTCCCCACCTGAGATGGCAGCGAAGAAGAAGACTGTCTCAATTCCTTCTCGAACGATGACGAGGAAGGAGTGGATGATCATCGTGATCGCACTACCCGTCGAGACGGCAGCGGCGACCTTCGCTTGGGAGGCTTTTTGATTCTCTTTCGCTTCCTTCCCCATCCAGAGGACCATGTGTGTCAAGAGCAGGACGGAGACCATCATGATGCCGAGACGGAGATACGTATCGCTTCCGAAGCTCGCAAAACTCGTAAAGACGACTTGGAACAGGAATGCGACACCAAGGCTAGCGAGAAGTGCTAACCCGACACCTGCGTAGACCCACTTTTTATATTGTGGAGCGTTCAATCGATCGAGATAACCTAAGATCAACCCAACGATGAGAACAGCCTCGAGACACTCCCGAAGTGTAATCAAAAACGCTTGAAAATCCATCTGTCTTCCTCCTTATGAGCGGCGTTTCTTCTTCCATTGACCAATGACGACGATGACGATGAGTACGATGACGAGTCCGAGCGCAATCAATTTCCAAATCGCGTCCGTTCCGAACGTTTGACCGAGGAAGGAGTCTTCTTCCGTGAAGACGCCTGTTTTTTCTTCACCCGGCAGGACGAAAAGAGGCGTCAACGTATCTTCGATCATCGTAATGTTTTTCTTGAAGGATTCTTCATCACTCGCTTTTTTCCCGACCCCAAACAGGCCAGGATTTCCGAGTGCCTTTAATGATTCATCAAATGCAGTATACACGTCATCGGATGTTTGTGCATCCTTGCTTTCCTTAACGTAAGGTGCGAGCACATCATACGTGCCGCGGGCTTTCGCGAGTAAGAGTTTCGCTTGACCGAAGTCCTCGAACTGCTCTTCAGCAAAGTGCAGGCGACGTTCGATATTTTGACGGAGAGCGACACGATACGCTTGCTTTGCAGCCTCGGCATCTTCTTGTTCGAGAGCCGTGTCGATCTTCGCTTTCGCTTCAGGGAAATACAGTTTGAATTCTTTATCATAGGCGGCAAGCGTCTCTTTCGCAAGCGCGTAATCCTTGGCATCGAGTTGTTCTTCAAATTGTTTATACGCTTCCGCAAAAGCTTCCTTTCCTGGGTCTCCGTAACTATAAGCGGAAACCGTGGAAGTGCTCACGAACAGTGAGAGCAGGAGGAGCGGTAGCAAAAGAAGGCGTTTCATCCGAGGTGCTCCTTTCGTTCCATGCGTTCTTCAACGCTAAGCTTTGTAATCGGTCGTCGCCACTCCCGGTAAATCGCTGGGAGGACACGTTGGACATAATTCAGACGGATAAAGGACTTTCCTGCTTCCCGGACCCGGTAACGAATCGGGACTTCGTGAAGGCGGAAACCTTTCCGGACGAGATTGAGGGTTAAGACTTGCGCATAGTTATAATCGTGAATGATCTCAGCATGGTGACACGCTGCGCGCGAAAAAGCACGCATCCCGCTTTGACCATCATAGATTTTACGTTTCAATAAAAGGCATTGCAACCACGTGAAGACATGATTACCGATATAACGATAAAGTCGCATCCCGTCGACGGTACCGAGGAAGCGTGAGCCAAAGACATAATCTGCTTGGTCATCGAGGATCGGTCGGACGATATCCGGAATTTGATCGGCAGGGTATTCGTTATCGGCATCAATCATGACGGCCACATCAGCACCGAGTTCATAGGACTGGCGGAGTCCTTCCCGGACTGCGGCGCCGAGTCCTTGATTCTGCTCGAACCGATAGACATGTGCGCCGTGTTGACGCGCAATCGAACTCGTCGCATCCACTGAGCCATCGTCGATGACGAGGGTCTCGACCGGAATGCCGTCAATCATATCCGGGATTCGTTTTAAGACGAGCGGAAGTGACACTTCTTCATTGTGTGCTGGTAAAAAGACGATGATCTTCATTTAGACGTCGCCTCCTTGAAAGCTTCTGTCAGCAGCACACCACGGCTATCGTGCGGGATGTCTGCCCCTAGGACTTTGGTGATCGTCGGTCCGAGTGACAAGATATGGCGGTGCGTATCCACTTTCAGACCGGCATGAACGTTCTTGCCATACATCCAGAACGGAACGAACCGTTCGCCTTCATCCAAGTGACCGTGTCCACCGATTCCGTCCGCTTGACCGTGATCCGCCATGACGATGAGTGTCGCATCCTCGAGTTTACCAAGACGATCAAGTTCCTCACAAAACTCGGCAAGGAGTGCATCCGCTTCCTCGATTTTTTCGACATACTCGGAATAGAGGGTGCCTCGACTGTGTCCCGTTTGATCCGTTCCGATCAGCTGGATTGCGAGTAGATCCGGATCCTCTTCATGGACGATTTGTTTCGCACGCTCTACGATATTTCGATCCGCGACATCGTTATGCATGACTGCCGTGACGGTCCGTACATCGGTTGAACCGAACGCATCGACGAGGTGAGCGATACCAAGAATCTTACCGGATTTATCGACGGCACGGAGACGGTCGAAGACGGTATCCGTTTTAACGCCGGTCGTGTTCCAGACCATGTTCGAATGAATGCCGTGATCTTCTGGGCGAGCACCGGTGAACATCGAACTGAAGCAGACGACGGTCCGGGCGGGGTAGACCGTTTCCATATTCGTATATTCCGTTCCTTCCTGACGCAATCGTTCGAGGAACGGTGTGTTTGCTGCCATGTAGCGATCTTTGCGCATCCCGTCGACAATCAGGACATAGACTTTTTCTGAAGTCGGAAGTGTCGCGTCCGTCGTTAATGCTTCTGGTAACTTCGGTTTCCAGTCGAACAGGTAGTGATGCAGAATCCATGCAAAGATGAATAGACCAATTGGGAACCAGACGAATGTCATGTCGAGTGTCGACGCGTCACTTGCCGTCCACCAGTACATGAGCAACAGAGCAACTTTAGGCAGTTGCTCCTGCGCGTTACCACTTGTCGAATCACTATTCTTCAGAACGAGTTTCCAAAAACGCGTGAAGTTCGTCCAGCGCGTTCCGATCCGGAGATGATAATAGATCGTCCCCCAGAAAAAGATCGTGAAGAAGAAATAGAGACCCGCGCCATAGGCGAACAAAGGTAAATAATCTACATTCGTACTCCGAAGGAACAGCCAAACGATGACCGGAATCCAAAGGTAATTTCGTAAAAATAACGGAAAATCATAACGCCAAAGCAAGATAAATAAAGGAAGCGTCACGATGAAACCAAGACCAGCTTCTGCGAGAGGCATCTGCGTCCATAAGGCGTACGTCAAGAAGACGCCGATCGTAAAAATGGGTGTGAAGGGTTTTCCTTCATTGAGTAAGTTCCAGGCGCGTGCTGCGACTTTTTCAAAGCGAGAAGCACTTTTCATCGTCTTCCTCCTTTCCAATCAGTGTATTTGAGCTGACGAACCAACAACCGAAGTGTAGCCGGATGCCGAATGAGAACGTACAGCGGGATGAGAAAAGCAAAGGCATATTTAAAGAAGTGCGTCATCAAGGCAACGTCGTACGCATGAGCAACACCGGCTTGCCGTAACACCGTGCCCATCGCGAGTTCGTACGTTCCGAGTCCACCCGGCGTGAACTGAATCACACCGGACAGGACACCTGCACTCATCGCGATCAATGTCGTCGGGAAGGACACATCGATACCTGCTCCGTGCAAGAGGAGGAAGACGGCGAGTGCCTCGACGGCCCAAGCGAGCGTTCCGAACAGGACGAGCGCTGGGAGATGCGGGACATGTCGGCGTAACACGAGTAATAACGCGGTCGCAAGGAGCGCGACGAGCAAGACGATTGTGTGAAACAACCAACCAATCAGAATGAAGGTGCACAGAACGATCAAGTCAATGCTTCGTTGTAAGACGAAGATCGCGCTCGTCTGTTTCCATGGACTTCCGACGGCTCTTGCTGTCACGAGTCGGATCATCTCTCCGAGCTTGACCGGTGAGAGGTGATTGATCGTCAGTCCGAGATACAGGCTCGACAGGTACACGGCAGTCGGTGCACGTTTGGCATCGGCGCGGCGCCAGGCGACCGCGCGTAAATAAAAGGCGATCGCATACGTCAAGGTCGCAAGGATCGTCCAGGGACTCTTGAATAAAGCTTCGATATACCGATAAGAGACCGGTAACTCCAAGAAAAAACGGAGCAGTAAAAAGATGACAAGCCCGGTAAGCGTCAGGTACAGAAACGTTCGGATTAGCGGTTTTGATGCCACGCGATCACCTGCTCCAGTCCAACATCAATCTCGATTGACGGTTGGTAACCGAAGGCTTCCTGTGCCGCCGTCGTATCACTCCATGTCATCGTCACGTCCCCGCGCCGTGCAGCCTGAGTATGCACGGGAACATCGAACCGTTGACCAATCCGTTCAGCTAGCGTGCGGACGGAGACCGGCTGATTCGCGCCGAGGTTATACGTCCCGACTGCACGAGCTAGCAACGCCTGTTCCATTCCGCGGGTGATGTCATCGATATACGTGAAGTCACGGATCGGATCACCGAAGACGGTGAGTGCCTCTCCGCGCAATGCCTGTTCGATGAATCGAAACAGCGCCATATCGGGACGCCCCGATGGACCATAGACCGTAAAGAAGCGAAATAATGTCACGTTTACATCATATAAATGAGCATAAGCATGGCAAAAGCTTTCGGCACTATACTTGGCTGCCGCGTAAGGACTGGCGACGTGTCCCGTTGCCTGTTCCTCTTTCAGCGGCCCGGTCTGTTCCCCATAAACGGAAGAAGAAGACGCGAAAAAGACATGCGGCATGCCATGTCTTTTTGCGGCTTCTAACAAGGTCACCGTCATATCGATGTCCTCACGAATATAGTGATGCGGTTCTTCGAGCGAACGCGGAACACCTGGAAGAGCTGCGAGATGGAAGACAGCGTCGAACGATGTCTCCATCCAGGCGTCGAGATCGTGATGAACGTCACCCGTCGTCACGGTAACGCCGGCACGTCTTAATGCAGCTGCCCGTTCTTCTTTCAATTGGACATCATAGTAGTCCGTAAAGGCATCAAGGACATGGACGGTATGATGCTGCTGGAGCCGGAGGGCGAGGGCGGCGCCAATGAAGCCGGCACCTCCTGTGATTCCGATATTCATCTTATCCCTCCGTTTCCATTTCCTTCTTAGTTAAGTGGTTCGAGTGCGTCTGTGATCCGTTCGCCTGTCGTTTCAGCCTTGACGTCACCTTTTTCGACGAGTGCGAACCATTCGTTTGCGTCTTTTGCGACTTGTGCTGCTTTGTCTTTACCGAGACGGTTCTCAAGCGTCGGTTTCATCGCCACGACGAACATGTTCGCTTCCATTGCTTCTACACGTGCTGTATCGACGTCTTTCTTCTCGATCGCTTCTTGTGCTTCTTCATGATAACCGTCGACTTTTTCCGTCAACGCTTTTGCGAACAATCCTTCGATTTCTTTGTAAGAGACGTCAGCTGGCTTTGTTTTTGAGAAATCATAGCGCTCTTTCAGCGTTTTGACAGCTTCTTCGTCTCCGCCTGCTAATGATTCTTCGATCGCAAGGAGGAAACCATATCCTTCTGCTTGCTCCATTTGTAATTCTTTTTCGTCCGTACCTGCTTTTGCTCCATCCTCGATTTTTTGTGCATAACCGAGTGCAGCTAAATAGAAGGAACGATAAATTGATTTATCTGTCACTTGTTTTGCAACGTTGAAGTCACCGAGTTCTTTTGCGTCGATGGCTTCTTGCTGCGCTGCAAGACCTGATGTGATCGCTTGAGCGATGGCGTCTTCGTTTTTGAAGCCGTAACTCGCGTCGCGTTTTTCTGCAGTCGGGATGAAGACAGTCTTCGCCATTGCTTCGATATCCTTAAGTGCTTCTGTTGCAGCTTCTGGTTTACCGGCGACGAGTGCTTCTTCGGCTTTTGCTTGTGTTGCTTTTTGTAATTTATAGAAATACGATTGTAGACCTTTATCAACGAGTTGACGAGCGATGTTCTCATCGAGATCCTTCGCTTCCACACCTGCTAAAGCAGACTGGATGACTTGTTCGATTTCTGGTGCTGTCGTTTCGACACCACCTTTTAGTTTCGATTCATAACTTGTCGTGACCATCTTCCAATCGATTGCTTGTCCTTCTTTTGCTTTGTCGAGTTCTGTTTTGATTGAGCTGAAGATCGTCAATTCATCTGTCAGTGTCGTTGCAGCAATCCCCGCATCTGCTGATTTTGTTTCGGTCGACTGTTCCGTTTTCTCTTTTTTCGGTGCAGTCGTATCCGTTTCATTCGAACCGCAGGCAGCCAAGATACCAGCTACCATGAAGATAGAAGCTACTTTTAAACGTTTTTTCATAATCGTGATTCCCCCAGAAGAATTAATAAGACGTTTTCCGTCATGTAGTCGTTTTCACAAATCTAACTATAGCGAGAATAATTCTCATTGTCAATTGAACTTTAAAGAAAAAAACGGCTTCGGAGCAGGGCTCCAAAGCCGTTTTAAATGAGAAATTAGAACTGTTCGTACAGTTTTGTCAAATACGTGTAGACTTCGTCTGATGCTTGGAACATCATGACAGAATGTCCGAAGATCGCAGCTGGGTTGAAGCCATGATCGAGATCGATCGTTGATGCGATCGTGACATCACGGTCGCTATCGAGAACGACGCGGAAGTATTTGAACTCTTGGTTGAAGTCGTTGATGGCGTTAAGGATCGGGAGATCCTCGACACCGTCTGGTACGTGTGTCACCGTACGAGCGAACAACTCGACATCTGTCGTCGTTTTACTGAAGACGATCATCATCATCGGTTCTGCTCCAGCAGGTGTTTTTTCTTGTGTCATGAAGAAGACGTGTGTCTCATTTTCACGCGCTTCCATTGGAATCCCTTTTTCCACGAGGAAAGCTTGGAAAGCTTCCAAGTGTTGTTGCTGTTGTGGTGCGATTCCTTGTTCGTTTGTTTCGGGTTGACGATCTTGGTGAATCGGTGTCACTTTATTATTCTCGTTTGATTCGTTCGAGTTACGTTCCTGGTCCATTGCAAAATCCCCCTTTATATACTATAAGTTCAGTTTCAAGCATTTCAGAAGGAATTGCAACTAATGTCCGTTAAGATAGGAAGAAAATACAAAAGAGCAGAGATATGTCTTGTTTGTGAATTTGCGAGCAATTGACTTGAAATGACATACCTAACAGGGTATATTAGGTGACAGATAGAAACTCAAGGAGGAATCATCAGATGAAAACGATCATCGTAGGTGGCGTCGCAGGTGGCGCTACGGCAGCAGCACGACTGCGGCGGATTGACGAAACGGCAGAAATCATTTTGCTTGAACGGGGAAAAGAGATTTCGTTCGCGAACTGTGGACTGCCTTACTACATCGGAGACGTTATCAAGGATCGCAATAAATTACTCGTCCAAACGCCGGAAGGCATGCACGCACGGTTTAATTTAGATGTCCGTAATTTGTCGGAAGCGATTCGGATTAACCGTGAAGCGAAGACGGTCACGATCCGCAACGTCGAAACGGGTGAAGAATACGATGAATCGTACGATCATCTGATTCTTTCTCCAGGCGCAAAACCGATTCGTCCAAACATTCCAGGACTTGAAGAAGCAACGAACGTCTTTACATTACGGAACATTCCAGATACGGACCGGATGCGGGAATACGTTGATACGACGCGTCCAGAGCGAGCAGTCGTCATCGGTGGAGGATTCATCGGTCTTGAAATGGCAGAAAACCTCGTCGAACGTGGGACGCACGTCAACCTCGTCGAGATGGCGGATCAAGTCATGGCTCCGGTCGACCCAGAAATGGCAGCAATCGTTCATGAACATCTTCGTGCGAAAGGCGTCGAGTTGATTCTAGAAGATGGCGTCGCTCGTTTTGAAGAGGCAGGTCGCCGCATCGTCCTGACAAGTGGACGCGTGATCGAAACCGAGATGAACATCCTATCGATTGGTGTTGCACCGGAGAGCACGCTCGCAGCAGATGCTGGTTTAACGCTTGGCATCAAACAGACGATTCAAGTCGACGATCAACTGCGGACATCCGATCCATCAATCTTTGCGATTGGCGACGCGATTGAAGTCAAAGATTATATCACGAAGGAAGCGACACACGTCCCGCTCGCATGGCCAGCAAACCGTCAAGGACGCCTCGTTGCTGACATCATTGCTGGACGCGACGTTCGTTACAGCGGCACGCTTGGAACAGCGGTCGCAAAAGTCTTCGACTTGACGGTCGCTTCGACTGGTAACAATGAAAAACGGTTACGCCAGCTCGGTCTACGTTATGAAGCGGTTCATCTCCATCCGGGATCGCATGCGGGGTATTACCCAGGAGCGAGTCCGATTTCGATGAAGCTGTTGTTTGATCCGATCGAAGGAACGATTTACGGCGCACAGGCAATCGGTATGACAGGTGTTGAGAAACGGATCGATGTCCTCGCGACAGCGATCAAAGGTGGATTGACAGTGCTTGATTTACCAGATCTTGAACTATCATATGCACCGCCATATAGTTCAGCAAAGGATCCGGTCAACATGGCAGGTTATATTGCGTCGAACATCGTGCTTGGTGACAGTAAGAACGTTCATTGGCACGAAATCGATGAAATTGTCGCCAACGGCGGTCTGTTACTTGATGTCCGTGAACCATCGGAAAACGAGTTAGGTTCGATTCCGGGATCGGTCAATATCTCGTTACCAACGTTACGTGAGAAGTTGGATGATCTACCGAAGAATCAAACGATCTATGTGACGTGCCAAGTCGGATTACGTGGATATGTAGCGAGTCAACTATTGCAACAACACGGTTATGATGTGAAAAACTTAAGTGGTGGCTACAAAACATGGTCGGTCGTGCATCGCGATCAAGAAGCGCGAAGCCAGGCAAAGGAGGAGACAGCTGTGACGGTAACGAAACGTGAGCCAAAAACGAAAACTGCACCGGAACAAGTGACGCTACTCGATACGTGCGGCTTACAGTGCCCAGGTCCAATCTTAGAGCTGAAAACAAAAATCGATCAGATGACGGACGGCGAGCAAATTTTCGTCAAGGCGTCAGACCCAGGATTCTTGCCAGACGTTCAAGCATGGGCGAAAAAACTAGGTCACACGGTCCATTCAGCGGAGATGAATCAGGGAGTCGTTGAGGTCATGCTTGAAAAAGGGCAAGGAGAGACACTAGCTCCAGCACCGGTTCAAGTCAATCCAGCAGATGATGCGACGATGGTCGTCTTCAGTGGTGATCTCGATAAAGCACTTGCGTCTTTTGTCATCGCGCAAGGTGCACAAGCGATGGGGAAACAAGTGACGATGTTCTTTACGTTCTGGGGCTTGAACATCATTCGAAAACCAGACGCACCGGCAGTTGAAAAAGCTGGTATTGAACGGATGATGGGCATGATGATGCCAAAGCATGCTGGGGAGTTACCACTCTCGAACATGAATATGGCAGGAGCCGGTCAAAAGATGATGAAAAAAGTCATGAAGGATAAACAAGTCGATGCGCTCGAGACGATGATGGCAAAAGCGCAAGCAGCGGGTGTACGGATGATCGCCTGCACGATGTCGATGGATATCATGGGCATCAAGAAAGAGGAATTACTGGATGATATCGATTACGGTGGTGTCGCGAGTTACCTTGGTGCAACGGATGGTGCTAACCTGAACTTGTTCATCTAATTCAAAAATGCTTGATAAAAACGTGTTAAACCTGACATCGGATGTGAGGTTTAACACGTTTTTTGTAGTCTGAAGTATAGATGAGTTTGATTTTTCAAAAAAAATTGCGTATGATAATTCACATGTGAAAAAAGTTTACATCTAAAAAGAGAAACTATGTGGTGGAAGTGGAGGGAATCGGATGGAGAAGCAGGTAATGGATGTAGTCAGTAGAATCAGTGACATGTTATGGACAAACGTACTGATCATCTTACTCGTCGGATTAGGCATTTATTTTACATTCCGGATGCGGTTCGTTCAATTCCGGATGATACCGGAGATGTTACGCTTACTGTTCCAAGGAACGGATAAAGGGAAAGATGGCGTGTCGCCATTCCAAGCATTTGCGATCAGTACGGCAGCACGTGTCGGTACTGGTAATATCGCAGGTGTCGCGACAGCGATCGCACTCGGTGGACCAGGAGCGGTCTTCTGGATGTGGTTGATTGCTTTGATCGGATCGGCATCGGCATTCGTCGAGAGTACACTCGCTCAAATTTATAAGGTACGTGATGATAAGGCGTGGCGTGGGGGCCCTGCCTATTATATGGAGAAAGCACTCGGTCAACGTTGGTTAGGGATCTTATTCAGTATCTTGATTACGATCTCATTCGGATTTGTTTTCAATTCCGTTCAATCGAATACGATCTCGCTTTCACTTCAAAATCAATACGGCTTTGATAAGACCTGGATTACGGTCGGACTGGTCGTGCTGACGGCACTCGTCATCTTTGGTGGCGTCCGTAGCATCGCAACTGTCGCGTCGTTCCTCGTACCAATCATGGCAGGTGGTTACATCCTGATCGCGCTCTACATCATGGCGACGAATCTTGAAGTACTGCCAAGTATTTTTAAATTGATCTTCCAAGAAGGTCTATTCGAATTCAAGACGCTCGCAGGTGGTGCAGTAGGGGCAGCGCTCTTGAACGGGATTCGCCGTGGATTGTTCTCGAACGAAGCCGGTATGGGTTCAGCGCCGAACGCAGCGGCAACAGCGGAAGTCTCTCACCCAGTCAAACAAGGATTGATTCAATCGTTTGCGGTCTTCGTTGATACATTGATGGTCTGTTCAGCGACAGCGATGATCGTTCTCGTCAGTGGAGTGGCAACAAAAGATGCTAGTGGTCAACCGGTAGCTGGGATCGACTTAGCACAAGGTGCGCTCGCATCACAAGTTGGATCACTCGCGACAGGATTCATGGTCGTCGCAATTTTCCTCTTTGCCTTTAGTTCCGTCGTCGGAAACTACTACTACGGTGAATCGAATATCAACTTCATCCGTGAAAATAAACAAGTCTTGATGGCATATCGTGTGCTCGTTCTCGTCATGATCGTCTTCGGTTCACTCGTTGAATCGGCGAACCTCGTGTGGGCTTTAGCAGATATCTTCATGGGGCTGATGGCGATCGTTAACTTGTACGCGATCTTCCGTCTTTCAAAAATCGCCAAACTGGCGCTCGAAGATTATGTCGGGCAACGAAAAGCTGGAAAAGAGCCACGATTCTATGCGGACTCGATTTCGAACTTGCCAGGGAAAGATACGCTTGAAGCATGGCAAGAATCAGAAAAAGACGAAAAAGCGATCTAAGGAGAGGGAGTCAGAGAAATCTGGCTCTTTTTTTGTATAGAACGAATTTAAAAAGGGAATACAGAGTACAGAAGGGAGGGGGAGAATGGAAAACGTACATTTCGTCCGCGTCACGGATGCGGTCTGGGAGTCGTTCGGAAACGATCCCCACATCATCATGGACTGGATTTTATTCATTCATGAGACACAACCCGATCATGAACAATTATTCGCTCTCGAACAGACGAATGCCATCTATCATTTGATGAATCAAATCGATATCTATATTGATCAAGACACACATTACAACCTGGGACGAGCCATCGTTGGCGAAGAGTTGATTGTCAATGAGGAGAAAGCGGCGATTGTCGGTATTCTGCCCTTGCCACTCCTCATCATCTCGGCTGAGGTGATGCGGAATTTTGATCAACGGGCACTCGCTTCGATTCATGATGAAGCCGGAACACCGGGCGAATTCGAGGATATCTGGGAACAGTTCGCCGATTTGCGTGCCTATTTTCAAAAGGCAGAAGAAGCGGAAGATACGATTTTGATTTATTATGTCTGATCAGCTTAAATCATAAAAAAAGAGACCCGCTTCTAAGTCATAGACTAGAAACGGGTCTCTCGTCGTTCAAATGAATCAAGAGGCTGACTTAAAAAAAGAATGACGCGTCTTTTCACGCCCTTTCCTCAGGCGAGACACAAGCCAATTTTCCTGCTTTATTCAAGCAGGAAAACGGGTCTTGCTTGTCTCTGACAGCGCAAAGATGCGCTTTTTCCTGTAGGAGTTGCGTGAAACGCGTCATTCTTTTTGTTACGAGATAGGGTGGCAGATCATCGTTCTGCCACCCCTCTCTTTGTGGAAACGGACTTTTGAGTCAGCCTCATCTTTTACGTGAATCGTCAAATTAAAAATCGATTTCGTCCGGATCTGGTCCAAGGCGGACGTCCGTTGCAATACGATCAATTTTCTCAAGATCATCGGCATCGAGTTGGAAATCAAAGACGTCGAAGTTTTCCGCAATGCGTGCTGGTGTGACAGATTTCGGAAGAGCGACGATGCCGTTGTCGAGGTGCCAACGTAAGACGACTTGTGAAGGTGTCTTGCCGTGTTTCTCTGCGATTTCCTTGAAATCGTTGATTTCGAGGAATTTCCCTTGCATGAGTGGACTCCATGCTTCGACTTGGATGTTGTGATCTTGCAAGTATTCATGCAATTCGTGTTGTGGCAATTGTGGATGCAACTCGACTTGGTTGATCATTGGTGCCATCAAGCCCTCTTCTGCCAATGTATCGAGGTGATGTTCTTTGAAGTTCGAGACACCGATCGCTTTGATCTTACCTGCTTCATACAGTTCAACCATTGCTTTCCACGCTTCGATATAGCCTTCGACCGGCCAGTGGATGAGATAAAGGTCAAGATAATCTGTTTCGAGACGTTCGAGCGATTCTGCGAATGCTTCCTTCGTCCGACCGGCACGAATATCATCGTTCCAGACTTTTGACGTTAAGAAGAGATCCTCACGTTTCACGCCGCTTTCCTTGATTCCTTTTGCGACACCGCGCTCGTTTTTATAGACAGCAGCCGTATCGATATGACGATAGCCGACACGTAGTGCTTCAGCGACAGCAGCTGGTGCTTCTGTTTCTTCGTCTACTTGCCAGACACCGAATCCGATTTGGGGAATCGTAATACCGTTTGAAAGTTTTGCGTATTGCATGTGTTACTCCTCCTCATAAAACGTAGTTTAGATTTGCTCGTTTAGTTTAGCATGAACGAACGAAGACGTCCGTTTCCATGCTCATGGAGGAATAAAATACGGTAAAATAGAAAAGAACCATGAGATTTAATCGTGTGTTAAAAGAGGGGGAGAAAAGATGGCTCAAAAGAATAAAAAGTTATCCAAATGTACTTGGCTTAGTATTGGCGCCTTGTTAGTAACGCAGGCAGTGGGTCTATTTCTTAGTGCGCGAAAATCAGGACGTAATCCATGGGTTTGGGGAGGCGCTGGACTTGTTCAATTCCCGCTTCCGGCAATTGCTTATTTAATCTTAGAACGACAAGCGAAGCAGAAAAAATAATAAAACAGGTCCAATCGTCGACGCGATTGGACCTGTTTTATGGTTACGAAGAAATTTTTTCTTGCTTCGTCGCTGTCTTCTTCATGCGTGGCAAGCCGAAGAAAATGGCGATTGATCCACAGACGAAGAGGAGGAATGGATAGAACAGATACGGAATCAGTTCAGGAGAAGCCGTTTTCGTCAATTCTGCTGCAATCAATAGTTGTGCTCCATACGGAATGATGCCTTGAATCCCACAAGAGAAGATATCAAGAATACTCGCTGATTTCTTGCGATCGACTTCATACGTATCGGCGATTTCAGCTGCCAGTGGTCCAGCGACGAGAATCGAGATCGTATTGTTTGCTGTCGCAAGATTCGTCGCACTGACGAGTGCCGCCATACTGAATTCGGCACCGCGACGCTGTGAAATCTTGCGTGTCAGCGTCTCTTTTAAGAAGGCGATTCCACCGTTGAACGTAATCAAGCTGACGAGACCACCCATGAGGAGCGTCAAAATGGAGATCTCCGCCATGCCCATCATTCCTTCAGACATCGAGAGGACGAAGCCACTCAAGCCGAAACTACCATCGATCATACCGATGATACCGGTTAGCAAAGTACCACCAATAAGGACAAGGATGACATTGACGCCAAATAGTGCAAGGACGATGACAGCAAGGTATGGAATCAACTTATAGAACTCAAATGCTTTTGCTTCGACGACGTCACCAGAACCAGACACGAATGCGAGCAAGATGACCGTCAAAATAGCAGCCGGTAGGACGATCATGAAGTTCGTCCGGAATTTATCACGCATGTTCGTTTTTTGGGTCCGGACGGCAGCAATCGTCGTATCCGAGATGAACGACAAGTTATCGCCGAACATCGATCCACCAACGACAGCAGCCGCTGCTATCGCAACGTTGATGCCTGTCGCTTCATGAATACCGAAGGCGATCGGCGCGAGTGCAGCAATCGTTCCAGTCGATGTTCCCATTGCCATCGAGATGAAGGCGGCAATGACGAACAGACCACTCATCAGGAGTGATGGAGGGAGGAACGTCAAAGCAGCATTGACGGTCGCATCGATGGCACCGATTGCTTCTGCCGTTCCAGAAAACGTACCGGCTAATAAGAAGATGAAGACCATGATCATGATATCGGGATTTCCGGCACCCGTTGCAATTCGTTCAACCGTTTGATTGATGGATCCTTTCGTCGTGATTGCAGCAAAGATCAAAGCGATCAATGCAGCGATGAGGATCGGGAATTTGTAAAAGTCGCCATAGAAGATCCCGGCTCCGATGAAGAGGACCAGGAATACGACGAGGGGAAGCAGTGCCCATTTGTTAGGCGTGATCGTTTCATTCATTGTTGACACCTCGTTTCTCAAAGATACAAAAAAAGACCCCTTCGCAAGAAAGAAGGAGGTCTTTATGAAATAAAGACGCTCTTCTTATCTCTCAAGCTTTCGCTTGCTGGATTTGGCACAGTACGAATCAAATCGTCCGCTGCCGAAACATCATTGGGCCAGTCCCTCCGTTTCTCGCGATAAAAAGAAGTCATTCAATTGTTGTAAAACACGTTTCTTACCGTACCGTATTGAGTAACGCGTGTCAACTGTACTTTACTGAAGTGCTTGTTTCAATGTTTGGACGTTTTCTTCCATCAACTTGAAATAAGAACTGTTTTGTTGTGCTTTCGTGACCGACTCTAGGTTATGAATCGTCACGGATTCAGCTCCGATTTCTTTTTGGATGACACGTGCGACCTTAGGTGAGACCGTCTCTTCGAACGCGACGTATTTCAAATCATGCATCCGTGCTTCTTTCACTAAAGCAGCCAGTTGCTTTTGTGACGGTTCATCGGAAGGAGAGATTCCCGCAATCGGTAGTTGCGTGAAACCATATCGTTCTGCGAGGTAACCGTATGCGGCATGTGTGACGAGAAGTTCTTTTTTTGATCCGTCAGCAACCGCTTGTTTGAATTGTTCGTCCAATTCATCTGCTTGCTGATCGAACGTTTTTAAGTTTTTCTCGAATGTTGCTTTGTCTTTTGGTACTTCTTTTGATAAGGCAGTTGTAATCGAGCGTGCCATTGCTTTCGCGTTGACAGGATCGAGCCAGACGTGTGGATCGTATTTTCCATGGTCATGACCCTCTTCTTCATGCGCATGTTCATCCGTTGCATGATCATCGTGCCCTTCTTCTTCGTGGGCATGTTCGTCTTCTGTATGCCCCTCTTCTTCATGTGCATGAAGTGTAGCATCCGATTCTAGTAAGTTGACATCTTTACTCGTCTCAATGAAGCGGACGTCTGTACCCTTTAGGCTCTCTTGAATTTTTTTCGAATACGGCTCAAGCGTCGTACCCGTTAAAAGGAACAAGTCTCCTTTAGCAATCTCAGTGAGTTGTTTTGATGTTGGTTCGTAAGAATGGGGATCCGCTCCAGGTGGGACAATCATTTTGACATTGACTTGATCGCCACCAATTTCGCGGGCGATAGCAGCCGTCGCAAACGTTGATGCGTAGACTTCTGTCTGTTTGCTATCTGAAGTCGATGAATCGGTATTTGATCCGCAAGCCGCGAGGACACTTGCACTCGCGAAGGCGACTGTTAAAGCAGGAATGATTTTTTTCATTATATGATACCTCCATTATTAAAACGTAACTATTCCGATTTGGACTTTCTCACTATAGCGGAACACCGATGAAGCGTCAAGTACGAATACCAAGACGTTCGACTTCTTTTAAAACGGGGTAAAAGGATAATAAAGTGAAGAAACTGGCACGTCTTTTGGAGGTGATCAAGTGAAACGTGAAACTGCATGGCTAATGGGGGGAGCTGCATTATTGACGACAGCAGCAGCGGGAGCGAGCATCTGGAACAATTACGGTGCATTACTTCGGTGGACCGAACCCGCCTTGCCACTCACAGAAAAACAACTTGCACCGCGGACACTCATCTATAAACAGGTGGGGGACCGCACCTTACAGCTCGATCTCTATTATCCGCTGGGGGAAGGACCATTTCCAATTGCCATCTACGCACACGGTGGTGCATTCGTTCGTGGAGAACGGGACGATATGTTCTGCTTTAGTCCAATCGTCGACCGCCTACTTGAACTCGGAGTTGCCGTCTGTAGCATCGATTATCGTTTGTTCGAAGAGGGCAGTTATTTTCCGGATAACCTCGAGGATGTACGGGATGCGTTATGTTTTTTGAACAAGGAAGCAGAGGACCTTCGTATCTTAAGAGGACGGATGATGGTATGGGGAGACTCTGCCGGAGCCGCACTCATGTTGACGACGGCACTTGCCCCAACTGCTTTTGTCGGAGAGCGTGATGAACGCCACATGCCATTGGTCAGTGGTGTCATCGCTTTATATCCGCCGACGAATTTTTTATTGTTTAATTTCATTCAGACTTGGATTGCCCACATTAAGTTCTATAAGGGTGGACGGGAAGAATGGCGCAAGCTGATGACACACGTCTCACCGGTCACACACCTATCTTCGGATGCCCCACCGATCATGCTCTTGCATGGCAAAAAAGATCCAATCGTTCCCTTTTCGCAAGCACTCCATTTCGTCGAAAAAGGAGCCGATGTCGGAGCTGATGTCCGTTTATTTTCTTTTCCGAACGGTACCCATTCGCTTGCCAGTTTTGCTCAGACGGAAAATCCATTGAAGATCGAGCGATTGCTCGAACGAATTGAGCGTTTCACCTGTCAGGTGCTACTGTTGCCACCGCGACAACTTCCGAATGGAAAACATGATACAATCAGTCATATTTCTTAAATGAGGGAGACAGAGACATGACTGAAATTTGTTTAGTGCGGCATGGTCAGACGGATTGGAACTTAAACGAACGGATTCAAGGAAGAGAAGATATACCGTTGAATGCAACAGGAAGAAGACAAGCGGAACTCAGCGCCGCTTATCTAGCGAATGAAAAATGGGATATCTTATTAGCAAGTCCGTTGTCCCGTGCTGTTGAGACAGCGGAAATCATCGGGCGTGCTGTCGGTTTGACGATTACGGCGACAGACGAGCGACTCGTCGAACGCGAATTCGGTGCCGCCTCTGGTGAACCGGTCGCAGCGATTTACGAGACCGTTCAAGCGAACGATACGACACTTGTGCCAGGTCTCGAAACGGAACAAGCCATCCAGGGTCGCGTGTTCGAGGCGCTACAGGAAGTGACACGCATGCATGCGGGCAAACGGATCTTGATCGTCTGTCACTCGCATACGATTAAGGCAGCTTTATCATCGATTGATGCGACGTTCAGTTACCGGACACCTTTGAAAAACGCGTGTGCGAATTATATCCAATATACGGATCACTATACGATTGATCGAATCAACGTAGCGGATCACATCACGGACGAGGTCGAAAAACCTTAAGAGACTGGCGCTTTCGGGTGTTCTGCTAGATATTGCTTGAACGTTTCCTTTGCAATGCTCGTAATATGCGCGCCGCGCTTCGAACGACGATCCTTATATTCTTGGACGAGTTCTTCGCCAGCGAATCCATCTTCGACGACTTCGCGTAGGATTGATTCAGATAAATCATTCTTCATCATGACCATCTTACCCGTGAAGACATACGAGACGTGTTCGCTTAAGGCAGTCCGTTCAAGGGGCGTGACGATCATCGCGGCAGGATCATTATCAGGTCGTGAGATCGTGATTTCAATCAAAGCACGTAAATGTTTTGTGAACAATTCATCGACGATCGGCTGATCCATCGGAGGAACGACGATTTCTGCAACCCACTGTGCCGTCTGTTCGGTACTAACCGTCAATCCGTCCTGAATGGCGACGGGAATCGTCGTATCACGTCCTGATTCGTCCATTAAAATGCGTAACGTGCATAACTTAAAGGTTTTCATGAAAAAATGCCCTCCTTTGTTCGCTTACGATTTTCCTACAGTATACCGTGAGGAATGGGGGACGGGAAACTTTTCCTGACGAAATTCGTATGAACTATGTTTAAATAAGACTAGATACTACTAAACAGGAGGATCGTTCATTATGCCGCAAGTACTCATTGGAATATTAGGAATCCTGGGTATCGTTCTACTTGCCCACCATATCATCATGTATTGGCATGCTGAACCGACAGACCGCCCGACGCTTGCATATCGCATTGCGCTCCTGATTGCCTGTTTGCTACTCATTAGTGGAAGTGATCATTTAATCAGTATTTTCTACGCTGATTCCTTAGCTGAATTCGGTCAACGCATCACGTATATCGTCTTCATCGGAGGTGCACTCGGCTTCGCGTGGTACTTTCGTAAGAAGATGGAACAAGCGCCAACAGAAATGACACCTGTCGGAAACGAAGCAGGATTAACATGAGAAAAAACGCCGTTCTTCCTGAGGAGGAACGGCGTTTTTTGGCGTCTTATTTTAAACCACTCGCCAGTCGGGTATCCCGAATCATGTCGAGTTTGAGCTTCCAGAGACGATCGCTGAATGTGACAGCATAAATCTCTGGCAAACGCAGCCGTTTGTACTCTTCCCAGAGACGACCGATCTGTGTTTCGTGGAAGTGGCGACTTTCTTCAATCGTTGGGACCGTATAGACCAGTTCTCCATCTTTGAAAATTGGTTCAAGTAACCGCTCGACCTTGAACTGTTCGATGCGATTTCGGAACGATGGGTCCCGGACGTCGATGAGATCGACAGCTTCAAGTGTCGACGGATCTTCGTCCATCAACGTCACGTAATCCCCTTTGAACTTATCCGTCACTGGATCGATGATGCGATAGACTTCCTTGATGTGAGGCGTCGTCGTCTTGGCTTTTGACGAGGATACTTTAATGACGGGTGCGAGCTCGCCATCTACTTCACGCGCGACTAGTTTATAGACCATCCCAAGAGCCGGTTGTTCGTAGGCCGTGATGCCACGTGTTCCGACGAGGAACGTATTGGCTTGGGCACCTTGGATGCGCAAGTCCTGGATGACGTATTCATCGAGGTCACCCGATAAAACGATATCGACTTCCGGGAAGCCAGCTTCGTCAAGCATGTTGCGGGCACGTTTTGACAAGTAGGATAAGTCACCGGAATCGATTCGGATGCCGCGTAGTTTATGTCCTTTGGCTTGGAGTTCTTTCGCAACCGTGATCGCATTCGGAAGACCACTCTTGAGCGTATCGTACGTATCGACGAGTAATGTCGCCTGATCCGGATAATGAGAAGCGAATGTCCGAAATGCCGTCAATTCGTCATCGTGGAATTGAATGTCGGCGTGCTCCATCGTTCCGCCACACGGGATGCCGAAGTCGCGTCCTGCTGAAGCAAGGCTTGTGACGTCAAAACCAGCCAGGTATGAAGCACGCGTTCCGAAGTAAGCGGCATCGATTCCTTGCGCGCGACGAGCACCAGCTTCGAGGAACTTCGCACGGGGAGCCGATTGACGAATACGTGCGTATTTCGTCGCGATGAGCGATTCGTGGTTCGCGATGTTCAGAATCGCAGTCTGTAAGAGTTTCGCTTCAAAGATGCGTGCTTCGATCCGAATCAGTGGTTCGTTCGGGAAGACGATTTCGCCTTCTTTGACACTTGAGATCGAGCCATTGAACTTGAACTGACGCAGTTCATCCTTGAACTCATCCGGGAAGCCGATCATCTCTTGCAAGTACGTGATATCTTCTTCCGTGAAACGGAGTGTTTGAATATACTCGATGATATTTTCGAGACCCGCAAAGACGACATAGCCTCCTGCGAACGGATTCGAACGGTAGTAAACATCAAAGACGGCGCGTTCATTATGACGTCCTTCTTTCCAATAGATATACATCCACCGTGGTAAGTACAGATCGGTATGGAGTGCAAGATTACGTTGTAACATGACGGACAGATCCCTTCTTATTCGCCGACGACTTCTGCGCCGATCGATTGTTTAAAGTGTGTAAGCGCCCAGTCGTGACCCGTCGCGTTAAAGCTTGCGACTGCATCGGCATGGACGACGATACGATACCCGAGATTGTAGGCATCGACAGCTGTATGAAGGACACAAATGTCCGTACAGACACCGACGAGGTGGACTTCGCGGATACCGCGTTCACGCAAGCGTAAATCGAGGTCCGTCCCGGCGAACGCACTATAACGCGTCTTGTCGATGACGTGATCGGCGACCCGTGCCATGGCTGCGACTTTCCCGAACAGATCACGTCCATGTGTTCCGCGGATATTATGAGGTGGGAAGAGGACAGTTTCCGGGTGGAACGTATCGCCTTCCTCGTGAATATCGTTGGCGATGACGACGTAATCTTCCGTTGAAAACTCCTCCATCAACGTAGCGATCCGTTCTTCAATCGCTTGTCCTGGTTTTCCGCAAGTCAGCTTTCCTTCGTCAGCAACGAAATCGATCGTGTAATCAATGACAATCAGAGCGCGCATATGCGTAAGCCCCTTTCCGATTTTGAATTAGTGTTCTCTTTCACATTGTACTCTATCTCACACAGAAGGCAAAAGGAAGAAATCGGATACAAACAGGTATAGAGAAGTAAGAGAATGGGGTATAAGGTATAGGACGAAAATGATAGTAGAGGAGGAGAAAGGGATGGCTAGGTTGAATGAGTATGAAGTGGAAGAGCGTCTTGAGCGGTTGCAGGATTGGAGTGTCGTCGATGATGAAATCGTCCGGACCTATACACTTGCATCGTTTCCTGCGGCACTGGATTTCGTACAGGAAGTCGGGAGTGTTGCGGAAAACTTGAATCATCATCCACGGATCGTGATCGACTATAAAAACGTCACACTTGCTGCGACGACTCATGATGAAAACGGATTGACGGAAAAAGACTTTCAACTTGCGGAGGCCTGTGATGCCATCTAAACTTTCGATCACATTCGGTAGCGGTTCGTTCGTTGAACAAATTCGTTCCCGTGATGCTCATATTCGTGTCGCTAGCGGAAGCGGCGATGCCATCCTCTGGATGGAGACGGACTCGAAATCACCTTTTCAAAGCGGCAATACCTACACGTTGCTCGAATCACGTGGCAACTTTTCGGATGAAGGCAGTCTCTTCTACTGGTCGATTCCGGCAGATCAAAATAGCGGGGATCTATTCGTACATCAAGTGATGTCGAATCCGAAAGTCATTGGAGCAGAATATGGTGGTTTCCAGGCATTTCGGATTGGACGTGTCGAGAAGGGAACGGATCTTGTCTTATTGATCCAGTTCCATGAGACAGGGGACGGGGCTCGTTATGCAAAATCAGTTGAACGTCTCACGGTAGACCAGTATGCTGAAGAGGCAGGGAAGTCGTTCGCGCCTTCTCCCGTCATGAAACGGTATCAAATCGTACCACCAACAAATGAGTGAGATGCAGGGGGACTAACAGATGAAGAAGAACTATTTTGTCGTAGCAACACTTGGTGGCGCACTTGTCGGCGCTACTTTATCACTACTGCATAAAGATACGCGTCAAGCGCAGTTCGCAGCAGTGAAACGGACATTCAGCGGCGCAGGAACACAATTGTCTGCTGTCAAACAAGATCCAAAAGGACGTTTTGAAGAATTAAAAGCACTCTATACGGACAATCAGGAAACGATCCATAACCTGATTGATGATGTGAAGGACTTGGCAGAAGTTCTTCGCAAATAAGCTAAAAAAGGGACTCGCGCTAAAAGCGTGAGTCCCTTTTTTATGCCGGTTTACAAGTAGCGGAAGAATAATCCGAGTACAGCAAATGCGATGATGATGTAGAAGAATACACGGCCAAGTTGACCAGAACCGCTGACGAAGACAGGACCACCGCTCGTACGACGACCGGTTTGGAACGGACGTGTGAATGGAACGGCACGATTACCGAAGACGAATCCGAAGAGGAATCCGAGGACGAAACCGTACAAGTGACCGAAGACAGCAACGTTCGATCCAAGCAACGTAAAGACTGCCGTGACCGCGGTAAAGATGTACACAAGACGTGTATCATCTGCCATGATGACCGTCCGTTTGAACCGACTTAAGTAGACGTAAAAGCCAAGCAGACCAAGAATGGCACCAGATGCTCCAGCTTGTCCATAGAACGGTTCATTGATTTTCGTAAAGTACGTCAAGATGTTCGCAAGCGTACCAACGAGCAAATAAAAGGCAGCAAATCGACCATGACCGATCATCCGCTCAAGCGGTGGAGCGAAGATGACGAGAGCAAACGTATTGAACGCAATGTGCCAAAAATCGTAATGCAAGAACGTTGCTGTGACGACACGCCACCATTCACCTTGTTCGATTAAGAGATTGATGGATGCCCCTGCATTTAGAGGAGAGAATGTCAGATTAAGGAGTGGGCCCAACTGTTCGATGACAAACAGGGCGACTTGGATTAAAATGAACAACGAAACGACCGGATAAGAACGTGTGAACGTTTGTAGGTTTTCCGTTCGACTAAACATGACAACACCTCGCTTCATCTTCATTCTATATGAAGATGGCGAAGAATAGTACTGTGGAGGCGCCTTGGATGATTTATGGAATTGGAATCGATTTAGTGGAACTGGATCGAATCGAGCAAACGCTTGAGCGCCAGCCACGTTTTGTAGGAAGAATCTTGACGCAGGCAGAGCAGGAACGATTTCAATCGCTCTCGGGACACCGTCGCATCGAGTATCTCGCTGGACGTTTCGCCGCAAAGGAAGCGTTCGTCAAAGCATTCGGAACCGGCGTCGGAAAAGAAGTCTCTTGGCAAGACGTTGAAATCTTAAACGATGAGACGGGGCGACCGATCATGAGTGGACCATTCGATGGCGTCATCCACGTCTCGATCACACATTCAGAACATTATGCATCTGCGCAAGTCTTATTAGAGAAGAGGGAATGGGATGTACCGACCAACTTGGATTGAAATCGATCGGGAAGCGATCGCACATAATATACGCGAAATCAAAACACGGATGGGCGAACAACAGGTGATGGCGGTCGTCAAGGCGGACGGCTATGGTCACGGGGCAGTGACAGTTGCTGAGATCGCTCTTGAGAACGGAGCCGACTTACTCGCTGTCGCACTCCTTGAAGAAGCGATCGAGTTACGCGAAGCGGGGATCCAAGCACCGATCCTGATGCTTGAAGCCTTATTGCCAGAACATGCACCAGTCGCATCGAATTATGATGTCGCCGTTCCTGTCTTTTCAGCCGATTGGCTTCAGGAAGCGAAACGTCATTTGACGGAAATCGATCATCTCCGTTTGCATATCAAGATCGATACGGGAATGGGACGACTCGGACTGCAACATGTCGATGAGTTGAAGCGAATTCTTGCTGAGTGTGATGATGATCTCGTCGAGCTCGAAGGCATCTATACGCATTTCGCGACTGCTGACGAGCTGAACAGTCAGTTATTCGAGCGCCAGCTCAAGACGTTTTTATCGTATGTCGCACTAGTACCGGACATCCGTTATGTCCACTGTGCCAATTCGGCGGCAGCGATTCGCTTAGCAGGTCAAGCGCCGTTTAACGTCGTTCGAGTTGGTATCGCATTGTATGGAGCGATGCCGTCGGATGAGATGGCAGGACATTACGAGTTCTTAAAACCAGCGTTTTCACTGAAAAGTCGTCTGATGCAGGTCAAACAAGTCGAACCGGGACAAACGATCAGTTACGGAGCGACCTATACAGCGCCGACGGATGAATGGATCGGTACCGTTCCGATCGGTTACGCGGATGGCTGGTCACGTAAGTTCCAAGGTTATTCGTTGATCGTAAACGGTCTGCCGTGCGAAATCGTCGGACGGGTCTGCATGGATCGGCTCATGATTCGTTTACCACGGGAATATCCGATCGGAACGGAAGTCATCTTGATTGGAGAAGGGGCACCAATCGAGGAAGCGGCGCATTGGCTCGGAACGATCAACTATGAAGTTCTCTGTCAATTCTCGAAGCGTGTTCCGCGTCAATGATTCGTACAAGACATCAATAAGATGGCAAAAATATGTTATTTGTTTGAATTTTGATTGTATTTTCTGAATTCGACTGATATATTGAAGTAGAAAGTGAGTCGTTCGTTAAGGTTTCAGTGAATCTGGAGGTGCCATTATCTTGGTCCAACAACGGGAAATGCAGTTTGTTGAGCGAAATGTAGCGAAGGAGACGATTGGGATGAAGTCGAACCATACGACCGAAGAACGCAAGCGTCAGCTACGTGAGGAATTGAAGCGTGGTTACGAAGAAATGGCAGCAATCAATTTATCGATCGTTGGCGAAATGTTCCAGATTGAAACGGAGGCGGAGTTCTCACTCCTACGTCAAGTAAGCGGGGTGTAAGCTTTGATAGTCAAACGTGGCGACGTGTTTTATGCAAATTTGTCACCTGTGGTCGGATCGGAACAAGGGGGAGTTCGTCCCGTGCTTGTTCTACAAAATGATATTGGTAACCGATTCAGCCCGACAGTCATCGTGGCTGCGATCACGGCACAGATCGACAAAGCCAAACTACCGACCCATGTGGAAGTATATCGAGAGCGACACGGATTAGAACGTGATTCGGTCATCTTACTTGAGCAAATCCGGACAATTGATAAACGCCGTCTAACGGATAAAGTCACACATCTAGATCCAGACACGATGATGAAGGTAAATAGTGCCGTCGCAATCAGCTTAGGCTTGGTTGATTTTTAGGCACTTACATAGAAGCGCAACACAAGAAGAGTCGATACTAGCGTATGCGACTTTTTTTGACCTCTTTTTTTTATAAAATGGGTTTCAAAGTTTTCACTTCGGGGAAACATACCCAAGTGACCTTTTTATAAAAGGATGAGGTAGGATAAATAGTAAGACCACATAGACAGATTTTCCTTGAGGAGGAACTTGAAGATGGATTTAACAATTAAAACAGAGCAGCTTGACGGTCAGACGCATCTTTATATCGCAGGTGAGATTGATACGTATACAGCACCAAAACTTCGCCAAGAACTAGTCCCGGCAGTTGAAACAAACGATGTCGTCGTCCATTTGGATGAAGTCCACTACATGGATTCGACAGGTCTCGGCGTGTTCGTCGGAGCACTCAAAGCAGCGAAAAAGAACGGTACATCGTTCACGCTCGTCGGCGTTTCTGAACGCATCCGTCGTCTATTCGAAATCACAGGTCTTTCAAGCATCATTACAATCGATAGTGGTGTAAGAGGTGGAACGCAATGAAGAACGAACAACTAAACATGACATTACCGGCAAAACCGGAATATGTAGCCATTGCCCGTTTGACGGTTTCAGGCGTCGCGAACCGGATGGGATACACGTATGATGACATCGAAGATATCAAGATCGCTGTCTCAGAAGCATGTGCGAACGCTGTTCAACATGCGTACGAAGGAAAAGAAGATGGTAGCATCGCCTTGACATGCAACGTCTATCCGGATGATCGTCTTGAGATTGTCGTCAAAGATAACGGCATTACGTTCGATAAAGATGAGGTCAAACGCCAGAGTGAACCGATTACAGATTCACACGATCTCGACTCCTTGCATGAAGGAGGACTCGGTATCTTGATGATCGAAGCATTGATGGATCAAGTAACGATCGAGAAAGCGAACGGCGTCACTGTCCATATGACAAAATATATGAATAGAGATGAGGTGGGTCAAAGTGCCAGCAAAGTCTCAACAACGCCATCACAGTGATGATGAAGTACTTCGACTGATTGATTTGTATCAGCAGGACGACCAAGATGAGGAAGTGCATGCGGCATTACTCGAGCGTTATTCAGACTTGGTAGAAGCTTTGGCCCGGAAGTTCTCGCGTGGTCGACCAATTCATGACGATCTTGTTCAGGTCGGTATGATTGGGTTGCTCGCAGCGCTTCGCCGCTTCGATAAAGAATTCGGTCGCAGTTTTGAGTCATTTGCTGTTCCGACGATCATCGGTGAAATCAAACGTTTCATCCGCGATAAGACATGGAGCGTCCATGTTCCACGTCGCATCAAGGAACTCGGACCGAAAATCAAGAAAGCAGTGGAAGAATTGACGACGGAGTTGCAACGCTCTCCGCGTATCGATGAGATTGCTGCGCGTCTTGAAGTATCGGAAGAGGAAGTCCTCGAAACACTTGAAATGGGTAAAAGCTATCAAGCGTTATCCGTCGATAGTTCGATTGAGGCAGATCAGGAAGGTAGTACCGTTACGTTACTCGACCTCGTCGGGAATCAAGAAAACGGCTACGACTCCGTCGATCAACGTCTGATTCTTGAGAAGGCATTTGCTGTCTTAACGGACCGCGAGCGTTCGATTCTCGAATGTGCCTACTACCGCAATATGAGTCAAAAAGAAACGGGCGAACTACTCGGCATTTCACAAATGCACGTATCCCGTCTCCAACGACGCGCTTTGCAGAAGTTGCGTGAAGCGATCAAAGTTGAACCAAATGAAGTATTCTCAAAAGACTGACCTCGTGTCAGTCTTTTTTCTTTTCCATGCGTTCTTCGGTATAATGAATGAGAGGTGAAGCAGATGGAAAAGAGAATCGCAAGTGAATTGAATGTACGTCCTGCGCAAGTGAAGGCAGTCCTACAATTGACGGAAGAAGGCGGTACAATTCCGTTCATCGCCCGCTACCGAAAAGAACAGACAGGAGAACTCGATGAGGTCGCGATCAAAGCGATTCTCGATCGACATAAACAATTAACGCAACTTGAAAGCAGACGGAGCGACGTCCTTGAAAAGATCGAGGAACAAGGTGCACTGACTCCGGAACTTCGTCGAACACTTGAAGAAGCGACGACGTTACAGCAAGTCGAAGATATCTACTTACCATTTCGACCAAAACGTCGGACGAAGGCAGAAATCGCACGGGAATCAGGACTTGCACCGCTTGCTGACTGGTTCCGCGACAAGTCCGCCTATGATGAAGCGACATTCCACCGCTTAAGCAATGGGCTGGATCCGGAAGAAGCACTTGCTGGAGCACAATCGATCATTGCCGAGGAATGGGGCGAACAAGCGACGGTGCGTGAGTTCATTCGTAAGCAAATGCGCCGTTCAGCAGAAATCGTCACGAAACAGAAAAAGGATGCAGTTGATGAAAAAGGTGTCTTTGCACAGTATTATGCCTACAGTGAGCGGATTCAACAGATCGTTCCGCACCGGATTCTGGCGATCAACCGTGCGGAAGCATTGAAAATCGTCTCTGTGAAAGTGGTGTTAGAGGAACAACAGGTTTTACCCACATTGCTTCGTTCATACGCACAACTGGCGCCAAAGAAACGTGATATCATCGAAGCGGCGATCACGACGGGCTATAAAAAATCCGTCTTTCCTGCCATCGAACGCGAAATTCGAAATGAACTGACGGAAAAGGCAGAACTCCAAGCGATTGACGTCTTTGGTAAGAATCTCCGCCAACTCTACATGCAGCCACCGATGAAAGGGAAAGTCATGTTAGGTCTTGATCCGGCTTACCGGACAGGGTGTAAGTGGGCGGTCATCGATCCGACAGGTGAGATGAAGGAAGTCGGCGTCATCTACGTGACGATGTCAGAGCAAAAAGCGAAAGAAGCACGTCAAACCCTTTCACAGCTCGTCGATACATACGGGATCGAATTGATTGCGATCGGGAACGGAACAGCTTCACGGGAAACAGAAGCATTCGTTGCGGACTGGATGAAGGGACAAAAAGATATCGCCTTTACGATCGTCGACGAGGCAGGAGCAAGTATTTATTCCGCTTCAGAGATTGCCCGGACCGAGTTCCCAGAGCTTCAGGTCGAACAACGATCCGCGATTTCGATTGCGCGTCGCCTGCAAGATCCGCTGGCTGAACTCGTTAAAGTCGATCCACAGTCTGTCGGAGTCGGTCAGTATCAACATGATGTCTCGCAAATGAAACTGAAGGAGACACTTGATTTTGTCGTTGAAACGGTCGTCAACCAAGTCGGAGTTGATGTTAATACAGCGTCAGAACCGCTTTTGAGTTACGTCGCAGGAATCACGAAGGCGACAGCGAAAAAAATCGTTGAACGCCGCTCGGAACTTGGAACGTTCAAGACGCGTCAGGAATTATTGAAAGTCCCTCGTCTTGGTGCAAAGGCCTATGAACAGGCAGCAGGATTCTTGCGAATTCTAGAAGGTACGCATCCGCTCGATCGGACGCCGATTCATCCAGAGCAGTACAAAACAGTCGAGAAGTTGTTCAAGACATTAGGCTTAACGCTGGAGCAAGTTGGAACGGATTCGGTGCGGGAACAGTTGTCTACATTGTCATTACCGGAGATGGCACAGACGCTCGAGATCGGAGAACCGACACTACGTGACATCATCGAAGCGTTACAACGTCCAGGGCGTGACCCACGGGAAGCGCTCGATAAACCGTTACTTCGTCAAGATGTTCTATCGATGGATATGATCCAAGTCGGAATGGAGTTCCAAGGAACGGTCCGCAATGTTCTTGATTTTGGTGCGTTCGTTGATATCGGAGTGAAAGAGAATGGCTTGATTCATATCTCGAAGCTCAGTCGTAAACGTGTCAAACATCCACTTGATGTCGTCGCTGTCGGGGATATTGTGACGGTCTGGGTGACGAATGTTGAACCAGAGCGGGGACGGATTGGTTTGACACTGGTTCCGCCGAAATGACGAATGAACAATTACAACGATACGTCGAGCAACTTTCGCTCGACGTATTTTCCTTACCGTTTCGACATGAAGCTTATTTTAATCCACGGCTGAAGACGACAGGTGGTCGTTACTTCTTAGGCGATCATCATTTAGACTTCAATAAACGATATATCGATGACATGAAAGTCTTCCGCGGAATCGTGATTCATGAACTGTGTCACTACCATTTACATCTAGCAGGAATGGGGCACCGTCATCAAGATCAAGACTTTAAAGAATGGTTAGAGCGCTACGGTGGGCTTCGATACAGTCCGAGGAGACAAGAAGATGAAAAAAAATCCTATCTTTACGAATGTGAGAAATGCAGCACATTATATAGAAGGAAAAGACGCATGAATACGGAAAGATATCGATGTGGTCGATGTCGCGGAAAGATTTTTTACAAAAGTAGTTGACGTTCATTTCGGAGCATGATAAATTATAGAAGTCGTCAAAACGACAGCAACTAAACAACTTATCGTCGCTAAAAACTTTTTTAAAAAAGCATTGACGGAAAGAAAAAAAGTTGCTACTATATAAAAGTGTTCCGAACAGAACGTAACGTTCCGCAATAGCTCAGTGGTAGAGCAACCGGCTGTTAACCGGTAGGTCGTAGGTTCAAATCCTACTTGCGGAGCCATTCTTTTGGAGATGTACCCAAGTGGCTATAAGGGGCGCCCCTGCTAAGGGTGTAGGCCGGGAAACTGGTGCGAGGGTTCGAATCCCTCCATCTCCGCCAGACCTCTTATGTGAAAATGTTTCTTGAGAATAATTATTAATTACGATATGGCCCGTTGGTCAAGCGGTTAAGACACCGCCCTTTCACGGCGGTAACACGGGTTCGAATCCCGTACGGGTCACCATATGGAGGATTAGCTCAGCTGGGAGAGCACCTGCCTTACAAGCAGGGGGTCGGCGGTTCGATCCCGTCATCCTCCACCATTTCTTTTTAAAGAGTTGTTTACAACTTCAAATTGCGGTCCTGTGGTGTAGCGGTTAACATGCCTGCCTGTCACGCAGGAGATCGCGGGTTCGAATCCCGTCAGGACCGCCATTTTTGGGCTGTAGCCAAGTGGTAAGGCACTGGATTTTGATTCCAGCACGCGAAGGTTCGATCCCTTCCAGCCCAGTTTTTATGTGTCATTAGCTCAGTTGGTAGAGCATCTGACTTTTAATCAGAGGGTCGCAGGTTCGAATCCTGCATGACACACCATTTTTAATTTCATATTTGCGGTCGTGGCGGAATCGGTAGACGCGCTAGGTTGAGGGCCTAGTGGTGGCAACATCGTGGAGGTTCAAGTCCTCTCGACCGCACCATATCGCACCCTTAGCTCAGCTGGATAGAGTACTTGACTACGAATCAAGGGGTCGGGAGTTCGAATCTCTCAGGGTGCACCATATTTTGTTTGCTTTGACGGGCCTATAGCTCAGCTGGTTAGAGCGCACGCCTGATAAGCGTGAGGTCGGTGGTTCGAGTCCACTTAGGCCCACCATTTTCAAAACAAACAATGACGAACTTTGAAAACTGAACGATGAGGCAAAAATCGTATTCTACGGAATACAAACATGAATGAAGCGCAAGCTTCGTCAATCGTGACTTCGGTCACAACAACGAGCAAGTCAAACACTTTATGGAGAGTTTGATCCTGGCTCAGGACGAACGCTGGCGGCGTGCCTAATACATGCAAGTCGAGCGCAGGAAACTGACGGAACTCTTCGGAGGGAAGGCAGCGGAAT
>NZ_JBUZOM010000002.1:0-351020 GCF_056764755.1 Exiguobacterium sp. HSB13 | reverse complement strand
TTACTCACCCGTCCGCCGCTCATTCCGCTGCCTTCCCTCCGAAGAGTTCCGTCAGTTTCCTGCGCTCGACTTGCATGTATTAGGCACGCCGCCAGCGTTCGTCCTGAGCCAGGATCAAACTCTCCATAAAGTGTTTGACTTGCTCGTTTTTGTGACCGAAGTCACGATTGACGAAGCTTGCGCTTCATTCATGTTTGTATTCCGTAGAATACGTTTTTGCCTCATCGTTCAGTTTTCAAAGTTCGTCTGCCGCCTTGGCGACTTTAATAGATTAACAGGTTGTTTTGTTTATGTCAACCATGCTTTTTAAAAAACTTTTCAGCCCCAACGAACCGTTTATAAAAGGCGTCTCGCTGGAACATTTATTAATATAACAACAAAATTCGACAAACACAAGCATTATTTCAAAAAAACTTTGCAAAGAGTTTAAATCCTCTTTGCAAAGTCTTTACCTTCTTAACATGGCACCTACTGTAAAAGCGATATTTGCCGGGCGTTCTGCTAACCGTCTCATCAAATACGTATACCAGTCGACACCATGCGGCACGTAGATGACAACACGATAACCTTGTCGAACTAACTCTTGTTGTCGTTTCGGTCGCATGCCTTGAAGCATTTGAAACTCGAACTGTGATCGATCAATCTGTTTCATTTGAGTAAAGTCAATGATTTGTCGAATGATCTGTTCATCGTGTGTCGCGATTTGCGTGTAGTTCCCATTTAGCAAATTCACTTTTACTAATTGAAGGTATGTCTCATCTACTGTCTTCTTTGGTTGAATATAAGTTTCATCGTCTCCGTCATATGCCCCTTTGACGACACGCACTGTTGCCTGAAGATACTCTAAATCAAATCGACTTCGATAGACGTTTGCCTGTAGCGCAATCCCGACGTTCGGATAATGTTCATGTACGCGCTCGAATACTCGGACGATCGACTCGATCATTATCGCTTCTTCCATATTGACTGTTACGCGCATGTTTTGTTGATCTGCAACTTCCGCGATGCGACTCAACTGTTGATAGGCGATATCCGGATCAATTCTTAATCCGATCGATGTCAGCTTTAAAGATACTTGCGCGTCTAGATCATATGCTTTGATCTGTCCGATGACTTTGATGCATTCATCCGCGATATCTACCGCGTCCTGTTCTGTCTCGACGAACTCGCCTAAACAATCTATTGTGGCGGCTCGTCCATCTTGATTGAATTGTTTGACCGTGTCGAGTGTCTCTTCAGCGCCCTGCCCTCCGACGAATAACGTCCCACCAAGTGGTAATCCGACTTTTCTAGCTAGTTGAATCAACAGTCTGTTCTCAGCCAAGTATTCAAATACAGGTCCAGTAATCTGCTGTAACATCTGAATCACCCTCTCTCTTCTTCCTTACCCTCTCCTAACAAAAAAACGTCTTTCTTCTATATAGAAGAAAGACGCAGTTTGGATTAGTGCAACCAGATGAAGTAACCGAGGAAGCCGAGTGACAACACGTACATGATTGGGTGCACTTCTTTTGCTCGTCCTTTCGCGATCATCGTGACCGGATAGAAGAGGAAGCCGAATGCAATCCCTGTTGCGATTGAATACGTCAACGGCATCATGATGACGGTCAAGAAAGCTGGAACAGCGTACTCAAATTTTTTCCAATCAATCTGAAGCAGTGAAGCTGCCATCAACACACCGACGATGATCAATGCGGGTGCTGTGACCGGTGCTGTAATGATTGCGAGCAATGGTGAGAAGAATAAAGCGAGACCGAAGAATAACGCTGTGACGATTGCCGTCATTCCTGAACGACCACCTGCTGCAACCCCTGCACTTGATTCGATGTAAGAAACCGTCGTCGACGTTCCAAGGATCGAACCTGCTACGGTTGCTGTTGAATCAGCGATCAATGCGCGACCAGCGCGTGGTACTTTATTTTCTTTGATCAGACCGGCTTGGTTTGCTACCGCAACCAGTGTACCTGCTGTATCAAAGAAATCAACGAAGAAGAAAGTTAAGATGACGATCATCATTTGAACCGTGAAGATTTCATCAAAGTGAAGGAATGCCTGTCCAAACGTCGGTGCGATGCTTGGTGGTGCTGAAATGACTTCACCAAGACTTGTTGGAATCGGAATCAAACCGAAGATCATTCCGGCAACTGCCGTTAGGATCATTCCGAAGAAGATCGCCCCTTTGACACCACGCGTCATTAGGACCGCAGATACGACAAGACCAAATACCGCGAGAAGCGTTGTTCCTTTACTTAAATCACCGAGCGAGACGAGCGTCGCTTCATTCGCGACGACTAAGCCACCTGTTTTTAATCCGATGAATGCGATGAATAATCCGATTCCCGCTGCAACTGCCATTTTCAATGGTTCTGGAATCGCATTGATGATCATCTCGCGAATACCTGAAGCCGTTAATACCATGAACACAAGACCTGAGACGAGAACACCTGAAAGTGCGGTTTGCCATGGAATGCCCATTCCGATGACGACGCTGTAGGCGAAGAAAGCATTTAGTCCCATTCCTGGTGCAAGCGCGATTGGATAGTTCGCGAGTAATCCCATCGTGACGGAACCGATGATTGCAACGAGTGCTGTGGCACCGAAGACCGCTCCTGCATCCATGCCTGCTTCGGCTAATGTATTCGGGTTAACGAATAAGATGTACGCCATGGCGAAGAATGTCGTCATGCCGGCGATGAACTCTGTACGCATGTTCGTACCAAGCCCATTGAAATCAAAGAAACGCGCAATCGCATTTTCTTTTGCTTTCGGTTGGTGTGGCTGTTTCAATTGTGTGCTCATGATTGCCTTCCTTCCAAATAAGCCGTCTCCTTGAAAACAAAAAACGGCCCTTACCTAAGCGGTAAAAGCCGTTTCAATAAGCGCACGATGCTGCGTGTGCGCCGTAGTAGGAACCTTTACGGTGTTCCTGTAGAGACTTCCGGGCCCTATCCCCAGAATTATACGGCATTATTTATGTTTTTTTAGTGGTATGAAAAATAAGAACAGACACATCGTAGCACGGTCAAATTCATGGGTCAACCATAAAAACGAAATTTAACCACTTATTTTATCCGAACGTTCGGTTTTGTAAGCGTTCTTCTGTTCGGAATCTACCTTGATCCATTTCGATAGTTGCAGTGTCATTGGTAGGTTTCCAAGTAAAACTAATATTAGAATGGTTGCCACCCCAACCCATACCAGATACCAATTCTCTACATTGTCATAGAACGATGCAGCTATCATCGCTTTTACAATAAAACCGTGTCCGACATAAATCGGTAATGTATGAGCACCCAGTGTTGTTCCAATTCCATATCGTCGTGGTATCCAAGCAAAAAAAGCGCAGACTAAAAGCAGTTGCAAAGCATACAAAGAAAGTCGAATACCTGCTCCTTCTAAACCGAGACCCATAGGAGCATAACCGCTTGTACCACTCAATAATTGAAAGTTCAAAGTCTCTGGGTAACGTAACAGTAGGACGATTGCGATTCCGCCCACCCCTAATCCAAAAACCTTTGCGCCACCCGACGTCGGAAAGGTTAACTTGTGTCGTCGGAATGTATAGCCCAGTAAAAAGAACGGGAAAAACACGATAATCCGTGAAGCACTGAGTGTCCAACCAATCGTTTCAAAAAAGCCGAGATAAACACTGACTATGATGCTTCCCGTGACAAAGTACCATAATGACACTTGTAGAAAGTGATTGATCCAGACGATTCCCCACAACATTAACGTCCATATAAATACGGCAAACAGATACCAATAGATATACGCCGGTTGCAGCGTCCAAAACGCGTATTGTGTAAGTCCCATCCACTTTGTCACTGCGACGAATACCGTTTGTACAAGTAGAAACAGTACAAGATAGTCTAGTGTGAGTCGAAGAAGACGAGATGTCGTCATCCGTCCCTTTGTAAAATAGCCGGAGATGAAGACGAATGCCGGCATATGAAACAGATATATGAAATGAAACAGGTTCGTCATACCGACATCTTTTGAAATCATCGGTTCAATCAAATGACCGAATACGACGAGCGTAATCAATCCGAATTTTGCATTATCCCAATATGCATCACGTTTGTTCATAACGAATATCCTTACCTAATCCTTTAGAATAATAAGCCCCAACTCATAGTGTAGCAGGAGATAACAAAAAAGCACCACGTTCTTTTACAGAAACGTGGTGCTGATCACTTATTACTCCCACTCGATCGTTGAAGGTGGTTTCGACGTCACATCGTACAGGACGCGGTTAACGTTCTGGACTTCGTTGACGAAAACATAGGTATACCAACCTTTCATCGATATGGTAATTAGACTTTAATAAAATACGGATTTCGATTATTCGTGTTATTTCTGTAATTCAATAGTATCAGGTTACTTACGTAAAAAACAATCCATTTTCATACAAATTTAAGTATCAATTTACTTAAATCAACTTAAAGGTTTATAATTTACCAGTTGAAGATATTAAAAATAAGGAGCTGGATTATTATCATGAGTAGTGACGTATGGTTAAATGGAGTCTTTGGATTAATTGGCGCTAGTGTTGGTGGTGGAGCATCATTATTGGCAACTAACATACAATTAAAGAAAGAGGAAGAACGGAATAAAATAAACGATGAAAAAAATGAAAAGGCAGCTAACGCTGCATTAGAAGAAAAAAGAATACTCATTAAAAATACAATTGAAACTTTTTTAGTAAATGAGATTAAAGGAAATTTAGAAAACAGTACTTACATTAAATCTACTTTAAACGAAGGATACGGCAGCAACTCACATAAAAGTCTATTGACTCCATTTCCCTTTAATAATAAAGAGTATGAAAAAATAAAACTCAAACTTATGGAGATAACTACAATTGAAACTTTAACTGTAATAAAAATTTATCAGATGTTTTACATGCTTAATAGCGTATACAAAGGAAATTCTTATCTAAGTAGATTTAATGAGAAGGAGTTTAATTATATAGTAGATACATTTAAATTAGCCGATAATTTTGTAACTTCTTACTTCGAAGAAAAACTTAAGTATTATGGGAGCGCAAAATAATAAAAAAATACCGCTTTTAATTTACGAAGATTTTAAAATTAAAAGCGGTTTTAATTAAACAAATCAGTCACCTTTGATTTTGTTCATTTCTAGTATCTTAGATAATTCTTCGATAGTTAATACTTCATTCTTTCTTCTGTGAATCATTCTATGGCAGTTGGAACACAGTGGGATTAAATCAGTTTTAGGATTTATTTTCATTGCTCTTTTTAGTGTACTTAACGGTTTTACATGATGAACCTCTATGAAATCTTTCCCACGCTCTCCGTACACTGCTTCAAAATTAAATTTACAGGCTTTACAACTTAAGCCATGCTCTTGAATAGCAAGCATTCTGTTTTTAGCGTTTCGCTCATAGCGCTTTCCGTAATAATCTCGTGACTCACCTTCAATACCATAGCCTTCTTCTGATTTTTCTGCTTCGATATCAAGATCAATAACTTTACTCAATTCTTCATACTTAAGTGTTTTCAACAATTTTATAGCAATCGAATAATTTTGGTTATTGTTTTCTAAGATTTTAACAACGTCATCAATTCTTTTTCCTTTAAAGATCCCTCTGTAGTCCGCTTTCATCCCTAAATAATAAAGAATATTTGCCGAATTTCGCCCCTTTGTATTACCACTTTTTATATCTAGTATATTTATATCTAGCCATCTATGTTGTCTAGAATTTACAAGATGTTCGTATACAACTTGTCCTTTAATTTCGTCGGAGTATTTTTTAAATTCTCTATCTCTATTATTAGGTTTAAGCACAGGAAGCTTAATGGACTCTTCAGCTTTACCAAATTTTCTTTCAATAATTTTTAACTCACTTTCAAGAACATTTATCTTAAAAGTTTTCCGAAGTGGCTTTCCAAAGGATTCTCTAATGTAATTTTCAAGACCCTCATTCCTATAGGGGACAAACCACTTTGATAAACAATGTTCAGTATCCCTACCATCTGTCCAAGCAATAGCATCTTTATCGACATACAAAATACCATTCATGTCTTTATAACCTATAAATTTGCTGGGTGCTATCAAACCATCTTTATGAATGTAATACCATTGTTGAAATTTCGGAAGGTCTTTTTTCAATTCCTCTTGTTTCGTTAAATCTAATTGAAATTTCTTCATATTATTTTCAATGTCTTCTAAAGAATCAACTAACGAAAAACGAGTACTTGTTTCTTCTTTTGAAATAGCATAATGCGAATACCAAAACCTACGCAAATAATTTCCATTATCTTCAGAAAGTAGTTGTATTGATTTATTCTCTAGGTTTGAGGAGATTAAATCATACAAATATTCCTTTTCATTAAAATTCCTTATTCTAATTTTATATTCAAGATCTGTTTCGAGAATTTTTATACTTATATTACTCTTTTGTTTTTTTAAAATAGATATCACTCTCGATCTTGCGAGTATTCGAAAATCACTTCTAGTTTCCTCATATGCACCCCATATGAATAACTCATCACCTACTTCCAAAGACTCATTGTTCTTTTCTTTAACAACCGATAAATCTATTTCTTTATTTTTACTTAAATATCCAAACTCGATAAATCTATTAGAAAGAACCCATACTTTCACAATTTCACTCCTAATCTTTATAGTAATGTATAGTTATTATATCCAATTTATAAAATTATTAGTGAGGTGCTTTCTTTGAGTTTAAAGTCATTTAAAGATGATCCACTGTATAGTGACGCGTTACAGTATTGGATCAACATATGGGATTCTATCGCAGACGACATAGAACGAGGAACTTTCGGTATTGAAATAATCAATATTCGCATTGTTTTGTTGGACATAATTAACGAATATACATTAAATAAATTTGAAAGTGATAATAACAGAAAAGTATATATACACTTAATCGAGCGATTTTTAAAGGAAAAACATTTAACAGTTTATCGAAACGAGCTGCTTATCTTGAAAGGAAAGCTAGAAGAAAAAGACAACGAAGGAACTCACGTAGTAGCTAAAGAGTTATCAAAAAGAATCGCTAAAGAAGTTTTCTCAAACCTATTGTTTGAAGAATTATTAACAATTATTAAGAATAAAAACTTTAGCAAACAAGATAGGATTAAAATCACAAAGCTTACCAAAGATATTATTATCGATTTAATCACTTCTGGTACTCAAATCCAAGACATAAAGAATTTTATTAACGACCTATTCAAAACATATATTGAAGAAGACGGGGAAGAAATACTAATTTTGTTTAAATATGTACCAGAAAGATTGTCATTGAGCGAATCAAAAGAATACATTGATAATCTAGATATAGAAAGTCGTTTGAAAATATTTCAAGAGAATCTGACCCCTAAAAACTATGAATACTTATATGTATTTCCTGTTTGGGGAATGATAGCTCCTCTTACTAAACTAGAAGTAAATAAAGTTTTAGAGTTTTCATTATATGATCCTGATAGAAATCTCATCTTTAAAGATTATGCTTTCGATGAATCATTTAGCTCGACAAACTATTCATCAATCACTGGAGAAGAAAATACAGTATACAAAAGTAGATGTAATGCTTTTATAAAGATAAATGCAACTACTGACAACTTGGCAACAAAAATTGCAAAAGAAAAATTTTCGGAATTGATAGATATTATTAATTACAACTTTGACAATAAACAACATATCATTTTTTCAGATGGTCAGTATTTTGTGCATAGAATGGATAAAAATCATAGTTTGACAGCGCTTAATTTTTCAAATAACAATAAAGAATCGATGAAAAAGTATAGTAGAGACTTTCCCATTTATTGCGACCCTGAAAAATTAACTGACCTTGAAGATTTTTCAACTATTATTAACTCCCTTAAAAAGCGCGATATGTATGTAGAAATGAACTCTATCTTAAGTGTGATAGAGCTAATAGCAAAATCGAGAATGGAATCAGACGAAAATAAACTATTAAACTATTGGATTTGTATCGAAACTCTTTCAACTATTTCAAAAAAAACAAATGAGAATACTTTTAGTTTCATTAAAGAAGCGATATCGAACATATATTTGATAAATGAGCAATTCATGCCAATCAAGAGACTTTACCACTCAATAGACTTTTATCTTAATCCTTTTTTTCACAGCACAAATAAAAATGAGATACCCAATGATTTTCTCGATCAAGTGGGCTTAAATAGAAATCATCACGAGGAATCTTCAGTATCTATTATCCCGTTTTACGAAAGAATGAATGAGCTTCCTTTTGGTATAAAAGACATACAATTGTTAGACATGATTGAAGATACGATTGATTTTTATAAAAGTAATAAAGTAGCTTTAACTCAAATTCAAGATAAGAAAAAAGAAGTTGATTTAACTATTGATTATATATATAAATCAAGAAATCAAATTGTTCACAATGGTTACGTAGCCAAAAATATTATACCTTATCTCGTTGAATTTGCAGGGGGTTATGCCATATCTCTTTTCCAAACAATTGTATTTGTGTATTCAAGCGGTGACTTCGATTTGCAAAATCATTTCATTAAAGAAAAATACAAACGACAATTACTAGAAAAGAAACTTTCTGAAAAGGACTTCTTTAATATCCAATTCGAAGAGTAAGGACATATGCGCTTTGACGTAGGTTTTTTGGCAGGACATATATATATTCACTATCATCTGTCCTGCCAAAAACCTTATTAATTAAAAAAGATTGCTACATACTTTATTTGTCTTAAACAATATCTATTATCAACTTACCATTGATTGGATTAGAAAGATTTTTTGCATAAATAGTATATGACCATTTAAAGCTCTTCCCTATTACATTCTCGCCAAAGAAAACTCTCAAGTCTTCATTAAAAACTTCCATAGGTAATTGATGTTTCAAAGAACCAATATTTTGTTGAACAGTATAGACATCTGATTTTTTTTCAACATGTGGATAGTAGAGTTTCGCAGAATTAAAAGGGTTCGCAGCAATTGAAATTACTTCATTTGGTTTTGGTTTATCAATCAACTCTTCCATAACATCACCAGAATCAATAGGAATTTCAAGCATTATCAAAACGTCTTCTAAGTATTTGTTCCCCCTATTTACCACTGTGAGATTTATCTTTTCAGCTTTTTCCTCGCCCATATAATACCAGTCATGTTGGAGATATTTTCCCTCTATATTTTCTAAATATTTTTTTAGATCTTCCGTACTTCTTTCTTCATAAGGAATATTTCGAAAAGGAGAGTAAATGTTAGGGAACCCACTTGATATTCCTCCAAACGTTTTGTTACGAGTAGTAGATTCAGGATTCGTTCTTTTACTTAAAATAGATTCGATTTCTGCTTTCACTTCTTCAGAAGGGAACTTTGCATTCCTAACACCTTCTATTCTAAGTCTTGAATCAAAATCTTTATTAAAACCAATTTCAATCTTACTACCTAAGAAATTATCAAATTTAAATCGCTCTATTTCATCATAATCTCTTCGTATCATACGACTTTGTTGGCTCCCATTTCTAATAAAGCAATCCCCTTTTTTTAAATTCCCATAGTCTTTCTTCATCATATACGGAGCATTTATACAATTATCTATTTCAATAACACCTAACATATTCCCATCAAATTCAAAAGGGTAATAAGAGAAATCGATAGTCGGCTCTATATTTTCTCTTATTATTTGTTGAAAAGTTGCTTGGTCTACTATTTCTTCATCTGGAATAGAAAAAAATTCTTTTGTTCCGTCAAGATGATCTTTCACACCAATAACTATATACCGCTTCCCTTCACTTGGTACATTCGCCATCGACATTATATCCTTTATTAAATCTTGATATTTCATTCTATGATATTGCTCTTGTTTAAAATCAAGTTTCGAACCTTCTCGTTCGTATTTTATAAGTCGTTCAATGATATCCAATACGATTCCCCCTAAGTCTTGTTATTTATTATAAAAAGATCGTTGATATATTTCTTTTTTACTAACAATTAAAGTCACATAATAAAACTTTAATTTTATCCTCTAATTTCTGCTCACGAGCATATCTAGTAATTCAGTTAAAATCATCTCTATAAAGCGGATTTTAAGCACTTTGCGCACGTGAACAATATTAATAAAAAGAATGCGGGAGTAAGAGTGCTATTACGTATACTCACACTCGAAGTAAATAAATTGGTCAGAAGTACCCCCTACTAAGGTATCAGCATAATAATTTAATCTTTAATACCTTCTCTCTCAAGCAATCTATAAATAGTACCTGTACCTACTCTGAATGTCATACGGATATCATTTATTGATTTCCCTTGCTTATAGGCAGCAAGAATAGCTTTCATTCTCTGTTCTTCTTTACCCCCTTCGACTAATTTAGTCTTTTTACCTCTGTACTTCCCTTCACTTTTAGCTATCTCTATCCCTTCCTTTTGACGTTGTTTAATCATCTTCCGTTCAAATTGAGCCAAACCCGAAAAAATCGTGAACAACAATTCGCTCATTGGATTATCGTCAGACAAGTCCAACCAACTATCAGTCACAGATTTTAGCTTCGCCTCTTTTTCTTTTATTAATTCCACTATCGTTAATAAGTCTTTTGTCGAACGAGATAAACGGCTTATTTCATGAACAATTATCATGTCACCTGCGTTCAGGCTCTCCAACATCTCTTTTAGCTGTGGGCGATCCATCGAAGCACCGCTAATTTTCTCAATGTAAAACTCCGTACAGCCATTATCTTTTAAAGATTTCTTTTGCCTAGCTATATTCTGCCCTTCGCTACTTACTCTGATATAACCAATAATTCTCATACGATTAACCTCCAAGATAACAGTTATTAAATTGATTTTACTCAGATAAATCGGTAACAGTCAAACGGTAATAAGAAGCATAAAGAAAACCCTTGGTACTAAAGGGTTTCTGTTTTCTCGTATTCATTACCGTTTAAGTGTAGCCTATCAGTAATAAGTATTTTACATCCCAACAACTATGATTAATCAAAAACGCTTTTCCTCATCCATATACTCTTTATGTTTTTATTAATAATGAATATCTTTCAAAAATACACTGTACGAATCAACGATGTTAAAATGTATTTATACTCTTATTATAAAATCTCTTTACATAGAGTACTTAATTAGTGTAAATAATAAATCAGCAATTCCAAATCAATTTCAGCATTACAATTAGATAAGGAGATGAGATTCATGATTAAACTTCCACCACGTTCAAGTGAAATGACTGGAATTGAGTTCGAACTCGAAACTTTTAACTCGATCGTTTTATTAGGAGCAAACGGATCTGGGAAGACTAGAATGAGTGTATGGTTAGAGCAAACTCTCAAAAAAACACATAGGATTTCAGCTCAAAAATCATTAAATTTCCCCGAAAGTGTTAGCACCACCTCTCTACCCTATGCTGAAAAGGAATTTGTTTATGGATATCATCATGATAATATCGAATACTTAGAACAAATGTTAAATTCTCACAGATGGCATTCAAAACCCGTGACTCATTTATTAGATGATTATGAAAGATTATTGGTCTTACTTCATACCGAGGAATATGAAGTAGGAGTTGAGACAAAAGCAGCATCTAGTACACATGAAGTTATGAGTTTCCCACAAACAAAATTGGATATTATTAAAGAAATTTGGGAACAAGTTTTTTTACACAGAAAGTTAGAAATAAAAGCAGGAAGAATTGAAGTTCGTACGATTGCTGATACAGATTCACGATACAACGCCTCTGAAATGAGTGACGGCGAAAGATTAGTCCTTTATTTTATTGGATCAGTATTATGCGCTAAAGATAAAGAATTTATTATTGTAGATGAACCAGAAAATCATTTACACCCTTCTATAATAAAAAAACTCTGGAACTTAATTGAATCTTACAGACCAGAATGTAAATTTATTTTTTTGACACACGATATTGATTTTGCCCTCACTAGAAATAACGCAAAATTAATTTGGATCAAAAACTATATAGGAGAAAACATATGGGATTATGAAGACGTAACTAATGTCTCATTACCTAAAGACATATATCTAGATATAATAGGCAGCAGAAACCCTATAATCTTTGTTGAAGGTACCAAAGAATCAAGTTTAGACTATGAATTATATCAACTACTCTTTAAAGATTATGATGTAATACCTATTAGCAGTTGTAGTAAAGTTATTGAAGTGACTAAATCTTTTAATCATGTTGATAGTTATCATAATATAGATCCTATCGGAATTATTGATAGAGACAGAAGATCGCAAGACGAATTAGACAGTTATAAAGAACACAGAATTTATTCTCCACAAGTATCGGAAGTAGAAAATTTGTTTTTATTAAAAGAAGTAATTGAGTTTATTTCTCTAAAGGCATCATCAGATTTCCAAGAGGTTTTTAACGAACACAAAAAAGAAATTTTTAAAATTTTCAAAGAAAATTTAGAAAACGAAGCGTATCTTCATACAAAATATCAAATTAATAATGAAGTAATAAATTTGATTAATACAGACTATCCAAGCATTGAAGCGTATCATGAAGCGTTGAGCACAATTTCAGCAACCGCAAGTGAAAAAACATCTCTTATAAGCGAAAAAATAGCGGATTTTTCACAGTATTTAGAGTCAGAAGATTATTCATCGATATTAAAATACTTTAACAATAAGAGTCTATTAGGTAGGAGTAAATTGAGTAGTCGTTTAGGTTTTTCTGACAAGGGCTATCGTCAGTTAATATTAAAAACGCTAAAGAAAAACGATTCTGAATCTGATGAACTAAGAAGTATTTTTTTACGCAATTTCGATGGACTCGATTTATAAATATTGATCCTTTGATTGTTTTATAAAACTTTTTCAAAAATACAAGATTATTTTTTTAAAATAAGCCAAGTCTTTAAAGCCCATATTGGGACAAAAAGCTTGGCTTTTCCTTAAAATTCTCGATTAACTTTATGTTTGGATGAATCTTGAGTTAATCTTTATGTTTCACCTAAAGTTAATCCAGAATTTTATAATTCGTATTACTTCTTGGTGTCGTATTTCTATGTTTATGTTAACTTACGTATTATGTTACCGAAGCCCTTGCTTTCGATTTTTAATTCCTCCTTTAAAATTTTGTTTAAACGAATGCGTTCCAAACCGTACTTATCCATAGTATCTGATATACATTTTTTAAACTGTATTTCCTTGAATTTTTTTTGTCCTCTAAAATACAGCTTTACTTCCTCTAAAACCATAGCCTCAGTAGTCCAATTATTTTTTTCAATTAATATTAGAATTTTTTCTTCGATACACTTGGTAACAATCTCGTTAAGTTCCGGAATATCTCTATTTTTGTCTTGGGGATATACTCTATTAGCTTCTTTTGCTCCATAATTTCTGTACATACTTTCATAATTAACGTTATCGAGAGTAAAACCTTTCTCGATCCATACTGTACTCATTTTTTCTACTTCTTTAAAAAAAGCTTTTTCATTGGGTAATACAAGTTCATATGTAGAACTATAATATTTATATTGTTTATCTGCTTTTGTCTTTTTATGTAATGATAATAATTCTGGTGGAGTTTCTAAATCGTCAAGTTTTTTAATCATTTTGAGGATAACAAATAAGTTAATGTACCTATGAGTCGCACTTTTACTTTTGTCCATCCTCTTAGCAAGTGTTTCAAGAGAATGATAAAACAACACTCCACTCTTCTCGTCTTGAGGAAGATGTAATTTCGAAATATCTAACAAAATCAGAAAGTTTTTTAACATATTTCGTTTCCGCAGTATCTTATGACTGTTTGGATTTTCATGCTTAAATTCATCTGATAATAAGTATCTTTCATAATCTTCAATCTTACAGAGCAGTTCTTTCTGGTAAGGACTTTCTATAAGTTCAATTAAGTATACCTTTTTTAAAAATTCTAGAATTTCATCATTTTTTCCACCACATATTTTTTTAGTAACGTTAAAGATAGTACCTGAAAATGAATTTTTTTCTGAATGACATGTATACATTTGATGTCCATTTTCTTCATGAGACAAATGTATACCCGCACTTGGATTTTTATCGTTTGAAAAGATATCCTTAAAAGCACCAGTAGTTTCGATTCCTAAATATTTTCTTAAATCTTGTTTTTTAAGATAATCAACTATATCTGCTTCACTATAAAATTGTTTTTTACTAGGTACTATTCGATTATGTAGTTCATGAATATTTTGAGACCTAATCAAATCTATATTTCGTGCTTCTGAACTTGAAATTTTTTCATTAGGCTTATTATGTATGTATTTGTGAGACGTTTGTTTAGGTTTTTTCCGGGATATATTAGTTATACAATCATATGTCCCGGAAAAAACCTTCTGATTATGTGTTTTAAAGCTATCAATATTTATTCTATTGTTGTAGTTCAGTTCAATCAGTTGTTTTCCACCATAGAAGAATCGTGTACAATCTTTACACTTTTGATCCGCAGCTGGATACAATGTAAGTAGTCTTCCTAATAAGTTTTCTATTTCATAAAAGTCAAAACAAGGCTTATTTAAAATGAACACTACTCTAAACTTCGGCTTAGAAACCGTATGTGAATGAGTGAGATATATGAAAGCAGCAGTATCTGAAAACTTTTCTATCGCTTCTTTCAAGCTCATTCCATTATCAAAATCTAGTGCAACAACTTGTTGAGATTTCCAATACTCTTTTCTGCGGTTAATTACACCTGCTTTTTTTTCAAAAAAAGCAGGTGTAAAATTTTTACCGTAAGAAACGCATTCCGCAAAATCCTCGATATTTATAGATACTTGATTTTCTAGTAAACGTCTATTAATTTTCGGGACTTCATGTCCACAAGGCTTAGATTTAAATACCATTGTATCCATCATAAGTTTTATCTTCATAATAAGCCCTCGCTGTCTTGAAGATAGAACTTATCAAAAATTAACTTTTCTTCTTTCACTCCAAGCGGGTACTCTTTTCCAGTGTAATAATCAACTAGAAATAGAGTTTTATAAATTCTAGCTTCATACTTACCAACAATACGATTTCCAACAAAATTATCAATTTTATTTTTATCAAATGATTGAAGTAACACAGAGTATTCATTACCTATATCTAAAAATTTTCCTGTATTTCGTTTTAGATTATGTATGTTGCCTTTCGTTAGCACCTTTAGTTTAGAATGCGTATCGCTCAGAGAATCTGATTGAATCAATAATGTAGGCTTATTATTTTTTATCAAAAGCGCTTGGTTCGAAATCGCTCTTCCTAACTTTGAATTTTCGCTTTTGGTAAGTGGACGTATGTTTTGTTCAAAATAGTGACCACCAATTGATGCATTTGATTCTATTCTGTCTAAAGTTGGTCTTAATCCTGCTCTTTTTCCACTTTCTATGTAAGTTTTAGTTAAGTGAGTCCACGTTTTCCAAAACTCAATATTATTCATTAAAGCTTCTTTCATTTTTTTAGCAGTGTTCCATTGAATTTGAACTCCTTGGTATACTTCATTGGTTTTATTTCTCACTCGATTAAACGCACTTCTGCATGATTTATAAAGTAGCTTTTCAGCTTCCAACAAATTCGTTTCCTCGATTAATCCTTTTTTTACTTTTAAATTTTTAGTTTCGTCGTTCATAATTTTCTCCTTCTTGATAACCTTTCTAATTTTTTTCATTCCAAAAATGTCTGTTGACAAAAGAACGGACTTAAATTAATATAAAGTTATATACCTGTATTCCCTTTCGGTAAATACAATATATCACCCTGAAATTTCCCTGTCAAATAAACACAATACATGTAATAAATATTCGGAATATTTAAAAAACTTCCACTTAAGGAAGTTTTTTTCTTTTCATCTTAATGTGATTTAATGGACTAGTCACATTTCCAATCTTAAGAACTTCTTCTTGTTCTAGACCCCTTAGATACTTTGAAGTGATCTGTGTATCAAAATGCCCCATCAATCTACTCAAACTATAAATATCTATTCCATTCCTTAACTGTTTTTGCGCATAATAGTGTCTGCAATCGTGGGGGCTGCAACGCACTTCTTTCCGTACTCCTACTCTTCTACAATGCTCTTTCAGTATTTGGTTGATCCTTGATCTAGATAACCGTTCAGCGCTTTGATCTAGAAAATAATACTCACCTATCTCATCATCAAGTCTATGGTTAAATCGTTCATTCTTAATTGTTTCAAACTTACGCATGTATTTTCGCATGAGCTTCGAAATGTAGATAAGACGTTGTTTTGAACCTTTTCCATGAATCAGAATATGCTTTCTAGAAACATCGTTTGTTTTAATATCACAAAGTTCACTCACTCGTATTCCACTATCAAACAGAAAAATTAAAATGAGCTTATCTCTGATATTTGAGTACGTGTTTTCTTTTACATCGTTTAATATTCGGCTCACCTCTTCATCGTTGAATGTCACAATCACTTTCTTATCTTCTTTTAAGTTTTTGATTCTACGCATTGGATTTTCATGCTCACTTAAATACTCTTCTTCAACTAATAAATTAAAAAATACCCTTAGAGTGGCTATACTACCGTTTATCGTGCTGTTGATTTCTTTCCCAGTACCTTGACATGCTTGAATGTAACTTTTGATGTGAGAGGGTCTCACGCTCTCTAAATCAACTATTTGAAATTCTGTTTCTACATATGTTCTCCATCGTGTCAGCCTTGTGTTACAAAGACTAATATAAAAATGCTTTTTCCCTTCGATTCTTTGATTTAGCTGAAAATCATCAATCAGTTCAATTAGTTTGACCATCAAAAAAACTCCCTTCTATTTGCGAAATAACACAAATAAAAGAGAGTATTTTAGAAGTCAATAGTCGTAGGTGAAAAGAAGCAGGATCAGTTTTTGACAGTAAAACCGTTGATATATAAGGTTTTTCAGCCACTTACTAATCTTAATTTCTTAAATCATTCCCACTCGATCGTTGAAGGTGGTTTCGACGTCACATCGTACAGGACGCGGTTAACGTTCTGGACTTCGTTGACGATCCGGACCGAAATTTTCTCAAGCACGTCCCATGGGATACGTGCCCAGTCTGATGTCATTCCGTCAATTGACGTAACGGCGCGGATTCCGACTGCATAGTCGTATGTCCGCTCATCGCCCATGACACCAACCGAACGGATCGGAGGAAGGACTGTAAAGTATTGCCAGATTTCGCGCTCGAGTCCTGCCTTTTTGATTTCATCGCGAAGAATGAAATCAGATTCGCGGACGATTTCGAGTTTCTCATCTGTGATTTCACCGAGGACACGAATTCCGAGACCTGGTCCTGGGAACGGCTGACGCCACACGATTTCATCGGAAAGACCGAGTTCTTTCCCAAGTTCACGGACTTCATCCTTGAACAACGTGTTGATCGGTTCGATCAATTCAAACTGCATGTCTTCCGGCAGTCCACCAACGTTATGGTGTGATTTGATTGTTTGTGCCGTATCCGTACCACTCTCGATGATATCCGTATAGAGCGTACCTTGCGCAAGGAAGTCCATATCCGTCAGCTTCGAAGCTTCTTCGTCGAAGACGTAGACGAACTCGTTGCCGATGATTTTACGTTTCTGCTCTGGATCTGAGATACCACGGAGTTTATCGAGGAAACGGTCCTGGGCATCAATCTTGATGACGTTCATGTGGAAGTGATCCGCGAATGTCTTCATGACGCTTTCCGCTTCACCTTTACGCAGTAAACCGTGATCGACGAACATACATGTCAATTGATCACCGATTGCTTTGTGGATCAAGGCTGCGACGACAGACGAGTCGACACCACCAGAAAGTGCACAAAGGACTTTTTTATCGCCGACTTGTTCTTGAATCTTCGCTACTTCGATTTCGATAAAATTCTCCATCGACCAGTCGCCCGTACATTTACAGACTTCAAAGAGGAAGTTCTTGAGCAATTCTTTCCCGAAGACCGTATGGTTGACTTCCGGGTGATACTGCACACCGTACATTTTCAATTCTTCATTCTTGATCGAAGCGATCGGACATGACACGTTCGTTCCATCGACGACGAAACCGTTTGGTACAGATGTGACGAGGTCACTGTGGCTCATCCAGACCGTTTGTTCAAGCGGTAGGTTCGCATACATCGGTGACGGGTCTTGTAACGTCAATGTGGCTTTTCCATATTCACGATGTCCCGCACGTTCTACCGTTCCGCCGAAATGTTGTGACATGAGCTGCATGCCGTAACAGATCCCGAAGATTGGAATACCGAGGTCGAAGATTCCTGGGTCACACCGGTACGCATCCTCCGCGTAGACGCTACGTGGGCCACCCGAGAAGATGATACCAGCAGGTGCGATTTCTTTTACTTCAGCTGCAGTGATTTTATGCGAATGCAATTCACTGTAGACACCAAGGTCCCGAATACGACGTGTGATCAATTGATTGTACTGTCCTCCAAAATCGAGGACGAGAATCATTTCCTGGTCCAAATGTGCTTCCAAATCTGTTCCCGCCTTTCTGATTTCATGCGTACCCTATGAAAAAAGCCCACTCTTCGCCCATGGATAAAATGGAAAAAGAGCAGGCCGCTTCACAAAAAAATGTATACGAAGGGTCTGCTCCTTCATAGTCAGGTCGTTTAAGGTGACCCGGTAGAGACTCTCGCGCCATATTCGCGAGTATATACAAAGGAGATTGCATGTGTGTGATTTACGTTGTTCCCATTGTAACTGTATCGTTTCGTAAATATCAACCCTCTACATGACGAATGATATTTTCGAAATATTCACGTTTTTTCTCAGCTGACAATGATTCTCCACCATAGACCATCCGTTCGTAAGCATCCGTCAACGGTCGCATTGCGTACGTTTCGTAATATCCATCGACTTCGTGAGCGAGTTCCGCAAGCGTCCGTCCATCTTTATAATGGAATCCTTTTTTATCAAGACGTCGTAAGAGATACCGGTACATCCGGCGGAATCCTTCCGGTCGTTCGATTTGTCTGCGGAAGAAGAGAATCGCGAGTGTTCGAATGATTGGTTTTCGGAACAAGTACAGGAACAAGAGAGCGAGTGCCGTCAGGAAAATCGGCCAGAATGGAATCGATTTCTGCTCCGTCTGTCCTGCGCTAGTCGTCTGTTCTTCATCGAGAAGATTTTCTTGAGGACGATTTGGCGTCGTTGTCTCCGTATTATCTTCTGTCTCACGTTGCGGATTTGCTTGTTCCGTCTCGTTATCTGTTTCCCGATCAATCGTGTATTGTCCTGCTCCATCGAAGCTGACTGTCGGCTCAAGCGGTACCCAGCCTGGTCCTTCGATATACACTTCGACCCACGAGTGCGCATTTTTATTCCGCACTGTATAGCTCGTCACGGCAGCTCCGATGACGTCGGATTCGCCTCCCGTGAACCCTTTTACCCAGCGTGCGGGTAATCCAGCTGCCCGTAGCAACACAGCAGCCGACGTCGAGAAGTTGTCACAGTATCCGAGTTTGGTCTCGAACAAGAATTGATCGACGTAATCTTGATTTTCTCCTGGTACGGCTACTTCCTCCGTATTGTATTCAAAGTTCTCTTCTTCGAAATAATTTTCAATCGCCCGTGCCTTGTCCCACGGTGTCTCCTCACCTTCAACGATTTGTTCCGCTAAATCACGGACACGTTGTGGTAAGCCATCCGGCAGTTGGAGATACCGCTCTGTTTCATTCTCCGATAAATTGACAGGTTCATCTGTCTGAAGTTGTTCTTCGGTAAAGAGTGGATATGAATAGGCAATTTGGTAATTACGTTGACGATCCGCCTCGTCCAGATACGATATTTTTTGATTTTCTGGATCAACTAATACATTTTGTCGTTGTTGATCGACCGAGACCCGGACGTTATCTCCGTTATATGGCACGAACGGTAATTCACGTGCCATCTCAAACGTCGCTGTTTCCTCACGTGTCTTGACTTCTCTCCCAAAGTGCGAGAAGAAACCACGTCCATCGATTTCCGGGTTCGATTCCGACAGCACCCAGCCTTTGCCGGTATAAATATCTTTTGTCTCGACTCGCCAGTATCGATTTCCTTCACTTTCGACTTGGAAAACTTCCCGGTCGTCCATTTGGAATGGCCCTCCGAGTTGCTCGTCATTGTTACCGTAACCGACCTTTTGAATCGCATTTGTCGGCTCCCCTTCCCCTTCAAGGCCAGACGTCAAATCGTACCAACTGTCTTGCCATGTCGCATTGATGACAGGACTTTGGACAGCAGCGACGATGACGGCTCCCATGATGAATAAGGCGCTTAGCGGACGAACGTAAGAAGCGCGCGGTCGTTCGTTGACTTCCGTCGCATAGAGCAATAACAAGGATAAGATGATCGGATAGAGAATAAATGTCTCTCCTGAGTAATCTGTCCATGTATCACAATACGCGATGAACCCGATGACTCCGAAGGCAAGTCCGAAGACGAACCCACGATTCGGGAATGTCCGACGCGCGAGATAGGCGATCAAAAAACTAATCAATCCGATCGAGAGCGCGAAAGCGGGTCGTCCTGGTAATTCACCATTGATGACGCTCTGAATATCTGAACTGATTTCCGTAAAGATGCCCCATGGTGCTGCTCCCGGCGTCAAAATCAGATAGAACGACAGGAGTAATCCACCGAGACTTCCGAGTAAAAAGTAACGTCGCGATAGATGCGACAACAGCAACGGCAGAAACAGCATCGGTAAGAATGACCAGAGATGTTCGAACGTCGTCAGTTCAAGAAGTGGTGGCATGAAACAAGTCAGAACGGCTGCAGCGATAGCGTTCCAAATTAAGCGTCGCATCATCGCACTCCCCTCCGTTCTGGTGTATAGACATGAACGGTGGCTTCTTGATTAATCTTTGAGATCCATAGTTCATTATTCGATTCAAGATCCGGCGTAATGAAGAGAACGTTCCCACTCAGTCGAAGTGCTTTCGACGAGTACTCCCACGACTCGATGAACGTCCGCGTCCGACTCGGTTGCGCCGTCATCAGGTAATGTGTCAGTTTCGCCCCTTCAAGCGGTAACGATAACGATTGAACAGCATGTCCAACGAGGTGAATCCGATAGCTCAGACGTCGCTTGTTCAGCTGATCCGTCGCTTCTGCCAGCATCGAGATGACGCGTTCGAAGGCTTCGCCCGCTTCCGTTCCTTCATCGAAGACGATTGTCGTCTCCCGTTCCTGCTCTCGCTCGAACGTCTTCGTCATCAAGCCTTGGCGTTTTGCCGTCGCTTTCCAGTCGATTTGATTCATCCGGTCACCACTGACATATTCTCGAACCCCGACGACAGTAAAGGACGACTGACGAAGATCAAGTGATACAGGGGATATTCCCCCATCGCCGCGGTCCTCCTCGTGCGGAAGTTGCACGGCAAGGCGTGCCGGTTCGATCGCAAGATACGTCTCGACCGGAAACATCCGTTTCCGCTTGAACAGTCCGAACGGATCCGTGATTTCGACGATACAGCCTGGAATCTGGTAGACTCCCCGGCGAATCGATGGGATTGTATAATCGATGTGCTCTGTCTTCCGGTAATGGGCACGGAGTGGACGGGTGATATCGAGTTTTTCTTCGCTAAGCTCATTCGGAATCGCCTCCGTCACTTCGACGGCTCCGACCAAAAACGGGAAACGTCGACGAACCCGTAAAGAGACCGGGATATCGGTTCCAGCAACGAGCATCTTGTTCGATACTTCGCGTGTCGCAAGTGCCTGCGTAACGGGCCAAACGAGGAAGAGCGTCCAGTAGACGGTCAAACCAGCCATGACATAAAACAGCAAGGAAGCGACATTTCCGCCATCGACGCGCGCATATGTCCATAAGGCAACCGTCGTCAAAAGTAGTACAGCGTAACGCCAACCAATTTGCCACTTCGTCATAGGGACTCCACGTCTTGTTGGATTGGTACAGCAACCTCTTTTTTGATCTGTTCTAAAATCCGTTCTGACGATTGACCGTGATAACGCGCATCCGCTGTCAAAATCAAGCGGTGTGATAGAACCGGAATCAAGAGATGTTTAACATCATCCGGCAAAACGAAACTGCGTCCTTCCATGTACGCCCACGCTTGCGCGACCTTCATCAAGGCGATCGAAGAACGAGGACTCGCGCCGAGGTAGAGTGACCCATTCGTCCGTGTCGCTTGGACGAGATGGACGATATATTTTTTGACGGGTTGTGAGACATGGACGTTCTTGACTTCTTCTTTCATCTGGAGCAATTGCTCGCGACCAATTACAGCTTCGAGTGTCTCGATCGGTTCATCCCGTTCAAAACGTGTCAGCAACTTCATTTCTTGGTGGAAATCAGGATAACCCATTTTGACTTTGACGAGGAAACGGTCAAGTTGTGCTTCTGGTAACGGGTACGTTCCTTCATGTTCAATCGGGTTTTGTGTCGCCATGACGAAAAAGGGATTCGGAAGCGTATGAATCTCACCATCGACGGTGACGTTCGCTTCCGCCATTCCCTCGAGTAAGGCAGATTGAGTTTTTGGTGATGTTCGGTTGATCTCATCGGCTAAGACGATGTTTCCCATTAGAGGACCCGGTCTATATTCGAATTGGCTTGTTTTCTGATTATACATCGATACACCCGTCAAATCTGACGGAAGTAGGTCTGGCGTGAACTGAACACGTTTGAAGGTCAACCCGATCGATCGGCTGAACGCACGGACGAGCATCGTCTTCCCGACTCCCGGTACGTCTTCTAACAGGACGTGACCGCCCGCTAGTAGTGCTGCCAATGATTGTGTGATGACATCTTCCTTACCGATGATGACTTTCTCTACGTTGTCGATAATCGCTTGAATCTCCTTAGTGTATGTTCGCATTGTCAGGCCCCTTGCTCTCGTAGTAGTTGAATTTTCTGACTTTTTATATCATCTCATATTCCGCTACGCTTTTAAAGAAATACGAGCAGTTTCTAGCACATGAAAAAGGGGGAACGCCGTAGCGTTTCCCCCTTATTTGTTTCAGGAACGAACACATGCCGTGATCCGTTCTTGAACCGTGCAGTTGCACGTAAAACACGAATACATCCGTGTCAATGGACAACGTTCGTCAAGTCCGGTGATCCTCTTCTTTCAGAAGCGACATGCGATCGTTCCCTCTACATTGGTAATCATTCATGTGCATCACCATCCTTTCATATATTGAATATTACCGAATATGTTATAAACGAAACGTCGAATTTTAATTATTTTTTTCGATACCGCGCATAGGTCGTCGCGAGTGCGACCGCAAGGACCAGCCCTTTGATGATATTCAACGAATAGTATGGAACAGACAGCATGACAAGACCATTTTCAAGAATCCCGACGAGACAAGCCCCAATGAGTGTGCCGAGTGCATTGGGTTTCCCTTGTCCTGCGAACGATGAGCCGATGAATGCCGCTGCGACCGCTGGCATCAAGTAACCGGAACCGGCGTTGATTTGCGACGATCCGACTTGTGACGCAAGCAAAATCCCACCAATTGCCGCAAGTAATCCAGCGATCAGATACGCAAGTGCCCGGTAGCGGTTGACACGAATTCCTGTCAGTCGTGCGGCTTCCGGATTCCCGCCGATGATATAGAGAAAACGACCGTGTCGCGTATGGCTTAAGAAGACGTGTGTCACGGCGACGACGACGAGCATAATGACGATGATCCAAGGTGCTTGGCTGATTTTCGCGAATGCCTCCGGAATCGTGCCGACTGTTGGTGTACCGTCCAGGCGCGGCATTCCGGCACTGATTGAACCACCACCGGTATACGTCATCGCCGCTCCTTCGACGATGAACATCGTCGCAAGCGTCGCAAACAAGTCCGGAATCTTAAACCAGACGATCAGTAAGATGTTCACTAGAGCAACGCTAAGAGATAAAAGAAGTGCTAAACCAATCGAGACACCGAGCGGCAGACTGTACCAGACGAAGAACGAGACGACGAAGGAACTCGCAAGCGTCGCGGTCGATCCGACCGATAAGTCAAATCCATTGATCGTCAATGAGACCGTCAAGCCAATGGCGATGATCGTCACGATTGAGATGCTTCGTAAAATATTAATCAAATTCGTCCCTTGTAGGAATGTTGGAGCCGTCGTCGCAAAAAACAGGACGAGGGCAAGGATCGCGAGGACGATCCCCCAGTCGTTCAAGAATCCAAGGATGGGACGTAAACCCTTCCCTCGGTTCGTTTGTTTTGATACTACCTCATTCATCGTTGCCCTCCTCCTGTCGCATACCACAACAAGGTTTCTTCTGATGTGTCCGCCGTCTTCGTTTCATGGACGATCTGTCCATCGAACATGACGTAGATTCGGTCCGTGACGGTCAAAAGTTCATCCCATTCACTCGTCGCGTAAAGAATCCCTTTTTGTTGCTGCGCGAGTCCGTCAATCAGACGATAGATGTCTTGTTTGGCTCCGACGTCGACACCTTTCGTCGGTTCGTCCAAGACGAGTACAGAAACATCGGTCAGTAACCATTTTCCAATGGCGACTTTTTGTTGATTTCCACCGGATAGTTGACCTACTTCCTGTGTCACATCTGCTACTTTGATGCCGAGCTCTTTGACCCATTTCGATGCCTGATCGGCTTCTTTACGACGATCCATCAGCCCCCAGCGGTTGACGAAATCATGGGCTACCGCTGCTGTCAGATTTTCTGCGACAGAATCGGCAACGAGGATCCCTTCTTTTCGTCGTTCTTCTGGGACGAGACCAATTCCCGCTTGAATCGCAGCTTGCGGATTACGAAGACGACGCGTCATTCCACCTATCTGAACCTCACCTTCTTGAAACGGACGGTCTCCGAACAACGCTTTACACAACTCGGTTTTTCCAGCACCGACAAGTCCTGCGATACCAACGACTTCCCCTGCTTGAACCGTCAAGGAGATGTCATGGACGTCCGCATTTGTGGCACTCTCGACCGTCAGTACATTCGTCGCGTTTGCTCGTGACGTTTTGGCAACAGACGTAAGCTGACGCCCGAGCATCTGCTCGACGACAGCTTCCTTCGTGATGTCTGTCAAAAGATGTCGCGAGATGAGTTGACCGTCGCGCATGACCGAAATGGAGTCGCAAATCTCATATAGTTCCTGTAAACGATGCGAGATGAAGATGATCCCAAGCCCCCGTTCGGCTAAACGACGTACGACTGAAAAGAGATGGCTTGTTTCCGCCTGACTAAGCGGCGCCGTCGGTTCATCCAAAATCAAAAAACGGCGTTCTTGAACGAGGGCGCGGGCAATTAATACGAGTTGCTTTTCAGCAAGCCGCAACTCCTCGACGCGTGTCTTAACGGAAATATCTGCCTGTAATGTCGCTAATGCTTCCTTGGCACGCTGTATATAACGGCGCTGGGATACGAAGCCAGTCATCGTTCCGTCCGTCAACAGATCGAGACAGATATTCTCAGCGACCGTCAAATACGGGACAAGCGCCACATCGACCTCTTGTTGGACGAGGTCGATCCCAATCTGTTTCGCATCACGCGGTGACGTGATGGACAACTCCTTCCCGTCGAGACGGATCGTTCCTTCGTCCGCCGTTTCCGCTCCGGATAAGACTTTCATCAATGTCGACTTACCGGCACCATTCGCACCGACAAGCGCGTGGATTTCACCGGATTTCACTTCAAACGAGACTTGTTTTAAGGCTTGCACTCCTGGAAACGCCAGTGAAATCCCAGTCATCTTCAAGTGATGATTGGTAGACGTCATTGTTTTTTATGGACGTCACGCAACCGGTCCATCCACGGCTCATTAAATTTGTCAGACGTACTCCAACCTTTGATGATCGTATCGAGATTATACATCGTCGTGTCCTGCTTCAATGCCTTCTGCTCCACGAGTTTCGCGTCGAGATCAAAGCTATCCGGCGTCTTCTCGCCGGCAATTTTCTTAGCCAGTAATCGCATGTCCGTTTGTCCAATCAAGAATGGATCTACCGCACTCGTCGAGACCCAGTTACTGCCCTTTTCACGCATCAAGTTGATGTCCTGATTCGAGACATCGATCGAGATTAGCGGGATTTCTTGACGTTTATTATCCTTGAGCGATTTATAAGCCCCTTTTGCAACTTCGTCCCACGCTCCCCAAACCGCATCAATGCTTCCTTTCGGATATTTCGCGAGAATCGCATTCATCTTCGTTGCGATATCCCCTTGGACATCTTGGAAGTTTGTCGGTCCAACCGTCTCAAGCGTTTTGATCTTACCGTCTGCTTCGTACGTCTTATAGATTTCCTGACGACGATCGAGCGGGGCAAAACCTGGTCCGAACCACAGTTTGATGACACGGACCGGTTTTTTGTCCGTCACCTTCGTCACTTCATCAAGCGATAGCTTCGCGAGTTGATGATCGTTTTGGAATGTTTCCGTCACACCTTTTAACGCCGTTCCTTTTTTCTTCGTGACCGTATCGAACGTCACGACCTTCAGCCCTTTGTCGACCGCTGGTTTGATCATGTCATAGGCGTAGTCTTCCTTACCATGCGAGATGATGAGCCCATCATAATCTTGCTGAATCGCTTGCGCGACAAGCTCCTTGAACTTGACGTCGTTACCTTCCGAAATGAACGTGCTGACTTTAAAGCCAAGCGCTTCGCCTTCACTTCGTGCGCCATCAAGGAATTGTTTCGTATGGTCGTCCGATGCCAGGTTGCGGATGACAGCGATCTTGACGTCCGATTGAACCCCTTTTGGTACATCCTTGACGACTTTTGTCGTCGTGGCTTCTCCATTCGCACAAGCCGCTAGTAACAGTGCCGGTGCTAGGACTGCGTAAGCTAGTTTTTTCATGACATATCTCCTTATCCGAGGGGTTGAAGCCCTGTTAATTGTTCAATCGTTTCTTCATTCGGTTGAGTGATGACACCAAGTTCGGTGATGATGCCTGTGATTAAGGTGTGTGGTGTGACATCAAACGCCGGGTTGAAGACGGCGACTCCCGCTGGTGCTGTCGCGACACCTTGGACAGTCGTCACTTCTTGCGGATCACGCTCTTCGATTTCGATCGCGTCTCCGGAAACGAGCGAGAAGTCGAACGTCGAGAGCGGTGCTGCGACGTAAAACGGAATACCAAAAGCTTGAGCGAGCAATGCCAATTGGAACGTCCCGATCTTATTCGCGGTATCTCCGTTTCGTGTAATCCGGTCGGCACCGACGATGATCGCATCGATCTGTTTTTCTTTCAGCGTATGGGCGACCATGTTGTCCGTAATTAACGTGACATCGATGCCGGCACGTTGTAGCTCCCATGTCGTCAATCGTGCTCCCTGCAGTAACGGTCGCGTCTCACTCGCAAAAACAGATAATTCGATGCCACGTTCTTTTGCGATGTAGAACGGCGCAAGTGCCGTTCCATAAGCAGCGGTCGCAATCGACCCAGCATTACAAATCGTTAGGATCCGGTCGCCTGACTGGAACAATTCCAGTGCATGAATCCCGATTTGACGTGACGTCTGCGCATCCTGGTCGTATAAGGCGACCGTCCGTTTTTCCAACCGTTCACGGATCTCTTCTACCGACGTTCCGTCTTGAATGATTGGATTCAATTGATCGAGGACATTTCGTAAGTTGACGGCCGTCGGTCGTGTCGCGAGTAACGTCGCTGATGTCTCAAGCAAAGCTTGCTTATAGATCGACAGTTCTGCTTCAAACCGGTACGCTTCCTGAACGAGTACGAATCCACCGAATAGGCTGATCGCAGGTGCGCCCCGGACACGCAATTGTTTGATTGCCTCAACTGCTTGCGCAAGATCAGTAATGACTTCATAGTGTTCTTCCTGCGGTAGACGTGTCTGATCAAGAATCGTCAAGACACGGTCTTCGTAACGGATACTTTGAACAAATGCACTCATCGGCTTAACTCCTCCGTTACGTCAAAGTTTCGTAAATCATCAAATGTCCGGCATTCTGTCCGACGTTTGATTAACGCTGCTCCTAGACGGAGGGCGTGACGTTTTCGCTCTAAGCGTTCCGTCGTTGAATCGATTGATTCTAAATCAGCGACTGGTGCGAGACCGATCGTCCGCCGAATCAATTCGCAACCGGCGAATCCAAGGGCATCCTGTAAGATCGTACTCAGTACATCATCAACAAGTCCCGATGCCTGGAATGGTTCGACGGCTTCCCGTTCCCATAAGGCACGGAACGTTGAAGCAAACGTCAGCCAGAACGTATCGATGTCCTTGATTCTTGCGTCACGTCGTGTAGGGTAATCTGGATATGCCGCGAAGAAAAGATGGGCGATGAATTGCCCGACATCGAATCCGAATGGACCATAGAAGGCGAATTCTGGATCGATGACTTTCGTTTCCGTCGCCGAAGCGAAGATGCTTCCTGTATGTAGATCGCCGTGTAGCAACGCATCCCCTTTCGTGATGAAGAGCGCTTCGAGTTTTGCGACTTCGCGTTTTAACTCATCGTCTGCCCAAAGACGTGCCACTTCTTCCTCCAGTCCGGCTTCAATCTCGTTCGTCTCCGCGTCATGAAACGGATCTGTGAAGATCAGTTTTTCTGTGATATCGCACAAATCTGGATTGTAGTACGTTCGGGCAACACGTTTCTTTTCAACCGGACCAAGCGCAAAGTCCGATGTATGGAATAAAGTCCGAGCGAGATAAGAACCGATATGTTCCGCAAGCAACGGATACTGTTCACCCGCGAGCAGTCCAGTCCGAACGATCGTCAGATGTGAAAGATCTTCCATGACCGTATACGCCTCTTCGTGACTAGCATGAAAAACACGTGGTACGAACGGCACGGCATGCCGGGCGAATTCACGGAGTGCGGATTGCTCAATCCACGCCCGCTCAAGCGATAACGGCCAGCTCTCACCGACGACTTTTGCGTACGGGAGTGCTTGTTTTAGAATCAATCGATGTTCACCTTCTCGAATTCGGAAGACGAGGTTAAGGTTCCCATCGCCAATCTCTTCTGCTTCGACGGCTCCGTCGCCGATCAGTCCTAATGAGCGGACCCGTTCAATCGCGTCCTGTTCTGTGAATGCTTTGTATGTCATCTCAGTTTCCCCCTAATGTAATACACGAAAAAGCGCCTCTTTTCGTCATCGAAAAGAGGCGCAGGAAAGTCACTGCGTCCTCTTATCTCTCAGACGAAACGTCTGTTGGATGTAGCACCGTGCCTAGTGGTCGGTTGCTGCGGCGTCATCGGGCCAATTCCCTCTGCCAACTCGCGATAAGAGTCGTATGTAGTTGTCGTGTGTGATATTGATTTGAATCTTACGCAATCGACTTCCTCGCTGTCAAATCGAAATCAAGCAGAAATCGATATCGTTTTCATGCCATCTATAGAAAGAGTATTTTCAAAAAAATAAATTTTCTAAAAATAGTTTGACAAGTGACGATTCTCATGTAAAAATTGCAATTAGATTTCACAATTTCATCCAATTCTTATCAAGAGCAGACGGAGGGACAAGCCCTACGATGTCGCAGCAACCGACCTTTTGGCACGGTGCTAATTCTTGCAGCTACTAAAGCTGACAGATAAGAGTCCACGTTCGAATCATTCATGGTCTCTTGTCGCTGACGAGAGACCATTTTTTTGTTGAAGGAGGAAAGACATGGGTTATATCACTGCTACTTATCAATTGACTGCCCGCAATCGACTCGAGCAACGCGCTGAACAACTCGCGCTTGGTTTGACGGTCGGTTCTTGGACGGAACTGAATCATCTCGAGCAACAACAACTCGCCTCGTTCAAAGGGGAGGTCGTACATACGGAAGAGCGCGATGGAAAAGGATATATCACGATTCGTTATCCGGAACATAACGTGTCGCGCGACTTTTCTGCGATTCTGACGACCGTCTTCGGGAAACTTTCACTCGACGGTGAAATCAAATTAACGGAACTTCTGTTACCGGACACGTTCACACCAGATTTTCCAGGTGCGAAGTTCGGTATCGAAGGGGTCCGTTCCTTAATCGGTGTCGAAGATCGACCGTTGTTAATGAGTATCTTCAAAGGGGTCATCGGACGCGATCTATCATTCCTTCGTGATCAACTTGAAGGACAACTCGCTGGTGGGATCGATCTTGTCAAAGATGATGAGATCCTATACGACAATCCGTTGACACCGACGATTGATCGGGCACGGATCGGACGAGAGGTCATCGATGCTCACTTCCACCAGACTGGTAAACGCGCGTTGTATGCGATCACACTTAGTGGTCCCGTCTTTACGCTCAAGGATCAGGCCAAACGGTTGATTGATGCTGGAGCGACTGCTTTCTTGTTGAATACCTTCACTTACGGACTCGACGTCTTACGTGAACTGGCACGTGATCCGGAGATCAACGTTCCGATCTTCAATCATCCGGCATATAGCGGTGCGTTGATCGCTAGCCCGAATCACGGAGTCGCAGCTCCTGTCTTACTTGGCACATTACCACGTGCTGCTGGAGCAGACTTGACGCTATTCCCGTCTCCTTACGGCAATGTCGCTTTGCCAAAGGATGTCGCTCGTGGCATCACGGTCGAAGCGACCCGTCTCGGTCAGACGAAATCGATCTTCCCGGTTCCTTCAGCCGGTATTCATCCCGGACTCGTCGCTCAACTCGTACAGGACTTCGGTATCGATTCCGTCATCAACGCCGGCGGCGGAGTACATGGTCATCCGCAAGGTGCTGCGGCTGGCGTCATCGCTTTCCGTCAAGCACTCGATGCGGCACTCGCAAATGAGTCCCTATCGACGGCAGCATCGCGTCATGAAGAATTACGGATCGCCCTCGACGCTTGGGGAATCAAGTCATGACCGTACGGATTCTTTGTGACTTCGACGGTACGGTGACGACGCAGGATAATATCATTGCACTCATGCAGGCATTTGCGCCAGCGAGTGACTTCGAACCGTTGAAACGCGGCGTACTCGACCGGACGCTATCGATTCAGAGTGGTGTCGGGCAAATGTTCGCACTTCTGCCGTCTGACGGAAAAACAGCCTATCTTGACTTTTTGTTGGAGCGCGCCGTTATTCGCGACGGATTTTCGGAATTGCTTCAGTACAGTCGTCGTCAAGGCATCGATTTTTCGATCGTCAGCGGTGGGATGGACTTCTTCGTCGAACCGATCTTAGCGCCATTCCTTGAACATGAACAGATTTACTGTAACGTCGCCGATTTCAGTGGTCCATTCGTCCATATCGATTGGCCGAACGCCTGCGATGCCCATTGCACAAACGGGTGCGGCTGTTGTAAAACATCCGTTGCCCGGACATTGCGTAAAGACGGTGACATTATCATCGTCATCGGCGACTCGGTGACGGACTTCGAACTTGCGAAACAAGCGGATCGTGTCTATGCCCGTGATTATCTGATCACGTTGTGTGAAGAGAACGATATCGCCTACACACCGTTTGAGACGTTCCACGATATCGTTCATGATTTAACACGAGCGGAGGTGACAACATGACATTCATGCGACGGTATGAAGAGCTACGCGCCATCAAACAAGAGCTTGCGGCGCGCGATTGGTTCCCTGGTACGAGTGGCAATCTCGCCATTCGGACGTCCGGTGTTCCGGTTGAATTCCTTGTGACGGCAAGCGGAAAAGATAAACGGCAGACGACTCCTGACGACTTCGTTCATGTCGATGCGACCGGTCAATTAATCGGTGAGCAATCCGGGCGTCCTTCCGCTGAGACATTGCTCCATGTCGAGGTGTTCAACCGAACGGACGCTGGTTGTTCCCTGCATGTCCATACGATTGCGAACAATGTGATTTCGGAACTCTATGGCGATCAAGGCAGTATCACCTTTTCCGGGCAGGAAATCATCAAGGCACTCGGCAAGTGGGAAGAAGATGCAACGGTCACGGTACCGATCATTCCAAATCATGCGGACATCCCGACACTTGCTGCTGCTTTTGCACCGTATGTCACAGCGGACAGCGGTGCCGTCCTGATCCGCAATCACGGAATCACGGTCTGGGCACCGACCGCTTTTGAAGCAAAGAAACACCTCGAAGCCTTCGAGTTTTTATTTAACTATACGTTGACGTTGCAATCATGCCGTCAATCTATTCATTAAAAGGAGGAATCATCTCATGGCAACAGTCTTTTTCCAAGAAACAAACACACGGTATACGGATCAAACGGAAGTCGCTGACTTCCTTGCGTCACGCGGCGTTCTTTACGAACAATGGGACGTTTCGAAACTTCCAGCGCATCTCGTTGAAAACTTCACACTGACGGATGCAGACAAACAAACGATTCTCGATACGTTCGCTCCAGAAATCAAAGATGTATCAGAACGTCGTGGGTATCAGACAGCTGATATCATTTCACTTTCGGATACGACACCGAACCTTGATGAGTTGCTCGTCAACTTCCAGAAAGAACATCATCACACGGATGACGAAGTTCGTTTCATCGTCAGCGGTCACGGCGTTTTTGCGATCAAAGACGAAGAAGTCGGCTACTATAACATCGAACTCAACCCTGGTGATTTGATCTCCGTTCCTGTTAACACGCGCCACTACTTTACGCTTCAAGACGATCGTAAAGTAGTCGCTGTCCGGATCTTCGTCACGACAGACGGCTGGGTTCCGATTTACGAGAACGAGACATCCACAGTCTCTTAAAGACTATAAAAATGCCCATTCTCTTCTATATGAAGGGATGGGCATTTTTCTTATCGCACAAACATATCACTACATTGACACGTAACCGATATAATGAAGGAAAAGCGATGAGGAAGTGAGCGTCATGCATATTCGTCCCGTAACGGAACACGACTTACCAGCGATTCTCGCCATCTATAACGAAGGCATCGAAGATCGGATCGCAACGCTTGAGACCGACCAAAAGGACTTATCCTTCATGACCCAGTGGTATGCGGAACGCACCGATCGATATGCCGGATATGTCGCTGAAGATGACACAGGTGTCCTCGGCTTCATTTCCCTCGATCCGTATAATCCGCGTCCTGTCTACGCATCCGTCGGTGAGATTTCGGTTTATATCACTCGGACTCATCGTGGACAAGGGATTGGCACACGTTTGCTTGAAACGGCTGAACAACATGCGCGCGATCATCAGATGCATAAACTGATTCTCTTCACCTTCCCGTTCAATAAAATCGGACAAAAACTCTATATCCGCTCCGGGTTCCGGATTGTCGGAACGTTTAAGGAACAAGGACAGTTGAACGGCGAATATGTCGACGTTATGGCGATGGAGAAACGCTTGCGATAGGATTCATTGAATGCCAGATGGGGAATAGTTAATCCGAGTCATTGAGAGAGGATGAACCTAATGGATATTCAACAAATTCGTAATGCAACGCTCGTCGTCACGTATGCCAATCAAGTCTTACTGATTGATCCGTTCCTCGGCGAAAAAGGCAGTTTGCCTCCTTTCGGACAGACACCGAATGCCGTCGCCAATCCACTCGTCGACTTACCGGTCGATGTCAACACACTGCTCGATCCTGACGCTATCTTTGTTACGCATCTGCACGCCGATCATTTCGACGATGCTGCTAAACAACTATTACCCAAGCATTTACCGATTTATGCGCAGCAAGAAGAGGACGCGCAACACATCCGAGAAGCCGACTTCACGAACGTTTCTTCCTTCGATGCCGGTGTGACGATCGGTGATATCCAAATCCATCGAACAGGTGGACAGCATGGTGTCGGTGAAATCGGTGAACGGATGGGACGTGTGTCTGGACTCGTCCTCACGCACCCGGACGAACCGACACTTTATATCGCTGGGGATACGATCTGGTGTGACGAGGTCGCACACGCGATTGAACAGCATACCCCCGACATCATCGTCGTCAACAGCGGCGCTGCTCAGTTCCTGACCGGAGAACCGATTACGATGTCACAACGCGATCTCCTTGCGGTACACGAAGCAGCAGCGGAAGCAACGATCATCGTCTCGCACCTCGAGTCCGTCAATCATTGTCTCCTGCGGCGCGATATGATTGCTGACTTTTTAGCCGCCTTCCACCTTTCTGCCCATTTCCTCATTCCAGAGGATGGCGAAACGATGTCATTTTAAGAACAAACCAAAAGTCTCTTTTCGAAATCCATCGAAAAGAGACTTTTTTTATGGAATGACCAACCCTAATAATCGAGCAAAGGCGACTGCCTGTTCTTCCGTAATGACAGCACCTGGTAAAAATCGTGGATCGATCGTAATACCAGAGAGTTCCGTCTGCCGGAGATCGAGGCCTTTTAACGGTGTTTCAATCCATTGGCTATCGGTAAGCCGGACCGCTTCGAGTTTCCACTGGGTCGGTTTCACTTCGAAGAACTGCGCTTCTTTCATCGTCGTTTCACTCCAGTGTTGATGACGGAGCGTACTGCGAATGAACTGTACGTAATCCGCAAGTCCTTCCTGAATCGTCAAATGGTCCAGCGTACAATCTTCGAACTGAACACCCGTCATCCGGCATCCGACGAAGGATACGCGGTGAAAACGAGTTTCTTGGAAGTGACATCCCGTTAAGTCACATTGCTCAAAACGGATATCTTCGAACGAACCACGGTCAAAGGTCAGATTCGCGAACGAGATATTTTGAAAACACACTTGATAGGCATCGATGCGTTCTGTCAGTTCACTTGGCATCGACTCTTTCTCATAACGCGCTCCTTTCAGATACGGGTCATCGATTTCGACTTGATCGAAGATCTCTAGCTGAAGTGTTTTCGGTAATTCTGGTAAACGGATATTGGTCTCTTTCAATGAAGGTTCCCCCTTTTTTCTCTCCCTTAGTGTATCAAACTCCTTTTATATGAGGGAAAATCGTTCAAATCCCCCTTTTTTCAACAGTTTTTATTTTGAGACACTTTGAGACCATGCTATAGTCAAGGAAACCAAAATAAGAACATACGTTCTTTTATGTAAAGGAGTGATTCAGATGTTTCCTTCCGTCGTTTTACCACAAGATAAACGTATTTTTTGCGTCGACAGTGTGTCCTTCTACGCCAGCTGTGAATGCCAGTATCGCAATCTCCCACCCTTGACGACACGCCTGGCGGTCGTCTCCGATTTAAAACGAAGCGGGTCCGTCATTCTCGCTGCCACCCCTGCCTTAAAAGCACTTGGAATCAAGACAGCCGGTCGATTATATGAAATCGAGCAATTGCCATACGCTGTTCGTCGTACGATTCAACTTGTCGAACCACGTATGCTCGCTTATATGAAGACGTCAATCCGTGTCCTTGATGTCCTGCACCAATTCGCCCCACCTGAAGCCATTCGCGTCTATTCGATTGACGAAAGCTTCATTGATATGACCGGAACCGATCGCCTATTTGGTTCCGATCTGCAAGCTGCCCACAAAATTAAAGAGGCAATCCTGAAACAAACCGGCATCCACGTCCGCATCGGGATTGGTCCAAATAACGTCATCGCGAAACTGACCCTTGATTTAATCGGGAAAAAAGAAGGCATCGCGCGATGTGGATATGCTGATGTCGCACGACGTCTTCATGATTTTCCGATTCGGAAGATGTGGGGGGTCGGACACCGCATGGAACAACATCTGCAGATGATGGGGATTGAAACAATCGGTGATCTTGCCATGCGCCCCGTCGAAGAGTTACACGAACGCTTCGGTGTCATCGGTGCCGAACTGTGGCATCACGCTTGGGGTCTTGACGCGTCACCAACACTCCTTGCCCCTCGTCATTTGTTCGAGAAAGCCCCTCAACGGACGATTGGACACGGTGTGACGTTGATGCAGGACTATTATCAGTTCGAACGCATCCGAAATGTGCTCAATGAACTCGTGCAGGATGTCGCCGCACGTTGTCGCTTTTCGAATCAAGTCGGCTGGACCGTTCACATTGGTGTCCGCTATTCTCGAAACGTCGTCCGAAGTGGTTTCTCCCGTCAAGTACGGTTGCCTTATCCAACATCCGATGAACGCATCATTCTGCGTCACGTCTTACAATTGTTCGAACCGAATTGGCTCGACGGAGAACCTGTTCGTTTTTTATCCGTTTCAGTGGGACATTTGACTGCCGATCAAGGCACCTTACAGTTGTCGTTGTTCGAGGATAATGCGCGACTCTGGAAACGGCGACGGTTATTAAAAGCAATGGATGTCGTCAATCTTCGCTACGGAAAAGGGACGATTCGCCTCGCTGTCTCGTTTCTTGATACGAGTGTCGCCAAACGTCGCCTTCGTTTCGTCGGCGGTCATCCGGGAGGTGATCTTCATGACAGCGTATCGTGATCGGGGAAATTTAAAATGGATTCCTTTTCTCATGCCGGAACATTTGCAACTGCTGCGGGAATATTATGTCCAGATGCATCAGCTCGACTTGCCTGAAATTGATGAACAGTTGCAAGAATCATGGCACTTTCTGCTTCAAGAAGCTTTAATAGAAGGAAACGAACTTGAAATCACGTATTATAAGGAAAGTAGCTACGTGACGGTCGTCGGTTTCGTGGAACGACTAGCACCCGAACGTTCCGTTCTCTTTCTGCGCGGACGTGAAGTCATTGAAATTCCCTTCACACGAATCGTCCGGATCGAAAACGGGTAAGCTCTCATACAGATGGATGCTTTAAATCGTGCCCGGAAAGAAGGAATAGTCATGTTGGATTGGTTTACTTCCCTCCCCGTCGTCGTGCAAGCATTGCTTGCCGGAATGATGACGTGGGGGTTAACCGCACTTGGTGCGGCACTCGTCTTTGTCTTTACGACGATTGAAAAACGCGTCATGAACATGATGCTCGGTTTTGCTGCTGGCGTCATGATTGCCGCGTCGTTTTGGTCGTTGCTTGCTCCTGCGATCGAGTTCACGGAGCAGGATGGTGGAATCGCTTGGATTCCTGCCGCCATCGGTTTTCTCGCTGGTGGATTTTTCGTCCGTCTCCTCGACTTCGTTACACCGCATTTGCACTTATCTGCACCACTCGAGACAGCGGAAGGTCCTTCGACAGGACTCAAGAAAACGACGTTACTGTTTCTTGCGATCACATTGCACAACATTCCTGAAGGTCTTGCGATTGGTGTCGCTTTCGGTGCCGCTGCCTTGAACATGGACGGAGCGACCGTCGCCGGTGCCTTGACCCTCGCACTCGGTATTGGGATTCAAAACATGCCGGAGGGGGCTGCCCTATCGATTCCATTACGCGGTGAAGGGATGTCGCGCCGGCGCGCCTTTCATTACGGTCAATTGTCAGCGATCGTCGAACCGATTGCCGCGATGGTTGGAGCGGCTGCGGTCTTCTTCGTTCAACCGCTTCTACCGTATGCGTTATCGTTCGCCGCTGGTGCGATGATTTTCGTTGTCGTCGAAGAATTGATTCCGGAATCACAAGCAGAGAACGGATCCGATTTAGCAACACTTGGTCTGATGGTCGGTTTTACTGTCATGATGATTCTTGACGTCGCTTTAGGATGAGCCTGTTGCAAAACGAGTAGTGGACGATACCGTCTCCTGCTCGTTTTTCTGTTTGTAGATCCAGGCATATTCCAGTGAAGCCAATCGATTTGAAGTTTTTCTGACCTTGTGTCCTAACAGAAAGATTTCCTTTTCTTTCATACTGTTTTAGTATGAATGGAAATGATCGAATCTCCTGATCTATCCGATGAAATCTAAATCCATCTATTATCTTATCCAAACGAATTTAAATCGTACAACGCGTCTTACACATCCAATCGTCTCTCAGACCTGCGCCCGATATTCCAATTAGTTCTATCTCACAAGAATAAAACATGATATGTTTTTACATAGCACATCATATAGAAGGAGATTACCATGACAATCATTGAACTTTTAAAAGCGCTCTTACTCGGTTTCGTCGAAGGGATGACGGAATTTGCACCAGTCTCTTCCACGGGTCACATGATCATCGTCGATGACATGTGGTTGCAAACCACGGAATTTCTAGGTAAATATTCGGCGAACACCTTTAAAATCGTCATCCAGCTCGGATCGATTCTTGCGGTCGTCGTCGTCTTTTGGAAACGTCTCTTCAGCTTGATCGGTTTGTATAAGATTGAAGGCGAACATGACGCATCAGGAACACACAAGCTAAAACTACGTCACGTCTTGATCGGTCTTCTACCAGCAGCTGTTCTTGGGCTGTTATTCGAAGATTTCATCGATGAGAACCTCTTCTCGATTGAAACGGTCATCATCGGTCTTGCTGTCGGTGCCCTCTTGATGATCGCAGCCGATAAATTCGGACCAAAGGAACCCAAAACGACATCGCTTGATCAGATTACATATCGCCAAGCAGCACTCGTCGGTCTGTTCCAATGTATTTCGCTTTGGCCTGGCTTCTCCCGTTCTGGTTCAACGATTTCTGGAGGGGTCTTCCTCGGGATGAATCACCGGACGGCAGCTGACTTTACGTTCATCATGGCTGTACCGATCATGTTCGGTGCAAGTTTCCTCTCGCTCGTTAAGAACTGGGAGAACATTCAACCGAACCACTTCGCATTCTATGCTGTTGGTTTCGTTGCGTCGTTCGTATTTGCCCTCTTATCGATTCGCTTCTTCCTGAAGCTGATCAACAAGATCAAACTCGTTCCATTCGCGATCTACCGTCTTGTCTTAGCAGCTGTCTTAGCTGTCATCGTCTATATGTAAGTTCAAACCGTTAGCTATTTTAGCTGACGGTTTTTCATTTTTTTGAAACTAATTCACTTCGTTAAGGGTATATAGGGATGAGACATAACTAAAGGAGTGAATGCCACATGGCACGCAGAAGTCGGAGTAGATCAAAACTCCCATTAATCATCGGAGTCGTTGTTGTTGCCGTAATTGCCTTTTTAGCAATCGGACAATACAACAGCCTCGTCAATGTAGAAGAAGATGTATCGAATAAATGGTCGCAAGTCGACAACCAAATCAAGCGTCGTGCGGATTTGATTCCGAACCTCGTTGAAACCGTTAAAGGTGTCGCGGGTCAAGAAGAAAAAGTCTACGGTAAAGTCGCTGAAGCTCAAGCTGGTCTTGCGCGCGCTGCTTCAACCGAGCAGCGGATTGAAGCCGACCAACAAGTCACGTCTTCGCTTCGCGGATTGATTGCCTTGCAGACGACTTATCCAGAACTAAAATCAAGCGAACGATTCCAATCGTTGATGGATACGCTTGAAGGAACAGAAAATCGTCTCGGGATTGCCCGCAAGGATTACAATGATGCTGTAACCCTCTATAACAAAAAACGTCGGAGCTTCCCAACAACACTCTACGCATCCGCCTTCGGATTCGAGAAAAAACCGTATTACGAGATTTCAGACAGCGACCGGGAAAATCCGACCGTCGACTTTAACAGTGATTCGAAATGATTCGGCGGTGGACGCGACTTCTGTTGAGCGCGTTCCTCGTCTTCTTCCTCTTCGTTCCAACAGCTAGTGCCGTTTCAGAACGGACGGGAGCAGCGTTCTTCATTCAGGATGATGCTCAGCTGCTCACTCCTTCGGAAGAAGCCGAACTCGCGCAACTTGGTCAGGAACTCGAACAATATACGACGGCACAAGTCGTCCTCAAGACGGTTCCCGATCTAAAAGGACAGGATTTAAGCTCTTACGCCAATGAAACGTTCCGGCGCCAAGGCATCGGTCAAGAAGGAAAAGACAATGGTGTTCTTGTCGTCGTCGCCCCGAACGAAAAGGATCGCCAATTCCGGATCGAGGTCGGTTATAAACTCGAAGGGATTCTGACGGACATCACAGCCGGACGTATCCTCGATCAGTATGCTATTCCCTACAAGGAAAACGGTGAGTATGGAAAAGCAGCGTCCGAAACGTATAAAGCGGTCGTCAGTGTCATTTCAAAGGATCAGTCGCTCGAATCACAGGATCCTCCGAAAACACAAAATGACGATGGACTTCCGATGTGGACGAAGATTCTGATTGGTGCTGGATTACTGATCTTATTGTTCCTCGATATGAAGTTCACCGGTGGTATGTTCTTCTTTGCCATCTTGAACATCTTCTCCGCGATCATGCGTGGTGGCGGTGGAAATGGTGGCAGTCGCGGTGGTGGCGGAAGTTCCGGCGGTGGTGGTGCCGAACGTTAGAAAAGGAGTCATTTTTCATGAGGATCATCTTAGGGTATTACCTCCTCCTGACACTCATCGGATTTGTCTCGATGTGGCAGGATAAACGTCGGGCACGACAACATGCTTACCGAACACCGGAAGCGACACTATTGACGATTGCTTTCTTCGGTGGTGCGCTCGGTTCTTGGATTGGTATGTACACAGTCCGGCACAAGACAAGGAAAGCGAAGTTCCAATGGCTCGTTCCGATGGCTGCTATCTTGCATCTCGCTTTCTGGTTTGTTTACACTTCACAATAAAAGAATGTAACCGATAGAGAAGAGAACGTACGGAAATGTGTCCGTCGTCCCTTCTCTTTTTTGTATGAGGTCAATGATTATGAAGAATAGGTTTAATTTCTTTTTCTCTTAGGGTAAAGAATTTAACCAATTTAATAAATACATCTTTTTTCGATGTATTGAGAGGTGGACATCCCTTTATGTGGCATCCTTGCGCCGAATGTACGACATCAATCCGTTTTGTTGAAGCGGGAGCACTCCATATTCAATCACCAACGCCAGAAATCTATTCCTATCAATCGTTCGAACAGCTCGAACAGTTATTGACATCACTCTTACGTGTAGCGGATTATCCGGTCTCGTGTCGCGCCACACAATCACGTTACGTGACAGCACCCATCCTAGCTTCAGAACTTCTAGAACAACTGAAGCATCGGTCAGCGATCGATTTCATCCAGCATGGGGTCATGACGAGCCATCTACAACCGATTTATGATATCCAGCGCAACGTGCTCGTCGCGAACGAAGCGCTATTACGCGCAGCAGATGACAATACCCCGATCTCACCTGGTGTCCTGTTTTCGACAGCCTCGAAGATGGGACTTCATTCCCGTCTTGATCAACGAGCGCGTGAAGAAGCTATCCGTGCGACACATCATATCGGCGGCACAACAAAAACGTTCATCAACTTTCTTCCTTCGACGATCTATAATCCGGAGTATTGTCTGCGCCATACGTTTGAGATCGTTGAGCGTTATCAAGTCGATCCAAGTCGACTCGTCTTCGAAGTCGTCGAAACGGAAAAAATTGAAGACGTCAATCATTTGAAACACGTCTTCGAACAGTATAAAAAGCAAGGCATTCAAGTGGCACTGGACGATGTCGGCGCTGGTTTCTCGACACTCGATATGTTGTCCTTGCTTCAACCGGATTATATTAAAATCGATCGTTCCTTCATCGATCACTGCGATACGAACTCAGAAAACGAAGCCTTTTTACGAAAAGCCCGTCATCTGACACGAGAAATGGGGATTCAAATCTTAGCAGAAGGCATCGAACGGCAAGAAGAACTCGATCTTTGCCGCGAACTCGGCTTTGATCTTGGTCAAGGATACTTACTCGGTCGCCCTGCTCCTTATGCTCGCTTTGCGAAAGCACAATAAAAATACGCACATGGACCGTCTGATGATTCGGTCCATGTGCGTATTTTTATGTTAAGTCGTCGAAACAGAAACCGTCTCGTTCCGTGTAATAGCATCCACTAGTTGTTCTGCTGACACGATCGGACGCAACAGACGGCATAGTTCCTCTTGCGCTGTCCGTAAAGCAAGTGTTTCGACGACATCGAGCGATAATGCGAAATCTGCGAGTGTCGTCGGCTGCTCTTGTGCAAGAAGATAGTCACGCAACTCTACATAATCATCATCATGTCCGAGTAGCTTTTCCTGAACAAGTAGTCCGTAACCGACCTTACTCCCGTGTAAAAACGCATGCGTTTCTGGATGAGGAGACAACGCGTTATGCACTGCGTGTCCGATTGCACCACGCGTCGCCGCGTCACCAAAACCGCCAATGCTTCCGGCTAACGGAATGACAGTTTCGACGAGATGTTGTATTTCAACGGGATACTCACGAAAACGCGTTTCCGTTATAGTCGTCGACAAGATAAGATCCTTACAACGCTCAGCTGTCCGGAGTGCCATCTCGATGACGGGATCCTCAGCTGATGATCCGCTTAAGGCACGTGCTTCATACCACTTCGCTAGCGTATCGACGAGCCCCGCTACGAAATAATCATACGGACTTGCTGCGATGATCCGATGATCGAGTAAAAGCGCTTCAATCACGACGGGGAACGTATCAAATCGGATGTACTGTCCCTCTTCGTTATACATGACACTAAGCGGAGTCCACGGAGCACAGTTCGAGACAATCGTCGGAATGATAATGATCGGTCGCTGTAATTGAAACGCGACCTGTTTTGCCGTATCGATGACACTCCCACCTCCGAGTGCAAGAATCACATCGTACGGAGCACATGCTTGTTTGAAAGCTTCCACCTGTTGATCTGTACAATGTCCTTCAAATAAAAGACGTGGTAATTCTGGTAAAGCAAAAGCGGCTGCTTCATAGGCTTGACGTCCATGAATCAGGACTGCTGAACGATCGCCTATCACTTCTTCGAGTTGATCCAGTGCGTGTTCCTCATGTATGTATTGTAAAACAGCTTGCCGAATCATAGAATCGCCTCCTAATATTTGTTATCGCTCAGTATACGCAAAAGAACTCACTTCGGCAATCATTCGATTTTTACAAGAGGAGCGCGTACACTAGAAAAGAGAAGAATTTACTACAAAGGAGTCGATGAATCGATGCAACAGATTACGTTAAACAACGGCATCAGCATGCCCCAACTCGGATATGGTGTCTTTAAAGTACCGGAAGAAGAAGTATATGAAGCGGTCAGCGAAGCACTCCGCGCCGGGTATCGTTCAATCGATACGGCGATGATTTACGAGAACGAAGAAGGCGTCGGTCGCGCGCTTCGTGACTCGGGCATCCCCCGGGAAGAGATCTTTCTGACGACGAAAGTCTGGAATTCTGATCACGGCTTCGAAGAAACACTTGCCGCTTTCGAGACGAGTCTGCAAAAGCTTGGTGTTGATTACGTCGATTTGTATCTGATTCATTGGCCGATGCCAAAAGAAGATCGTTATGTCGAGACATGGCGGGCGCTCGAACATCTCTATGCAGAAGGAAAGACGCGTGCCATCGGTGTCTCGAACTTCCATATTCCTCACTTGGAACGAATTTTAGCCGAAGGATCGATTGTTCCTGCCGTCAATCAGATCGAACTCCATCCGTTCCTCAGCCAAGAAGCAATCCGAGATTTTTGCCGTAAGCACGGTATCGTCGTCGAAGCCTGGAGTCCGTTGATGAAAGGACGCGACGCGTTGACGCATCCGGTCATCGTCGATATCGCCGACCGTCATCAGAAAACGCCGGCTCAAGTCGTCCTCCGTTGGCACCTGCAACACGACATCGTTGCGATTCCGAAATCCGTTACGCCAAGCCGCATTCGCGAAAATCTCGATGTCTTTGACTTCATCTTGTCAGACGCTGATATCCAAGCGATTGATCAATTGAACGCCAACGTGCGTACAGGATCAAATCCGGATCATAAATAAGACGAGACGATTCTCGTTTAATCTCTATACAAAAAGAAGGTACTTTTCGGATTTGATCCGGAAGGTACCTTCTTTGATTACGACCCTGATACGTGATTCCATTCAATTATTTTAGCGGTCTAAATTATTTCCATGGTCTTGCTTGGCGATGTCATCTGATTGATGTTTCGATTGACGATGTTCTTCACCGTCTTGCGTTGCATCATGTTCTTTTTCCTCGCGTTCTGTTTCCGGACGTCGGAAATCGTCATCCCGACGCATCGCGATATCCGGTTCCCGGTTCCCGTCGAGCTTTTTCGAATGATCGATTGCCTGCTCATCTTGTGGCATCTTATCGGTACCGGCACGATGCAGATCAATCTCTGCATGTTCTTCTTTCGAATCTTTATCAATATCAAGCGGATTACCTGAGCCGAGCTGTGCGTTGGAATTCACATCTGATGACGTATGCGTCTCTTCACCACTACCATAACGGACCTTTACATCAGGATGTGTATTGTCTGTATTTAAATGTGGATCGAACTGAATATCTTGGACTTCAAGCAGAAGAACGAATCCCCCACCTTCGACTTCCGTTTTTCGTTGTTCGATCTCATTATCTGATAGATCAAGTGATCCGAACAGATCATCGACTTCTTGATCACGACCTTTGTTCCCACGAATCCGATCAATCCAAGACGGTTTCGTCGTCGCGATCTCTGCATCCATCTGACTACGGACGAGTGCGATGTTCGACTTTTCCTTGACGATGACGTAAAAGTCTTCCTCCCGATGTCCTTGAATGTGTAATTCGTCCATTTTTGAGATCAATTCTTCCTCTGAATAGAACGTTCCGATATATTGTTTCGTTTTCATGGATGTTCTCCCCTTATTAACACGATTTGTCATGCGTGACTTCTATAAGGAGTATTTCCTCTTTTGCGTTAAAATATGCCAAAAAACATGCGTTCTATTAAAACGTCATCTGTTTGACATGAAACGATCATTCGCCGACAAGTTTCAAACCGATTGTCGCACTTAAGACGAGTCCTATGCAGACCAGACGTTTCCAGTCTTTTGATTCGTTATAAAGCACCATGCTGAGAATCGCACCACCAGCTGCTCCGATTCCCGTCCAGACCGCGTACGCTGTTCCCATCGGTAAACCATTCATCGCAAGTGTCAAAAATAGAAAACTGAGTCCGAATCCTGTTCCCATCAACAGTAGATTCTTCGCATTCTTGTTTTGATTGAACGTATTGATCAAGACGACACCAAACATCTCAAAGATTCCGGCAATGATTAAATAAATCCAACTCATGCTGATTTCTCCTCTCCACTGACTAACTTTAGACCGATGACGCCAACGAGTAAGACAGCGATCAATGCTAATTTCATCACCGAAGCCGCTTGATTGAATAACACGATGTCCGTCACCACCGTCCCTGCTGTTCCGAGACCGACGAAGACAGCATAGACCGTTCCGACCGGTAAATGATTACTCGCTTTAATCAGTACTGTGAAACTGACGATGATACAGATGACTGTCGCAGCCCATTCGAGTGGTGTTGCCGCATGTTTTAATCCGATGACCCAGCCGACTTCAAAACACGCCGCGACGATGATCCCAATCCAATACTTTGCCATAGTAATTGCCTCCTGATAGGTAAATTCAAATGAAAAAGCCCGGGAGCAAGCGAGACGATTCGCTTTACTCCCGGGCTTTTATCCCTCCGTTGCATGGACAAACGTCCATGTTCCTCCCTCGGTCCAGCCGTACGGAACCCTAGAGGATACTCCCTATTCCATTCGATACAACCACCCTAGCACGCCCTTTTTCCCATGTCAAACAGGAATCCGTTCCCCATCTGTCAAATAGAATCAAAGTGACTTCATCTGAAAGAGGAGGATGCTGCATGCGTTATAAAATCAATGATCAACTTCGGATTCGTCGTTTTACACCAGAAGATGTAGAAGCCGTTCACGCCTATGCCTCACAACCCATCGTCAGTCAATTCCAGTCATGGGGTCCGAATACCGAAACGGATACGAAACAATTCCTACATGATGCGCTTGAAAGTGAACTCGAGACACCAAGACGTCGGTATGTTTTTGCCGTGACGTTTCCGAGTGACGTCGTCATCGGTGCCGGTGAACTCGTCATCACAGACGTTGAAAATAAAATCGCCGAAATCGGATACGTCCTCTCACCCGATGAATGGGGGAATGGATATGCGACGTCGATTGCCTCTTTCCTTCTCCAATTCGGTTTCGAAAAACTAGAATTGCACCGAATCACAGCGACGTGTGATCCGCGGAACGTCGCTTCTGAGCGAGTCCTGCAAAAAGTCGGCATGACGAAGGAAGGACAGCTTCGCGAGACGGTCTATCTCGAAGACCACTGGCGCGATTCCTTGATTTACGGCATGCTTGACTGGGAATGGCAAGTGGATCACGAAGAAGATAACTAACATATGACTTCAAACGGTGTGCTGAGGCATACCGTTTTTTTATGGACAATCTCCTATTTTTTTGATTTTTATCAATTTTTAAACAAGCGCATGCTACACTATCCATAATGACAAATTTTAAGAATTGGAGTGAACCTCTTGATGAAAAAATGGACTGCTCATGTTGCTGGACTTGCCGCAACGTTGATGTTGAGCTCGGTTTTACCCGCACCCGCTTTCGCTGAATCGCCACCTGCTCAACCGACGGTAGAAACACAAACAGTCACCGAGACGACCGGGATAGCTTATTTGAACGAGGATGCTGCATTGCTACAAACGACTGATTCCGCAACGGTCATCCAACAACTACCAGCAGGAACCACACTGAAGACGCTCGGTACGGACGGTGACTTTACCCGTGTCAGTTGGCAAGAAGGCGCTGCTTATGTCGCAACAAACGCGTTAACGCAAACAGCACCTGTCTTTCAAAAACAAGCAACGCTGATGTCAAAAAGTCCACTCTCATTAGCGGCTTCACCATTTGATCCAACTGTTGTGACGACACTTCCCGCCTATCAGCGAATCGATACATACGGTACCTTCGACACGTTCACGCGTCTGAAATGGAACGAGCAATACGTTTACATCCCTACAACACAACTCGAGCAACTTCCGAAATCGACTGGAACACGGTACGCCAAACAAACGACTTCCCTTTTCGTTGAACCGAAGACGACAAGTACGAAAACAGCCGTCACTCAAAATCAAGCGTTCGAAACGTTTGGTACGACGGGTAGCTTTACGCGCGTAGCGACTAAAACCGGTTATGCGTTCATTCTAACGACCGAATTAGCAAATGCGCCGGTCGAAAATTACCCGGAAACGGGTCTGCGTTATGCCAAACGAGCGACTTCCCTTTTCGTTGAACCGAAGACGACAAGCACGAAGACAGTCGTCGTTCAAAATCAAGCGTTTGAAACGTTCGGTACGACGGGTAACTTTACTCGCGTGGCGACTAAAACCGGTTATGCCTTCGTATTGACGACTGATTTAGCAGATGCACCGGTCGTGAATCATCCGGAAACAGGGCTACGTTACGTCCAACAGCAGACGACGGTCTATGCTACTGCGACGACGAAAGGAAAAGTCGTACAATCGCTTCCTGTGAATACTTCGCTTCAGACGTACGGAGTCGAGGGTTCGTTTACACGGATTAAACGAAACGACGAGTATGCCTATGTGTTGACGGCACATCTCGGTACGTTGAAATACTATCCGAAGACTGCACGCCTCTACGTTCAGCGCGCTACACCGATCTATTCGGATGCCAAAGCTTCCAGTCCTGTCTTGAAGCAACACCAAACGAATACGTTGCTGACGGTATATGGTACAAGCGGTGCCTATAGCCGGATCATCTTCCGAGGAGCTCATGCTTACGTCAAGACAGCCGATCTCGGTAGCGGAAAAGTGTATGCAGCAACCGGAACACGATACGCGAAACGCAATCTATCTGTTTATACGTCGGCTTCGACGAGCAGTAAAACAGTTTATACTGTTAAACGAGCTGATCAACTGACGATTTACGGAACGAGCGGTAGTTACACACGCTTGAAAAAAGGATCAGTCTACGGTTACGTCAAGACGACGGATCTCGTCACGAAAAAACCAGATTTGTATGACGTCACTGGTCAACGTTACGTGACAGAGGACGATGTCGTCATCCGGTCGCAGTCAAAACTATCGGGTAAAAAAATCGGCACGTTGAAAAAAGGCGCTACGATTTCGATATACGGAAAAAGCGGTTACTATACGCGCGTCAAATATAAAAATGCGTTCGGTTTCGTCGATTCGAGTCGCATCGGACTGAACAAGCCGACGGCAAAAGCAAAAAAAGGCACGACATTTTATGTCCATCTGGACCAGACGCCACTCTTCTCTGCCGACGTTGCTTACAGTCGCCCAGCTGCCTATTTGAAGAAAGGGACGAAATTAATTGGTCTAAAATCAATTGATGATGACTTTTGGCAAGTCCGCCTAGCAAGTGGTCAAACGGGTTATGTCCTCAATCCTTACATCAACACAAGTAAACCCGATATGAGCCTGACGCAAAAAGCAATCGACCGGGCGAAAATCTATACCGTCAAACAGACGACGTCCTTCTTTTCGAGTCCAACCAGTCCAAAAGGCAGCGGACTCGTTGAGCAAGGCAAACGTGTTTATCCGCGTCACCGTGTCGGAAACTTCTATGTCATCCAGTCCGGCTGGACACCTGTTTATCTTCCAGTCTCAGCTGTGACGATCACGTCCGATAAACGGGTCGTTCAAAAGAATAATACGCGTGGTGAAAAGCTGATCCAAGCAGCCGTTCAACATATCGGCACACCATACACATGGGGTTCACAAGATGCCGTGAACGGTGGTTTTGACTGTTCCGGTTTGATTCACTATGCGACAAACAAGGCTGGAAAATACGGTGGTCGGACAAACGTTCGTGGCTATTGGTACGGTGCGTTCTTTACGAATCGTCGGACGAGTATCTCAAGCGGGAAACGCTCGGATATCGTTTTCTTCCAGAACACCTACACGGATGGTCCATCGCATATCGGGATCATGCTCGATAGCGAACACTTCATCCATGCGGGCGGTTCACAGCTTCAAATCAACTCGATTTACGAACCACGTTGGCAGGAGCATTTCCTCGGCTTCAAATCGATGTAATAAAAAAGACGAATCCGTCGACATCGACGGGTTCGTCTCTTCTTATCACAACACGTCAGAATGTCATCTCGACGTATTTCGTCACTTGTCGATCCATCAAGTATAACTCGATCTGTTCACGGTAAGCTTTATAGTGGTCGGATGCGATATGCGCTTCAAGCGCCTCTTCATCCCGATACACTTCATACAGCATGAATTGATGCTCATCCTCGATCGATTGGTGCAAGGAATAGCGCAAGCATCCTTCCTCTTTTTGTGCGGCATGATAAACCGTTTCTAAAATCGGAAAGACTTGATCCGCGAGTCCTGCTTTAATTGTAAGTACAGCGTTGACGACGATTTCTCCCATGTTTCATTATCCCCTTTCGTGATTACCTGTATCTGTACCCATTTTCACGAAAAGACACACGTCAAAGGAGCCTGAAGATGCAAACTCAACTTTTTGAAGCACTTGAACAATTCGAACCCACGATGATCGCGTTACGTCGTGATTTTCATCGACATCCGGAACTCTCTTTCCAGGAAGTCCGCACACCAGAACGGATTGCAAACTTTTATGCGGAGCAGGGCATCCCTCACGAAACAGCCGTCGGAGGTCGTGGTGTCGTCGCGACGATCGAAGGCAAACAACCTGGTCCGACGATTGCTGTTCGTGCGGATTTTGATGCCTTACCGCTTCAAGAAGAGACGACGCTTGCCTTCCGGTCGATTCACCCTGGTGTCATGCATGCATGTGGACACGATGGGCATACGGCGATGGTGATGGCCCTTGCTGCTACACTCTATCCATTACGGAATCAATTGCAAGGAACGATTCGAATCATCCACCAGCATGGTGAAGAGGTCTTTCCCGGTGGCGCGATCCAAATGATTGAAGCCGGTGTCCTCGAAGGCGTCGATGCGATCTTCGCGACACATCTCGAAAATGATTTACCGGTCGGTACGATCGGTTTTCGAGAAGGACATACATTATGCGCGATCGATGAATTCGAAATCATCGTTCACGGTCAAGGTGGGCATGCCCATGCACCGCACAAAACAAAAGATGCGCTTGTCGCCGGTGCACAACTGGTCTGTAACCTCCAACACCTTGTCAGTCGACGGGTCGATCCGTTCGAACCCGCTGTCCTTGCGATCGGGTCCTTCCATGCGGGAACGGCTCCGAACATCGTCACAGGTGAAGCACGCATCGTCGGGGAGATTCGGACGTTCAACGAGACACTACGACATCAGCTCCGACAAGAAGTCGACCTTATCGCCAAAACAACGTGTGCCGGCATCGGTGCCACCTATTCGATTGACTTCACGACGGGTTACCCGGCGCTTTGGAATCATCCGGACGAGACAAAACTCGTTCAGGAAGCCGCTTCTTTCTTACCGGAAGCATCTGTCCGGTCACTCACACCGATGATGGCGGCGGATGACTTCGCACATTACTTAACGCACGTACCGGGTAGTTATTTCTTCACCGGCTCCGGATATACGGACGGTCGCGTCAATCATCCACAACATCATCCGCAGTACGAGATCAACGAACAGGCGTTGTTGGTTGGTGCGAAAACACTCGGAGCGACCGTTTTACGTGCCTTGAAACCTAAGGATTGACTTTATTTCTTTGTGAATGGTATCATCACAACAATGATAACGAATGACATCAACTTCATATACCCTTATCAAGAGTGGACCGAGAGATCTGGATCGATGACGTCCCAGCAACCTGCGCATAGCAAGGTGCTACGACCAGCAAAGCGAAAGCTTTGGTTGATAAAAAGCGGCGACTCCTTTTGCAACCAAGCGAAGGAGTCGTTTTCGTTTTTCTCGCTGTCAGACATACAATGGGAATTTCCCACGGAGAGGAAGATACGGATGGAAAAAGCAACATTTGCAGGTGGATGTTTTTGGTGTATGGTGACACCGTTTGAAGAATTACCAGGAATCGAGGGAATCGTATCAGGTTACATGGGTGGACACGTCGATCACCCGACATACGAGCAAGTTAAAACAGGAACGACAGGACATCTCGAAGTCGTTCAAATCACGTTTGATCCGAGTCTGTTCCCGTACGAGCGTCTGCTCGAACTCTACTGGCCACAAACGGATCCGACGGATGCAGACGGTCAGTTCCAAGATCGCGGCACGCAGTACGCACCAGCAATCTTCTATCATACGGATGCTCAGCATGAAGCAGCGATCGCTTCTCGTGACGCTCTTGTTGCAAGCAATCGTTTCAAACAACCGATCGTGACGCGGATCGATGCCGCTTCTGAGTTTTATCCAGCGGAAGAGTACCATCAAGACTTCCATAAGAAAAATCCAGAACACTATAAAAAAGATCGTGCTGCTTCTGGTCGCGATGCCTTCATCGAGCAAGAATGGAAAGATACGACGACGGTCTAATCACCTCGAACCATACACAGTAGCTGAGACTGATTTCAAGCATCTCGTTCTTCCCCTACTTTTCAGTAGAAAGTGGAGGATGACCGAGATGTCATTGGAGTCAGTTTTTTGTATGTAAACCAACTGCTTTGTCCTTTGCGTCACCCTTGCATAAATTTGCAATCGTTTACAAATGAAGTCTTTTGTTTTACGGTTAACAAAAATTAACCGGTTAAAAAGGAGATGATTGGATGGAACAAAAAGCGATTCATATACTGAACAGCTATGAACAATTGAAGGTGATCAGTGATCCATTACGAACAAAAATTCTTATGTTTCTCGTCGAAAAACCGCATACGGTGCATCAGTTAGCCCACTTGCTGACGTTATCCCGCGCGAAGGTCCTTTATCATGTACGGGAACTTGAAAAGCATGACTTAATTCGCCTCGTCCGGACAGAAGAACAGGGCGGCAACTTGTTGAAATATTACCAAGCGATTGCCCGAGGATACATTCCTGCTGATCACCTTCTGAACTTCGTCGAGACAAAAGAGGCGACTCGGCAGTCGTATCTTGAGGTACTCGACCGGGCAAAGACACGCGTCCTTACGGCTCCGACAGCTGCTTTTGCTCCCGTATCTTCGAACGTTGAGGACTGGATGAGCTTATCGCTTCAAAAGGAACTAACGATTTCTGAAGCCGACTTTCAGCGATTTGCTACAAAATATCGTGCTTTATTAGACGAGTTCACACAGTCTCCACCTGACGAAAAAGATCAAAAGCACTTTTACATCATGACGACTGCTTTTGCAATTGATGAACCACTGTTTGAGAATGACGAGGTTTAAATCGGAGGTGCCCCATGCTACCTGTTGAAATGGATATGCAACACTCGCTGTTTAAAAATCGATCCTTTTTATTTTTATGGGGGTCCGGTATGTGCTCTGCCCTTTCGTTATCGATGTATCTGTTTGTTGAACAATGGTATGTCATCCATACGTTAAACCAAGCGTCCTATCTCGGATTCGTTCTCATGGCTACCTTGTTACCTCGTATTTTTCTCATGTTGTTCGGTGGCGTCTTATCCGATCGCTATAAACGTTCAACGATCATGCGTATCTCAAGCGGTCTACGGATCAGTTTTATTCTTTGTCTCCTCGTGTTACTTCATACCGATCAGCTTACATTACTGACGATTTTAGGATTCGCCTTGCTGTTTGGTAGTGTGGATGCATTCTTTTCGCCGGCGAATGCTTCCTTACTGCCTACACTCGTTCCAAAAGAACAACTCACTAAAGCCAATTCACTGATTCAGACATCTAATCAAATCGCCCTTTTTTCAGGTCCGGTTCTTGGTGGGGTCATCCTCAGCTATTCTTCTTACTCGCACGTTTTTCTTGTGATTTTCGGGACACTCTGTCTGACGCTTTTCTTCACGTATGGTATTCGTGAATCTAAGATCAAGCGATCGCTTCAACATTCAGCGCTCTTTGAACTAACAGAAGGGTTGCATTACGTCTTTCACTTTCAGCAACTCAAGCAGACACTTTTTCTTATCATCTGTGTCAATTTCTTTTTCTTCGGACCACTCCTACTCGGAATTCCCTTACTCGTTCATGATGTGCTTCAAGGAGACGCGATGGATTTAAGTTACATGCAAGGTGCTTATCAGCTAGGAATGCTCGGAGGGGCGCTCTGGAGTGGTTTTGCGCAGACGAAAGTACGTGGGATTACCTCATCGGTTCGATTGATTGGCGCATTAGGTCTGCTTCTCTTTCTACTTAGCCAAGCCCAGCAGATCTTGTTGTACCTGATCATTCTGTTATCACTTGGTGTCCTTTCTTCCATCATCAATATTCGCTTCATTACGTTCATCCAGTCTCAGTGCGCGGAACAGACGATGGGACGTGTCATGAGTGTCGTCAACGCAGCTTCAAACGGTCTCGTTCCATTGTCTTACGCACTCCTCTCGTTTTTACTGTCGTTTCACGTTTCGATCACGACGATCATGTTGTACAGTGGTCTTCTTATCCTTGTTTTCTCACTCTATTTCAGAAAACGTATTATTCAAGTAGAAGACTAGTCAAAAAAGACAGTGGATTGAAATTCCACTGTCCTCATTCTGCATTCGATTATTATGAAACACGTTCTACCTGATCCTTCGCCTTCTCTTCCGGCGCCACGACTTGATACCGCTTCAAGACGAAGATCCCACATACCATGACGGCGAGACCGATGAGCTGACCGAACGATAAATCAATTTGTGGTAAACCGAACCAACCGAACGTATCGACAGCGAGTGCAAAGCTTAACTGCGAAATCAGAACGACGGAAATCGCGACGGATGGACCAAGCAACTGAATTCCACGCATGACACAAAAGACGACACCAACACCGACAAGTCCACCGAACCAATAGAGTGGAGATACGTTTTGGATCTGTCCGATCGTTCCACCACGAAACAGGACATAGGTGACACTTGCTCCGACGAAGCCGACGAAGAAGACCAGCGTCGTCGTCGCCCATGCACCAAACGCGTCACTCATCCGAGCATTCAGTACCGTCTGTAAACTGATCAACATCCCTGCCAACACGGCACACACGATGCCCATTACCATATTCGTTCCTCCTTACTCATAGCTGTTACCGTTCGCCTTCTCGCGAATTCTTTCCAAATCGACGATGATGATTTTCCCGCGTCGTCGAACGAGAATCTCTTCTTCACATAATTTCGTGATGATCCGGTTGAGATGGCGATAACTCGTTCCAAGCCAGTCAGCGACGTCATGCAGGTTCGACGTCCGCATCTCCTGATAAAATAAACTGTCACTGGCTTCAGAAGCGATTGACAACAAATATCCCGCAAATCGCTCCTCGACGGTATACAACACATGGTGCGACGCTGATTTCGAGTCGGCATACCACTTCGCTGTGATCGTCCGTAATAGGAACTGCAGAAAGACGTTCGTCGTATTGTGCTCGCGTAAAATCGCATACGGCACGCTCAACACCTCAACATCGGTCACTGCTTCGACCGTATTCAACACTTCCCGTTCATTGATGAATTCGGCGTCACCAATCACCGTCAGAGGTGTCTTGAATCGCAGAATCCGTTGTTTCCCTTCTGACGAGGCAGCAGAAATCTTAACCTTGCCTGCGACGATGAAGTACATCCGGTCGATCGTCGCCCCTGTCGTACAGAGGAGTTCCCCTTTTTGGAAGGTTTCTTGACGCAACCAAGTGCGCGTCTCTTCCGTCAAAATCGTATCCAGTCCATACTGTTGAATGACGGTTTCCATGTTCATTCCTCCCTTTAGGCAAGTGAGAAAATCGCAACTCCCGCAAGCATGAGACCCACACCAACCCACTGACCACGATTTCCTTGTTTTTTTAAGACACCGAACCATCCTTTTAAATCAATCAGAAAGGCACATAAAATCTGTGCGACGAGTAATAGACACATCGCCCATGTCATCCCGAGTTTTTGGATTGCTGTCAGTTCCGTTACGACGACTAGCACACCAATCAAACCACCGCTCGCATAAATCCACGGTAACTGACGGAAGCCACCGATTTTCCGGTCTCGTACGAAACTGTAAATGGCTAAACAACCTACCAGACCCACAAAGTGGACGATTAATACGGACAACCACGGTCCGACGCCTGTCGCAAGGCGCGCATTGAATATGCCTTGCAGGGCGATGAACAGACCGCTCATCAAAGCAAACACGACTCCTTGCACGTCATCTCCTCCTTTAATCTCTACACTAGAGTAGACCTTACTCGTGCCCCACTTGAAAAGGACAAATGTCCCATTTTCAAAAAAACATGAAAAAACCCGCTTTCCACAAGTAGAATCACGGGTCCATCAGTATGCTCATGTCGTAAAACGAGTCGTCGTTTGTTTCAGCTGTTCCTCCGCTTCCGCCATCATGCGCGTAAACAACTCCGCAACCGTCGGCACATCATGAATCAATCCGGCAACCAGTCCAGCGTTGACATACCCTTTCTCCTCATCGCCCTCAAGAGCACCTCTGATATGATACGACTCATTCGTCTGATCGAGAAAAGCAGCAGGTGTCTCTGCTGTGAGTCGCTCAACGTAAGGACCATCAAGGACACGTCGGACGAATCCGACGGAACGTCCGATGATGCGTGTATCGGTATCGGTCGCCTCCATTAAGTGCGCCTTGTATGTCGAATGAACCTTCGCCTCTTCCGTCGCGATCAACCGTGTTCCGAGTTGGGCGCCAGCCGCACCAAGTAACAGAACAGCTGCCAGTCCACGACCGTCACCGATTCCACCCGCTGCAAGGACGGGAATGTTGACCCGATCGACGAGCTGCGGAATCAAGGTCAGCGTCGTCAACTCGAGCGGTGAATTGATGCCTGCCGCTTCAACTCCCTCCGCTACGAGTACATCTGCACCTGCCTGTTCTGCCTTCAATGCCTGTTTGACCGAGGCGACGACGGCGATCGTTTTGATGCCGGCAGCTTGAAGTCGCTCTATGTACGGTGCCGGGTTTCCGGCCGACAAGGAGACGATCGGGATCTTTTCTGTAATCGCGAGATCAATCAGTGCTTCCGTATAGGGAGACACCCGAATCGCGATATTCAAAGCAAATGGTTGATCCGTCAGTATTCGTGTCTCGTGGATCCGCGACGCCACTTCATCGACCGACAATGTCCCGCATCCGAGCGTTCCGAGTCCTCCGGCATTCGACACCGCTGCCGTGAGTGCCGCATGACTAATGTTACCCATTCCTCCTTGAATCAAAGGATACCGAATTTTAAAGAGCTCACAAATCGGAAACATGTCTTTCCTCCGTTCTCACCTTCACTCACATGCTATACTGACATGGAATGAATAATAGTTCATCTTATTATAGAAACGAGGTCATTCTGTTATGAAAATTCCGTATCAATCGATTCATCCGAACGTCGCCTCCGATGTATTCATCGCTCCTGGTGCTTATCTGATCGGGGACGTGACGGTCGGTTCCGAGTCTACCGTCTGGTTCAACGCTGTCTTACGCGGTGACGAAGGACCGATTACGATTGGGAAACGATGCAGTATCCAGGACAACGCGACGATTCATCTATATGAAGGGGCACCCGTCGTCATTGAAGATGAAGTGACGGTCGGACATAACGCGATTTTACACGGTTGCAAAATCGGACGTCGTTCGATCGTCGGAATGGGTGCAACCGTTCTTGATCACGCAGACATCGGTGAAGAATGCATCATCGGGGCGAATACGTTAATTCCATCAGGAAAAGTTTTCCCACCCCGTTCGCTGATCATCGGCTCACCCGGTAAAGTCGTGCGTGAACTAACAGAAGCAGATCTCGCGATGATTCAGGAGTCGATTGATTCTTACGTCGATAAAGGATATGCCTTCCGAAACATCCTCGCAGAATCAGCTGAACAGAATACATCTGAATGACACGAATGCGGGGCGGATCAACTGATCCGTCCCGCTCTTTCATGTATTGTTCTTATCGCTCCGCAAACAACGGGTGTTCCGCTGCGTCGTACGAAGCACTGCGTTGTGACACATCGTGCGTCTCTTCAAAGATTGATTCGAAGAACCGACTCGCTGGCTGTGCGAGCAATCGGTAATACTGTTCGAACAAGAGCGCCGCATGGTGTCCGCTCCAAGCATCTGGTAACAGTTCCTGCGGTAATCCCGGATCCGTGAAAAGGAACTTCCGGTACTCATGCACAAGCATCGTCCGTTCGACGAAACACTGTTCATCCGTCATTTCTCCGAGTTGGAGCTGACTCTGATGGACGATGTATTGCCGGCTGTAATCCGTGATGAACGTCTCGTAACGTTCCTGCAATTCCTCTAGCGGAAACGCACGCTCGACGAGGGATTGGTCCTGTTTTGGACCATGGTATTCACCGACAAAGAAATCGACATACTCTTCGATTTCGTATGCTTCGATCAATCGTTCCGCCTCTTTTTCAAGCGGGTTCGGTGAAATCCAGACCCCGTTCGATAAGTTGCCAAACCCACTCCACGTCAGTTCTTTGCGGAGCTCATCGCGAATCTGCCGCTTATCCTCAGGAATCGTGTACATCAGCGTCCGCCACTTCCCGTCCCAGTCGTGCGGTGTTGATTTATAGATTCGGCGCGCGGCTTCCTCCATCCGCTCCACTCCACGTGGCGTCAACGAATAGAAACTTTTGCTTCCTTGCTTCTCAGAGACGAGCCAGCCTTGTTTGACCATTCGGGATACCGCGACCCGAACGGCTTGTTCGTTATGTCCGAACTCTTTGACGAGTCGAATTAAACTCCCGACCCAGATGTGATTGCCGTAATGCCGGATATAATCGCCGTAAATCGTAAAAATCATTGATTGGGTGTTCGCACTCATGGTATTCACTCTCTCTTCAGTCGTTCATAGTGTGTATCGTTAGTATACGGGTTATTTCAAACGTCGACCATCCTCATCTTCCTTCAAAGCGTGGTGCCCGTTTTTCAGCGAAGGCTTGTAGCGCTTCCTGACGATCTGCGGTCGGGATGACGACTTCATAGGCTTCCGTTTCGAGCTGTAGTCCTCGTTCGAGCGAGACATCCCGCCCTTGATCAATCGCTCGCTTCGCTTGACGTAAGGCGATGGGACCGTTTTGTAACATTTGATTAGCAAACTCAAGACACGTCGTCATCAACGCTTCCCGGGCGACGACAGCGGTCGCGAGTCCGTATCGTTCTGCTGTCATCGCGTCGATTTTTTTTGCTGTGAAGATCAATTCCTTCGCCCGTGTCTCCCCAATCAGTCGCGGCAAGCGTTGTGTTCCGCCAGCCCCAGGAATGATTCCGAAGCTAGTCTCCGTCAACCCGACGAGGGCATCCTCGACGAGAAAGCGGAAATCACAGGCAAGGATCCATTCAAAGCCACCACCGAGCGCGTGCCCATTGACGGCTGCGATTGTTGGTTGCGGCAATTGCGCGATCGACGTGAAGACATTCCGGATCGCAAGGACATTGCGCCGGACTTCTTCTTCGTTTAAATGCACGCGTTCTTTTAAATCGGCACCCGCACTGAATGATTTCCCCGTTCCCGTAAACAGGACGACCCGCGCTTCCGAGTCGACCGACAACGCATCGACTTGTTCCTGCAAGGCGACAAGCGTCGGGTAATCGAGACAGTTTAAACGTTCCGGACGATCAATCCGGACGATCGCGATATAGCCTTCTCGTTCTAAGTGAATCATACGAGTCCCTCCCGATCGACGACGAGGGCAATGCCTTGTCCGACTCCGACACACATCGTCGCGAGACCATACGTCCGGTTCGTCCGGCGCATTTCATGCAATAACGTCGTCAAAATTCGCGCACCACTTGCACCGAGTGGATGACCGAAGGCGATCGCTCCGCCGTTGACGTTGACTTTTTCGCTTGGTAAACCAAGTGCTTCGATACAAGCAAGACTTTGAGCCGCAAAGGCTTCGTTTAACTCGATCTGATCGAGCTGTTCGACCGTCAACCCTGCTCGGTAGAGAACTTTTTTTGTCGCGTCGATCGGTCCGATCCCCATGATGGCCGGTTCGACCCCTGCTGTCGCACTCGCTCGATAATACCCGAGCGGTGTCAAGCCGAGTTCGTTTGCTTTTTCTTCACTCATCAATAACAGCGCCGACGCACCGTCGTTGACGCCAGATGCATTCCCCGCCGTCACGGTACCGTTCGGGAATAACGGACGAAGCGTCGACAGTTTCTCACGCGTCGTCTCAGGACGGGGATGTTCATCTCGGTCGAAGACGCTGACGTTACCTTTCCGGTCCGTCTGCGTGACCGCAACTAGTTCCTCAGTAAAGCGATTTGCCTCGATCGCTTGTTTTGCGCGTTGTTGGCTCTCAAACGCAAAGTCGTCCTGCGCTTCGCGCGAGATGCCGTACTGACGGGCGACGTTCTCAGCTGTTTCCGGCATCGAATCCGTTCCGTATTGATCTGCTAAACGATCATTGACGAACCGCCAACCAATCGTCGTATCGTACATCGTCTGATTGCCCCGTGGGTTGGCTTGATCCGGCTTCGCGAGGACGAATGGCGCACGCGTCATACTTTCCGTTCCACCAGCGATATAGATATCGCCTTCACCTAAGGCAATTCCCCGCGCTGCCGCGATGACAGCATCGAGTCCTGATCCACATAAGCGATTGATCGTCGTACCGGCGACTTCGACCGGTAGACCAGCTAGTAGTCCAGACATCCGGGCGACGTTACGATTGTCTTCTCCCGCCTGATTCGCATTGCCGAAAATGACTTCCTCGATCGTCTTCGGATCGACTTGTGGATTACGTTCAAGCAATGCTTCGATGACACGTGCTCCTAAGTCATCTGGACGAACATGACGCAACGCGCCGTTATAGCGACCGATCGGTGTCCGAACGGCATCGATGATAGCGACCCGTTTCATGATGTCACCTCGCGATTCGTATAATCATAGACACCACGACCTGTTTTACGACCGAGTCGACCCGCTTTGACATACTGTTCGAGTAGTGGTGCTGGACGGTATTTTTCGCCGAGCTTCTCATGCAGATACTTTAAGTTATGGAGTCGAGTATCGAGTCCGACCAAGTCCCCGAGTTCGAATGGTCCCATCGGATAGTTTAAGCCGAGTTTGATCGCTTTATCGATCTCTTCCGGTGTCCCAAGTCCTTCTTGTAACATGTAGAATGCTTCGTTTCCGACGAGCGCACTGATCCGCGAAGTCACGAACCCCGGAAACTCGCGGATGACAACCGTTTCCTTCTGCATCTGACGCGCCACCTGCTCAAGAGCTGCAACCGTCTCATCCGACGTTTCAAGACCACGAACGAGCTCGATCAGTGGCATCAGATGAACCGGATTGAAGAAATGCATCGCCATGACTCGGTCCGCCCGGTTCGTAAAGGACGCGATTTCCGTCGGACTCATCGTCGACGTGTTCGTCGCAAAATAACAGTCCGGTCGTGCATGTGCTTCTAGCGTTTCAAAAACCTGCTGTTTGATGCTGAGTTGTTCCGGTACCGCTTCAATGACGAGATCCGCTTGTTGTGCAGCCGTTGCCAAATCCGTCGACAGACGCAGCCGATCGAATAGTCCCTCGACCTCATTCGCGGACATCTTCCCTCGCGTGATGCCTTTCTCCGCGATACGTTCGAGTTCTTGATAGGCACTTTCAACATACGCTTCTTTGATATCAACGAGTGTCACCTGAAATCCGCGGTGTGCGGCAACATACGCAATGCCACGTCCCATGACGCCGGATCCGACGACGACGATTTGTTCTACCATCTGATTTCCCCCTTATCCCCTGTGCTGTTAAAAAAGGCTGGACTTCCCGACGGAACTCCAGCCTTCCCTCTTGCTTATAGTCCGAACGGATTGAGTGGACGACTGCCGTAATACGACAAGATACTCTTCGTTTCTGTGTACAGATCAAGTGTTTCGATACAGAGTTCACGACCGAAGCCCGATTGTTTATAGCCACCAAACGGTGTACCCGGGAAGGCAGAGAACGGACAGTTGACCATGACGATGCCGGCTTTGATTTGATTGGCGACACGTGTCGCTTTCGCGCCATCTTTCGTCCAAACAGCTGAGCCGAGTCCAAACGATGTATCGTTTGCTAGACGAATCGCTTCTTTTTCATCTTTAAACGGCATGACGACGACGACCGGTCCGAAGATTTCTTCATTGACGGCTTTCATCTCGTGTGTGACGTCGGTGATGATCGTCGGTGCGTACCAGAAGCCTTTTTCGTATCCTTCTGGTGCTGAAGCATGACCGCCTGTGACGATCGTTGCGCCGTCCGCTTTCGCCGACTGGACGTATCCATCGATGACATCGACTTGTTGTTGGTCAATGATCGCTCCAACGTGTGTTCCTTTATCGAATGGGTTACCGAGGACGAGTTGTTTTGTCTTCGCGACGAACTGTTCCATGAATGCTTCGTAGATCTCCTCGTGGACATACAGGCGCGAGCGCGCTTCACACGATTGACCACTGTTATAGAAGATTCCGAACAACGAACCATCAACGGCTGCTGTCACGTCTGCATCTTCAAAAACGATGTTCGGTGATTTTCCACCGAGTTCGAGTGTGACTCGTTTCAATGTCTCCGACGCACGTCCCATGATGTCTTTTCCGACTGGTGTCGAACCCGTGAAGGCGACTTTATCGACGTGAGGATGTTCGACGAGATGGTTGCCGATTTCGCGTCCAGATCCCGGGATGACGTTGACGACACCTGCTGGCACACCAGCTTCTAGACAAATCTCACCGAGAATGATGGCTGTCAATGGAGTCAATGTCGCTGGTTTGACGACGACCGAACAACCGACTGCGATCGCTGGTGCAACTTTCCAAGCTGCCATCATCAATGGATAGTTCCACGGAATGATTTGCGCACAAACACCGACCGCTTCTTTTTCTGTGTAGTTATGAAATTGTCCCGGCACGTTATTGACGACACCACGATGACCGACGATCGCACCTGCGTAGAATTCAAAGTCTTCAATTGCTTGCGTGACTTGTCCTTGCGCCGCAGCCAGTGATTTCCCTGTATCGAGAATCTCGAGTTCGACGATTTCGTTGAAGCGGGAGCGCATGATGCTCGCAATCTTATTTAAGATTTGCGCGCGGCGTCCGACTGGCCACATCTTCCACTTCCCGTGATCAAACGCATCCCGTGCCGCTTGAACGGCACGATCCGCGTCTTCCTTCGACGCTTTGGCGACTTCCGCGATTACTTCACCGGTCGCCGGATTATATGTTTTGAACGTCTCGCCTGTTGCGCCCTCGACCTGTTCGCCGTTGATGAGCAAGTGATAGACGGACCGTTTCATTTCAAGTGTTTTTTCATGTACTGTCGACATTGTATTCACTCCTGTTCCTGTTGATTGAAAATCGGTGATCGTTTTTCGAGAAACGCTTGCATGCCTTCTGTTTGATCGGCTGTCGCGAACAAGAGATAGAAGTTACGGCGTTCGTGCTCCATGCCATCTTGTAACGATAAATCGATGGCTTTGTTTGCCGCATCCTTGATCAATCGTAACGCCATGCTCGGTTGGTTCGATAACCGTTCTGCCATCGCCAGCACCGTCGCTTCGACGTCAGCCGTCACCCGGTTGATGATACCGAGTCGCTCCGCTTCCTCTGCCTTCATCCGGTCACCGGTGAAGAGCCACTCGAGCGCCCGCGTCCGACCGATACATTTCGTCAAACGCTGCGTTCCGCCTGCTCCCGGCATGACGCCGAGTCCGACTTCCGGGAATCCGAACTGCGTCTCCGGATCGGCGTAGATTAAATCACAAGCGAGTGCCAGTTCGAAGCCGCCGCCAAGGACGAAGCCGTGGACACCTGCGATGATCGGCTTTTTGATTCGGCTGATCCGGTCCCAGTCCGCGAACGGATCGAGGAGTTCCATCGAAATCGGTGTCGCTTCGAGCATCTCCTCGATATCGGCACCTGCTGAAAACGATTTTCCGTTTCCCGTCAAGACGATGACCGTCACCCGATCGTCGCGGTCAAACGCCTCCATCGCCTCGACGATTTCCCGGACCATCGTCCGGTTCAGCGCATTGTATCGTGCCGTCCGGTCGAGGCGAATTCGACCGATCCGACCAACCGTTTCCGTCTTAACGTACTGTTGTATCGGCATGGACATCTTCACCAATCATCAATGTGACGAGATCCCCTGCAAAGCTCATCAAGTCTTTCCCGGATGCTTTTCCTTCGAGCGAACGCATACCTGCTTGCATCGCTTCCTGACTTTCATAGACCATCTCGCACATCAAGTAATACTTTCCGTCTCCGCCCATTGGTGAGCCGACGATTTTTGTGACGTTCATTTCTTGCAGTCCTGGAATTTTTGCTGTCAATGGACCATGGACCTCAAAGTAGTGCTGATCGAATGCTTCCTTGTTTTCCGGATGTTTGTAAAGTGCGATTAATTTTGCCATATTGATTACCTTCCTTCACATGAGAGTAGAGACGGGTTTCATCGCCTCGAATGGATTTTTACACGATTTACAGTAGAGAATACTTCGACATGCCGTTGGTCCGAATAAGTTTTCCATCGTCACGTACGTTGATCCACAATACGGACAGTCGATCTCCCACTTCCCTTGTTCAAACCGTGGGGGGGCAATGCCGAATGCCTTTAATCCTTGCATGCCTTGTTCCGTGATCCGGTCTGATGTCCACGGTGGATCAAACCGAAACTGGACGTCGACCTGTTCGACGTTCGGAATCACCTGCAAGGCAGATTCGGTGTTTTTTTTGATGATTTCAAGCGCCGGGCAACCGAGAAACGTCGGGAGAAGCGTGACGCGCACTAGGTAACCCTGCTCCGTCGCTTCCGCGTCCATCGTCTCGACCATGCCAAGATCTAAAATACTGACGCTATCAATTTCCGGATCCTTCACCCCGTTCAGGGCTTCTCGGATCGCATGATGGAGTGTCGTCGTCATGCTTCCCTCTCCTTTCACCACGTCGCTGTCTGATCGATCAAGTAAACTTCTCCGAGCGTTGAAAGCGCGTCATTCAAATCTTCCGTGTGATCGCCGTCCCGCCCGTTACGCGTCATCTGCATTTCTGGAAGCGTCACGTTCAATTCGACGAGTAACGGTGTGATCGTCTGATACCAACGATCGAGTAAAATCCCTTGCCCTTCGATCAACCGCATCTCTTCGATCACTTGACCGTGTTCGCCATAATCGAATATGTCACCGAAGTCATAGAGGACTTTTTCTAGGGCTGCATCCATCTTCTGGCGTGCCGTCTCCGTCGATTGATAAAGCTGAGTGAACCATGTTTGCCAGTGCAGCAAATGATAGTACAGTTCCATGTTGATCTTGACGGCAGCCGTAGCGAGTGGCTCGTAACTGCTCGATTTCAAGGCATCAATCCGGATCTTTTTCGCGACCGTGTAGCAATAGTTCCGCACGACGGCGAATGCCCAGTCATATTCAGGTTTCTCCATGTAGTAGCCAGGTCCGTTGACACGTTCGACGAGAATCGAATTCTTCCGTTCATGTGCTAGTCGGACATGAGCTAATGCATCAGCATTCCCTTCGCCGAGTTCCTCGAGGAGTTGGTAGTACATCGCTGCGTGTCCCATCGAATCTTGTGCGATCGAAGACGAAGCGACATCCTCTTCGATATGCGGTGCGAGTCCGAGCCATTCCGAACCGCGGTACGCGTAGAGGAAATCATCATCCGCGAGTTGATAGAGTAAGGAGGCGAGTGCCGTCCGTTCTTGTTCCGTCATTTGGAGTCGCCTCCTTGCCAAGACATGATCTCTTTTTCATCGAGCATCTGTTGCTCGTAATGCCGCCATTTTTTCTTCAAGTAGCCGTATCCTTTCGTCGTCCGGTAGTCCTTATTATCAAGACGTTGCAACATCTGCTTCTCATCCGGTGACAAACCACGGATATCTTCGCGTTTGACGACCCAGATGTCGACGACCGGTTCCCGGCGCATAAAGTTTTCTTGTGCCATCAGTAGCGCCATCTCCTTATTCGGAGCGAGCAAGCTGAATTGATGGGTGAACGCCGCGTTCGGCGTCCGTTTGCTAAAGACTTCGAATTCGTGATAAAACGTCTCATTCATCGTGCTTTCCCCTCTCATGCCTTCGTTTCAGCGAGTGCATCCCGTACCCAGGCGTTATTTTCATAAGATGTCCGGCGCAGGTCCAACCGCTCCTTCGAACGTGGTCCTCCCCCTTGGATGATCGTCTTGAATTTCGTCCAGTCTGGTTGTGCATATTCCCATTGCCCGGTCTCTTCATCAAAACGTAACGTCGGATCTGGAATAACGAGTCCAAGAGAACGAATCCGTGGCACGTACTTCGTAAAGAAGTTTTGCCGGAGCTCTTCGTTCGTTTTCGTCCGAATCTTATAGGCGATCGTCACGTCCTGTTTTGATGTCCCGGTCGTCTCTTTCGAGGCTGGTCCAAAGAACATCAACAAGGATTCCCACCACTCGTCCAGTGATTCCTGAATCATCGCCCGCTGTTCCGGTGTTCCTTCTGCGAGTGCCATGATGATCGACTCTCCGTGTTGCGCGTGGAAGACTTCCTCTGCACAGATTCGTTGCAAGGCACGCGCGTACGGTCCGTACGAAGCACCGAGCATGTTCGTCTGCGTGATGATTGCCGCCCCATCGACGAGCCAACCGATCATCCCGGCATCAGCCCATGACCGTGTCGGCATGTGGAAGACGTTATGGAACTTCAATCGTCCGGTGAATAAATCGTCCATCAAATCCCCGCGTGTCTTGCCATATGGCTTCATCAAATCCTCGACGACACGAAGCAACAGTTGCCCGTGTCCCATCTCATCCTGGACCTTTGCCATGATGCCAAGCTTCCGGCGAAGCGATGGTGCTTTTGGAACCCATTCTTTTTCCGGAAGCGCACCCATGATTTCACTGATACCGTGCATCGAAATCAATTTGATTAGCGTATCCCGGTAAAAAGCAGGCATCCAGTCATCAGCTTCAATCTTTTCACCTTGCTCAATCCGTTCCTTGAAGCGTGCTAATTTTTCTTCTTCCGTCAGTTGGACGGGTTCGAACAGTTGTGTTGCATCATACATGCTAGTTCCTCCTTTGAATCAGACGAGTGATGTCGAGCGTCGATCAACGATCCGAACGGCTTTCCCTTCTGATCGTGGTAACCCTTGATGCGGGTGACAGACGAGATCAATGGAAATGAGACATTCCGATTTGATGGCGTCACATATCGAACGCATTTGTCGCTCCGAGATGTTTTCGAATTCGATATGTAGCTCAACGGCATCGAGTCCGGCTTTGCGCACGAGATGGATTTGATAATGCGGCGTCACGTCCGGCTGTTGGAGTAAGACGCGTTCAATTTCAGATGGGAAGACATTAACGCCTCGGATGATCAGCATGTCGTCCGTCCGACCTTTGACACGTGACATTCGTGTCGTCGTCCGACCACAGGCACACGCCTCATGCGTGATCGATGCTAAGTCACCCGTCCGGTAGCGAATAATTGGAAGCGCTTTCTTTTTTAAGCTTGTAAAAACGAGTTCCCCGACCATACCATCTGGTACCGGTTCCCCCGTAACGGGATCGACGACTTCCGTAATGAATAAGTCATCCATGATATGCAGACCTGCCTGCTCCTGACACTCCATCGCGACACCTGGTCCCATGATTTCACTGAGTCCATAAATATCGAATGCCTGTAGATCAAAGGTTTGTTCGAGTGTCTGACGCATCTCTTCCGACCATGGTTCAGCTCCGAAAATGCCGTAACGCATGCTTGTCTTTCGTGGGTCGATGCCTCGTTCGATCATACGTTCTGCTAGTCGTAAGATATAAGAAGGTGTCCCACAGATGCCGTCCGGTCGGAAATCCTCAATCAACGTGATTTGGCGATCCGTATTGCCGCCGGAAATCGGCAAGATCGTCATGCCTAGTTTTTCTGCTCCTGCGTGAAGCCCGAGTCCCCCTGTGAACAGTCCGTAGCCGTATGCATTGTGCAATAAGTCAGCTGACGAACCACCGGCTAAGACTAAGCTGCGCGCCACGGCACCTGCCCAGTCGTCTAAATCTTCTTGTGTGTACCCGACGACGGTCGGTTTACCGCTCGTTCCAGACGAAGCGTGAATCCGGGTGACCTGTTCCCGTTCGACGGCGAATAGCCCGAACGGATAATGATCGCGTAAATCTTGTTTGCGTGTGAAGGGAAACTTCCGTAAATCCTCGATCGTTTGAAAGTCATTTGCTGTCATCCGCAGTGTCTGCAGACGTTCTTGATAGAATGGGACGCGCGTGACGTGCGCCATCGTTTGACGTAATCGCTCCATCTGTAGCTGCTCCCGCATTTGCGCATCCATTGTTTCCTGATGTTGATCGTACATACCTGCACCTCCTCATCATGTATACAATAATTAAACGGTCGTTTATTTTTAGTTATATGTTTAACGTACGATACGTTCACAATGTTGTCAATCTTGTTTTGTTAAATGCTCCCAAACGATTCTCACTTTATCACTTCAACGCACTTTACCAGTAAATTAATTGGCTTATAAAGCTGATTTTCATAATCGAGAGTCTTTTTTTGGAAAATATTTCTGAAATGATTTGCTCATTTTGTAACGGGTTGATAAAATATCGTGTGACAAGTGTTATACTATTTTTGGTAAGACCACTTGATTGAGCGAGGATTCGTTGTAGTGAAGGGGGATCACGATGAAACCAGGTTTAGCTGTCGGGGATACAGCAGAGATTCAAGCGGTCGTCTCGCAAGATATGTTTGCACGGTTCGAAGGTCAATTGGTTCATCCGGCATACTCCACCGTTTCGATGGTCTACCATATGGAATGGGCAGCACGTCAACTCATTCTGCCCTACTTAGAGGCAGACGAAGAAGGCGTCGGGGGTGCGGTTTCGTTGAAGCATCTCGGGATGGCAGCAGAAGGCGCACGATTAATCGTGACCGCTACAGTAACACGCCTCACGGCACGTCGTGTTGACGCCGACATCGAAGTCCGGGATGGACACACGATCATCGGTACAGGGGAAGTCACACAATTCATTTTGGAAAAAAGCCGGATTCAAGAAAAATTACAAAATAATGTTTCAACAAAATGAAAGCGCTTACTTATATTTGATAGAGGAGGACTCTACTATGAACACGTTAAACCCATCTACGAATCCAACGCTCTCGATCATGGAAAAAATCGCGGGTCACGAACAAGTCGTCTTTTGCAACGATCCGGTATCAGGCTTACAAGCGATCATCGCCATTCACGATACGACGCTCGGTCCCGCTCTCGGTGGATGCCGTATGGCGCCTTACGCTTCTGTCGATGAAGCACTTGACGATGTCCTCCGCCTGTCGCGCGGCATGACGTATAAATGTGCTGCAGCTGACGTTGATTTCGGTGGTGGTAAAGCCGTCATCATCGGCAATCCAGCAACGGATAAATCCCCGGAGCTTTTCCGTGCCTTCGGTCGCTTTGTCGATTCGCTTGGTGGACGTTTTTACACCGGAACGGATATGGGCACGACGATGGATGATTTCGTTCACGCTAGTCGGGAGACATCACGCATCGTTGGCATTCCAGAAGCCTTTGGTGGTAGCGGGGATTCATCGATCCCGACGGCTGAAGGTGTCGTCTATGGACTTCGGGCGACGATCGAGACGTTATTCGGTTCAGACGATTTGAGTCGGGCGACTTACGCGATTCAAGGACTTGGCAAAGTCGGCTTCAAGGTCGCAGAGCAACTGTTACTCGCCGGTGCGACGATTTATGTTTCAGACGTCAATGAAGCCGCGCTCGCAGCAATCGTAACTCAAGCCGAAATGGCACCCGGGACAGTTCGCGTCGTCTCACCTCACGAAATTCATCTGACGGATGCTGATATTTTCGTTCCATGTGCGTACGGTGGTGTCATTCACGCTCAAAACATCGCCCTCTTACCGTGCAAAGCCATCTGCGGTTCGGCGAACAATCAGCTTGGGGATGAACAGCTCGCTCACGTCTTGATGGACCGCGGCATCTTGTATGCACCGGACTATATCGTCAATGGTGGCGGATTGATCCAAGTCGCTGACGAACTGTACGGAGCAAATCACGAACGGGTCCTCCTAAAGACGCGTCACATCTATGACGCCGTGCTCGAAGTCTTCAAGGAGTCGCACGCAGAGAACATCACGACGGTTGAAGCCGCGAACCGAATGTGTGAAAAACGGATGCAAATCCGAGCAAAACACAACAACATCTTTACGAATACGACAAAACCAAAATGGGATATCCGTAACCACTGAAGGAGGGACTGACATGGAGCAACATTTTCCGATTCAACGCATCATCGATGAAGAAGGTCGTATCATCGACGCATCAAAAGAACACGATTTGACAAAAGAGCTCGCCCTCACCCTATATGAACAGATGCACCGAATCCGGACGTTCGACCGAAAAGCGATCAACTTACAACGCCAAGGGCGCCTCGGCACTTATGCACCGTTCGAAGGACAAGAAGCAGCGCAAGTCGGTAGTGCACTAGCGTTGTCCGATCAGGACTGGTTATTCCCGACGTACCGAGATCACGGTGCGACGTTGACATTCGGTGCCGACATGGTTCGGACCCTTCTTTACTGGAACGGTCGTGTCGAAGGTTGCGTGCCATCTGAGAAACACATCTTCCCTCCTGCCGTGCCGATTGCGACGCAAATTCCGCATGCCGTCGGCGCTGCATGGGCAGAAAAACGAAAAGGAACGACGAACATTGCGGTTGCCTACTTTGGTGACGGGGCGACTTCTGAAGGCGACTTCCACGAAGGGATGAACTTCGCCAGTGTCTTCCAAGCACCGGTCATTCTGTTCAACCAAAACAATCAATTCGCGATCTCTGTTCCGATCGAAAAACAGATGCATTCCGAAACGATCGCCCAAAAAGCGATCGCCTACGGGATGCCGAGCGTCCGGATCGACGGGAACGATGCGTTTGCCGTCTATTTTACGATGCAAGCAGCCGTTGCGCGTGCCCGATCTGGCGGCGGACCAACATTGATCGAAGCCGTCACGTGGCGGTTTGGTGCCCACACGACAGCTGATGATCCAACGAAATACCGCGATCAAGCTCGTTCACGTGACCGGGTCGATCCACTTGATCGACTCGAACAGTTCTTAAAACACCAAGGCTACTTCGACGAAACATGGATGCAACAGCTACAGGAACGGAATCAGGCAGAAGTTGAAGCGGCAGTAACTGCGATGGAGCAATTCAAGGCGCCAGACGTCAATGACCTGTTCGACCATACGTACGCGACCTTACCGGTTGATGTCCAGCAACAAAAAGAAGCGTATCTGCTAGCAAGGGGGAAATGAGATGGCAACACCAATCAATCGTCAAACGGAGATGACACTCGTCCAAGCTGTCACAGATGCCTTACGAACGAAACTGACAGAGGATGAGACGACGCTCGTCCTTGGAGAAGATGTCGGAAAAAATGGTGGCGTTTTCCGGGCAACGGACGGCTTACAAGAAGAGTTCGGGGAAGACCGGATTGTTGATACACCGCTCAGTGAAGCTGGCATCGTCGGTACGTCGATCGGACTTGCCATCAATGGCTTTAAACCGATCGTCGAGATTCAATTTCTCGGCTTCATCTACCCTGCCTATGAACAAATCATGACGCACGTCTCCCGTATTCGGATGCGGACGATGGGACGGTACAGTGTGCCGATGGTCATTCGCGCGCCTTATGGTGCCGGTATTCGGGCACCGGAAATTCACTCTGACAGTACAGAAGCACTCTTTACATCGATGCCTGGTCTCAAGGTCGTTTGTCCGGCGACACCATACGATGCAAAAGGATTATTGATTGCTGCGATTGAAGATCCAGATCCCGTTTTGTTCCTTGAGTCGATGCGCAGTTACCGTTCATTCAAGGAAGTCGTACCGAGCGAATCGTATACCGTTGAAATCGGAAAAGCGCGCTGCGTCAGTGAAGGAACGGACGTGACGTTGATCGCTTGGGGGGCAATGGTCCAAGTAGCCCAAAAGGCAGCAACGGCTGCACAGGAACGCGGGATCTCTTGCGAAGTCCTCGACTTACGAACGCTCTATCCGCTTGACCGGGACACGATCGCTGCTTCCGTTCAAAAGACAGGTCGTGCCGTCATCGTCCATGAAGCCGCAGCGATGGGTGGGCTCGGTAATGATCTTGTGACGTTGATCAACGATACGGCGTTTCTTTATTTACGGGCACCGATTGCCCGCGTGACCGGTTTTGATGTTCCGGTCCCGCTGTTCGCCCTCGAAGACCATTACATTCCGACGCCAGAACGTGTCCTTGCGACGATTCAGCGTACGGTCGAGTTTTAAGGAGCTGAATGCCATGATCGAAGTTAAATTACATGATGTCGGTGAAGGGATGACAGAAGGTGAGATCGCCCATTACCTCGTCCAAGTCGGAGACCATGTCACGACGGATCAACCGGTCGTTGAGGTCGCGACTGATAAGATGGTCGCCGAACTACCGGCTCCCGTTTCCGGAATCGTCAAGGAAATCATCATCCCGGTCGGTCAGACGGTGCAAGTCGGTACGACGTTGTTGCATATCGAAGCAAGCAACGCTTCTGACATGCCAGTCACTTTAGCACCTGAAGCGTCGCGCGTACCTGAATCAGTACCTGTCGCTGTCGCAGTCCCACCTGTTCAAGCATCTCCAACAAAACGTGTCCTTGCGACACCATATACGCGAAAAATCGCCCGTGATCACGGGATTGATATCGAAACTGTCACGGCTTCCGATCCGTCAGGTCGAGTCTCGGAGGACGATGTGCTTCGCTTCGTCCAGGCTGCTACTGCTCCACAAGAGACAGCTGCACCAATCATTGAAGAGGTCACGTACCAAGAGACATCTCCGGAAACGATCCCGTTCCGCGGCATTCGCAAGCAGATCGCGAAAAAGATGACCCAGTCGCTGTATACGATTCCTCATGTCACTCACTTTGAAGAAGTCGACATGACACGTTTGCTCGCTTTACGTGCCGAATGGAAAGTCGCTGGACGAAACATCAACGTCAACGCCTTCTTCATCAAAGCCTTGATCGTTGCCTTAAAAGAGTATCCTGTCTTCCATGCCAAACTCGATGAAACGAATGAATGTATTCGATTAGAGCAGGATTTCCACTTTGGCATGGCAACAGAGACACCGGACGGGTTGATGGTTCCTGTCATCCGTCATGCCGATCAGCTCTCGCTGACGGAACTGCATGAACAATTGGTCGCCTTGCAACAACGTGCTCAAAACGGTGCCTTACGCGCAGCAGATTTAAAACCAAGTACATTCACGATGAGCAATGTGGGTCCGCTCGGCAGTACGGGAGCAACACCGATCATCAATTATCCGGAAACGGCACTGATTGCCTTCCATAAGACGAAAAAACGAGCCTGTGTCGATGAAGACGATCAAATCGTCGTCCGCTCGATGATGAATTTGTCGATGTCGTTTGATCATCGTGTCGCGGACGGGGCAACGGCTGTTGCCTTTACGAACCGCTTCGTGTCACTGATTGAACATCCGACTACCCTACTTTTGGAGTTGATCTAACATGGTTGTTGGCGAACTTGCACAAGAACGGGATCTCCTGATCATCGGTGGAGGTCCCGCAGGTTACACGGCAGCGATCCGCGCAGCACAAGGCGGTCGAAACGTCACCTTAATCGAACAAGATGAACTCGGTGGACTGTGTTTAAACCGAGGCTGTATCCCGTCCAAGGTCTACGCGCATACGGCAGAAGAGATGTTACGCATGCCGCATCTCGAAGACCTTGGATTCACGGTCCCTGCTGTCCATGATTTCAGTAAAATGAATGCTTACCGGAATCGTGTCGTGCAGCAATTACGTCAGGGAGTGGTCGCCCTCTGTCAGGCGAACCAGATTGAGCATATCTCTGGTGCAGCTTCCTTCCTGTCAGAAGACCGGATCGGCGTCGAGTCGGGACATCAGTTCGATACGTACCGGTTCCAGGACGTCATCATTGCGACTGGCAGTCACAGTATCCAGCACGAGGAATCGTGTCGTTTGAATGCCGAGCAGCTTTATCAACTCGAGCAGCGACCAGAGAGCTTATTGATCATTGGATCCGACACGTTAGCACTCGAAGCTGCTGCTTGTTTCCATGCACTTGGGACAGAGGTGACGTTGTTCGCGGATCACTTATCACTCGAACCAAGCCTTGAAAAGGAACTGAAGCGGACATTCAAAAAACAAAAAATCCGTCTCGTATCGGATGTCGTGACACGCATCGAGGCTTCATCGGACGCGACCGTCACCGTCATGAAAAACGGAGAAGAAGTCGCCTATCAGGGTGCCTATCTGTTCCAGTCCCTTTCCCGGATTCCGAACAGCTTGACACTCGGTCTCGAACGGATCGGTGTGACGCTTGCAGAAGATGGGACGATTCCAGTTGACGCGTATGGACGAACGAATCAACCGCATATTTACGCGATTGGTGACGTGACACCGGGTCCACAGCTCGCCATTCGTGCGATTCACGAAGCGAAACGGACGGCAGCTCACTTGTCTGGTCAAGACGTCGATCTGACGACACCTTACTACCCAACGGTTCTACGGACTTTCCCACCGATTGCTTCGGTTGGGATGACAGAACAAGAAGCGAGTGAAGCCGGACACACGGTCCAAACCGGACAGTTCCCACTGAATGCAAACGGAGCGACGACGATTGAAGGTGGCAGTGGGTTCGTCAAGGTCATCGCTGACGAGCAAACATCACTAATCCTTGGTATTCACATGATCGGGGACGATGCCCATCGTCTCGTCGGACAATTTACACAAGCACTGGAACTGGCAGCGAAACGGGAGGATCTTCTCTTCCCTGTCATGGCTCATCCGAGTCGAGGCGAAGCCCTGACGGAATCGATAGAATCCTTATTCGGTCAATCAATCCACCTGCCACCCCGTCAACAGGTCGGTTCGCGCGCGTAATCTAAAAGAGGTGCCTCTGCGTCAGAAGCACCTCTTTTGGATTCGTCACTTCATTTCGTGTAGAAAGGAAAACATGTCATGGAACTGTACTTCACTCGTTTGCACTGGAATACGCATACGTTTCCGGTCGCCGCTACAGCAGATGGTCTCTGTTATGTCGGCGCTTGGGATGAACCGGAGGATCTATTCGACGACTGGTCGCGAAAACACTTCCCCCGAGCCGATCGGATTGCTTCTGACACCGCGCTTGCTCCGTATACGGAGCAGCTACTCGCTTATCTGAATCAGCAGTCGACGACACTGTCCTTTCCGCTTGCGCCTGTCGGTACCCCGTTCCAGCTTGAAGTCTGGAATGCTTTACGCGCGGTACCGTACGGTCAAACCGCCACCTACTCTGATATCGCGGAACGTCTCTTTCGACCGAACGCGACTCGCGCGATTGGCACGGCAATCGGAAAAAATCGATTACTGCTTGCGATTCCGTGTCACCGGATCATTGGCAAAAAAGGCGATCTTCTCGGCTATCATGGCGGTCTGAATATGAAGCGGACGCTACTCGCGCTCGAGCAACGCCTCTGATTCTCGTCCCTCTTCGCTGAAAGATAGAGCAAAAAGAACCCCGAACGGATCGCGGACTTGCGCATACCAACCTCCAAAGTCTGCTACAGCAAGAGGTGTGACGATTTGACCGTCTGTCGTTAATCGCAGATACACTTGCTCGAGCTCTTCAAGTGACGTAAAAATCAACAACAGATGGAGTGAAGGAGAGATCTCCAGTGCATCACTCTCGTCCCAGAGCATCAATTCGAAGGCACCATTTGATAAATGTGCGTGGTAGACGGTGTCTCCTGTTTCGTCCATTACGAGACGACGACGTGTCATCGCAAATATGTTTTCGTAGTAAGCAATCGCCTGCTTGGCTTGTCCCGAAAAAACGAGACAAGGAGTGGCTGCATACTGCATGGAAATCCCTTCTTAAATTATGATTTAGTATCATCTTTCGCACTTTTCTTCCCGATCTCCTTCTATACACAAAAAGCCCCGATTTCCTATCCAACCGGACACGGAAAGCGGGGCTTCTTCGAATCAATCAAGATATTACACCAAAGCGATAAGCTGTTTTCCAGTGATACGTCTCACCGGGTGACAACAGGATTGATGGAAAATCAGATTCATGGACTGCATTCGGATGAACTTGCGTTTCAAGGCATAAGCCAAGCGATGGTCGAGCCGAAACCCCATGAACCGTATAATCGGTCAGCAGTTGCGTTCCGGTATAGAGCACGACTGCTGGCTGATTTGTTGTCACGTCGACGAAGCGACCGGATACCGGATCTTCAAGTCGGAGTGTGTCAGCCCGCAACACGAATGGATGATCGTAGCCGTTTCCGACAGCAATCGTCTCGGGATGTTCCAGCGTAATCCCGTCACGAATCGACTGACCGTTACGGAAATCAAACGGGGTTCCGGAGACATCCCGTTGTTCCCCTGTCGGTAAGCCATCTGGCTGGACCGGTAAGTAGTAGTCACTTGGTAACGTCAAGACATGATCCAACACATCCCGCTTCGCATTTCCCGATAAGTTGAAGTACGTATGATTTGTCAGATTGAGGGGTGTCGTTTGATCCGTTACAGCCGTCATCTCAAGCGTCAGTGTTGTATCGTCTAGGCGATAATACACGTCGAGCGTGACCGTTCCCGGATAACCTTCTTCTCCGTCTGGACTGTTCAAGCGCAAGTGGAACAATCTATCCGTCGCTTCAATGACATCGAACCACGCTTGATCGAATCCGTGAATCCCACCATGTAGATGATTCGCACCGTCGTTTGCGACGAGCGGATAGACGTCTCCCGCTACTTCGAAGCGCGCCTGTCCGATTCGACCAGCGACGCGTCCGACGATTGCCCCGAAGTAAGGCGAGTGCTGTTGATAATCTTCCACCGTCTCGAGACCAAGGACAACACTCTCTAAATGACCATCCCGATCGATCGTCCGGATATCTTGGATGATGCCGCCGTAGTTCCAGAGTGTCACTTCGATGCCTTCCTGGCGTAACGTATGGCGGATCAACTCTTTCTCAAGTAGTCGTGTCATCGTTGTTCCTCCACCGGTTGGCGCGTCACGAGTTGAATGAATCGTCCGAACGCCGCCTGACCTTCCTCTGTCTGTTTAAAGACACCACAGTCTTCGAGTCCACGCACGAATTTCGCGGCGACTGCTTGTTCGACGTACATCGTGACATCTTGACCGTCATACGCTTGTTTTAGTTCCTCTGCCCAGTCAGCATGAGCAACTGCCACTTCGTCGATTTCACCTGTGATGAATCGTTCAACCTGTTGCAACTCTTGGAGCAAACGTGCCGGTAAGACCGCCAGTCCCATCACCTCGATCAAACCGATATTTTCCCGTTTGATATGGTGAATATCAGCATGCGTATGGAAAATACCGTCCGGATGTTCTGCTGACGTCCGGTTGTTCCGTAAGACGAGATCGAGCTCGAATTGTCCATCACGCTGACGAGCAATCGGCGTCACCGTATTGTGTCGCGTCTCACCTGTGTGTGACTGGATCTCTTGACTCTCATCCGTATACGTCAACCACGTCTCATAGACTGTCGTCGCAGCATCGAGTAGTGCCGACGCATCTGTACTTTTCAGACGCAACACACTCAGTGGCCAGTGTAAGGTTTCACCAGTGACTGTCGGCTGATCCGGGAACGTAAAGGATGTTAAAGCTTTTGCCCGGTCCATCGCAAACGTATAGCGACCGCCCTGATAATGATCATGCGTCAAGATCGATCCACCGACGATCGGCAGGTCGGCGTTCGAACCAGCAAAGTAATGTGGGAATTGCTCGACGAAGGCGAGCAGACGTGCAAACGCATCCCGATTGATGACCATGTCACGATGTTCCTGCGACAAAATGATGCTATGTTCGTTGTAGTAGACATATGGTGAGTATTGTAGTGCCCATGGTTCTTCCATCAGTGTCAGCGGAACGATTCGGTGATTCGCACGGGCTGGATGATTCGCACGACCCGCGTAGCCGACGTTTTCAACGCATAACAGGCAGGTCGGATAGTTGGACGTCGTCGGTGCCTCCGTCCGGGCTGCCGCGATTTCACGCGGATCTTTTTCCGGCTTCGATAAGTTGATCGTGACATCGATCGTTCCGTAAGCTGTCTCCGCTTGATAACGTTTATTTTTAGCAATCCGTTTCGTTTGAATGTAGTTACTTGCTTGGCTCAGTTGGTAAAAATAATCCGTCGCAGCAATAGGTGATTCAGCGTACAGACGACGGAATACCGCCGTCACGTCAGATGGACGGGCGACGAAGATATCCATCACATCTGCTGCGAACTGTTCTTTGTCTTCAAGACGCGCCGGCAACTGTCCGCTTGCGATCAACACTTCGATCATGTCATCCAAAACATCTGGAATTGGGCGAGATGGTACGTCTGCCTGTTCTTCAAAATCGGCTTGACCGACCCGCGCTAGAATCCGGTTCCGGGCGTAGATCGCATCTTCCGGTTCAATCAATCGTTCCTGGATTGCTTGCGCTACTAACTGTTGGATGAGTTCATTCATCGCCGTCACTCTCCTCATTCTGTCTCTCTTTAACGAACGCTCGTCCGGTATCCTTCTGGATTGTGCGCATGCCAATTCCAAGCATCACGGATGATCGTTTCGATGTCGGTGCGTTGTGGTGTCCAGCCGAGAACGTCTTTTGCTTTGGCGGATCCGGCGATCAAGATACTCGGATCCCCTGCACGACGTTCGATGATTCGTTCCGGAATCGGATGTCCCGTTACACGACGAGCTGCTTCGATGATTTCTCGCACGGAAAACCCTTGGCTTGAACCGAGGTTAAAGACCGTACTGTCGTTGCCATTCGCTAAATAATCGAGTGCTCGTATATGGGCATCGATCAAGTCTTCAACATGGATGTAATCACGAATGCACGTGCCATCCGGCGTTGGATAATCATCGCCATAAATCGAAATTTCTGCCCGTTGTCGGTTGGCGACTTCAAGGACGAGTGGAATCAAATGTGTTTCTGGTGTATGGTCTTCCCCGATCTCTCCGGTTGCCCGTGCACCGGCGACATTAAAGTAACGTAACGCGACGTAACGTAAGCCATACGCTTGTTCAGACCATCGCATCATCTTCTCCATCATCAACTTCGTTTCGCCATAGGCATTCGTTGGACGCGTTTCCGCTGTTTCGAGAATCGGCATTTGCTCCTGTTCACCATATGTCGCTGCCGTCGAAGAAAAGACGATTTGCTTGATGTCATGAGCAGTCATCGCTTCGAGCAACACTTGTGTGCCGTAGACGTTGTTATCAAAATAGCGTAATGGTTCCGCCATCGACTCACCGACGAGTGAAAAGGCAGCGAAATGGACGACTTGTTCAATCGTCTCTTCCGTAAAGACGCGATCGAGAAAAGCACGATCGCGTATGTCTCCTTCATATAGACGTGCTTGCGGATGAACCGCTTCACGATGTCCGGACTGCAGATGATCGATGACGACGACATCCTTTCCGGCATCAATCAATTGATAGACGGCATGGGAGCCGATATAGCCGGCTCCACCTACGACTAACGTTGCCATTTAGATGACCTCCCGTTCGATTTCACGTGCTCCGTCACCGACCGTCGCCGTATAGAACGTCGCCGGGTAACCGATCCGTGCTTCATATTGTGTGCCAACCGTTTGTTTGAAGGCGTCGACTGCCTCGTCTTCGACGATTGCAATCGCACAACCCCCAAAACCAGCACCCGTCATCCGCGCACCGAGCACACCCGGTTGTTCCCAAGCGGCTTCAACGAGTGTGTCGAGTTCAATCCCTGTCACTTCATAATCTTCCCGTAATGAAACGTGTGACGCGTTCATCAACTGACCGAACGTCGTCAGTTCTCCCGCTTCGAGTGCTGCTAGTGCCTGAAGTGTTCGTTCATTCTCTGAAATCGCATGGCGGGCGCGACGCATCAAACGTTCGTCTTCCCATGCGACTTTCGCGAATTCTGACGTCGTCCATTGTCCGAGTGCTTCCCGTGGCGTGAACTGATTGAGATAAGCGAGTGCCGCTTCACACTCTGCTCGGCGTTCATTGTATTTCGAATCCGCCAGTTCACGGCGTTTGTTCGTATTCATGATGATGATCGTATACCCCGTTAAGTCGAGTGGCGCATACGTATAGTCGAGCGTCTCACAATCGAGCAACAATCCCGCTCCCGCTTTTCCCATACCGATCGCAAATTGATCCATGATGCCACTATTGACCCCGATATAACGATTTTCGACCTGTTGACCGAACCGGACGAGATCAAGACGCGGAATCTCTAATCCGTATAATCGATCGAGCAAAACACCGATGACGAGTTCAAGCGAAGCCGATGACGAAAGACCGGCACCGTTCGGGATGTCACCTTGAATCAGGATGTCGCATCCTGTATCGATCCGGTACCCGGCTTCCTGTAAGACTGTAATCATCCCCTTCGCGTAGTTCGCCCAACCGTGCGTCGCGTCGTACGCGAGTTCGTCGAGTGCGACTTCGATGATGCCGTCTTGCTCAAAATTCAATGAATAGAAGCGGAAGCGTTGATCGTCTCGTTTTCGCGCGATCGCATGCGTACCGAACGTTAACGCACATGGAAAGACGTGACCGCCATTATAATCCGTATGTTCGCCGATTAAATTGATTCGTCCCGGTGCAAAAAAGCGATGCGTCAACGGTGAGCCAAACCGCTGTTCAAATTGTGCTTCTAACGTCTGGTCTGTCATACGATCGTCTCCTTTGATTCGAGTAGTGAAAGCGCACGGTGGACTGGCTGAATCCGCAAGCAGCGGGCTTCATAGTCCGTCGTGTATGAGAACGTCAAGCCTTGCTGCATCAAGTAAGCGCCGCTTAACGTCCGGTCCTCGACTTGATAACGCATTGCTGGGTCGAGTCCTTTGAGCTTGAAGTGATACTGGTGTGTTCCGTATTGTCGAAGTGGCGCGATCGCGAGCAAGACCGTTTCTTCTTCTGATGTATACTGCATAACGCTTGGCGTCTGTTGTGTAAAAGCAGAGAGGCGGTACTGGATGCCGCGTTGAATCGTCGGACGAATCGCTTTGTATGTCTCGATCCAGCCTTTTGCTTCCGCAAGTTCATCCGTTGACCACTCGCTTAAGTTTCCACCGATGCCGAGTGTGCCTTGCATCGAAGAGACGAATCGCGTCGCAAGTGGTACGTTGCGTCCATTCAACCAGTTTGGTCCGTCCGTCACCCAGCAGCTCATCATCTTCGCATTGTAGGCGTACGAGAAGTCATGCTGAATTTGTAAGCGATCAAGTGGATCGGTGTTATCACTCGTCCAGACTTGTTCCGTCCGTGAGAGGATTCCAAGGTCGATCCGTCCGCCACCACCGGCACAGGCTTCGAAGTCGACCGTCGGATGCAAGCGACGCAATTCATCAAAGATCCGGTACAATGCATCGACATGACGTTTCCACAGTTCTTGTTGTCGATCCGTCTGATCTTTTGGAACACCTGGTTCCGAGAAGGCACGGTTCATGTCCCATTTGATGTAGTCGATCGCGTGACGCGTCAACAAGTCATCCATCATCTCGAGAATGAATTGCTCGACTTCTGGTAATCCGAGATTTAAGACGTATTGATTCCGGGACGTCGTCCGGACCGCATCCCGTGCATGGTAAATCCAGTCCGGATGCGCCCGGTATAGATCAGAATCTGGATTGACCATCTCCGGTTCGACCCACAGACCGAATTGTAAGCCTTGTTGTTTCACATACGAGATCAAAGGTTCTAGACCGTTCGGGAACTTTTCCCGATTGACATGCCAGTCACCGAGTCCCGCTTGATCGGAGTGGCGTTCGCCGAACCATCCGTCATCGACGACGAACAGTTCACAACCGATTCCTGCTGCAAGATCAACGAGTTCACGTTGACCAGATTCCGTCACATCGAAATACGTCGCTTCCCATGAGTTATAGAGAACAGGACGCTCCGTCGCACGCGGCATGATGACGTCCCGCTGAAAGGCATGCGCATGAGCACTCATATCCGCGAAACCGTCCGCATACCCGATGTAGAATGTTGGTGTCGTCAACTGCTGTTGATGGGATAGTTTCCAGCTGAAGTCAAACGGATTCATGCCGCCCGATAGCTGAACGAAACCGAACGCATCTTGTTCGACGTGAATCGCCCAGTTGCCGGAATAAGCAAAATGTCCGTAGACGACTTCACCGCTATCCTCTGTCGCGTCCTGCTCAAGTGCGAACCAGGGATTCGCTTGGTGACTCGTCACCCCACGCCGACTTTCAATCGTCTGGCGTCCTGGTGTCACCGGTGTGATCTGTTTCTTGAACTCACCTGTCCACATCCCAGCGAAATGATGCAGTTTTAGATTCGGTTGATGCCAGCGTCCCATCGCAAAGGACTGGGCTGCTGTTAAACGAACAGGTAGTCGTCCCGTGTTTTCGACGACGATTGAACGACCGATGATGTCATAATCGGCGAACACTTCGTACTGAACCCCGACACGCATCTCCTGCAAGGAATCAAACAGCCAGAGCGTCAATTTCGTTTCTGTCTTCTCAGAGCGTTCAAACTGAAACTGGTGAATCCGTTGTCCGTCTTCTCGTTCCGATTTTAATGTCGGCTCCGTATACAACATCTCACCGAATGGTACGAAATCGTATGTCGCGACACCGTCTGGTGATTCAAACGAACTGTGTGCGACGACCGGACTCGGTAACGCTTCATAATCATCTCGATATGGTAACTTGACACCGAAATACGTGTGAATCAGCTTGCCGTTCGCACCAATCGTGACGACGTGAGCGACCCGTTTCCCTTCGATGACGAAACGACGTCCTGCTACTTCAAAGATTGCCATGGTTCTCTTCCTCCTTACGTCGTCAGAATCAGTGTCTCAAGTGGTGCGAGCTGGACCGTTCCACGATATGTCTCTTCGTTTATCAATGCTTTATATGTTCCGTCTAACGTGACGTCCCGCGTTTCCTTCGTGTCATGGTTCATCAAGAAGAGAAAGTCGCGTTTTTCGCCGTGACGACGCACGATTTCGACTTGATCCGGCGCCTCGATCATCTCGATGCCGGCCTCAGTGAACGCTTGACGGTAAATCGTATCGATCATCGCATCATCAATCGATGAGCCGATGTAGGTAATCATTCCTTTATAGGCATTGCGCGTTACAGCCGCTACACCTTCATAGAACGTATCTTCATAGACAGCGAGCGTCTCTGCTGTCGTTGGTGTGATGAGATCACACCAGAGGCGGGCTGTTGAGGATTGTCCTGCCATCTCGCCGATGCCTGCCACCTTGTGTTGTTGAACGGACTGGAGTGATTCGTATTCGTCGATTTCGATTCCGGCATACGGCGCGAATTTACCCGGTAACGTCGTTGGTACGACATGGTTCCGTGCATCCTTGACGCCTGTCCGGTACGTGAAGATGACGTGACCACCTTGTTCCATGTACGCGATCAAGGCGTCATCGAACGTTGGATTCGTTAAGAAATAGAGCGGAACGATGATCAGTTTATAACGAGATAGATCATCACCCGGGAAGACGATGTCAGTTGCGACTTGTTGACGAACCGCTCCACCATAGAAGCGGACGAACTCCGTCCGGAAATCAAACGCATCACTGTGCGGCTGGTGTGTCCACGCCCAGACGTTTTCTTGATCGAAATAGACACCGACTTTCGCGTCATAACGGCTCGCGTTGATCTCATCGCCGTACGTATTCAGTTCTGTCATGATCTGTTTGACTTCTTCGAATTTCCGTTTTGGTTTTCCGTCATGATCGATGATGCCGTGACAGAACTCCTCTGTTCCGAAATGAGCAGCCCGGAAGCGGAAGTAGACGATCGCTTCTGCTCCCCGCGCGACCGCTTGGTACGTCCAGAGGCGAATATGCCCTGGTCGCGGCAAGTAACCGATTTTGCTCCAGCCTTGTGCGCCACTCAATTGTTCCATGACCCAAAACCCTTTTCCTTGCTTCGAAGAGCGGCAAAGATCGTGATCACTTGCCATCTTCTCGAACCGGTTCGGCTCCGGTAGTCCACCCCAGACTGGGTAGTTATCGAATGCCACGTAATCGAGGTCTTGCGCCATTTGCTGTTGGTTGACTGCCATATCACTGTAGACTAGGTTGTGCGTGATGAAGACGTCCTCTGGAATGTAGCGACGTAAGACATCGACTTGTAACTTGTTGTAGTACGTATAGCCGTCGGCACAGAAGCGATCGAAGTCGACGAGCAGGGATGGGTTATGTTCCTGATAGACTTTACGCGGTACCGGGATTTGCTCCCACGCCGTGTACGTCTGACTCCAGAAGACGGTTCCCCATGCTTCGTTCAAGGCGTCGAGTGTTCCGTAACGGTTCTCTAACCAACGCTGAAAAGCAGCGCGGTCGACATCCCCGTAAGAACGATCCGATTTCTCATGCCCGTATTCATTATCCGTTTGCCACCCGATGACACGAGGATGTTGACCGTATCGTTTCGCCATCTCTTCCGTGATCTTGACGGATAGACGCTGATACGTTTCGCTGTGGACCGTATAATGGCGACGGGCACCGAAACTGATTGTCACACCGTTCTCATCAACCGGTAAGATTTCTGGATACTTCGTACATAACCAAGCCGGTGGTGTCGCAGTTGGTGTCCCGAGTACGATATCGAATCCTTCTGCACTCAAGCGTTCGATGACGTCATCCCAAAAGCTGAAGTCATAGACGCCTTCTTCCGGCTCCATCATGGACCAAGCGAATTCCGCGAGACGAACGACGTTGACGCCAAGTTCCTTCATCAGTCGGAAGTCTTCCTCCCATATTGCTCGTGGTGTTTGTTCTGGATAATAATCGACTCCTAAATACATTGTGCTCCCCCTTACGCAAAAACAATTATTTTACTGCACCCGCCGTCATTCCTTTTTGGAAGAAACGTTGGAAGAAGATATAGAAGATCATTGTCGGTAAACTGATCAAAACAAGTGATGCGTAGATTTTTCCTGGATCCCCACCGAGTGCATCCTTGAAGAAACTTGGTGCCATCGTCACTGTCTGATAGGCAGGATCCGTCATGAACGTAAGAACCATCAAGTATTCGTTCCATGAGTTGAGGAACGCATAAATTAAAGCTGTTGCGAGCGCTGGTTTTGCGAGTGGTAGCATGACTTTGAAGAAGACTTCAAGAATCGTCGCTCCATCGATATACGCCGCTTCCATCAATTCATTTGGCAGTTCATCAAAGTATCCTTTGATGAGCATCAGACCGAATGGTAAGAAGAATGCGACCTCCGCTCCGATCAGTCCCCAGTGGTTGTTCAGTCCGTCAAACGAACGGAGCGTAAAGAACAATGGAACGATCATCGAAGCGACGGGTAACATCAGCCCCGCTAAGACCATGTTGAACAAAAGACGTTTTCCAGCAAACTCAAGTTTCGAGAAGGCAAACGCCGCGAACGCCAAAATCGTGATCGAGATGATGATCATGAAGAAGGCGACAAAGAAACTGTTGAAGACGAACGTTGGGAAGTTCGGATTTTGCAGTGTCGCGATATAGTTGTCGAATCCATTGATTCGGAGACTCTCTTTGAACATGACGAAAATCGGGAATAACCAGACGATTGATGCCAGCACCAATACAAGGTTGATCATCCAGCGGCTTTTTTTAGATTCTACATCCATGGGTCGTTCCTCCTTAGTTATCCATTTTCTTTTGTACGCGCAATTGGAAGTACGTGATGAGCAAGGCAATCGTCAATAGGATGATGGCAACAGCACTCGAGTAACCGACTTCTTGTTGCAACATCGATTTCCGGAATAGATAAGTCGAAATGAACTCTGTCGACGATCCCGGTCCACCGGCTGTCGTGATCCAGACTAAGTCAAACGTCTTCAGACCACCGATCACACCGAGGATTGAAAGTGTGAACGTCGTTCCTTTCAAGTTCGGGAAGACGATGCTCCACAGTGTCCGGAAGAATCCAGCTCCGTCGATTTTTGCTGCTTCGAAGATTTCCTTCTCAATCGTCAGCATCGCCATGTAATACATGACCATCGAAGAACCCGTCCACTGGAAGATGTTGATCGCAATAACGGAATAAAGCGCGATATCCGGGTCACCGAGCCAGTTCTGTTCGAGACTACCGAGACCAATTGCACGGAGGAACTCATTGATGTAACCAAACTGGAAATCATAGATTTGTGAGAATGCCGCACCGAGTACGACAGGGCTCAAGACGACCGGGAAGAAGAAGACCGACTTCATCGCCGTCCGCAATGGTCCCGGTGTATGCAGGAAGTACGCCAAGACAAGACCGATACCGGCTTGGATCGTGACTGTTAAAATCGTGAAGATGAACGTATTCTTCAGCGAGAGATAGAAGTCTGGATCTTGGAACATCTCAGCATAGTTGTCGAGTCCGACGAACGCTTTGTCAAACGAGATTCCGTCCCACGAGAAGAACGAGTTATAGGCGTTGTAGAAGATCCCATAATAGATGAAGCTGACGACGAACAAGACGATTGGGGCAACGAAGGCCCATCCGACCATGTTCCGCTTCATGTTCTTTTTCTTCTTTGGCGCAGGCGTACGTGTCGCTACCGGCTGGAGCGGTTCTGCTTTTGGTTTAATCGGCAATTCCTGTCGCTCTGTCTGCATATGGATTCCCCACTTTCCTCAAGTCCAAAAATCAGGAAGTGGCACGCAGGCGTACCACTTCACTGTCGAGTCTTATTTCGCTGATTGATCCGCTGCGTCTTGAACGCGTTGTAATGCTTCTTTCGGATCTTGTCCTGTCGCAATGTTTTGAAGTTCCTTACCGAGGATATCGTTTAATTTCGTATCCCGGATTCCACGGCTAGCAACCGCTTTTGCTAATGTGTCATTTAACATTTTGTACGACTCTTTTTCACCTTCTGATGTAAAGGCAGCATCTGAATCGACTTTGACGTCCTTGATACCAGGTGCCATCTCGAACTCACCCATGTAGACTTCTTGTCCTTTTCCTTGGCTCATGAAGGCGATGAACTCTGCTGCACCTTCTTGTTGTTTTGACTCTTTGTTGACACCAAGTGCCATATCGATCGATGCGATGACGGGTTGCTCTGTTCCGCCTGCTAAGTTCGGGAGTGGAACGAATCCGAGCTCATCATCGATTTTCCATTTTTCTTTTTTCTCTTTCGTTGTCATCGAGTGTGCTTCCCATGAACCGATGACCCACATTGCTGCTTTTTTATCGAAGAATTGGTTCATCCCGTCATTGTATGTCGCGAGACCAAGTGCACCTTCTTGGAAGACTTTATCTTTGAAGAGGTCTTGCCAGATTTGCGCTGTTTTGACCATCTCGTCGTCTGTCCACTTCGCTTCACCCGAGAGTACTTTTTGGATGTAACCCGGTGCCACTTGGTGACTGAGGACGTTGTAGACGTCGATATCGATCCACGCATCTTTAGCTCCGAGCATGAGCGGGATGACTTTGTCGCCTGAGTCTTTGATCTTCTTGACTGCGCTGACTGTTTCTTTGTAGTTCTTCGGTGGTGTCACGCCGTATTTGTCAAGCATCGTCTTGTTGTACATCAAGTACGCTTGACCTGTGAATCCGATTGGGACCGCATATTGTTTACCGTCGAGTGTCGTCTGTTCGATTCCGAGCTCGACGAACTTGTCTTTCCAGCCTTTGCCGGCTGCTTTATCCATGTACGAATCAACTGGTACGACACGATCCTTGTACTGCTGGATCATCGGTTCTTTTAGACCAATGATATCTGGACCCTTACCTGACAACATCGCAACTTGTAATTGTTTTTCATAGTCTTCACTGTAACGTTTGAATTGAACGACGTATTTATCTTGCGATTCGTTGAACGCATCAACGACTGCTTTCCCCGCTTCTGGTTGTGGTGCCCAGCCCCACCATGTGACGATCGTCTTACCGTCTTTCGTTTTCGTTTGTTGCTCATCTTCTCCGCCACAAGCAGCAAGGAATGCGGATAATGTCAGGACTGATGCTGCAGCAACGAGTTTCGTTTTTTTGAATTTCATGTAAGAGCTCCCCTTTTATGTGTAAGTAGTCAAGCGTATCGTCTAGCGTGTTCCCCTTCAATTTGTGCTTGTTTGCACCATTCTTCGATCACTTTCGTCTGAATCGGCATTCCCTGTAGCTGAATCAATACGCGGGCAATCAATCGAAGACGGTACGCCAGCGTATCGACGTCCGGTCGGACGAAGAGATAGAACTCCCCACCGAGCGTCAAACAACCGGCAGAGCGCATGTGTTGCATGAGTGCGCGTAATTCAATGTATCCGCTCTCATTTTTTCGAATGTGTAGCTCGGATGAACGGATCGTCAGAACCCCTTGTACCGATGACATCCGGAATTGAAACACACCGTCACGTCGTGGTCGGACGAGCACGATATCCTGCTCGTCTGTCGGGACATCGCCTGGACCTTGTTCTGTCATCTGTTGCGTCGACCGATGAAAATAAAAACCGCGGATTGCTCCGTAACGCCCGAAAGCTTCACGGTACGAAACCCATGGATCGTGTGGTTCCATTGCGCGATGCCTCCCTTTCCTGCTTCAGCTTGATTAGCCCCTGCTAACCTGCATCCACCTCCACTTAGTTGACCATGAACTTAGTAAATTAAATTTATTATCTAACTTTACATCGACTATAGCACATCACTTTTTAATTTGTAAACGGTTTCATTAAATTATTTTGAATAACAAAAACCGATTCCATCTCCTGCTGGTTCGCAAGACACGGAATCGGTGCATTAAATCGTTTGAAATAAACTGTTTGTTGCAAGGGCCGCAGCACTGAGTGCTCCCTGTTTTTCACTCCACGGAACCATCTTGACATCGGTTTCACGTGAAGCAGCGGTCAACGCCGTGTGCTCGACCCGTTCCTTGATTTGATCAACGATCGTGGGTGCGAGCTCAAACATCGGTCCCCCAAGTAAAATCCGGCGTGGATTCAGGAGATGAATCGTATTCAAGACACCGATTCCGATATATTCCCCCGCCCGTTCATACGCACGAACCGCCTGCTCATCTCCCTCGTTCAACCGCTTGCGCAAATCAGCAAGCGTCGAGACTTGTGGATCAACGACCGCATAATCCCGTAATAGTGCTTTTTCACCTGCTAGTGCTTCTAGACATCCCCGGTTCCCGCACGAACAAATCGGACCGTCGAGATCAAGACGCATATGTCCGACCTCTCCCGTAATATGATGTTGTCCATCGACAAGCTGTCCGTCGAGCACATAAGCACCCCCGATACCTTCCCCAGCATAGAGATAGAAAAATTGTTCGACCCCGACGCCTTCACCAAACAATAACTCAAACGAAGCGAGTGCCCGGACATCATTTTCGATGAAGACAGGATAGTCAAAACGTGCTTCGAGTTGTACCTTCAACTCAACGTCATGCAGGTGGAAACGTGGAGCAAAAAGAATGACACCTGTCTCCGGATTGACCATCCCGTGGACGGAGATCCCGATTCCGTGAATCGTTCCCCGTCCTTCTGTCTGTGCAATCAAGGTCTCGCATAAGCGTCCGATTGCTTCAATCAGTTCTTCATTCGTCTCAAAGCGTCCCACGGCTTCGGACTCATGAATCGTGTTGCCACTTAAATCAGCAACGACACCGATGAATTGGTGACTCGTTGCATCGATGCCGATGACGTATTGCTCTGTTGCGACGAGTTCGAGCATGATCGGTTTTCGTCCCCCGTTCGATACCCCAAGCTCTCGCTCCGTCACGAGTTGTTCTGCAATCAATTCGCTGACGATGTTCGATACCGTCGGCTTCGTCAAGTTCGTCCGTTGTGCTAACTCGACCCGCGAAATCGGTTGATGCATCCGAATCAATCGCAAGACGAGTGCTCGATTATAGGAACGCATCCATTTAGAATTACGCGGTGTTTCTTTCGCCATATCCCCCTCAACCCCTTCGGTCTGTCTCTTTACTATCTTCGCATATTTTGTAAGGGATTTCACGGTCTCACACAAAAACCGTTCATCTGCCGAACGGTTTTTGTGCACTTTCATGCTTCGTCATACGGTTGTTCCAAAATCAGGACGCGTGAACCGTCCGGATTCTCGGTCAGTTCGATTTCAACGATGGCTTGACCGACGAGCAAGACGATTGGTAGAGAAGGATCATTCTCGCGAAAGAAACCGATTTTTCCGTGATACGTATCCATGTAATCCGCATAAAGAAATGTGCCGTTAACGTGTAACTCATCCTTCATGCGATTAAACGTCAAGCGTGGGACACCGTACCAGGCTTCCCCATTCAAATAAAGTAACGGACGCTCGCCGACCGATTCATTCATCGCCCGTCGGACTTCGATCGCCCCCGTCGTATCGTAATACAAGCGATCCTGACCACGTGTCGCGATGACGATCGGATGTTTTTGATACAAGACAACTTCTAAGATTTCATCTGCTTGTTCGACAAAATAACCAGTCTCATCCGACTGGGCAAAACTAATCGTATACAGCTGCATCCAGGAAACAATATCCGTCACTTGAACCGGTTTATGAAAAAGCGCAGAAACAAGCAGTGTTTCTTGCGGAGTCACAATCAGATTGACGGAGATATCCGCTAAGCGGATCGTCCGGATTTGTGTCGAAGGATACGTATGGTCATAACTCGGAACAAGCATCGCTTCATAGTGATCATCCTTTTCGACCAGTTCAATCGACGGCATGCGTCGATCAAAATCCGCAATTTGAATTCGTTTCATCCGACATCTCCTCTCACTTTCGCTAACAGCCTCACGCAAGTTATTACCCAATATCTGGTTTTCATGCACTCCCCTGAATTCAAAAAACCGGAACGCATGCGTCCCGGTCATTGTAGATACAGATCATAGAGTAGATATAGAATGCCTCCGACGATGATTAAAAATGAGAAGATGCCCGCTTTCCCAAAAAAGACGCGATCGACGGTTTCATCCCGTTCGAATCTTGGCTTCGTCATACAGTACCGCTCCCTTTAACAAGCTCGTAGTATTTTATTCATTTCGACATTCACCATTCTATCCCTTGTTATGATCTGTCATTTCATTCCATTTGCAAAATAAATCAATGTTTCGGTCTCGTCTTCTGTCAACGATCGTCCGGTCTCTTCTGCATACAAGGTTCGCATGTCCTTCAGTCGTCCCCCGGTCGCTTCCGTTACGCGAATGGCTCGACGCAATACCTGAACCTCTTCTTCAAATTCCGACTTCGGCATCGCTTCTCCATGCGACCAGATATAATAGTCGGCATCTAAACGATCGAGTGTCGCTAATAAACGCATCGTCCGCTCCACCGTATAATTTCGCTTCGGTGAAAAGATATCAGCATACATGGCGTCACCTAAGAACACGACACGTTCTTCCGGAATGTAGACAAATAGACTTCCTGGAGAGTGATCATTTTCGACTTCGATCAGTTGACAATGCACCCCACCTAAATCGAGCTCCAGTTGTCCTTCAAAGCCGATCGTCGGTAAGACAATTTCGATATCGCGCGTCACTCCGAACTCGAGCTTGATCGCGTCGGCGCAAAACGGAATCTCGATGCCTTGATCCATTCGTTCTTGCAGCGCTTCATCCGTCCAGGCATACGGCTGCATCTCCTTCATATGCGTGATCGTTTGCTTGGTCGCGATTGATGGGAGACCAAGATGTTTCATTCCAAAGATATGATCCCAGTGCCAATGCGTCAATGCCAATAAGTCAGGTGATCCAAGTTCGTGTATCTTCATTTCTTCTAAGAATAGTGTTGCATGGGCTGACGAGTTTCCCGCATCAATCATCAATTGATGCTTCTCCCCACGCACGACAGCAAGAATCGGTCGATCCGTCTCGCTGACCGGTGTCTGATACCAAATCCGTGAAGTCAATTGTTTGAAGTGTTGCATATCCTACCTCCTTATCATCTGCTCTTAGTATACGTCATGACAAAACCGGGTTCATCTAGAAGACGAACCCGGTCTGGTTATTTATTATTTTTTAGCGTTTGGTCGAAACGGCCACCAGACTCCTTTACCAAACGATACCGTGATCGCTGGAATCAAGAGCGGTAAGACGATCAAACCATACAAGAGTAGACCTGTGATGACGATCGTTGCGATTTGAACAAGACTCAAGACACCAGACGGCATCATCGCTCCGAAAGTTCCCGCGAGGATGATCGCTGCCGTGATGATGACAGACCCCATTTTTTTCATCGACAGGAACATCGCTTCCTTCGTATCGAGTCCGTTGATCGTCTCTTCCCGGAAACGGTCGAGTAGGAAGATCGAGTAGTCGATACCAAGGGCAATCAACATGACGAATCCGAAGAACGGAACGGCCCAACTGATACCGTCATATCCGAGTCCGTTGACGAAAATCAGCTCTGCGATCGACATCGACGTATAATACGTCAGCAATAACGAACCGATCATGAACAACGGCATGATCAACGAACGGAACATGATTGCCAGAATCACGAAGAGACTGATTAGCATGACGGTCACTGTTCGTTTGAAATCGGCTTTCGACGTATCATTTAAGTCACTGTTGACGCTTGAGATCCCACCGTATGCAACACTGCTGTCTTCAAATGGTGTATCTTTGATTGTCTTCGCTGTCGTCTCTTTGATCGCAGCGACAGTTTGAATCGCCTCTGGAGAATACGGATCATCCTCGAGGATGACTTCGAACTTCAATCCCGTCTGTTGATCAATCGCGTAACGATCAATCGCTGGTTTAAAGGCTTTATCCGATAGCGTATCTTTTGGTACGAACACACCTGTCCCCCGAATCGATGTCGCTTGTCCCATCTCGGTCAGAAGATCCGAGATTTCCTCAAGACCACTTTCAATTTTCGTCAGTCCTTCGTTCGCTTGACCGACACCATCCGCAAGTTGTGTTAATCCGTTCCCCAACTGACCGGCTTGCGCTCCTTGAGACGCGATACCGCTCGCTGCTTGACTAATGCCAGCTTGAACTTGGCTCAATTGACCAGACAAGGCATTCAACGTTCCGACGGTTTGCGGAATGTTTTGGGTCGATTGTAACCCTTGACCGACAAGCGTCAACTGTTGGTTGATTTGCCCGAGTCCGTCTGCTGCTTGTTGCAACTGACTCGCACCTGCTGAAGCCGCGTCTCCTGCCGGTAGCTGTCCTGTGATACCGTTGAGATTATCTTCAACGGTCGTCAGACCAGACTGAACGTCCCCAAGACCAGCTGTTGCTTCTTTCATGCCATCAGCAACTTGTTTTAATTGACGATCGACGTAGAAATCGTTGATGACTTCGCCTGTCGGACGAGAAATCGAACGAACCGATTTGACCCCGTCAATCTTCACCAGTTCACGACTGAGTTGTTCCGCATAGGGAACTGTTTTTTCCGTAATCAAATCATCATCACTCTTGAGGATGACGTTGACCGGGAGCGACTCACCTGCTCCAAATCCGTCCGAGATCGCATTGAGTCCTTTGACCGTCTCATACTTCGCACCAATCTCATCGACGGTATTGAACGAGAGGTCGTCATCATACGTAAAGAGTGTCGGGACCGTGACGATTGCAACGATGATCATCGCAAGCAACGGACGACGGATTGATAATCCACCATAATGTGCCCAGAGCTTGCTATCCTGGTGACTCGCTGCCTTCTTAGATGGCCAAAATAGCTTTTCTTTTAATGTCGCCATGAAGAATGGAACGAGTGTGAACAAAACAAGTAAGAGTACGGCAATCCCGACCGCAACGGCGACCGATGACTTAAAGATCGGGAAGTCCGCAAAACCGATCGCTGAGAAACCAACAAGAACAGCGAGACCACTGATTAATAACGTACGCCCTGCTGTCTTATACGTGTTGACGATTGCTGTCTCAACGTCGTGCCCTGCCGTCAACTCTTCCTTATACCGGCTCAGGAGCAAGATACAATAATCCGTCCCAATCCCGAACAGGATGGCGACGAGGAAGATTTGCGTATAGTTCGATACCGGGAAGCCGAACCAATCGACGAAAAAGGCAACGAGTGATTGACTGATCAGGTACGTAAACCCAACTGCAACGAGTGGGACGAACGGTGTGACGACTGAACGGAAAACGAGCAGAAGCAGTCCGAAAATCAATCCGACGGTAATCAGTTCTGTCCGCTTCAATCCTTCTTGTGAACTCGTATTAACGTCATCGTTGATTAACGCTTCACCCGTTAGATAGATCGTTTGATCCTTTGGTAAGAGATCCGTCCGGATTTGTTTTGCCAGTTTGACGATTTCTTCTTGCGAACCGTCGACTGTAATCGGCACGAGGACCGTCTTTTTATCTTTTGAGACGAGCTGTCCTTCCGTCTCTTTGTTTTCAAACGGATCTAGCACATCCGTGACCGGACGATCAAGTGCTTCTAAATCCTGAACGATTTGTCCGATCGACTTTCGATCGGCATCGCTGACTTTGTCTTTGAGCGGAATGACAAGCGAGATCGTTTCTTCGCTGGCCCCCGCTTTTTCTAGAATATCAGCTGCCCGCTGTGAATCAGCATCATTTGCAAGCTGAATCGCACCTGCTTCTTCTGCTTGTTTAGCCAAGTTTGGTGCCGTAAATAGTAAACCTACTGTAACGATGAGCAATAACGCAAGAATTGCCCAGCGCCATTTGACGATTTGTCGCATATCCGATTCTCCTCTTCCTTCTATCTGTTTTTAGTCATTCAACTGCAAAATCTCTTTAATCTTTTTGAAGGTTTCGATGAACTGAATGATTTCTTCTTCCTCGACCTTTCCTTCAATCAAATTCTCAAGATACGTATAGATTTCTTGCTCCGCTTCTGTTGCCACTAACCGACCTGATTCCGTCAGCGAAATGTACTTCGTCCGGTGGTCGTCTTCTCGTCGTTCGACGATGACGAGACCTTTTTCCGTCAACTTTTTCAGCCGGTTCGAGATGGCACTTTTGTGAACACCCTGCACTGCCGCGAGACGACCGGACGAAATCGGTCCATATTTTCCGACGAGCTTCAACACATGAAGTTGCTCCGGTGAATACATTTGCCAAACGGGTGCTTCGACCGACTTCAACACACGTTCTGTCCCGTGGATCATGACTTCTTCAAACAGGAGGACCGCTTCACGTAAATTGTCTTTCATTTTTAGTTTACCCCCTAAACTTATGAAGTTAGTTTAGCCCCTCAACTAGAAGGCTGTCAACTCTAAACTGTCACAACTTACCGATGCAGAACATGACCAATTTCTGTATGATAAAGGAAGAGAGGAGCTTGCTTATGTTGACTTTGTTTTGGATTGCGTTAGTCATCTGTCTCGTAGGTCTTGTCTTTACGTTACGGATTGCCAAGCAACCAGCAGAAGAAAAGTATGACCATAAAACTTCGGCCAAAAACATGTCTTGGATGTATTTTATTTTTCTTCCGATCATTTTGATTTTATTAGGCATCTTCTATTATTTTTTAACATGATATGAAACAGCACACATCGTCTGATGTGTGCTGTGTTTTATCACTTCAAGGTTTTAGGACGGACGATATAGATATCGCATTTTGCATAACGGGAGATGTTTTCAGAGACACTCCCGATCATGATGCGTTCCATCGCATTCATCCCGACCGCTCCGCAGACGATCAACCCAGCACCGACACGTGGTGCGATGACCTTCGGAATCAATGTTTTGGGAGAGCCATTTTCGATGACCAGTTCAACTGTCTCGACGCCTGCTTCTCGTGCCCGCTTCTCGTAACGATCGAGCAGTCCTTGTGCATATTCCGTGACGTTTTGATCAATGAAACGCTTATTGGCACGTACATTAGCAAATGTCTGAATATCAATGACATGGGCGATAACGAGTTTAGCACGATCGAGTTTTGCGAATTTCACTGCCTTTTCAAAGGCAAGATCTGCTGTCTTCGATCCATCGACTGCCACTAAAATCGTATGATACTGGCTCTCCATCAAGAATCATCCTTTCTGCACGACTCTCTTACAGCATCCGGTCATTTTCATTTTCGAGGGCGCGGTTTTCGTGATCAAGTTTCCGTTCTGCCTCGATCCCTTCTGGTTCGGTCTCCAAAATACTTTTTGGTTCCGGCGCAGGACGTGCTGCTCCTGCCTCGTCTGCTAACAGGACATACTCACCTTGCTGGACACGTAAGACATGCTGACGAATATCCGACTCTGGTAACCCAAGTTCCGTAAAGGCAGTTTGAATTTCCTCAGCCGAAGCCGGTTTGCCTGTAAACCGCTCAAACAGCGTCCGTTTCCCGGAGACGAGTTGAGCCGCTGATTGTCCACGTAACATCGCCATATCGGTCTTGTCTTGTAACACGACATATAGATCCTCTTCTAAATAACCCGCAAAATGTAAATCCTCGATTTTTCGAATCAAATCCGTTTCATTTTGATAGACACCAATCCATTGTTTTTTTCCCATGACACACGTCTCCCCCTTTTATAACAGCTATATGGGATATACCCCAAATTCACCTAAAACATGACTAAGACGAAGAAGACTTCGGTGATTGCTGTCGAAAAAGACGTTGCCGTTTATAAAAGACGTAATAGCACAACAGTAAAGCACCTACGATCCCGATCCCCGTCACGATTTGTTGTAAGAGAACGAGACGATCATTAAAGAACAATCCAATCAAATACCAGACGAGCGCGAGGCCAAACACCCAATCAGAATGAATCACGACGAACAATAGTCCGCCGGTAATCGCTACGACGAGTGCGATCGTACTCCATTGCTGTTCAGAAAGACCAAATAACGAAGTAAACTGAAAATCGGATAAAATCCGAAATGGTAAAATCAACAGCATCGTACTCATCCAGGAGAGCAGGACTGAAATCGGAGAGCGCATCCAAGGCGATCGGCGAGGATGGTGTTGAATTTTCATATAAACTAAGCACAGACTAATGAATGAAATCGTTGTCCAGACGAGTTCCCACGGTGGTCCGGTCATACTACTAACCCCCAGCGTCACGAGCGATAACGCGAGCCATCCTCCGATATCTTCAATCAGTTCTCGATCTGCGGGAAAGGCACGAACCGGTCGAATACACCAAATTAACAACGTCGTGAATACGACACCTGTAATCGCATCAAAAAAAGGTGCTGGAACAAGAGGCAACGCAGGAATGGCGACCGGATTTGACCAAACGACGCGCGCTAGCAATGCAAAGAGGAATGCTCCTATATTCATGAGGCGTAAAAATGTTAAATACTGCACGTTCCTCTTCACCTCCTCGTTCATTCTGTTATTCAATTCCCGCTGTAGGTGGCAGAAAAACAAAAATGTCGCTTTGTTCGGTTGCCAAATTCCGGTACGATGAAAAGAAAAGGAGGAACGAGGATGAATGCGTTCTTAATGCCATTTCAATATAATTTCATTCGAAATCAAGTCGATCTGTTGCAACATCAATTTGCTGCCGTTCATGATCCGGATGTTCGTGATGCTGTCCGGTACAGTGCCGCTGAAAAGATATTCGATCTATTGCCAGTACTTACACCAGAACAGGAAGCGCTGTTGACGAACATTCGTGACGCTGAATCCGAACAAGATCTCCTCGCGTATTTAGCACACGTCGAACCGTTCGTCCAACCGTTTCCAAGCATTTCTGAATCACGGATCCGTCAGCTCTTCAAAAAAACGAAAAAGTTACATGTTCCGCCACTTCACTCCTTCGAATGGGCTCACACGACGTTTTTAAGCTGGAACGATACCGGGAATCGAAAAAAATACTTCGTCTATCCTTTAGATGGTGAATGGATCGGCGTCGAGGGAACCTATCTGCCATCGATCCAAAAAGGGATTTGTGCGATTTGCCACACGTACAGTGACATCACACTCGTAACCGCAACGACACGTCGTTCCGGTGAACAGCACCAGACGATCGGTCATCATATGTGTATCGACAGCGATGCATGTAATCAGGCTGTGACGAATCCAGAAGTCATTGAAACGTTCTTAGCACGTACGCAAAAGAAATGATACGCATCAAAAAACACGTTCGTATGACTGGTCCGCCTGGATCAGCATACGAGCGTGTTTTTAGTGACATGACTTCAATACATCTTTGTTATCTCTGCATCGTGCAAACAAAATTGATTCTTCCCGCGCCGTTTCGCCTCATACATCGCTAGGTCTGCTTGCTCGATTAAGTCCGATCGAGAAGCAGCATGGGTAGGATAGATCGCTCCACCAATGCTTGCTGTTACGGGAAGTGGAATGGTGCCATGATGAAACGGCTGTCGGAATAAGGAAACGAGGTGCTCTCCACACTGTTCGATTTCTGATTCCTGTTCAACGTCGAATAATAAGACGACGAACTCGTCACCGCCTTGTCTTGAGATTACCGTATTGGGTGGTAACTTCTTTTGGATGCGTGCCGTAACATCAATGATGAGCTGATCTCCGACACGATGACCATACGTATCGTTAATTTCTTTGAAATGATCAATATCGATAAAGAATAAGCCGACTTGTCTTTCACTCGCTTCCGCCCGGTACAAGGCATCTTGGAACAATCGCGCAAATAAATAACGGTTCGGTAACCCTGTTAAGGCGTCGTGGTATGCCATATGACGCATCTCTTCCATGGCAGATGCTAATGCTTCCGTTCGTTCTTCTACCTTTGCTTCAAGGTTTTCGCGCAATCGTTGATTATCAACGACGATTCGGATTTGACGAGAAATTAATAACGGGATTGCAATCATCAGACCAATCGTCAAACCGTTCCAACTGATCGTCTGACGCGCCATTGTCACGAATAAAATCAATAAAAACAAGTAAGGTGTAATCAAGCGCAAGACATCGATCCATCTCCGTGTGACGTCAAAAGGAACGATGGATTCCTCGTCAGCGTCAAAGCGATACGCAGCAAGCCCAACAATCATGACGGTCGCTAACCATAATGGATCGAGCCAACTTGAAGGAATCGGATAATCAAATCGTTCCAGTACGACGTATAGTAAATCGGCGAGTAACTGAAAATGAAACGCAAGTAGAATCAATAATAACGAACCACCATTGCCACGCTTCATCAAACCAAAGAATAGGACAATCATTCCACCGAGCAACAATAAATCACCAATCGGATAACGAAGCCATAAGATCGTTTCGATCGTCAGCAACGCATTTGCTTCTAAATATGGTGTCACTAAGTAGTGCCACGAAAGAGATCCAGCAACGACTAAAATGATGAACTCATCAAATAAAAAGACCCGTAAATTGACCTCACGTCGTCGATTGCGAAGGAAATAACCGAAAGCAATGATATAGATCAAGATTTGAAGACTAAAGATCAAATCGATCCAATCAAACGGTTCCGTTCGTGTTCGTTCCTCGAGGAAGTATAAAAGCTGTCCACATTCACCGATACCAAGCATCGCATTAGCGAATAATAATAAGAGAAATAATCGATACGTAAAAGGGCGTCTTTTCTGACGTCGCTGTGCCCGCCAAATCAAATAGAGGGAGATCGATACGCCACCGATCGTGAACAGACTGTTGACGACTTGTCCGATTACCGTATCCGTTCCCACATACGTCACCCAACCGATATGAATGAGAAGCCAACTGATGACAACTCCCAACCATTTCTGATACATGACGATCCCTCCCTTCCCTTTTTTAACCATAGTTCGTTTGTCCTACAGGTATATCGGTTCATGCGTGCTGTTTATTCACTCTTTTTTTATTTTATTACTTTCTTTTTTCAAGTTTGACAATTTTGAACGCTGCACAAAAAAAACCGTGCTCACACCTAATCGGTCTGAACACGGTTTAACCGTAACGTATCATATTGTCTTTAACTAGAACGTCGATTTTCTTCCGTCGACTCGATCGATTCGGTTAGACTAAGCGGTAACACGATGATGAAGCGACTGCCTTTTCCTACTTCAGATTCGACATGGATGACGCCCTCATGTTCTTTGACGATTTCCTTACAAATCGATAGCCCGAGTCCCGTCCCCCCGATGCGACGAGTATCGGAATTATCGACACGATAAAATTTATCAAATAAGTGGGCAAAGGCATGATGCGGAATTCCAATTCCTTCATCCTTTACTTCAATGATGGCTTGATCGTCTTTCGTATCAATCCAGACATCCACACGCCCACCGTCTGGAGAATACTTGATCGCATTGTTGATCAAGTTACTCATCAATTGTTTGATCCGGTCCTCATCGCCTAAAATGAACGGACGATCTGGACTGAGCAATTGCAAGTGAAGATCGTGTCGCTCACTTGAAGCGTCATACAGGGACATCACCTGTTCAGTCAGGCTAAACAAATCGAGGTGTGCCATTTGGTATAACTGTCCACCCGACTGCATCCGCTGAACGTCCAAGAAGTCCGTGACGAGGTTCGATAACCGTTCCGTCTCATTGTGAATCGTCGCTAGATATTTCTGCTGTTTCGAATCATCGATTTTTCGATTCAACATCAATTCCGTAAAACCATAAATCGATGAGAGCGGTGTTCGCAACTCATGCGATACGGTTGAGACAAGTTCTGTTTTGAGACGATCGGCCTCTGTTTCCCGGGTAATATCCCGTAAGACAAGGATGATTCCCTTCCATCCGCCGACAACATCAATACGTTCCGCATAGACTTCTAGATGGGCGGTGTTGTTTCGAACGTCAAACCGGACCTTATCCGGTGAAATTTCACCGGCACGAATCAAATCCAGATACGTATTAAAGGCTTCAACATCATCGACCAACTGGCGCATCACATCGATGACATACTGACTCGAAGGTAACGTCCGGTCTTCTGTAAACTCTGATTGTAGCTCCGGAATCAACTCAAACAACGGACGGTTGACGTACAACTCTCCATTTCCATCCTCGAGATAGATGATCGCTTCCCGGATCGAATCCAATACTTGCTCGGTCTTTTCTTTTTCCTGACGCATCCCTTCGTACGAACGCGTTCGTAGAAGCGATAACGTCATCTGTTGTGCAAACTCGCGAATATCGGTCAACTGTTGCCCTTTATAGGCAGATTTATAACGAACCAAATAAATCGCTGCAATCAATTCATGCGTTTCTGGATCTTCGATCGGAATCGTCACTTCATACGTGCTGAACGAATACGGATGGTCTTTTTGACGCGTCACTCGTTTTTCTGATTGGATGAATTTCATCTCACGAACCGCGCGATTGATGACGGACATCTCATCTTTCAGGAGAACTTTTAAATAATCCATCGTCATCCCATTCGTCGTCGCACCTATGAATTCTCCTTCTTCATAGAGCAATAGGGCACCGTACTCTGAAGAGGTGATATCAATCATCTTCTGGACGATTGCCGGATACGATTCGACGGTTTCGCGAACAGCAAGCGCCTCTGTCAGTTCGCTACGTAATCGGAGCTTTTCCTCATTCTTTTTCGTCGTTTGATACGCTTCTTCGAGTTCTTCTTGCTGCGCCTGTAACTCTTCCTGTTGCGCGAGTAGTTCTTCACTTTGCGCCTGTAACTCTTCATTTTTTCCTTGCATCGCATCCGTGTGAGCATTTGTCGTCACGACCATCCGGTTAAAGGCAGCACGCAGTAATCCAATTTCGTCTGGTCGCTGTTCGGCAGATTTGTCAATTTTAATCGCTTCCTTGCGAGCGAGTTTTTGATTATCATCGATCAAACGGAGTAATTGACGCGTCATCCGGCGGAGGAACGGGTGAACGAACAGAAGTATGAAGGCGACGAGTACAACGATACTCGATATCCAAATCCATTGTGATTTTGCAACCTCACTTCGCAGTTCCCCAACAGCCGTTTCTTGTTGTTGGCTGAGATTCGTCCGGTATTCATTAAGTGCGGCAGCTGCTTTTTCAATATCTGGTGTAATATCAATCGAACCATCCGCGGTCGGCTTCAATCGTCCTTGTTCGACGAGTCGTTTTGCAATCGGTAAGGAAAACAGACTATCGCCTTGTAAAAAGTCCTCATTGATCCGATTTTCCTTTTTTTCATTGACGTAAGACTGGGTCAACGGGAACAAGGCATCATAGTACAATTCATATAAATTTGTCATCTGTGCCGCGAATTCTTCTTCTTCATCCGTTTTTGCGTTTCGCATGAACCAATCCGTCTCACTTTTGATATCGGTTCGGAGTGCTTGGATTTCATCAAACCGTTCCTGGTTACCAAAAATGACGAATCCGCGTAAACCAAACTGAACCGTCTGCCAATTGTCCCATAGATTATTGGCTCGGCGATTTTGTTCACTGATCGTTTCAAGATTCTGTTTAGATGTTTCGATTCGTCCCTCCATATAGTCATAGACGAAGAACGAAGTAATCGATACTACGATCAGTACCGCATAAAAAACCGTCAGCAGTTGCCGACCGATTCGTCGCCGAATCCAATTCATCATGAATGTATCCTCCTCATCATTCACTGAATGATGCTTTTTCATTTGTTTCTTTTAATATAATAGAAACGCTTAGTAAGCAACAGCTAGGATATACGAAAAAAGACCTTTTCTCGGAATGTACCCGAAAAAAGGTCTTTTTATACGCTTACTTCTTCGCTTTCTTCACTGTCACGGATGTCACAGGGCTGACTTGTCCGCGTGTATTCTTAACATAGACGGAAAGTTTCGCTTTTGCTTTTTGTTTCGGAATTTTAACAGAGTAGTTTCCTTTTACAGAAACCGTTCCTTTTCCGATGACTTTTTTCTTCGCATCTTTTACATAGACACTCAATTTCTTTTCAGCTGTCCCAGTTACTTTCGTTTGTCCGGCATAGACGGATTTCACTTTCGGTGCCGCTGGGGCTGGTAGGACTTTTACGATCGTTGGTTTACTTGTACGTTTAGCAATATCCGTTACTGTGACGATCAAGCTTGAACCACCGACTTGTTTTGGTAATTTCGCATTGAAGTGACCTTTTGTATCAACTTTTGCTGTAGCGATTTTCTTTTGTTTCGCATCTTTGACGGTAATCGTACCACCCGCAAGAGCTGTACCTGTCATTTTTGTCGCACCAGCAAGAACTGGTTTGACCTTCGGTGCTTTTGGTGCTTTTCCAGGAAGGACTTCTGTCCGTTCCGATGTAACGTCTAATCCATTCGCATAGCGAACTGTCAGAACCGTCTTTTGGTTTTGACGCGGAATCTTCACGCTGTATTTTCCTGCTTGTGCCGTTGTCGTAGCTAGCTTTTTATTCGTTGTTGTTTCTTTGTCATTCTTATCTTTCGTTACGACGGCTGCCCAGACTTCAATTTTTGTTCCGGTCTTGACTGTTCCAGAAACAAACAATTGGTTGTCATAGACTTTGTTGACGTTCCCGTTCAAGTTCAACTGAGAAATCGCGCGTGGAATACTGACTTTCCCGTATCCAGAAACCGGGCTGACGTAAGCTGGGAACTGAGGTTCCATCTTTTCCCCATCTTCATCTTCTTCGAAGTCGAACCAGTCGTTCGGATTTTCGAATGCAAGTGGTTCTGCACTCTTACGCAAAATCTGTTCGATTTCTGTAGGCGTCAATTTCGGATTCAGTGACTTCAAGATTCCCGCTACTGCTGCAACGTGTGGAGAAGCCATACTTGTTCCATCCATGTACACTGTGTTACCGTCTGGAATCAAACTAGCGACTTTTGATCCTGGTGCCACGACGTCAAGTCCGATACCGTAGTTTGAATAATCAGCGACCATTCCGAGTGGGTTCGTCGCTCCGACAGAGATTGCGTATTCTGAACTCGCCGGGTAACCAACCATCATGTCGTAGTCATTTCCTGAAGCCGCAACGACCGTAACACCATGATCCGCTGCATACTTCATCATATAAGCCATCGTCCGGCTTTCACCGCCACCAAGACTCATGTTGATGACTTTTGCGCCGTGATCAACTGCGTATTTAATCCCGAGTGCGATTGCGTCTGTTTCTCCTTCGCCGTTCGCATTCAAGACTTTAACCGGCAGGATTTGTGCCGATTGATAAATTCCTTGGATACCGTAATCATTGTTCATCGTTGCCGCGATGACTCCCGCCACGTGTGTTCCGTGACCGTTGTCATCAATCGCGTCCCCGTCTCCATTAACAGAAACGTAGTTCTTTTCATTTACGATATCAACTTTTCCTTGTAAGTCCTTCAAACGATAATCGACACCTGTATCGATGACCGCAATCTTAACAGGCGCTAATTTCTTCGATCCGAAACGCTGTTGGAACGCTTCAAAACCGATTCCAACATTATCGAATTGCTCAAAGACAGTCTTTTTATTGACAGCCCATTGATAATCGAAGTTGATATCACTTGTCGCACGGTACGTCTGAACTTTCTCAACGTACTCGACCGCTGACGAACGGTTGAGTGATTGTTTTAATGCTGCCGCCGATTGTCCTTTGACAGTCGGATCTTCCGTCACGATGACAAAGTCTCCGGCTTTCCCAAGTGGTAAACGTTCCACGTCTGTTGCCTGAACACCCGCAATCTTCATCGAACGGTTCATTTTACCTGGTTTTAATTTGACGATGTAACGTGTAGCTTCTTTAGCTTGGATACTCATTCCCATCGACTGGAATGTTTCGCTTAACGAACTACCACTTAATTTTGAGATCTCCATTTTGTTCGCGTATCCATCAATCTCTTCCGCAATCACAGCAGGTGATGCTTCACGTGATAATTTGTAGAGACGATCGACAGCTTGTTGATCGGCTTTCGTCAACGTGTACGATGTTCCACGTACGAGTGATTCCATCGCAGGCTTCAATGTTTTTAAATCTTCATATGCTTGTTGACGCTTATCTTTATTGAATAATAGCGTTTTGACGACGTAAGGAGACGCTTTGTAGTAAAGCGATGTCAAGGCACGCCCTGCATCCGATTGGCTCAATACTTGCTTTTGGATCGAGTGCATGAGTGCAAGCATCGGCTTTTCTTCTTTTGTTTGCTTGAGTGCTTCTTCCGCCATACAGCTGATGTCATTAATCGGCTCATATTCAACCGGCAATTTGACATTGTTGTACGTCAATTTGACATGAGCGGCTTTCGTCGTCTTACCTTCTTCGATGTTCGGGTAATATTCGACTTTGACATAATACGGTCCATCCCATGCATATGGAACGGCTAATTTCGTCAGAGCTTTTTCATTAGGCTCCGCTTCTATCCGGTAACGATCAAACGTATCTTCTTCCGCAGCCATCGCTTCGCTCGGATAAGCCGTTACTTGAACGAATTGATCCGTATCGATTGAGAGTTCGAAGTGAGACGCGTTTTTCTCTACACCCGCTTCATGATTGACGCGGTACCAATATGTATTCTTTTCTTCCGTTCCCGTTTCAAGAGTCGTCTCTTGTCCTGCTTTCAAGAGTGTTGCTTTAGCAAGAGCTGTTTCTGCCTTTGCCGTCGTAGGTCCGACTCCGAGCGTCAAAATCAGACAGCTCAGCATGACCCAAATCACCAGTTTCTTCACAGATGTTCCTCCTTCAAGATCGATGTACTTTATCTTGATTATAAACAGTAACTGGATAAAATGGATATTTATTTTATGGATGTATCTTACAATTTTGAAAGGAAAGGCATCCTATGCTCATACGCATTGGATGCCTTTTAATGATTATTTAAAATCTGCTACATATTCACCGTATCCTTCTTGTTTCAAGTCCTCTTTCGGAATGAAACGTAAGGCAGCTGAGTTCATACAATACCGCAACCCGGTCGGTTTTGGTCCATCCGAGAAGACGTGTCCGAGATGCGCATTCCCATGTCGGCTCCGGACTTCCATTCGTTTCATGCCGATTGAAAAATCACTTTTCTCAATGATATTCCCCGGCTCGAGTGGTTTCGTGAAACTCGGCCATCCTGTCTTCGAGTCATATTTATCGTTTGATGAAAATAGTGGTTCTCCAGAAATCAGATCGACATAGATCCCGTCTGCTTTCAAATCATGATACGGATTATCAAACGCGGGCTCCGTCCCATCTTCTTGTGTCACCTTGTACTGGATGGCGGTTAATTTCTTTTTGATTTCTGCATCTGATAATTTTGGATAGGTTGGAAGATCAAGTTTGGGTTGATCGTTCCAGTAACGGTTGATGAACTCATCCCGACCGGAAGCCGCCCGATAAAACTTATATTTCTTCTCACTCTTCAAATAGTAGTCTTGATGATATGCTTCTGCTTCATAAAAAGGACCTGCCGCAATCAACGGTGTGACGATTTTATCATCGAAGACTTGTTGTTTCTCTAAATCTTGTTTCGATTGCGTTGCGATTTCTTTTTGTTTCTCATTCGTATAGAAAATCGCTGTCGTGTAGGATTCCCCTTGATCGACGAACTGACCGTTCGCATCCGTCGGATCAATCTGACGCCAGTAGACGTCTAACAATTGCTTGTACGAGATGACGTTCGGATCAAACGTGATCAATACCGCTTCCCGATGCCCTGTCGTCTCCGCCGACACTTGGTTATACGTCGGATTCTCAACATCGCCGCCCGTGTAACCAGAAATGACGGATTTGACTCCTTTTAACTCTTCGAACGGTGGCTCCATACACCAGAAGCATCCGCCAGCTAAAATCGCCGTCTCTTCCGGTTGATAACTCAATTCCTTACTACCACTTGATTTTGCCTGTTGTTGCTGGAACACGAAGTATCCCCCGACCATGATGACGATGAGACCGATGACTGATACAATCGTCCACATTCGTTTCTTCATCTCCCTTCGCCTCCTTTATTTAGCTTACGTCACGTGACGTCGATTGGATGTTCTTTTATTTAACTGTAACGCGCTACTGCCGTCTTGTCGTAGCATGTGCTCAAACAGAGCACATCGGATCATCCAGATTAAAGAAGTGTGATTAGGGAATAGACCATATATCTCAAAAACACCAGGAGGGGTATTTATGTTTGATTACACTGTGACATCGCATCACAATCTGGATCAGGTCATGACTCAACTGAAGCAAGCTCTCTCAGAGGCATCGTTCGGTGTCTTATGGGAGTTTGATTTAGCCAACAAATTCGAAGAAAAAGAGCTCTCTTTTGATGAAAGCTATCATATTTTAGAAGTATGCCAACCAAAAGAAGCACACCGCGTCGTGTCCCATGACTTGCGGGCTGGTTACTTTCTTCCATGTAAAATCGTCGTCTATACCGAGAACGGGCAAACGAAAATCGGTATGCCAAAACCAACTGCCTTGATGGACTTAGCAGATGAAGCCGAACTAAAGACGGTCGCAGAAGAAGTCGAACACACGTTACGACACGTGATCGATCAAGCTGCACAATAAGAAAACGCTCTACCCGTACATTGTTTCATAAAGGAAACATCGTACAAGTAGAGCGTTCTTTTGTTTACAAGATGTCGATCCAAATCTTCACCGCTGTCGCTAAAATCAGAACAGCGAGAATGACTTGGAGAATCTTCGTGTTCATCTTCTTCCCGGCGATTGCGCCAAGCGGTGCTGCAATCAGACTGGCAACGACCATGATTGCCGCAGGACCCCAGTCGACTTGCCCTGTCGTGATTTTACCGACCGTTGCGCCGATCGACGAAATGAACGTAATCGCAAGCGATGAAGCAATCGTCATCCGTGTCGGGATTTTCAAGAGGACGAGCATAATCGGGACGAGTAAAAAGGCACCTGCTGCCCCGACGATTCCGGCTCCGACACCCACGATGAATGCCGATACTGCCGCAATCGTTTTGTTGAACTGGACTTGATCGAGCGGAATGTCGTCGATCCCTTTTTTCGGAACGAACATCATGACCGCTGCCGTTAACGCGAGAACACCATAGACGATGTTGATCGTGTCTTCAGCCAGGATATTTGAACCATACGCACCGATGAAGCTACCGATTAAAATCGATCCCCCCATGTAAACGATCAATGATTTATTCAAATAACCGCCTTTTCGGTAAGCCCAGACGCCACCAATCGTCGCAAAAAAGACTTGAATCGCACTGATTCCCGCAACCTCATGGGCAGAAAATGCTGCAAAACCGAGTAGCGGCGGGATATACAATAACATCGGATATTTAATGATTGAGCCGCCAATTCCTAACATTCCTGAAATGTAGGATCCGACAAATCCGATTAAGAAAATCGTCACGATAAAACCGAATTCCATCGTTTATCACTCCTTAAAAAAAGAGAGCCATCAATCTGCTCTCTTTTCGAAATTAACCTTTTTGAATCCAGAATTTTAGGACGCTTGCTTCTTCTTCATGTTTGACGAGTTCATGACCACCTGATGTCGCCCAAGCCTGAAGATCGTTTTTTGCCCCTTTATCTGTTGCATGGACTTCAAGGATTTGACCTGATTCGAGTCCTGCGATGGCTTTTTTTGTTTTTACGATTGGCATCGGACAAGCAAGTCCTTTTGCGTCGAGTACGAGTTCTGATTTCATGTTGTATTCCTCCTGAATGATTTAATGTTTGTTACGATTCGGTTTAGCGTACCGCACAGCGGTTCGGTCCGACTTCCATTTCCCGTTGTGTCTCAAGATCGGGTGTCTGTTTCCCCATGTTCGTTTCACGGATATCTTGATACGCGTTCGGTTGTGGCGGCAAGTTCTCTGTGACCATTTTCCGGAATGTTGCTTCATCATCAATGTTGAGACCATGGTTGTTCGCAAGCAAGATGCTTAATTTCTCCGCTACACTACCATCCGCGTTCAATTCTTCAATGATCATGAAATGTGCTGGTAAGACTATTAATTCCGGTGAAAGATCACGATACGTGTTGTAGAGCGAATCACGTAAGTCGCCGACCCAGTCTTCCGCGAGACCGGCTAAATCCGGACGACCAATCGAATCGATGAACAGGATATCGCCCGTTAATAAATAACGCTGATCGACGATGAATGAAGTCGATCCAATCGTATGTCCCGGGGAATAAAGAGCGCGTACTTCAATCGCTGTATCCCCCACTTGAACCGTACTACCGTCTTCAAGTGGTGCATAATCGAATGTGACATCCGTCGCATCTTTTGGCGGCAACCAGTATGTCGCGCCTGTTTTTTCGGCGATGTCGCGTCCTCCAGAAATATGATCCGCATGAAGATGTGTATCAAACACATGCTTAATCGTGACATTGCGTGATGCGGCATAATCCAAATACACATCCGTCATTCGTGTCGCATCTATGAGCACGGCCTCTCCTTCCGAGATGACCATATACGAGAGACACCCTTTACCGATTCGAACGAACTGAACGACTTCGCCTTGATCAGTTCCTGTTTCGTTCAGCGTTCCGAGTGAAATCGGTTCTAGATGTTCACTCCATGCTTTCATGCCGCCTGACAGATACGATACGTCTCGTCCTGCTTCTTCTAGCATATCGGCGACGAAAATCGATGAACCTTCTTTTGCGCAAACGACGAGAACATCCTGATCCGTCGGAAGCTGATCGAGAATCTCCTCGACACCATCCAACAATTCAAAATACGGAATGTTGAGGTACTTGAAGTTCTCTCCTTCGATTTTCCAATCTTGAAACGCATCCTCATTCCGGACATCTAAGATGAACAGAGACTCACGTCCAATGATTTTTTTTGTAACTTGTGCGGCTGTCATTGCTTGTGCCATATCTACTCGTTCCTCCTCTACTTTACGCTGTTGTATTATTTCGCTGAAACGAGTGTCGTCGTCTCAGACGCCCATTCCTGCATACCCGGTACGACATTGTGGACCGTGTACCCCTTGTCACTGAGTTGTCGGCATGCCATGTCACTTCGGCTACCTGTCCGGCAGATGACATAAATCGTCTGATTTGAATCCAGTTCTGCATGGCGTGTCTCCAGTTCGCCTAACGGAATATTGATGGCTCCCGGTACATGGGCGAAGGCATATTCTGCTTGTTCACGAACATCAAGTACCGTGATCGAGTCGTCTTGACGTGCTGCTTCGACTGTTGCGTTATCGACGGTTTGAGCGAATGCTGCTGGTTCCGTGACATCACCTGTTGATTTCCGAACGTAATGACGGAGTACTTCGCCTTCTTCAATCGTGCCTAAATAATGATTGCCGGTGCTGTTTGCCCAGGCACGGAGATCTGCAGTTGATCCTTTATCCGTCGCCTGGACTTCGATGACTTGTCCTGGTTCTAACGTCTTGATCGTTTTTTTCGTCCGAACGATCGGCATCGGACAAGCGAGACCTTTGGCGTCCAATACGATATCTGATTTAATCATAGTCATACAATTCGCTCCTTTACGGTGTGGGGTATTATTTCGTTTCGCCTTCGTACGACATCATGCCGCCATCCATGTTCGTCACGTCATATCCTTGTCCTTCGAGATATGTCGTTGCGCGACCACTGCGCGCACCAGAACGGCATACCATGACATACTCTTTTTTCTTGTCGAGTTCGTTCATCTTGAATTCAATCAATCCGAGTGGAATATGGATCGCTCCCGGAATCATTCCTTCTTTGACTTCATCGACTTCCCGGACATCAATGACGTTCAGTTGTTCACCACGTTCGATTTTTTCCTGTACTTCTGTTGCTGTCATGCGTTTCATATTGAATTCCTCCTCTTGATTCGATTCAGCGCCAGGCATTCATTCCGCCACGGACTTCCGTGACATTCGGATAACCGGCTTTTTTTAGTACTTTGACGGCTTGTTTGCTTCGCATCCCGCTTTGACAGATGACGAGCACTTCTTTGTCTTTCGGGATTTGATTCAGTTGACTGTTTAGCGTTTGTAACGGAATGTTCTTAAATCCTTTGATGTGATTGCCTTTGAATTCTGCCGGTGTCCGAACATCGAGATAAAATCGTTTGCGGTCGTTTAGTAACGGCTTCAGTTCCGTGGTCGACACTTGCTTGACGCCTTTTGTTGGGGCGAACATCTTATAAGCGAGATAGCCGACGACGAGCAACAAGATAATCGATAGTACATCCATGCGTCATTCCTCCTTCAGATCATTAGATGAATAGATTGACGTTTCCGTTCTCCGCATCGGCGAGGTAGGCGGCAACACCTGCATACTCAATCCCGTCGTGTAATTCTTCCTGTTTCAAACCGAGTAAATCCATCGTCATCGTACAGGCGACGAGTTTGACATCCTGTTCTTTCGCTAATTCGATTAAGTCTGGAAGTGGCATCGCATTGTGCTTCTTCATGACGTTTTTAATCATTTTTTGACCTGCACCACCGAAGTTCATTTTCGAGAGTGGCATCTTATCAGCACCGCGTGGCATGAACTTACCGAACATCTTCTCAAGGAATGTTTTATCCGGCTGGATCGGTTCATCCTTACGCATCGCATTCAAACCCCAGAAGGTATGAAAAATCGTGACTTCGTGATCGTATGCGGCTGCACCGTTGGCAATGATATAAGCTGCCATGACTTTGTCGTACTCTCCACTAAATAAAACGATGGTTGTTTTTTTTGTATCTGACATGAACGTAATTCCTCCAAGTTTTTACCCTAAGGGGTATATTAATTCGTAAAAAAAATTCTATCTGCTTTTCATTAAGAGTTGAACAGCCTCTGCAACGGCTTGTTCATGATTTTCCGTCGCATCATCCTGACGGACACAGTCAATCAAGTTTTCACTGACGACGAGACCGATGACGCGATCAATCGCACTACGTGTAGCGCTCAGTTGTGTGACGACATCCTTACAGGACGCCTCTTCTTTCATCATTCGAACGATTCCGTGGATTTGTCCTTCAATCCGATTCATCCGATGAATGATGCGATCTTCATAACCGTTTTCCATATGAAGTCCATCTCCTTTTTCAAATGTGACATGGGTCATACCTCGTTGGTACATTTCATACAATAATACCTAAGGGGGTATAAGTCAACGAAAAAGATTTCTGGATTCATCACTATGTTCAGTGAGTCCGAAAATCTTTTTGTAGTCAGCCTTTCCAATTCGCTTCTAAAAAATCGATCCAACGCTCGGCTAGTCGAGTTGGCATCTTCTCTGGTAACAGATAACGAAACGTCCGGTTGGAGATCCCTTTCGCATGAATTGTAAAAGATTCAGACGGGAAAGACGTGACAAGTCGTTCTGACAGCGCTGCAATACCACTCCCATTCAAAACAAGTTGTCGCGCTAAATAATTCGCATCTACTGTAATCGTTCGAGTGGGAACGATCGACGACGCATCAAGCCAACGATGAAGTGCATAGCGAGAAGCGGATCCTTCTTCCCGGACGATCCACGTCGCGTCTTCGAGTGCAAGATGTGTCGCTCCAATGATATGCAGTTGATCTTTCGCAAAGACGATTTGTCTCATTCCATCAAGTGTCAGTTCTCCTTCAATCATACCGAGATCAATCTCACGATGTCGTAAAGCTGTTGCCACTTGATCATGATTCATCAGCTGGATATCTAGTGATACCTTAGGATGAGCTCTTGAAAACAGATGGATCATATCATCAAGCAATATCTCGTGGATCGTATGGGTTGCTCCGATCCGTAACGTCCCTTGGAAAACCCCTTCCGATTCATCTAACTGTGACTGCATCTGTTCGAGTTGGAATAGAATTTCTTTTGCGTGGCGATAGACGATCCACCCCATTTCCGATACCTCGACCCCTATTGCGAATGAATCACGTATTAATAACGAATGTCCGACATCTTCCTCTAGTCGTTTCACGTGAACACTGATCGTCGGTTGCGACAGAAATAACTGCTCCGCTGTTTTCGTAAAGTGACGTGTTTCAACGAGTGTGACGAACGTTCTCAGTTCAGTTAATTTCAACAATACCCCTCCTCATTACATTTCATAATCATTTATATATAATTAATTCATTTTTATAATCTTGTATTCCTCTTTCATACTCAAGGTATCACGTATTAGAAAGAAGGACTGTTTCATGATGTATATCTCATTTATGTTATTAGGAGCAACCATCGGTATTCTCTCCGGCTTTTTCGGAATCGGTGGCGGCATCATTCTTACCCCACTTTTATTGATTCTCGGCTATGAAGCCAGCACCGCGATCGTCCTCAGTCTGTTGCTGACACTCGGATCGACCGTGACCGGTACACTATCACATCTTCGATTAAAAACTTTCCGTTTTCGCGATGCCGGGATCATTGGTCTGTCCGGGATCATCGGTTCGGCGTTGATCACACCAGTCGTCTTTTGGCTCGAGCGTCATGCTGGGGCCGATGTCGTCTTATCGAGTCTCTACATCGTCTTACTAATTGGTTTTTCGATTCAATTTCTTCGTCCCCGTTCAAAGAAACGTCCGTCTTTTCCGGTCCATGATGCTTCAATCGTAAAGCTCGCTGTCATCGGACTTGCTGCCGGAGTCCTCTCTTCATTGATGGGGGTCAGCGGTGGATTCTTGTTGACGCCGCTCTTGCTCGGGTGGGTTCGTTTTCCGCTCAAACAAGCAATCGGAACGAGCATTGCCTCTGCGACATTGATCGTTCTTGGAGGAGTGACGAGTTATGTTGCTTCCGGAACCAGCGCTCCGTTATCACTCGGGATCGCCTTAATCATCGGTGCGTTCATCGGCTCACCACTCGGCGCTTCACTCTTGCATCGCTTCAATGAACCGTTCGTTCAAAAGACGTTAGGAATCTTTTATGGTGTCGTCGCCTTAAGCGTCATCGTCAAAGTGTTCGGTCTTCCTTATCTGTCACTCATCTTACTCGCTCTATTCACACTCAGCCTGTTGAGCGTCTTCGGTTACCGGATTCTTAAAACGGCCTAAATGAAAAAGCAGCTGACGATATGTGTCAGCTGCTTTTATGCGTGCTCGTTGATTAACGCACGCTTTCTTCTTTGATTTTTTGCGGTTTCATGATTTTTGCCTCTTTTTTCTGACGCATGCGTTCCGCATTCATCAGTCCCCCTAACATTAAAACGACAGCAGATAAATAGAACCATGTCATCAAGACGATGATTCCGGCAAGCTGACCATAAAGACGATCGTAACTCCCGAATTCAGCGTAATAGGAGAAAAATTCCGAGACGACCTGCCAAGCGATCGTTGCGAAGATCGCCCCTGGGAGTACCTGACGAACGGTCAGTCGGACACTCGGTAAGATCCGATACAATAAGATGAAAAAGACAAGTAAGAACAATGTCCCGAGTCCCCAGCGGAATAAGAACCAAATCCACGAATAGTTCGTCACGAAATCAGCGACGATTGTAAAGTGGTTGATGAAACGACGTGTTAACTTCTCTGAAATCGGAACGATCAACGAAATCGGAAGAATGATCATCATCCCGATCGTAAAGGCGAAGTCTTGCAAGAGTCCGCGCCAGAACGGTGCTTTTCGTGTCACTTCGAGCGCATCGTTCAGCGAACGGACAAGTGACTGGACCGACATCGAAGCGAGCCAAAAGGCGGCGAGGAAACTGATCGAGGCAAGTTTAAAGCCGCCTTGATCAAAGATTCCAACGACGTTCCGCTGAATCAAGTCGTACGTTTCCGCCGGAGCGAACGGTCGAATTAAATCCAGCACGTTATCCGACGTAAACGGTAAGAACGAGACGATGCCAACTACAAATAATAAGAACGGGAATAAGGACAACATCAGATAATAGGCAAGCTGAGCCGATTTATCAAAAAAGGCTTCACCAAAAAAACGGGCAAATACAGGTTTGATTAAAGACATACATATTTCCTCACTTTCAACTAATTCTCTACACTATCCCCCATTTCGTACTTCCTTTAAACTTTTGGAAGTCTTTTGAACTTATAACAACCTTATACATCATTCAAGTTTGGCGCTTCGTTTCCTCGCGAGGTACACTAAGAACAGAGAATGTATCGTGCTTGTTTTTCAGAAAGGATTTCGATTCGTGTACCCACTCATTCAATCCGAAGCAGAACGCTTCTTTACTTCTTATATAGAACAATACCCTGAAATGTCCGGACGTCAGCAAGAAGTCATTCGTTCCATCGAGAAGACGGGAACATACGAGCAAACGACTTCCGAGCTGGCGTTCGGTGCCAAGCTTGCTTGGCGCAATAGTAACCGATGTGTCGGACGTCTCTTTTGGGAACAACTCCATGTCTTTGACGCACGGGATGCGTTGACCGTCGAAGCGGTCCGTGACGCGTTATTTGAGCATATCCGGTTCGCGACGAACGAAGGACGGATTCGCTCGACGATCACGATTTTCCATCCGGCACGTGTCCGGCTTCATAATCACCAACTGATTCGTTATGCAGGTTATGAGACAGCAACAGGAGTCATCGGCGATCCGGCTTCCATCGACCTGACGCGCCAATGTGAAGCACTTGGTTGGACCGGAGCGCATACACCGTTTGATATCCTGCCCCTGTTGATCGAACTCGATGGACAAGTCAGCCTGCATCCGATTCCTGACGAGCTCGTGCTTGAAGTCACCATCACGCATCCTGACTATGATTTGTTTGGTGGTCGCGAAGTCCGCTGGTACGCCGTACCGATGATTGCCGATATGCAGCTCGAGATCGGTGGCATCGTCTATCCGTGTGCCCCGTTCAACGGATGGTATATGGGAACGGAGATTGGTGCTCGTAACCTCGCTGATACGGATCGTTACGATCTCTTGCCGCTCGTCGCGACTCAACTCGGTCTGAACACCTCGCGTGAACGTTCGCTCTGGAAAGACCGGGCGCTCGTCGAATTGAACGTTGCCGTACTCGAATCGTTTGAACGTGCCGGTGTTACGATCGTCGATCACCATACGGCTGCGAAACAATTCGCTCGTTTTGAAAAAAACGAAGCATCATGCGGTCGCGATGTCACAGGGGAATGGTCCTGGCTCGTGCCTCCGATGAGTGGGGCAACGACGCATATGTTCCATAAGGACTATGATCCGGAGATCAAACGACCGAACTTCTTTCCAAAATCTACACAGACGGCACCTGTGACCGGCTGTCCGTTTCACCAAGGAGCCTTGAAATGAATTATGTCGAACAGTTACGTCAAAAAATCGGTCATGACCCAGTCATTCTCGTCGGTTCCGTCGTCCTCGTCGTTCAGAACGAGCACATTTTGCTCGAACAACGCAACGAAGCCCAAGCCCGCTTCGGTTTGCCCGGAGGATTGATGGAATGGGCGGAATCACCGGAAGAGACCGCTCGTCGGGAACTCGAAGAAGAAACCGGCTTACAAGTGGAACGATTAACGTTACTCGATGTCTACTCCGGTCCGCAATACGTGACGACGTTAGCGAACGGAGACGTCTTTCAAAGCGTCACCCTCGCCTACATCGGTGAACATCCGATTGGAATGTTAAAACAAAGTGATGAAAGTATCAAGCTCCAGTTCGTTCCGCTCGACGACTTACCGGATCACTTAGTGGGTTCTCACGCTCGAATGATTGAAGACTACAAAAAACGCCGCTAAATGAATAGCAGCGGTTTTTGTTTATAGCGACTGACGCATGATGTATTGTTTCAAACCCCGCTGAGTCCATCCTTCAGAACGTAATGCTTCCCACACCTGCACATCTGTTGATTGATAATGATAGGTCGTGCCTGGTAAACGACGGACGATTTCTGTCGCATGTCTTGCTTTTTGTTCTACGGGACCGACGACTGACAAGAGTGATGATCCGGCTATTGCCACTACACTTTCTTCTAATTGATAATAATCCGTTTGTAATTGCTGCATGACATGAGGATCTTGCTGCCAGATGTATTCCCCTTGTCCATGGTATTGTTTTAAAAACTCCACTTCTTCGATTGTCGGCAGAGCGGCTTCTTGGCGCTCATCCGTTAAATGAAAATAACCGATTTCTCCAACGATCTTGTAATCAAGCGATTCATACAAGCGAATTGCCGGATCGTTCCCTTGAATGACTTCAAGCATCAGACCATCCATTCCGATTTCTTTAGCATGACTCAGTTGTGCTTGATACAAGGCTTTAGCGATCCCTAGTCGTCGATACTGCGGTGAAATCCCCAGTCCTCCACACCGCATGATGCGTTGACCCTCGATTTCCTTCCAACCGTTCAGCCAAAGACCAACCGGTTTTTCTCCATGATAGGCAACGAATGAATGCTCCAATTGATTCCCATCTCGTTCGATGATGCGCTCTTGGAATTCTGCTTCCGATAAGTGCAGTGGAATCAGATAATCTTGGAATCCATCCTGCATCGCTTTGTAAGCTGTCTTTACGTCAGGTGCGCGTTGAATATGAATCATCGAAAAACCTCCTTTTCCACTGAGCTGTTTCGCTTTCGTTCGCCTAATTTCCTGCATACAAAAACACCCTTGTCACCAAGGGTGTTAGTCGATTCATTGATGAAGTTTCGAACGCTTACGTCCATATCCGAAGTACAACAGTAATCCAATGGCTGTCCAGATAAAGAAGGCAATCCACGTGAATGGTTGTAAGTTGAACATGAGCATGATACAAGCAAGGACTGACAAGATTGGTAAGACTGGGACGAACGGAACCTTAAAGGCGCGCTTCAAATCAGGACGCGTCCGACGTAGGACGATGACCGCGATCGAGATGAGCGAGAAGGCTGCCAGTGTTCCAATGTTGATCAATTCAGCAAGTGTACCAAGCGGCACGAATCCAGCGATTAAACCAGCAGTCGTTCCGAGAATCCACGTTGCTTTGACTGGTGTGTGTGACTTTTCATTGACGTCTGAGAAGACTTTCGGTAATAATCCGTCACGGCTCATCGCGAATAAGAGACGGACGAGACCAAATGTCATGACGAGGATGACCGTCGTCATACCAACGATAGCACCCAAATCGACGAATCCAGCGACCCAGTCTTGACCTGCGACTTTTAAGGCAAGAGATACCGGACTATCGACGCCTTCAAACTGTTTAAACGGAACAATCCCGACCATGATGGCAGAGACGATGACATACAGAACAGTAACGATCGCAAGTGATCCTAAGATCCCAACCGGTAAGTTACGTCCCGGATTTTTGACTTCTTCTGCTGCTGATGTGACGGCATCAAATCCGAGGTAAGCAAAGAAAGCAATTGCTGAAGCCTGTAAGACACCACTCATACCGAATGGCGCAAACGGTTTGTAGTTGCCCGGTTCGATGTACCAGATCCCGACGACGATGAACAGGACGACGACAGCGACTTTGACGAGTACCATGATATTGTTGACGCGTTTTGTTTCTTTAATACCGAGTGAAAGCAAGAGCGTGATGACCATCAGAATCAAGAACGCTGGTAAGTTGAAGAACGTCTCGCTTCCTGGTACAGCACCTGGAGCAGCCGTTAAAGCTGTCGGTAAATGGAGACCAAAACCTGCCAACAGTGATTGGAAGTACCCTGACCAGCCGGTTGCAACGGCACTCGAAGCAAGTCCGTATTCTAAAATGAGACACCAGCCGATGATCCAAGCCACGACTTCCCCGATCGTTGCGTATGTATATGTATATACACTACCTGAGACAGGAATCATCGACGAGAATTCGGCATAACAGAGGGCTGCTAATGCACAGACAACGGCAGAAATAATGAATGAGATCGGTAAAGCAGGTCCTGCGTAAAGAGCGCCCGTTCCTGTCAGAACGAAAATTCCGGTTCCGATGATGGCACCGATTCCAAGTAAAATAAGATCAAACCCTGATAAATGTCGTGCCAGTTTTGAATGTTGTTTCATGTCCATCATGACACTGACATCTTTCTTGCGAAGCAAACTCATGTTTCATCCTCCGAACTTTTCTCTTTTTTCTGAATATTCAAATCATTGAGTGAATTGACTTTCTAATCATAACAAACGATGTCAGGTTCGATAAGTCTTTTTTTTTGTATTTTTTCACAAAGTGGTCAAACCACTTTTGTAAAATGCAATAACGCTTTGATGCATAAACGTAAAAAACCTTTCCTTCAGAACAAAGGAAAGGTTTTTATCATTACATTATGGGCGATCGTTTGGATGATCGAGGTTAGGACCTTTATGATCGTCTGGATCGATCGGGTAATCATCTTGTTGTGCTAAATCATTTTCTGGTAATGCACCTTTTGGTGTACCATGTGTCGTCTCATCTGTTGAAGATGAACGAGCTGAACGTGGTGCACGATCTGGTGTGACATCATCAGCTGCTTGTGAAGCTGCACCTTTTGCTGCATCTTTTAAGCTCGGTGATGATGAAGTCGATGCCGACTTACTTGGAAGGTTCGATGTGTCGACTTCCGTATTCTCTGCTTTCTTTTGGAGACGATCGAGGTAACGCGATGCATTATCACGTCCACCAAGACCAAAGGCAAGACCGAATGCAAGTGCAAGTGCCCCAAGGATCAAGATGAAGGCTGAGTTGACGATCGTATCCGCAACACCTAGTTGATCGAGTGCCATGAAGACAGCAAGTGCAAGAATCGCATACTTCGCAACGCTTGAGAGGACTTTTAGTTCAGAGTTGCCGAACAGGCTGTCCATCGTACGTTTGACGAGGTTGCTGACGATGATCCCGATTGCGAGGATGATGATCGCTGTCAAGACGCTCGGTAAGAATGCAAGGACGGCACGACCGAGGTCGACCATGAAGTCAAGACCAATCAAGTTGAAGGCTTCGACGACGAAGAGAACGACGATAACGATCTCAACGAGTGCACCAACGATAGAAGCTGGTGATGTAGAAGCTTGGTTTGCATCCCACGTACCGATTTTCAAGTGACGTGTCAGGTTGTTGAAACCAAGACGTGATAAGAGATCCGTAACGAATTTCTTGATGAAACGTCCGACGTAAAGACCGACAAGAATCAGAACGACACCGACGATGATGTTTGGAATCATACCGAGGACATCGTTCAACATGTTGATCGCTGGTCCTGTGATTCCTTTAATGTTCAATTGATCAAGAGCTGAAATCGTGATTGGAATCAGAATCAAAATGAAGACGACTGTTCCAAGAATCGACGAAAGTGATTTCGCATCTTTTTGATCCGTTGACCCAAGGTTGAAGCGAGCTGCAAATTTATCCGTTCCAACAGCATGAAGGAAATTCGTCACGATATCGCGGACGATTTTCGCTACGAGGAAACCAACGAAGAAGATGGCTGCCGCAGCAATCAAGCGTGGAATGAATCCAAGGAATGACGATAACAATTGGCTGAACGGTTGTGAGACACTCTCAATGTTCAACGCACCGAGGACACCCGGTAGGAACAGAAGCAAGACGAGGTAGAAAACGATCTCCCCTGCTACTTTTGGATAAGCTGAAAGATCCGTCTGACCTTGAAGCATCTTGTTCGAACGTACTTTATCGTTCGCCATCAGCTTCGTTCCTGCTTTGACGATGATCATGCGAAGAACGACCGCAATGACGTATGCCAAGAGAAGGATGAGGGCTGCTTTCAAGATGTTCGGAATTGCCGCGAGTAATGTACTCATCGTATCCGCAAGTGGTCCAGCAATGATGTTCAGATCAAGGATGTTAAAGACCAAGATGAGAACGAAGACCATGAGAACCCAAAAGACAACGGTCCCGATGATTTTTTCAGGTGTCCACTTTTTCTTCTTTGGTGGTGTACCTTCTTTTTGAGGTGACAACTTGTTGACGACCCCAGACTTCTCTAACGCTTTTTGAACCCCGTTCGCGATCAGCTTGGCAATGAGCCATCCAATCAAGAAAATGATGATCGCTCCAAGCAAGTTGCCGAGTGATCCGAGAATGCCGTTCAAGTTCAACGACGTTCCGTTCCAAATGTTATTCATCCTGCCACACTCCTTCACCTAAATAAAATTATATATTTCTGACACTTCTTTAATTTCCCCAGCTAAAGGATTTATTAAACCCGTGTTCGTACCAGAATGTGGCGTTTCTTGTTTTCAATACAAAAAACTGGATGGCATATGCTGCCACCCAGTCCGTCGTATCATGATGTTTGTTGGTTCAAAACCGTGCGCATCGCTGCATATCCACCGTCAATATTAATGACATCCTTGAATCCGAGTGACTGTAATACACTAACCGCCATCCGGGAACGAACGCCAGATGCACAGTGAACGGCAAGTGGACGATCGGTCGGTAATTCCTCCTGACGAGCCACTAGCTTTCCTAAGAGAATCCGTCGTGCTTGATCGTAATGTTGGCTGTCCCACTCTGTTTTGTTTCGGACGTCGAGGACGTAGACTTCTTGTCGCTCTGCAGCTACTAGCGCTTCTTCTGCCGTCCAGTCCTCATAACGTTCCGTTAGCATCGATGCTGGTACTGCTTGATGATCTGCCCAGTAAGTGACCCGATCGAGTCCAATTGATTGAAGATCCCGTTGAATATCTTCACGCTGTTCCGGCGTCGACAGAATCGCGATGTCATGGTCAAAATCGAGTAACCAACCAGCCCAAGTAACGAATTTACCATCGTACGGAATATTGATCGTACCTGAAAGATGTCCATCCCGGAACGACTGACCATCTCGCGTATCAACGATCTGTATCGAAGACGTCCACGCTGTCGGATCCTCGCTCGTCACGAGTTCAGGAATCTCCGTCGTCAAAGCAATTCCTTCTTTATTGACGCGTTTCATCATCGCGAAATAGTTCGGTGGTTCTGGTTGATCCGTCGTTAGTTCCCGAATGAATGCATCTTCGTCTTCCATCTGCAACGCCCAGTTCGTCGCTTTTTCATAGCCGACCGTCGATGTCGGAACAGCTCCGAGCGCTTTCCCGCAAGCGCTGCCGGCACCATGTCCCGGCCAAACTTGGACAAAATCAGGTAGCTCCTTGAAACGTTTTAACGAAGCAAACATCTGCTTCGCTCCAATGGCTGTCGTTCCCTTGATACCAGCTGCTTCTTCGAGTAAATCAGGACGACCGATATCACCAACAAAAACGAAATCGCCTGTGAAGATGCCCATCGGTACTTGTTGATTTCGGTCGAATAATAAGAAGGAGATATGTTCTGGCGTATGCCCTGGTGTGTGCATGACTTCCAGCGTCACATTCCCGACTTTGAATCGGTCACCATCTGTGACAAGTTCATGGTGAATATCCGAGACAAATTGATATTTCCAGTTTTCGTCTCCTTCATCTGACAGGTAAGCCGTCGTGTCGTATCGTTTTGCAAACTCTTGTGTACCCGAGACGAAGTCTGCATGAATGTGCGTTTCTGCTGTAGCAGTAATCCGGAGACCTTCTTTTTTAGCCACCTCTAGATACGGTGTAATGTTCCGTGCAGGATCGATGACGATCGCTTCTCCTGTCATTTGACACCCGACCATGTATGACGCCTGCGCTAATTTTTCATCATAAAAATATCGTAACAACATTGTGTATACCCCCTCTAGTGTATTAAACGATTGTTCCTTCGTAGCTCATCATGCCGCCGCTGATATTCGTCACGTCGAATCCTGCTTGCTCCAAGTACATCGCCGCATTCATGCTGCGACCACCAGATAGACAGATGATATGGACCGGACGTGACGCGTCGAGTTCATCCGCTCGTTCTGTCAACTCGGACAATGGAACGTTTTTGGCTTCAGCGATATGTCCGCTTTCGTATTCATCGATTTCACGAACATCAATCAATTGGATCGTACTTTCGGTTAACGTCTGCTGTAATTGGTCTGTCGTCATCTGTTTCATCAAGATTCCTCCTAGTAGATGCCTTGCGGCTGTAAAGTTGTTGAATTCAATATACCCCCTACCGTATATAAGTTCAAGAAAAATGCACACAAAAAAACAGCATCGTCAAAATGACGACACTGTCCTGACTCAAACGACTTCTTTTTCAGAGAATTGACTGTTGTACAGATCCGCATAAAAACCATCTGCCTCGAGTAATTCTTCATGTGTGCCCTGCTCGATGACACTTCCTTGATTCATGACGAGAATCAAATCGGCATCCTTGATTGTCGACAGACGATGGGCAATGACGAAACTTGTCCGTCCTTCCATCAAGCGACGCATCGCTTGCTGGATGAAGACTTCCGTCCGTGTATCCACACTAGAGGTCGCTTCATCGAGAATCATGATCGGCGGATCGGCAAGAACGGCCCGCGCGATCGTTAACAACTGTTTCTGACCTTGCGAGATGTTCGAGGCTTCCTCGTTCAAGACGGTATCATACCCGTCCGGCAACGTTCGGATGAAGTGATCGGCGTGTGCTGTTTTGGCTGCCGCGATGATTTCCTCCTCGGTTGCTCCACTTTTACCGTAAGCAAGATTATCCCGGATCGTACCGTTGAAAAGCCACGTATCTTGTAAGACCATCCCGAACGTCGTCCGTAAGTCTTCGCGTGACATCTCGCGGGTATCGATACCGTCAATCCGGATCGTCCCCCCGTTCAACTCATAAAAGCGCATCAATAGATTAATCATCGTCGTCTTACCAGCACCCGTCGGACCAACGATCGCGACCGTTTGTCCCGGTGCGACATCAATGTTCATATCCTCGATCAAGAGGTCGGTTCCGTAACCAAAATCAACGTGTTCGAACGTGACCGTTCCTTCAGCCTGCGTGAGACGATGTGTCGTCACTTCCTTGATCTCTTCTTCCTCATCCAGTAATTCAAAGACACGTTCTGCTGCCGCAACCGTCGATTGAACGATGTTTGCGATGTTTGCCGTCTGTGTGATCGGTTGCGTGAACTGGCGTGTATAGGTGATGAACGCTTGGATATCCCCGATCGAGATCGCCCGTTGCGTAACGAGAATCCCACCGACGATACTGATCAAGACGTAACTGATATTCCCGATGAACATCATCATCGGCATGATGATTCCGGAGATGAACTGCGCTTTACGCCCTGCTTCGTATAACTCTTCGTTGACGGCATCGAACTGTTCAACCGCTTTACGTTCATGTCCGAACGCCTTAACGACCGAGTGTCCGGTATACATCTCTTCGACGTGTCCGTTCAATTGTCCAAGTGTCCGTTGTTGATCGGCAAAGTATTTTTGGGATCGTTTCAAAATCGGACGAATCGCAAAAATTGAAACAGGTAACGAAACGAGCGAAATCAATGTCAGAATCGGACTAATCGTCAACATCATGATCAGAATCCCGACGATTGTCACGATCGAGGTGATGAACGATGTCACACTTTGTTGCAACGTACTCCCAATCGTATCGATATCGTTCGTCACGCGGCTGAGCGTCTCCCCGTTCGGACGACCATCGTAGTACTTCAACGGCAGGCGTTCGAGTTTATGATTGACGTCCTCGCGTAAATCGTAGACCGTTTTTTGAGCGATACCCGACATCAAATACTGTTGCAAGTAATTAAATAAACTACTGATGATATATAGTCCAGCGAGCCAGAGCAGGATCTGTCCGATTTTCGTGAAATCAATCGCCGCTCCCGGCACACCTTGGAACTTCGCATATGCCCCTTCAAACAATTCCGTGATCGCTGTCCCCATGATTTTCGGACCGGCAATCATGAAGACCGTACTGAGGATGGCTGCAAGGAAAACACCAACGAGTGCCGTCCGACGCGGACGCAAATACCGAAGCAAACGACGGAACGTTGCTTTGAAATCCTTTGGTTTTTCTCCGAGCATCATCATGTTTCCGCCACCGGGACCACCATGCGGAGGACCGCCAGCTGGACGTTTCTTCTCACTCATGCGATTTCCTCCTCTGATAGTTGTGACTTCACGATTTCCTGATAGACGGCATTGTCAGCAAACAATTCATCATGTGTCCCGATTCCGGCGACTTTCCCTTCATCAAGGACGATGATTTGATCGGCATCAATGACGGTGCTTACACGCTGAGCAACGATCAAGACCGTTGCTTCGCGTGTTTCTTCTCGTAACGCTTTTCGAAGTGCGGCATCAGTCTTGAAGTCGAGCGCTGAAAAACTATCATCAAAGACATATAAATCGGGTCGACGAACAAGGGCCCGCGCAATCGACAACCGTTGTTTTTGTCCACCAGAGACGTTCGATCCACCTTGTTCGATCCGCGCGTCGTAACCGTCCGGCATCCGTTCAATGAAACCGGTCGCTTGTGCGATTTGTGCCGCATGTGCGACTTCTTCGTCTGTCGCATCCTCTTTCCCGAAGCGAATGTTTTCGGCGATCGTACCTGTGAACAGTAACGCCTTTTGGGGAACGAAGCCGATTTTCGACCGCAATTCCTCTTGGGGGACGTCCTGGCTCTCAACACCGTTAACCCGGATACTACCTTCCGTCACGTCATAAAAACGAGGAATCAAATTGACGAGCGTTGATTTACCGGAACCCGTTCCCCCGATCACAGCTGTTACTTCACCTGGTCGTGCCGCAAAGCTGATATCGGATAAGACGGGTGTTTCAGCTCCTGGGTAACGGAACGTGACACGATCAAAGACGAGCGTTCCTTTTTCACGATCGGCGGTTTGTGTGCCCTCATCAATCATCGTCGGAGTCATCTCGAGGACTTCATTGATCCGTTTCGCCGAGACGGCTGCCCGCGGAATCATGACGAACATGACCGACGCCATGACAAGAGCGAACATGATTTGCATGACGTACTGGATGAACGCCATCAAGTCCCCAATCTGCATACCCCCATTGTCGATCCGGATGCCCCCGAACCAAATGACACCGACGACGGTCAAGTTCATGACGAGCATCATGACCGGCATTAAGAACGCCATGATTTTATTGACCTTGATCGAGACTTCCGTCAAGTCCGCGTTCGCTTTCGTCAATCGTACTTGTTCATCACGTTCTCGGTTAAAAGCACGGATGACACGGATCCCGGTCAAGTTCTCTCGCAAAACGAGGTTCAGACGGTCGAGTCGCTTTTGAACTTTCCCAAACAACGGAACCCCTTTCCACAGAATCAACAGGATTGAAATCACAAGGACCGGCATCGCCGCGACAATGACGAGCGAGAGTTTGGCATCTTTTGAGACGGCCATGATCAATCCACCGATGAACATGATCGGTGCGCTGACGACCATCCGTAACATCATAATGACGACTTGTTGGACTTGTGTGATATCGTTCGTCGTCCGCGTAATCAATGACGCCGTTCCGACTTGGTCGAACTCTTGCAGGGAGAACCGTTCGACGTGGTTGAAGACTTGGCGACGGATATCCCGTCCGAGTCCCATCGATGCCTTCGATGAATAATAACTGGCAGCAACTGCAGCTAACGCCCCGATGCCGGTAATCCCGAGCATGACGGCACCAATCTTCCAAATGTAGGCGGTATCGCCGGTGACGACCCCTTTATCGATGATATCCGCCATCAGTGTCGGTAAATAAAGATCGGACATCGACTGCGCGAAAACCAAGATGAGCACAGCAACGACTGCCCATTTATAGACCGTCAACCGTTTGAGTAACTTAATCATCCGAACATCCTCCTTTCAGATCTGGACGTAAAATCTGACCGATTCCTTCAGCGATCACTGCGTGTGTTTCAAGCATTTGTTCGAATACGTCCGGGTCAATCGTCGCAAGCACTTGCTCCAGTTGACGTTGCATCCCTTTTTCTTGTTCCTTGATGTCAGTGACGAATTGTTGCCCTTGATCACTGAGCTTTAAGACGACTTCCCGTCGATTCTCCGGATTCGTCTCGCGAATGACCCAGCCCGATTGGACGAGCCCTTCAATCGACTGACTGAGCGTACTTTTCGGTAAATGCGTATGCGCAGCGAGCTCTTTTTGTGAGATCGGTCCACGCGGTGCAATCGTCATCAAGCTATGAAATTGCGGTAAACTGAGTCCGTTTTCCTGTGCCGTCTGGTGCGCTGCCCGAACGAGATGTCGTTGCACGTTCCAAAACGACTGCATCATCGCAGTCGAACGGGTCGTTTCCGTTTGATCCATCTTGTTTCGCCTCCTTGTTCCATTTCAAATCGTTCCAAAAGGAACAATTACTTATATGAATTAAATTACGCCGATTATTTTTGATTGTCAACGAAAAGGCAATGTGAAAAATCACATAGTTTTGCTATGCTCAAGGAAGACAAGGAGTGAGCATAGATGAGACATGAAATGGGCTTATTTGAAGAACCATTTCGTTCAATTGAACAAGGACGAAAGACCGTCGAGATTCGGCTAAATGATCCAAAACGACAACAGGTACAAGTCGGTGATCAGATTCGATTCACGCATACGAAAACGAACGAGACATTCCTTGTCCGTGTAACAAAACGACAAGTCTTTCCTGATTTCCGAACGCTTTATGAACAGACACCAAATGAAGCTATCGACTGTGTCGGTTGGTCGCTCGACGAACTCGTGACGTCAACCTATGCGATCTATTCACCGGAAGCCGAGCAACAGTACGGGGCACTGGCTCTGACGATCGCATTAGAACCATAAAAAAACGTCTTTTCTACAGTCAGCGTAGAAAAGACGTTTTTGAATTCATTCGGGTTCGACGTGTACATGGATATCATAGACACCGTATTCTTCCGTCAGTGTATCTTCAACACGTGTTGCAATATCGTGTGCTTGATGGATGTTCAAAGTTGAGTTGACGAGGATGACGACATCAACGACTTCATTGTTGCCGTAATTGCGTCCTTTGATGGACTTGATCCCTTTGACACCTTCGAGATCGAAGATGACATCTTCATACATCTTCAGCTTCTTCTCATCGAAGCCATCCGTCAGTTCGTGTGAGGCTTCCGTAAAAATGTCCCACGCTGTCTTACAAATCAAGAAGCCGACGATGATCGCGGTCACGACATCAAGCCACGGCATGCCGAACTGTGAACCGACGATCCCGATCGTCGTCCCAACACTGACCCACGCATCGGATAGATTATCTTTTGCCGCTGCCATGACGGCTTTACTTTCAATTTCTTCGGATAACTTCTTATTATAGCGGTAGACGAAGTACATCACGAGAGCTGAACCGATTCCGACGTATGCGGCGAGGATATCAGGTGATTCCTGTTTGCCTTCGAACAATGTCGAAATCGTATCGATCAAAACTTGAAGACCAACTGCCATCATGATGAAGGAAGCTACGAGTGAGGCAATCGTCTCACTTTTCCAGTGTCCGTATTTGTGATCGTCATCTGCCGGTCGTTGTGAAATCCGTAAACCGATCAAGACGGCGATCGACGCGATGATGTCGGTCGCATTGTTTAAACCGTCCGCCCGGAGTGCGGCAGAGTCTGCTGTATAACCAATGATTAATTTTAAAGATGATAACAAGATATAGGCCGCGATACTGATCATTGCACCGCGTTCGCCGCGTTTTAGATTATCGTATTTTTGTTGTTCCATTCTCGTCGCCCCCACTTTCTCTGCGATTAGCAAACCTCATCGTACCAGTCGGAAATCGAGTGGGTCTAGAGAAATCATTTTGTTTCGAACTAGGTAATTAACAAACACGCAATAATGTTTCCCTATACCAAACTGAATTTGATTTGGTCATGTGGCTCTTTTGAAGAAAATCGGCAGCATTATCTTAAAGAGCAACCAACTTTTTTGACTTGTCAGACTCTTTGACGAACATAATTCGTGCAAGTTCTGAAGGGAATCGGTAGACTAAAGGTACAACACCAAGAGGAGGAGTTCTCACAATGGCAGAATTCATTAAGAGTGAAGAAACATTCAAGGAATTGATTTCAAGTGATGCACCGGTCATCATCAAGTTCGAAGCAGACTGGTGCCCGGACTGCAAACGGATGGATTACTTCATGCCGGACGTCGAGTCACAATTCGACCACTTACCAATCCACACGATCGACAAGGATGAGTTCCCTGAAATCGCATCGAACCACGATGTCATGGGGATCCCAAGCTTGCTCGTCTTCAAAAACAATGAAAAATTGGCCCACTTACACAGTGCAAATGCCAAAACACCAGAAGAAGTTACAGCATTCTTAAAGCAAAACTTCAACTAAGCAAAAATAACCTGACGCCGCAGCGTCAGGTTATTTTTTTATGTATCGATCTAATTTAGGATACTACTTCAATCCGTCTCAGCTTTTCTTAAAAAAGATACGGGTGAACAGATTCGTAATCGTTCCAGCTATCGCTGCTTCGATTAGAGCGACGACTACAATCGCTAAAATATCCTGCATACCTAGCGTCCCTAAGAAATTAATAAGGTTCAAAATGAAAAATAAAATGAAGAAAATCAGATAATCTCGTTTTCGCATCGTAGTCCTCCTACTCAATACGTATTTGTCGTCTTTTGTCGCTACAACACTACCATACATCAGGATTTTCCAAGGATTACATAATTGAAAGGAACAACCAACATCTACAAAAAAGTAGTCTTTCTCTCACTCGAGAAAGACTACTTTTACTCATTTAACGTTCGCACGCGATCCCGTCTTTATCCCGGTCGCTCTTCGTGTTTAAGTTATACGTCGCAAGACTCACGTATGCTTTGTACTTTGTTGCTTTGTAGATCGGTTTTCCGTTCTTGTCATACCCGGTCCGATTCTTTAGACCCGCTTTTTTCGCGACGCCGCCTTTATACGTTTTCTGCATTTCCGTACAGTTCTTAAAGGCTTTTGCTTTCGTCGCCGCTTCACTAGCTGCCGGAACATGGATCAAGGCGAGACTGACGACACCCGCGAGTACAAGCCGACTCCATTTTTTCATAGGGATTCCTCCTTTTTTCAAAAAACAACGATTAGTCTTTTGATTATAAGAGGTCATTTTTAGAAATTGTTCCCTTTTTTCATTTTTACGTCAATGTTTTTTAAAATCTGACCATCAACGAATATAGGACGAACTAACGAGGTCATCTTTTAAAATCGATGTCGGAATCTTAAATTCGACGATGCCCATATATCCTGGAGCGATACTGTACTCATCAAACGACAGGACTAATTTGTGATCTGCCGTAATATAGAAGTTTTGCTTCGCGGAAATCTGTTTGAACTGTTCTTTCTCCGGTATATCCGGTGTTCCTTCGACGAAGTAGACCTTTCCTTCGTCTGCTTTCATTTGGCGACGCATTTCTTCTTTTAGGTAATCACTGATCGTCGTGATATATCCGTCATCTTTGAACAAGGACGGTAATGTCAGGACAAGCTGTTGCTTTTTATCAATCGTATCGTACTGGACGCTTTCCGCTGCACTTGCCCGTGTCTCAGTGACAGTTCGCCCGATCGACAACAAGTCGTCCGTATCTGTTTTGACGTCGTAGCGACTATCGACGGCAAATACCCCTTCCTGTCCGTGCGTCTCCTGTTTGAACTTTTCATATAACGCCTGACCTTCAGCGATATACTTTTCGTTTAGTTGTTGCTCGAGTGCCTTGTCCGGTAACGTCACTTGAGGGGCTTTAATATCAGCCGACTGCTGTGTCTTTGTCTCTTTCCAGTCGATCGTCACGATCTCAGTCAGTTGACCGAGGACCGGCACCTTCGCCATCGCGTCCGCGAACGTCGCATTACTATTTAATCCGCCGACGAATAACGTGATGGCGGCGGCTGTGATCAACACGGATCGTTTTGTCCGTGATGGACGCATCCGGTGCTCGACTTGAGCAATCATCGCATCGAGTTCTTCTGGAACCGGTGGTTGTTGGTACGTCTGTTTCAGATCATCAAGTTTGTTCGACATCTAACTCATCTCCATTCAATTTCATTTTCAGTAAGGTCAATCCTTTATACAGCCGGGACTTGGTCGTACTTAAATTCAGCTCTAAAATCGTCGCGACGTCTTTTAAGATCAAGTCCTCGAAATAGTGTAAGATGACGACTTCCCGGTACATGACCGGTAGCTCCTCGAGCGCCTGTCGTAAATCGGAATCCGGATATGTATCTTCTTTCGTCGCGACGAGTTCGATCAGTCGATCCGTGTCGTAACTGATACTATGCTGACGCTTACGGATCGCATCAATCGCCGTTCGTGTCAAAATCTGATAGAACCAGGCTTTCATCCGGTCCTCATCCTCGAGTCGCTCAAGCGACTGTAACGCTTTTTGGATGCTGTCCTGAATGACATCGAGACTATCCTGTTCATTTTTCATATAACTGTAGGCTAACCAGTAGAGATTCGGTTTGTATTGCTTTAAAAAACGGACGAATGCTTTTTCCCGTTTTCTCATTTGGCGAGAGGTCATAGGCCGCGGCTCCTTTTTTCGATATCGTTCTGTGTATACATCATTAAGACGGGCGAGTCGAGAAAAAAGTTGACGACACAACAAAAAAAGGTGACGCAAGGTCACCTTTTCATGGAGCAGACTTGATTAAGATAAGGATAATCACTAGAAATGGCACGATGAACAACAATGGGACGACAACGATTGTGACACACCCCATATCGATTTTCCGTTGTTTTCGGCGTTCACGTTTCCCCGTCCGTTCTTCGCGCTCATTCACGGGACTCAACATACCATTCACCTTTTCTACTTAATAATGCAAATGCCGCGATGTATCATTCCAGACCTTTACGTAGAGCGTAATCAAGGCGATACCATACAGGACACTCATGTATAACGAAAACTCACCAAATAAGACATCCGTCCAAGCATTTAATCCAAACAATGGAACGATGAAGACGAAATAGAATATAAACTGAACACTCGCCAGTCCATCAAACCAAAACGTCTCAGAAAATGCGCCTTCGAGTAACGAAACACCGTAAATGAATAACGCCGCAGCGAGACCAATCCGGATATACCAGATCACGAGTCGAAGCGCCTTGTCTTCCTTCATATAGAATAGCGACCCGACTAGACTAACGAGCCAAACGACGGAAGCAATGCTTTGCCATCCGTTAATCGTGCCGTCCGGATGGAGCATAGCGGACCATCCGTTGATACCAATCATACCAAGTAAACCTACGATGAAGATGAGCCGATACGGTATGTACCTTTGACGCATGACGTTTCCTCCTCTGAAAACGAATAGATGTCAATTCTACTTTCTATATTCCATATGATGGGTTTTATTCCTTTTCCATCAAAAAAATAGTTCGACTTTTTTGTTCAAGTTGATGACACTACAACAAAGGGCTAAATCATCAGTCAGTCTATACAAAAAATAAGGGTGGCAGAACGAGTATCTGCCACCCTTATCTCAGTCATTCCTTCACTTTGAGATTCACATCATCAATCGTCACATCATGGGCGGCGAACGGCGACCCTTCCGCGCGTCCCATCAAGAACTTCAACGCACCCGTATCCGCTTGTCCCATCGTAAAGGTATAACTGTACGTCTTCGGTGTTGTCGTGATCGGTTCGACTTGGCTGAAGTAACGCGTATACGACGCATTTTCGATCGTCACTTCGATCGGACGCGGTACAGTCGACGATGCCTTGAAGCTCAACTCATATGTTTTGCCTTTCGCGAGCGACAAGTTTCCTTGCTCGAGCAAGACACTCCATGGTTCTTGTCCTTCCGCTCCGATCTGGATACGTGCTGCTTCATTGACTGCTTCGATAGCGGCTTGTGCATCATAGTGGACGTACGACGACCACGACGTCAATCCGTTTGTGAACGAACCGTTCTTCAGTGGTGACAGGTCGACCGGAACCGGTGTGACATCAATCAATTCCACATTATCAAGCGAGATTTTCCCGGCTTGTCCACTGAAGTCAAACACAAGTTGATTGTCGTCTGCCGTTTGTGTAGCCGTAAATGGAATGTCGACAGTCGTTGCTTGTTTCGTCAGCGGGACAGTCGTCTGTTTCAATTGCTCTTGTGCCCCAGTGATTTTCACCTGAAGTGACTTGGCTTTTTTCGCACCTGCCGTGAACCGAAGTTGATAGGCATGCCCGGCTTCTAATTGAAGTCCCTTTTGTGTTAAGCGCGCTGTTGTTTTTTGACCATGCCCTTCATAACGGAAATCACGTGACTCGGGATCAACAGACCCTGTCGTCCGCTTGCTACCGTCGAAATGCCAGTACGTCAAACGATCCATCGCCCCTTGATCGAATGTCCCGTTATAGACGAGGTTCCCGTCCGCGAGGGCCGGTTTCGTTGCATCTTCATCGATGACGCCGCGTGGAATCTGCTCGACACGGACGTTCCCGATCTGAACGTTGGCTTTCTCAAGTCCGAGGTTGAACTCAAGACGTGCCGCGAGATCCGTCTCTGCTGCCATATCGAACGTGAACGTATGCCGTTTGACGCTCGGTGTCAGTGCAATCGACTGTTCATTCGAATATTTCGTGTACCCACGCTCTGCTCCACCGCCAACTTTGACCATCATCTTCCGGTCTGCTGAGCTGCTCGCGTCAAAACTGACTTGATAGCGCCCACCTTGCGCAAGGGATACGTTTTGGATCAGTTGATGAGAATACGTTTGTGAACCTGGCTGATCAATCGTGACGTCTGCCATCCGTTGCCCCTCTTTTTCGATGATCGCAAGACTTCCTTTTCCACCAAAGTCTGGGAGCGTGACGTAGTTCCAGTACAGCGGATCAAACGACTGATTCCCGGTGATCAGCGTGACCGGTTTTTCAAAGGCTGCATCATAGACGAGATTCCCCTCGATCGGTTGTTTGGCTCCATCTGGTAACGTCACGTTTTCGTAGGTCGGTTCGACCGGTTCACGGTACGCTCGATTTTTTAAGTCATAGACACGGACGTAATCGACTTCCATCTCAGCTGGGAACTTCGTCGTCGCATCCACTTCTCCGTCAAACCAACCGCCGACCGCGAGATTCATGACGAGATAGAAGTTTTGGTCGAACGGTGCCGGATAACTATAATTCGTTGCCGCGTTCAAGCCTTTGCTGTACCAATCGTTTTGTGTTTGATAGAGGTTGCCGTCGACATACCAGCGGAGTTCACCCGGCTCCCATTCGACTGCGTACGTATGCCATTGATCGATGCGTTGTCCGTCTGGGAAGTGATAATCTTTCCCCGTATATTTATTGTTTGGCCAGTTTTCCCCGTAGTGAATCGTTCCGGCGACCTTGTCTGGCTGACTGCCCCAAGCTTCCATCACATCAATCTCACCGGACGCTGCCCACGCCCCGTACTTATCTTGCTCCGGTAACATCCAGAACGCTGGCCAAAGCCCTTTTCCGGTCGGGAGCTTCGCTTTGATTTCATAACGACCGTACGTCTTACTGAACAAGCCTTTCGTCTTTAGCTTCGCTGACGTGTAATCGTATGTACCGAGATCATCCGTCGTCTTTTCCTGCTTTGCCTTGATGACGAGTTTCCCGTTGCGAATAAACGAGTTGTCCTGCTTCGTCGTATAGTATTGTTTTTCATTGTTGCCCCAACCCGGTGAGACGGGTTGTCCGTTCGCATCCTTAATCCAGTTCCCCGTATCATACGTCCATTTCGTCCGGTCGAGTTGTTTTGCCTGAAACTCATCCGACCAGACGAGCTTCCACTTCGTCTCTTTTTTGTCTGTCTTTGCGTCGACCGCTTGACCACTCAGCAATAAACCGGTCCCGACCGCTAGTGCTACCCATGTCTTCATGTCCGTTTCCTCCTCTTAGTCAAAAAGAGGCAAGGACGAATGCTCGACCTTGCCTCCTTTGTCACGCTTCTTGCGGAATCGTTGCCTTATGTTGCTCGATGACGCCCGCATACCAGTGGGCGCTGTCTTTCCAAATTCGTTCCTGTGTCTCGAAATCGACGTAGAGAATTCCGAAGCGCTTATCGTAGCCGAAGCTCCACTCGAAGTTATCGAGCAGTGACCAGAGATAATAACCTTGGATGTTCATCCCTTCTTCGTTTAAATCAGACACGGCTTGCAAGTGTTGTGCGACGTAATCAATCCGGTTCTGGTCAGCAACGCGACCATCGACCAATTCATCGTCGAAGGCAGCACCATTTTCCGTAATGTAGATCGGTAAATCCGTGTACTCGGCGCGCAAGCGACGAATCAAATCCTTGAATTCGCTCGGGGCGATATCCCAGCCCATGCCTGTCTTGTCGTAATCCGAGTACGCATCCTTCTGCAGGAAGTCGTTCGCGGCACTGAACTCGACGAGGTTACGGCTATAGAAGTTGATCCCGAAGAAATCACATGGGACGGAAATCGTCTCCATATCGCCTTCTTCGATGAACGCGTACGAATGGACGTATTTCGAGAACAAGTTCATCATGTCGACTGGATACTGACCTTTAAAGACTGGGTCAAGGAACCACCGATTCGCGTAGCCGTCCGCATTGTTCATCGCTAGCTGATCGTTGACGGAATCCGTCTTCGCATACTTCGGTGCCAAATTCAACGTGATACCGATCGGTGTGACCGATTTGAACTCACCCTTCAACAATTCGACTGCTTTTCCGTGCGATAACAACAAGTGGTGCACGGCACGAACGGCTTCGTTCATGTCCGTATGGCCTGGTGCATGTTGTCCGAGATGGTAGCTGAGGAACCCGGCACACCATGGTTCATTGTGTGTGATCCACGAGTCGACGATCCCGTCGAGCTCCGCAAAACAAGCACGGGCGAAGTCGAGGAACCAGTCGACCGATGACCGGTTGACCCAGCCGCCTTCTTCATGTGCCCAAAGTGGTAAGTCCCAGTGGTACAACGTCACGGCTGGCTTGATACCTTCAGCCCGCAGACGTGTTGCGAGTTTCTTGTAGAACGCCATGCCTTCCGGATTGTAAACCCCTTTTTGTGGGAAAATCCGTGGCCAGGCAATCGAGAAGCGGTACGTGTCGACGCCAAGACGTTTAATGTGCTGAATGTCTTCTTCATAACGGTGGTAATGGTCACAAGCGACATCCCCATTATGTTTTTCGAAGACTTTTCCGTCCTCATCACAGAAGGCATCCCAGATCGAAGGCGTACGTCCGCCTTCGTTGTGGGCGCCTTCGATCTGATACGACGACGTCGCCGTTCCGAATACGAAGTCTGGTGCAAATTTCATATGTGTAATCTCCTTTAAGCTACTTATTCTTTAACGGCACCTGCCGAGATACTGCTGACGATATATTTCGAGAGGAACAAGAAGGCGATCATGATCGGCACGACGGAAATCGCGATCCCGAGATAGAGCGAGCCTAGGTTCTCTGCGACTTGTGATCCTTTCAAGAAGCCCATCAAGACCGGTAACGTATACTTCTCTGGGGAGAAGAGTAAGACGAGCGGCATGATGTAGTTGTTCCATGAACCGATGAACGTAAAGATCGACATCGTCGCGATCGCCGGCATCATCATCGGCAAAGCGATCGTATGGAAGATCCGGAACTCACTCGCTCCGTCCATCCGTGCTGCCTCAATCAAACTCGGATGCAGGACGGTCTGGACATATTGTCGGACGAAGAAGACCGTGAACGGACTCGCGATTGCTGGAACAATCAACGGGATGTAGCTATCAAGTAAATTGAGGTTCTTACTTAGTTCGTAGAACCCGATCAATCCGAGTTGCCCCGGAACCATCATCATGACGAGCATGAAGACGAACATCGCGTTTTTCCCTTTGAACTGATAAAAAGCAAATCCGAACGCTGTCAATGCCGAGAAATAACCCGATAAAACAGTGACGAGGACAGCGATGATCAAACTGTTCTTGAAACCAGACCAGATGTTGACGTAAGCGCTGAGTGCGGCATAGTTCTCAACGAGCGAGTTCCCAGGAATCAACGAAAATCCAGACAAGACTTCTTCGTTCGAGCGCGTCGCGTTGATGATCATCATGAGAAACGGGATGATACAGGCGATCGTTAAGACGACAAGACCAATATAGATGACACTTTTGCCGAACCAGGCTTTCTTTTGTTTCGGTGGTGGCGTCAACTTGAGCGGGCGTTCAGAACGCTCCGGTTGTTCCTCCGTTTGTGGCACGATCCGACGTGCTTCTGCATTTCGTTCCATCGGTCAGGCTCCTTTCGGCGAACGTTCTTTTCGGAACATCCCTTTGAAGACGATGATTGAAAAGACGAGCGTGATGGCAAACAGTCCGTATGCGACAGCAGCGGCGTAGCCATAGTTGTTGTATTTGAAAGCTTGGTTATAGAGATAGAGCACCATCGTGTTCAAGGCACCGTCTGGCGCACCGACACCATCCGTGATCAACATCGGTAGGTCGAACAATTGCAGACCACCGATCAAGGACGTGATCATGATGTAGAGCAAAATCGGTTTTAAGAGTGGCAACGTGATGCGTGAGAAGATTTGCCAACGTGTCGCTCCGTCAATCAAGGCTGCTTCGAAGTAATCCTTCGAGATTCCAGATACCCCTGCCATGACGACGATGAACGAGTGACCGAGCCACATCCATGTCAGGATAAGCGAGACGGAAATTTGTGCCGTCACCGGTTGCGTTAACCAGTTGATTGGCTCCGAGATGATTCCGATTTTCATCAACATCATGTTCAGTGAACCATGTTGCCAGTCGAGCAAGATGCCGAACAATAAGGCGACCGAGCTGATCGTGATCAAGTTCGGTAAGTAGAACGTCGCCCGGAAGAAGGCAAGCCCTTTTAATTTCAACTGGAGATCCGAGAACAACAAGGCGAGCAGTAAAGCGCCGCCAATCTGAAGGATGAAGTTCAGACCCCAAATCTTCAGAGTGTTAAAGAACGCTTCGATGAAGTACGTATCCCCGAGTAAGCGCGTATAGTTCGCGAGTCCGACGAGTTGTTCGCCTTCAGCGCCCGTGTAGTTGGTGAAGCTGTAATAGAAAGTCAAGGCAACCGGATAGATGCTGAAGATCAAGAAGACAATCCAAAACGGTGCGATGAACAGATACCCATGGCGATCGAGTTTTTTCACAGGTCAAACCCCTTTCTTAAACAAGAAGAGGTGAGGCGAGGATCGCCCCACCTACTCTCCTTATTCCGGTACTTTTACGTCCGGATACGCGTTTTTGACTTTTTTGTAGAATTCAGCAAGTGCTTCGTCTTTTGATTTTTTACCTTGAACGTACTCCATGACCGATGCACCGTATAATGTATCGAGCTGTTGGTCATACTTCGTGACGATTCCTGGTGTGATCTTGTCTGCTTGATCAAGGAAGAACTCATAGTTGTTCTGTCCGCCAAGGAACTCATCTTTAAAGTCTGTCTTGATTTTTTCAGTAACTGGTTTGTACGCTAACACGTCACCTGTTTCTTTTGCCCAATCCGTTAAGAACGCTTCGTCTTGCGTCATCATCTTGACGAAATCATACGCAAGCTTTTGTTTCTTCGAATCTTTGTAGACACCTAACCACGTACCGCCCCAGAAGTATGGGCTCGGTCCGCTTGTGACAGCCCAGTCACCCGCTGATTTTTTCGCGTTTTCTTTGAGAACACTGTGAAGACCCCATGTCGGGAGGACGTAAGAGAAGACTTCTGTTTCAGTCTCTTTACCGTTTTCTTTGACTTTGACTGGTTTATCCATGCCTGCGAACCATGATGGTGACCATTCTGGTGCAAGTGCCGTGTATTGTTTCGTCCGAAGTTCTTTCGCGTAATCCATGTAATCCTTCTTGTCTTGTGTCAAGACGAGCTCTTGCTTATCGTTGACCCAAGGTTGTGGGTCGTTCCCTTGTGCGAACCAACGGATCGATCCTTCATCCGGGAACATCTTGTAGCCTTTGCTCTTCATTTTTTCAGCGACTTCGAAGACGCCGTCCATCGAATCCATCATGCCACCGATTTCTTTTGGATCATCTGTACCGAGGACTTTTTTCGCGATGCTACGTTTGTAGTAGACGCCACCTGGTGTCGTTTGCCATGAGAGTGCACGCACGTTGCCGTCCTTATCTTTCCCCATGTCATAGACGTACGGGATGTAGTCATCTTTGACTTCTCCTGCGTTGAATGGTTTTTCAGAGAGGTTCGCCCAATAGCCGGCATCAACCCACTGTTTGAGGAACGCAATCTCACCTGTGAAGATATCTGGTGCTCCGACGCCACTCTCAAGTGCTGGTTTCAACTTCGTCGGGTAGTCGGCGATCGGTACGATCGTCAATTCGACTTTGACTCCGTTTTTCTCTTCGAACTTTTTGATTGGCTCTTTTAACTCATCCGTGAACGACCAGATTTTTAGAACTTCTTTCCCGCCGCTCGTCTTTTCTTCGCTGCTTCCTGTACATCCAGCAAGGACACTTGCTGTTAACGCACCGACTGTTAACACGCTAACTAATTGCTTCTTCATCTCATCTCATCCTTTTGTTAAGTATTCCGCTCATAGGTAAGCGGTTTCAATTTGTTATTCAAAAATATCGAAAGCGCTTTCGAAAAGGCTTTAAAGAAAATTCCCGAAAGCCCTTTCGGAAAAAGTGATAAAAAATGATTTCGAAATCGCTCTCGCTTTTCCTCACTGACAACGAGCGAGAGCGATTCCGAAACAACCCTTGTGTTATTCAGGTACTGGACCTGTCGATTGACGAACCATCAAGTTAACCGGAATGACATCGCGTGTCGTGACCCGTTTTTTATTGACGATCTGTTCAATCAAGACTGATGCTGCATGCTGACCGATCGTTTCCGTATCTTGTCGGACCGTCGTCAACTTCGGTGTGATGTACTGCGCCATATAGATATCATCATACCCAACGACTGAGATGTCTTCCGGAATCCGTAAACCGGCTTCATGAATCGCCTCAATCGCACCGATCGCCATTTCATCCCCGGCAACGAAGACTGCTGTCGGTCGCTCAGGTAATGCTAGCAATTCGTTCATTGCCCGCTTTCCTTCTTCACCGGAAAAGAATCCACCGTTGACGAGATAACCGCCCGGAATCGGTAAGGCGAGTCGTTCCATCGCTTGCTGATAGCCTTCAATCCGCGCTCTTCCGGCATCTGTCGACGTATCCCCCGCAATGTGGGCAATCAACCGATGACCGAGTTCATGCAGATGATTGATGGCGAGTGTGCCACCGGTGATGTTATCCGAATAGACGACACTACAATCGGCACTGTCCATGTCGACGACGACGATTGGAATCGTACTTTGAATCAACTCCTGGACGTGCTGGTCCATCTGATCGGAACAGATGACGACGATGCCGTCGACTGCCCGGTGTCGGAAATGCTCGAGGTAACTCATATCGCGATTGCGTAAGTTCCGCGATGCGAAGATGAGGTCATACCCTTGTTGTTCTGTTGCTTTTCGGAAACTCTCAATGATCGCGTTGAAGAACGGATGCATCATTCCGACGCCATGTGCTTCCGAGAACATGACACCGATCGTCCACGAACGTTTCGTCGAGAGCGACTGGGCGTGCGCGTTCGGTAAGTATCCCATCTCGGCTGCTGCTTGGACGATTTTTGCTTTCGTCTTTTCGCTGACATCCGAATAATTATTTAAGGCTTTTGAGACCGTTGTAATCGAAAAACCAGTCATCTTCGCTAAATCATAAATTGTTCCCATGCTACTCACTCCATTTCACCGAAAGCGCTTTCGATAAATTTAGTATACGAACTCTCTCTGGAAGTTGCAACCTATTTTTTTATAAATATCAGAAAATATGAAAACGTTATCATTTATACTGGATTCAATCCGAAAAGAACTCGATTTATCTTTTAATACGAACAAATGTTTGGTATACTTAAAGAAACACTTTCGTCCTTTTAAGAAAGGAGCTTTCCCATGCCAATCAATCCGTATCTTGTCTTTAACGGCAACACGCGTGAGGTACTGACGTTCTATGCACAGGTCTTTGGCCAAGAACTACCGGATATCATGGAGTTCGGACCAGGACCCGGTCCTGACGGTCAGCCCTACCCAAAAGAGATGCAGTCACTTGTTCTACATGCTGAACTGATCGTTCATGGTACCCGCTTAATGTTCTCAGACGCAATGCCGCATGATCCGGTCACGATTGGTCAGAATGTTACCTTGGCACTCCACTTATCTGACGTGGATCTGTTACAGAAGACATTTGATCAACTCGCAAAAGACGGCACCGTCATCATGCCGATCCAAAAGACATTCTGGAGTGAAGCCTACGGAATCGTCGAAGATACGTTTGGTGTCCAGTGGCAAGTCAATCATGTAGTGAGTGAAGTGTCGGTGTAACCTTTAAAACTCCTCGAGAACTCGAGGAGTTTATTTTATGATATACGTTTAACGGAAGAGGCAAAATATTTATTGATGACGTCGAATAAAATCTAAGGAGGTGTTTTTCAGAATGAATAGTGTAGTGTTACATAAAATCAAGACAGTCGAAAACGCTTTGAAACGAATACAGGACGTTTATGCAGATGAACCTAACCTTTTAAAGGATTACACTAAGCTAGATAGTATCATCATGAATATTCAACGCGCATGTGAAGCAAGTATCGATTTATCTATGCATTTAGTCAGAATACATAAGCTAGGATTACCAAAATCGAAATGTGATGGTTTTCAGTTACTTGAAGAAGCACAACTCATGGACGTGTCTCTTATTGCTAGTCTAATCAACATAATTGAGTTCTGTCGTATTGCTATTCATGATGATCAAGCGATCGATTTAAACATTCATCGAAAGATAATCAATCATCAACTTAACGATTTTTTGACGTTCACTCAAATTGTTGTTCAACTAGATATTTAGTTCCATATAAATACTTTTTAGATATTTAAATTGATATTTTTTTGTTTTTACATACTTTCATTAAATAAATACCCAAAAATATTGTAATAAATTGACAAATTATATTTGGATAATTAGTGTGTACTTTAGAATATGTATTATGAATTTGGAGGTTTTTAGAATGGAAATGAATTTAGTGAGAACGAACGGAAGTGACGCTATTACGGAGGGGCTACAACGTTATCAACCAGTTGTGCGTTTTAAACTTGCCGAGGTCATGCAAGAACGTCAATTAACACAAAGTGATTTACACAAACTCACAGGCATTCGCTTGGCAACAATCAGTGAAATGGCTAACGCCAAAAAGCTATCAATTAATGTGGCTCACTTAGTCGCTCTTATGAGTGCTTTACGTATACAAGATGTTCGCGAACTAGTAGACATCCAATTCAATGAAGAAGCTATTTCAAATTGGGATCAAGAGCGCAAAGAGTATCCAACAGGGCTTTCTCCTAAACAAAAAGAAGAAATGCTTGAGGCATTTACAAACGCCAATCAACGTTGATTACTTACTGATGTAAGCAGAGAAATTAGTAATATTAAAAAAGGCAATTCCAAACATTGGAATTGCCTCTTCACTTCAAATACATCAGACTTTTTTACTTTTTAAATTTATTGAACACACCTGCCACACGGCTTGTTTTTTCGATTTTCACAGGCACCTCTTTTGTAGTTTCTTCATTAGACAAATTAACTAATCCTGAAACTGATCCAATCAACCCTTTCATTTTATTTGTTGCTTCGTTTTTAGACTCTTCATAAGTTAACAACTCAATTTCAATCTGCTTATTCAGTTCAGTCATTTCAATCATGTATTTACAGCTTTCAGATTGCGCTTTAGAATATCGAGCGACTAATGCATTGTATTCAGGTAGTTTTCGCTTTTTTTCTTCTAAAGTCGCATTTCCAAAGAAAAAGTCTAATCCAGCATAAACAATCGAATCATTTAACTTACGATTATATGTATCCTCTTCTAACAGAATTCCTGATATTTCTGTCGTGAGATTAGAAATATCGTTTGTAAATAATCTTTGTCCCTCTTGTAATGAAACAATCGACTTCTCAATCCAATTTTTCGCATCTTTTGGAGAGTCTAACATGAGCCAAGTAATACTAATATAAGATTGAATGAATCCAGTAAAATGAATATCGAAAGCTGTTTTCCTAAATTTTGCACGCTGTACACCATAGGCTTTAATAAATTCTTGGAGAGCATGCTTCAACATTTTCTTAGAATCCTTTGGACTTCTGTGATCATCGACTGATTGTTCTAAATAAGTTAACCCTACATAAAACGGTCCTTCTTGAATTGCTTTGATTTCGTTCTCAAACATATCAAACAAGCGCGCTTGTTCTGTCTCTAAATCGATTAACTTATTTACGATTTCTTTCTTTTGCTTCACTCCTTGATAAACTGAGAAAGCTTTCATCGTTCCTGAAATTAGAACTTCTATCATTCTTCATTCTCCTCATGACGTTTTATAGTCTAACCGTTACCTTCACTGAAATTGTACATGATCATTTCTCGTAAGGATTTCTTTTAAGTAAGCACATCTTACTTTTTCTGAAAAATCTTCATTTCTGAATACCTCTACTCTAAATGGAAGCATTTCTAACAACTGACGCTCCAGTGCTTGCCGTGCCTGTAGAATCGCAATCGTCCCTTCCACTCCTGATAACGAGCGATTCACACCATATGCTTGCTCTGTGTAGTAGGATACGAATCCGTCCGCCCATTCTGTCGGACGCTCGTTTAATGCTTTACGGAAGCTTTTTTCTACATTCGGTTGATCAACATAAACGAGAACTGGTTGTAGCGGCGTAATGATCGTCGCTATGCGTTCAATATACGCTCGCAACGTCGCTTCCGGTAAATCGTATTTGATGAGCCCCATCGTCAATGGATTTTGCAAGAAGCAGCATTCAAAAACATACGTTATATCCGTCGTTAATGCTTGAGCGACGAACGCTTCCCATTTTTTAAAGATCAATGACTGATATAACTCGAACGGCAATTCATAGATATCACGTTCTTGGAGAAATGTAAGTGCTGCTTCAGGAACATCCTGTTTTGACTGCCACTGACGATACGATATTAGCACGTAGTCATTGAACACCTCAGCAAATCGTAAGACATCGAGTGAAGCATACTTGCTTTGAAAATCCGTCCATTCATCCATCGTTAAGTAAGCGACACTCTCATAATCCGCAGGATGGTTGAGATCACCTTCGATATGAAGGCGTGTATTGATTTGTTCCTTTTGCAATAGACAAGTTAATGCTTCAGCTGTTGTTGTTTTGCCTGAGCCCGGGAGCCCTTCCATTAGATAAAGTTTAGCTTTCATACTGTACACTCCTCAAATCATTTTCGCTTCACTTTTTGATACTTCATCTTTATAGTACATAAAATAATAAAAAAGAGGTATATATGTAAAAAATAGGTATAATTAAAAGAAAAAAATAAAGGAGACTCTTAATGGCCTTACTAACAAACGAGCTAGAAATACTTCCATTACGTGATTTGTTCAACATTCCTCTCCGTATTCCTTCATATCAACGACCTTATAAATGGAGTGCACGCTCAACGAATCTTTTGTTCATCGATACTTATGAAGCATTTCAGAATGATTTAGATGAATATCGTCTGGGGTCTGTCATTCTTCAAAAAGATCAAAGCAATACATACAATATCGTTGACGGTCAACAACGACTCACTACCCTTTCGATATTACTTTATTGTCTAGGTGATACAGATCAATCATTATTGCAAGAAGAGTATTCTGAGCTATCTACAAATGCAATACTGACGAATCACAGCATTCTCTCTAGAAAAACGAATGAGTTGAACCCTGATGAACAAACTCGCTTTAAAAATTATCTTTTAGAAAAATGCACAACCGTTCAAATCGTCACAGATAAGGAACAAGAAGCTTTTCAATTTTTTGATTCTCAAAATTCACAAGGAAAATCATTAGCCCCTCATGATCTCCTCAAATCTTATCATCTCCGTGAAATGACAGCCGAAGATGAGTCACAAAAGGTGAATGTCATTAGTCGTTGGGAAGCTTTCAATCAAGAGGATTTAAGTAACCTATTTAAAAACTACTTATATCCGTTAACTCAATGGTATAAAAGAAAACATGGTCTTGGTTATTCCACGAGTAAAATTGATGCTTTCAAGGGAATCGACGCCACGCACGTCTACAATTATGCGTTATACCATAAAGCTAGTAATTTATTCATAGAACAATTTAATAAAAATGGTCATCATGAATTGCTCGCTTCGAATTCTTTGAATCAGTTCCAACTGACACAACCTTTAGTTGCCGGAAAGCGTTTTTTTGACTACATCCTTCATTATGGGCAGCTACTAGAACAAATCCAGAAGCTCATTAAACAGTCCTATGCAGAAGACGAAAATCAAATACCACGTAAAGGAACTGGCGATACTTACATCATGCAATTGTTTGAATGCTCCTTGCTATTTTTTGCTGATCGTTTTGGGATTGAAAGCTTGAATAAATCGGTACTCGATTACTTTTATACTTGGAGTTACTCTCTCCGATTAGTCATGAATGCTGTCTACCAGGAAACGACTAACAAGTACGCAATAGGTAAGCATGAACGTCTCAACGAGGGACTCGATATTTTCACGATCATCAGTGAAATGAATACACCGACAGAATTAGATTTATATGTACTAGAGCAACCAGCCGTTGATTTAAACAACAAAAAGAAATACCAAGCAGTGTATAACAAACTTTCTTCTTTGAATGGATGGTGCTAATATGAGCGATAATCTGAAAGTCATACCAGTAGCAAATGTATTCAAAAACACTAATTATTCAGTTCCGATTTATCAGCGGAATTATGCTTGGAACGAACTTCAAATCCTCCAGTTGATTGAGGATATTGATAGTGCCATTCTTGATAATGATGACCAGACATATTTCCTCGGAAACCTAATCGTCAATCAGACCGACAACAACGTCTATGAAGTCATTGACGGTCAACAACGCTTAACGACGTTGTATTTACTTAAACGCTATCTGAAGTTCTCTTTTTCAAAAGAGGCCCTCCGCTTCGAAGCGCGTGACACATCAAATCGTACACTTGCTTATCTTAGTGATGATAAAGCTTACACATTACCAGAAGAACTAGCTTCCGCTAAAATTTTAAATGGTTATCATATCATTCAAAATTACTTCGAAACGAATCCGATCAATAAAGAAAAATTTGCTAAAAAACTAGAATCCGTCTTTTTGATTCGAGTCCAAGTCCCAAAAAATATTGATTTAAATCATTATTTCGAGATTATGAATACGCGTGGTGAGCAATTAGAACTTCACGAAATCGCAAAAGCAAAATTACTCGAAGTGCTTAAAACCGATCAAGATAAACACGTTGGTGCAATGATTTGGGACACTTGTTCAAATATGAATTCTTACGTACAAATGAATTTTGATCCAAATCACAGAAAGCTTCTCTTCACCCATAATTGGAGTAGTCTTCAATCTAAAATTGAGAGCTTTGATACGATCGTTGATCAAATCGATAACAAAAAGAGCACTTCACAATCTAAAAAACCGTTACTTGCTATTCTCGATAGCAGCAAAACACCGGACACGAAGAGCAAAGAACTTGAAGATGAAAATGAGCGGTTTGAATCAACCATCTCTTTCCCTAATTTCTTACTACAGGTGAATGCTGTCTTAAAGGATCTTAACTCAAACCCTAGTCTGGACGACAAACACTTTCTCCAAACTTTAGAATGGTCTTGGACAAGTCCTGACAACGCCAAGTACTTTTTGTTCACTTTGTTGAAATGTCGTGTCTTGTATGACAAGTACATTGTAAAACGTGAATTTGCCAAAGATTATAAAGAAACAGGTAAGTGGTCTTTGCAACGGTTAGAAAAGTACCGGGATACAAAAAGAAAAAGTGATAAACCAGCGTATGTCGGAACACTGAAACGTGAAAAGCAGAATCAAAAATTAAGAACGCTTCAATCGTGTTTGCGTATCACCTACACTTCTCCAAAAACCATGCACTGGATATCACTAGTCCTTTCTGAGTTACTAGATGATGAATCAACAAATCTCATTAAATTACTCGAGCAGTACTGCTGTGAGAAAGTTAGCGAATCTAATTATGAAACGAAATCAGGGTTCGAAATAGAACGAATCGTTTTTTCTTATCTAGATTATTTAATCTTCCGTGATGGCTACTCATATAAGAACAAACAACTCGTATCTCCATTAAATGATGACTGGCAGTTCCAGTTCAGAAATTCTATCGAGCACTTCTACCCACAACATCCAATTGACGGAATGAAATGGGATAACCGTGATTTGCATAACTTAGGTAACCTAGCTTTAATAACGATTTCCGGAAACTCGAAATTCTCGAATTTATCTCCGCTCAGTAAAATCGACTCTTATCCAAATCTAATTAAACAGAGTCTAAAATTAGCGATTATGCAGACCATAACGATATCTAGTGAAGAGAAGTGGACGACAGAAAAAGCAAATGAGCATCAAATAGAGATGACGACTATTTTGAATAAAGATTTAGCGAAATATGCTAGTGTATCATCTTCAATATTGCAGACAACACCCTAAACGTATAGTTAGAAGACTCTGGAAGCATGTTTGACATCGCTTCCAGAGTCTTCTTTTTTATTCACAAACTATATTTTAGTTACTAATCTTTTGATTTCATAATCTAACTAAATTCTATTCATTTTATATATTCACTCAAATAATTCGATTTTCATGTAGATAAATTGATTGTTTTTAATGTAATAAGGGAATTTTATCAATACTACCTTGGTCTTGTTTCTGAAGAAGGAGGTCTATCTAATATGCAATCTATATTCACAATCTTACATTACTGTTCATTAGTGATTCTAATCGCAACAATCGCTTATCGCTATCAAATTGTAAAAGAGAATCAGTCTTCCGAAAAAGTAAAGAACATCACCCTTCTACTTTGGTTAAGTAGTCTCCTGTTAATATTATCTCTACTCAATGTATATGCGTTGTATCAGCAAGATGGTCAGTATGAAATCATAATGCTACCGATTTTATATGTCATCATATTTAGTTCACTTTGTTGGATGCTTTATTACAGCTACAAAAATCCAAAAAGTCGACCCTCTCCGCAAATTTTCATTCCAACTATTTTGCTATTCACATTATTTATACTCACTGTATTTGCCACTACACTTCATTTTGAAAATATTTTTTACATCATACTTTGCATTGGTATAGTAGGTATTTTTATGAGTGTGCTTTTTTTGTTAAAGCATCAGTCTTTTAAAGAGCTTCCTCGAATATGGAAGTTTGTCTTACCTTTTGGCATCCTGTTCTTAGTAACCTCGTATGAAGTGATTACTTCAGCCCCCACTGAGATTAATTCAGAATCTACTGCTAGTTCTTCTGACAATACTGATAACACGAATACAAATGATCTTGTTGATGAAGAGACAACTGCTGAAGAACCAATAACTAGCGACTCTGAGACAGAACAAGATACTTCTGTCGATACAGCAGATGCACCTGATAAAAAAATTTATGATCAAACAGAAAAGTACTATGGGTCATACAGTTCTTTGAAACTACAAAAGGTTAATAAAAAAATTGAACTAGCCCCTAATTTCTTTTACGAAATCAATCAAATCGAAGTTGGAGAAGTCACCGACTATGAGCCATTCGTCAAAAAATTTATGTTTGATGTAGAGCCTACTTCCGTATTAAAAGTAGCTGCAACTGTTCAAAATAATACATCAATAGACTATTACTACTCGTTTGCTGGCACCTTTATCAATAACGGTATAAATGAGTATAGTCCTGTAGGAAAGTTCACACTTAACAAAAGCTATGATCCAGACGCAGATTTGCCACTTCTAAAAGCCGGTATGACTGATAAGGGTAGCTTTTATGTTTTTATGGAAGAATCAGCTAATACGCTAACTTCTCTTGATTTCTTGATTGGATTACCAACAGATCCTGCTACAGGAGATCCGATTGATTCTTCTTCTGACAACAGCATAACGATCGACCTTCCATAATTATAAAAGACCTTCCGATAAACACTTCGGAAAGTCTTTTTTGCTTTGCACTATTCTCTCTATCCCCTTTCCTTGTATACTAATACTGTCCTAAAAAATAGGAATTAATCGATTTATTTTTCAATAAACAGTCTCTAATTTCCTAACTTTTAAATTTACATACAAGGAGCAATCTAGTAATGAGCACTACTCGAACAAAAGCAATCAATCTGTTTCAATTCATGGCTTCCGTCAAAAAACTAGGATTAAAAACGCAACGCGATACGAGGACCTATACCGCGATTTTAGACGAGACGACACTTGCTTTCCCGAACGTCAACTCGACGTCTGATGAAAGCCAACAAACCGTAGTAGAAGTAAAGTTCCAGCCCGCTTTCACGACGGATCGTCCCGCACTTCCCAATAAACTTACTGAATGGACTGTCATTAATGGAGAAGATGTCACACCAAAGGCTTCTCTCCCTACTGAATTGACTTCCGTTTGGACGACTTATGAATTAGCCGTTCGAGACTGGAAAGAGAAAAAAAGACAACATGAAAAAGCTCAAGCCCTCTATGATTTGATGTACCGCATGTATCAATTCCAAACGACAGATAATGACACACACGAAATCGTCTGGTCGTTTGGTCACCTTCATTGGCCAACTCAATCCATCAAACGTCCTTTGTTCGTTCGACCGGCTGTCATTGATTTTGATACGGAAAAGAGCATCTTCCGCATCGAAACGACACCGACCTTGCCAAAGCTCGAGTTGGACATGTTGAACTGGGATAGTGTTTGGATGAAAGCCGAGCTTTCTGAGTATGAGCTTGCCTTTAAAGAAGATCATGCTTTTGACTTTAATCCATGGGACAATGAACAACTCCAAGAGCGGAGTGAACAAGTCTTACGTTTATTGCATGCGGATCACGCCTATGGTGAGGAAGCAGATGTCTACGTCTTGCCAAACATCTGTCTCTATCGTCGTCCTAAGTCCAACCATAGCTGGGTCGAAGAACATGAACATCTTGCAGAAGCCATTGAACAAGACTTACCGCTCTCACCAGCACTCGAGCAATTCTTTACTTCTGACGATGCCGCTATCGCCGCACTCGATCAACAAGATCGAACAGAGTGGCAAGCAGTCGGAGAAGAGATTCTATTTCCCCTTCCGTATAACGAAGAACAAAAACGGATCCTCCAACAACTCAGTAACAATGCCGGTGTCGTCGTTCAAGGTCCTCCCGGTACCGGAAAAAGCCATACGATTTCGAATTTGATTTCGCATCTGTTGGCACACGGTAAACGGGTCCTTGTCACAAGTGAAAAAGAGCACGCACTGACTGTTCTTCGTGATAAGTTACCCGCTGAAATTCGTGAACTTGCCGTTTCCGTTCTTGGGGCAGATTCAAAGACGATCAAACAGACCGAAACATCCTTACATGGGATCTCTAGTTATTTGAACAAGACGTCTGCTGAAGAACTAGAAGCCAGTGCTACGACGATTCGCCAGCGGTTAGAGTCGATTCGTCAAGAGATTGCATCGACTCGTCGGACGATGCTCGATCAAGCCATCGTCGAACATGATGGTCTAACGATTGGACAAGAAACAAAAACACCACTCGAATGGGCCAAGTGGATCAGTCAATCAACACTTTCAACACACATCCCAACGCCACTCTTAACAGAAGAGGCACCGATGAGTGCGATCGATATTCAAGAATTATATGAATTGATGCAAGACCAAGAGGCATTGGCTGAACTTAAAATCTTAGGGCGTCGTCCTACACGAACGTCTTTTGCCGAACCATTACTTTTTAAAGAGATCGTCAATGAAGTACAAACACTACGCGAACTTGAACCAATCGCTTCATCAGTAGCCTGGATGAAATCTGCCTCTGATGATACGAAATATCAACTCTTAGACTGGTTGCGTCAGTCGTCTCGAAAATATCCACTTCTTGAGCAATGGACAGTGAATCTGTATCGTCATTGGTTGGAACACCCATCTGATTTCGATGAACTCGAACAAGACCGCTTATCGTTCGAGCAGGCGTTGCATGAGATCGAGCAACTTGAACGAATCGTCTCTCTTCACGACTTCGCGATTCCAACAACCGATCAAGATGTATCTGCACTCGCAGCAGAACTCTTACCGCTATTTGAAGGTAATAAGGTCGATGGTGTGTTCTTCAAGTGGACAAAACGAAAAAAATACGCATTCCTACTAGATGAAGTGATGATTGATCAGAAACGATTAACGAGTGCTGCTGACGTCACTCTACTTTTACAGCACCTGACGTACAGCGACTCACTCCGGAAATTGGAACGTACCTTTAAACATCGATTCGAGCATCACTCGATTAAGGTGACGATGCCTGAAATCACAACGTACCGAAAAGCACTCAATGTCTTCCGCTCTCTAGACGACATCATGCAGCATTTCACACAAGTCGTTCGTCCATTGCAGGCAAGCTATGAACACCATGATTTCATGTATGAAGCGGACTGGCTGACAACGCAAACACATGCACTCGAAACGTTATTCGAGCTGGATCGTTTAGATGAATTAACAACCCAGCAGCAGAACTGGTTATCACTACTTGACGTGGCAGAATTGACGCATCCCATCACCCTACCTTTACAACAGGCAATTCGTGACTGGGATACGGATCAGTATGCAGCTATTTATGAAGAACTAAGAGTTCTAGAAACAAACGAACATCGAGCGAGCCGTTTACAAACCCTTAGTGACACACTCGAGCAAGCAGCACCAAATTGGATCACGGCGTTACGGACGAATAGTGCACCGACGTTCCACGCGCTCGAACTTCGAGATGCCTGGCACCTTGCCTATGTTAAAACTCGACTGGAAGCATTAAGTGATGCAGACGAGCGTGAACACTTGCACCGCCTCGAGCAGGAAGAAGGTCAAACCGTCGCACGTCTATGTGCCACACTGGCATGGAAAGAACAACTCAAGCGGATGACGCCTTCGAAACAAGAGCAACTGAACAGCTGGGCGACGTTGATTCGTAAAGTCGGCAAAGGGACTGGGAAACATGCCCCACGTTACCGAAAAGAAGCAGCTAAACAAATGATGCAGGCGCAAGACGCGATTCCGGTCTGGATCATGCCTGTCAACCGTGTGCTCGAATCCTTCAAGGCAGCAAGTGATCTCTTTGACGTCATCATCTTTGATGAGAGCTCTCAAAGCACGATGGACGCGATTTCTCTCTTATCACGGGCACGTAAAGCCATCATCGTCGGAGATGATCGCCAAATTAGTCCGACGAGCTTTGATAATCGGGATAACGTCGAAGAAAAGCGAAAGACCTATTTTGGGGATGATTCCACGATGGCGTTGTTCGATGGAACGAGTAGCCTCTATTCACTCGCTTCCGTTAAGTTCAGTACAAAAGTTGGATTACGGGAACACTTCCGCTGCGTCCCGGAAATCATCGGCTTCAGTAACGCTCATGTCTATGAAGGTACGATTGTTCCACTCCGCTTACCACAGCGAGCTGAACGACTGAATCCTGCGGTAAAAAATCATTTCGTCAGTGATGGATATGTCGACGAGACGACGACAGATAAGGTCAACATTCCGGAAGCTCGTGCCATTGTTGCTGAATTAAAACGAATGATTCAAGATCCGCTCTATCACAATCGGACGTTTGGTGTCGTCTCTTTACTTGGAAATGCGCAAGCGACGCAAATCGAGCGGATTGCAACATCGGAAATCGGAATTGATGTCTTGATGCAGCATCAAGTACGCTTCGGAGATGCGTATACGTTCCAAGGAGACGAACGAGATGTCATGCTTCTCTCAATGGTCGTCGCACCGAATAAACGCTTCATGTCGATGACAAAAGAAACGGATAGCCAACGCTTCAACGTCGCGGCTAGTCGAGCCCGCGATCAAATGATTTTGTTCCATTCCGTGACGTTGAACGATATCGGAAACAACAACTGTATGCGCTATAAATTACTTGGGTATTGTCAAAATCCCCTTGGTGACCAAGCATCATTCGATAGTGTGAAACATCGTTTTGATTCTCCATTCGAAGAAGCTGTCTATCGTCGCCTCGTTGCACGTGGTTACCTCGTCACACCACAAGTACAAGTCAATGGCTACCGGATTGATCTCGTCGTTGAAGGTGAACACAATCGCCTTGCTGTCGAATGTGATGGAGAACGTTGGCACGGTCCAGACGCTTATGAAGCAGATATGTTCCGACAAAAAGTATTGGAGCGCGCAGGCTGGCAATTCTGGCGTGTCCGTGGACGTCACTTTTATCAAGATGCCGATCGAGCAATGGAATCGTTATGGACGACACTTGAAGAGATGGAGATAAAACCAGCTTTAATAGAGTACGTATAAGAGCTTACTTGATACATGATGTATAAACATATTATTGTATTTAATTAGAAATGAACCTTATACTTATAATTAGAAAATAAATGGATATTTTGTTTTCGAGAGAGGTGGTTTTGAGATGGATATGAATAAAGTAAAGACCCAAAAAACCTCTGATCGATCAGCACTAGGTGTATTAAAAGCAGGTACTACTCCTTCATTATCTGGTAGAAAGCCAGTGCATGTAGCAATGTTTAGTGGCGGTGCATCTTCCGCTTATGTTGCTTATCATATCGTTCAGAAATACGGCAAAGAAAACTGCGTTCTTTTTTTCACTGATACACTTTGGGAAGATATAGACAACTACCGATTCATGGATGAAGTAGCAGAGTATATCGGTATGGAGATTACTACTCGAATAGATGGGAGAACGCCTGATGAAGTTTTCCACGATGTTAAATTCTTGGGTAATTCACGTATGGCTAAATGCTCTGAGGAATTAAAGGTTCGTCAAACAATGATTTATCTCGAAGAGCTTCGAGACGAGCATAATCTTGAACCAATCCTTTATTTCGGTATTGGACCTCATGAGCAGCATCGAGCCATCAATCTTCAAAATTTCTACGAACACAACCCAATCGAACCGATAGAAACGCGTTTTCCTATGATCGAAACTTTTAAAGGCGATCTCGATACGAAGGAAATCATTCGTGACGAGTGGAAAATTGCATTGCCGAGAATGTATGGTTTAGGTTTTTCTCACGCGAACTGCGCGGGTCGATGTGTCCGAGGAGGCTTAGGTCATTACGCTCTTTTATATAGTGTCTGGCCCGAGCAATATGCCGAGCAAGAAGCTATGGAAGAACGCTTCCGCAGTAAGTTTGAGAAAGATGTTTCTATTCTAAAGAGAAATGGTGGACCATTCACATTGCGTGAATATAGAGAATTGATGGATAGAGACGGAATTGAGAAATATTTAAGTGAAAAAGACGATACAATTCCTTGTGTATGCTCTTTCTCATAAACAAAATCTATATAAAAAGGTAGTGGAATCTTATCCACTACCTTTTTGTATAGATGGATGCGATAAACAATCGCTAAGCATTAAATAACTATAGTATCTATTAAGATTCTAATTCACTTAGAATCTTATACACAACAAAGCGGATTTCATCATCTGACATTGTTCTACTACCAGCATTTACTATTCTACTTACATTGTTGTAGATAGTCTTCCCTTTAACAGAAAGCTCAACTTCTTTAATTTCCATAATGGTTTGATTATCAGTCACTATTTTGATTAATCCATTTTGATTTTGGTTCGTCACCAATAACTGCTTGAAATTCATCCAAAACGAATCATATGTGACATCTGACCAGTCTTTTAGTGCCACTCCAACAATTTTTTCAATTAAATATGCTAACCAATCTTTATTCTGAGCGTACTCTGAAACGAATCCAGCTAATATTGGACTGCTTAACACAAGTTCTTTATTTCTATCAGCCCACTCATGAATATTTTTACTTGATTCAACTTCCATTTTAAGAAGAACTTCTTTTTTGATCTGTTCTGTCAAAAGACTCAAATGGTTTTCGAGTCCTGATTTTAATATCTTTAAATCAGAATCATTTTCAACAATTTTTGCGAGATTATTAATTGATGCAAGTGGGTCTGTTTCACTATGTCGAATAATCTCTTTGAATTGATTTTCATTAACAATCAGTTGGTCGGTTACTTGAGTATATCTTGGTAAGCTCCGTAACCATCGCGTTAGCTCTGTAAAAATTATGACAGGCTGTTCTGATAAAGTACCATTGAAAAACGTAGTATTTATATCTTTGAGTAAATTTAAATTTGCCGAAGATAATTCATATAGTTCGTATTCATAAAAATCTGCTCTTAATTCTAAAATGTCATATAGCATATCTGCATTTAATTCATGAATATAAAAGTCATTTGAGTAAAACGCCATTTGATGCCAAACGTCTTTTAATAGAGCTATTAATAATAGCGGTATTAGTGGTTCTCTAATACCATAAGGTTCGTGTCTTAATAAATCATATAAACCGACAATTTTTCCTCTTCTATTTTGTTTAAGATGTGAAAGCAGATCGTACCTTAATTTCAACAGATTATTATCAGCTATTTGACTTAAATTATTTGTATCGATTCCTGTATTTTTAAACATAGTTGCATAAATTAAATAATCCGGACCAAATCCTTGGATGTCAAAATCACCTGAAAATGTAGGAGAAAGTAGCTGAGACAAGATACTTTTAGCAGCTTTCTTTTGGATAGAAGTAACGTTTTTTTTGTTAAATCCTTCATTTCTAATTTCCGGTGTGGCAGGAAATCTGTCGAACATCCATTTCGAAAGTTTCTTTTCAAGTGAATTCTTTGAATCGATTTTAACGACGTCATTTTTGATATACCAAGTTAAATTATCTGTCTCAAAATGTCTAATTGGTCGTAAGAGCTTTTCAATTTCGAATCTTATATTTTCTAAATGAATTACAATTTCCGCTTCTAAATTCTCATCTTGTTGAAGTAGTTCTGACGTGTTGAGTAGAAGATCCAAAATCATAAATTCGTCTAATTTAATAATTAAATCTTTAGTATTTAACTTCGTAACGCAAACTATAATATCTTTTCTTTTAGAATTTATTACGAACTCCCGAATATTTTTTAACTCTTGATCATTTCTATAGATCATATACAGTAGCGCTCCATCACTAACCGCAAGATCTAAGTTCAAAATGTCTCCCCAGGTAAATTGAGATTCCACAAAGCGCGTCATGCTTTTAACACTATTATACTCATGAGGTAAAAAATATTTATTAGGTAAAAAATCATTTAAAAACTTAATTCTAGATTCATCATTAATAACTGTTTTAGAGCGATAATCTTCTACTAAGGATTCTAAAGAAAGTATAGATCCACTATATAATTCATATGATGAAGCTAATGGATTATATCTTATTATCTTTATTTTTTTTAGTTCTTCTATACTCTCTCGTATTTTTATCTCGTTGATACCTAGTGCAAAGGATAAAAAATCTATAGAAAGTTTAAAAGGTCTATTAGATATATTCAATAAAGTCATTAATTTTACGAGTCTTTTTGCTTCGTTCGATATTTGGTAACTCATTGATAGTCGATAATACTTTAAATCATCAATTAGATAAAATGAAGATTCATCTGGATAGAAATAATTAAACAATTGATCTGCATAATACCAATCAGTCTCTAAACTATTCTCATCAAATTGAGATAAAAACGTATATAACGTTCGATCATTTTGTCCTAACATATTTGAAAGAATAGGCAATAATCTAATTGTTAATGGGTGTATAGGTTGGCATTTTTCTAAAATGAAATTCTCAACTTCAGACAATTCCATATCTGGAAAAAGACTATACTTTTTTAAATCGTTTTTTATTTTTTCAATATCGTTTAACAAAAATAAGTTTGGAGCATTATCTTCTTTAACGATCTCAAGTATTTTAAATGCTGTTCTATAAAATAAAGAAGGATCACTATCTAAGCGATGCGATTCAAATCTTTTTTCAACTCTTTCTAATTCTTCTTTAGATAAATTATTACTCTCTGTTGAATACTGTCGAAGACCTGTATGAGTAATGAAGAGTAAACCTAAGTTAGAAGCTCTGTTTGCAAATTCAGCGATATCTTGTAAATCTTGCATAGTTTGAAAAATCAACGATTGGTTTACACCTTGAAGAAATCTTCCAAACTCATCATAAATAATAAAAAGTCCCATTTTTTTTATAGATAATTGATTCGTTAAGTGTTGAATTTTTTCAACAAATGATGCTTGTGATTCTGAAATATATGTAGCTCCAGAAGTCAAAGTTCCATACATTTTTTTAAATTCCACTATATATCTTTCATCATTTATAGTAATTCCTTCAATCAATTCTTCTATAGTACACCCAAAAGATGTACACAAATTTATCAATTTTAAATACGTATCTTTATAGTCGTTCTTCCACAATTCAATGGTTTGAAGAATTTGCTCACTATCTCCTTTAAGAGATAAAACAATTCCTTCTGATTTTAATTTTAACTGAATAGCTTCTAAAATAATTTCGTCAATACGTCCGTTTTTACCTGTGATAGTAATAGGAATCCACTTAATATTATTCTCATATAAATTGTCTTTAATTTTGTCTGATAAACTATTATTTAAACCACTCACGTTATATAAAAACGACTTTACATCTTTACTATTTTTTCTTGCTGTTATTAAAGAAGCCGTAATTGCCCCGACCATTGATTTTCCTGCTCCATATGGACCAATCATAAGATGAGAATTGACTAGACTTTTTTTAGATAGACTTGAAATTATATTTTCCATAATTTCCAACTGATCATTGTTAGGGACAAACATATCAAACAGTTCAGACTTTCCTGTGTCATAAACTACATTAATACTAGGTTGAAACTTTTTCATAACACTACCTCATTTTCAAAAAATCGTTCCATATAATCTAAATAATTAGTTGTATCAGTAATTCTAACTACATCGAGACGGTTCGTTCTAGTAAAGATTATTGGATATCTTTTTTGCATCTCTTCTAGACAGTTAACAATTTCAGATCTTGACAGGTTAAAAATTCTTCCCCATAGATTTTCACCATCGATTAATTCATCAAGACTCACTTCAGTGAGTTCATTTCTTTCTATATAAATCAAAAAAGTGATGAAAAGTACTTCAAACTTAAACACTGTATCTAGTGGTGTTTTTTTGTAAGTACCCTTAACTGTATTACTTACCAACCCTAATTCTTCAAACGGACTTTTAATAACATCTTCAGGAGTAGATGAAAGATTATTTGGACTATACATTTGAATGAGACAATCAATGTCTCTTTTTAGTGAATTGGAAGAGACTGATTTTTCTAATGTGTGACCGACCCAGGTTTCTAACGTTTCTATCAATATTGCTTTATCAAAAATTGATTCTTTGAATACATTAAAAAACCAATACCAACTTGTTGCAATTTTTGGATCAGAAGCTAGAGTATAATGTAAAATACTTTTCGTAACAGGATGTTGAATATATTTATCGTATTTATCAACTAATTCCCCTAAAGAAGTAAGGTGATGTTCTGTTTTTCCCGATTGGCGCTTCTCTTCCATGAGACCAGTTGAGAATAACCAATACTTCGCTGATTTCGCCATGTTTTTCCCTAAGCCTAGTTGTTCAAAATGAGTATCATTATAAAAAAAGCGAGCATCGCTTTTAATTTCAGTTAATCCTTTATATAACCATTGCGGACGTAAGTAAAAACTTTGATGTTGTCCAAAACCCATTTGTAACCCACCTTAATTTTAACAAAGCAAAGTAGCCAGATTACTCTTGGCTACTTTGTAAGTTTAGTTATTTTTAAAGAACCTCATCAATGCTCGTAAAGACTGTGGTTCTAAATAAGGACTCTTACCTCTAACTGGTTCTCTATCTTTCTTTAAGAGGTAGTCACCTTTACCTGCTAAATTTTCGGCACCGCTTGTATCTAATACAACGTTAGATGCAACAGCGTCTGTTACTTTTAATCCTAAACGTGCTAGCAAATTATTTTTAATAGTAGTATTAATAATCTCCGCTTTAGGTGATTGTGTACAAACTATCATATGAATCCCTGCTGCCCGTCCTTTTTGACCTATTCTCTTAATAGCAGTTTCGATACGTTGTGCAAATTCTTTATCCTGCATCATGAAATCAGCAAATTCATCAAAAACAATGACAATGCGTGGTAAAACTTCTGATGATTTATTTTCTTCAATTAGTGCTTCATTATATTCTTTTAAATTTTTTGCATAAGCATCTTTAAATTTACTATATCGATTTTCCATTTCCATAATCATAACATCTAAATAATCAGCAGAATCTATTAAATCTAATAATACTTTATCAGTATGCTGAACATCTTCAAACATAGAAAATTCAACCTGTTTTGGATCTATAAATACAAACTTCAATTCTTCCGGTGTGTATAGGCACATCATAGACATAACAATTGAATTCAAACTAACACTTTTTCCACTTCCAGTTGATCCAGCGACTAACATATGAGGTTCTGTTCCATTAAAATCAACTGACATCACTTCATTTAAAGGGTTAAGTCCAATAGGAACAAGAAAACCATTCTTTAAGTCTGTTTGTGTGATATCTCTTCGAACGTACTTCATAAACTGTGAAAAGAAAATTGTATCAGGATCATTACGATTAATGTCTATATTGATACCATTTCGATCACTAAAAATAGTTGGTGGCGAATCAATATGCAGCCATAAAGGCATATCTTTAGCTTTCTTTTCAACTGCTGTAATACTTTGATCCGATGGAATTCTACCAATAATTCGAATGACGCTAGCACCAACGATAGTTCGCTCCACCGTAAACTGAACATTATTTATTCGGAGTTTAGTTTGCAGTGTGTCCGCATAACTATCACCCAATTTTTTTAATACCTCATCAAATGACTCTGTTTGTGGAGCTTGAACGTTCTTCAGTGCATGCTCTTCTGGATATTTAAATTCCTCGATGTCTTCAACTACTTCAATATTTTGAGTTTCGTTTATTATGCTTAACTCACTTTTATCCTTTAAGTCTAAGTCGTTTTCCTTCGTAACATTATCTTTTTGTATTTCAGTTAAAATTAGATCTTTATTATCTGTTTGAGTATAACGATCAAAGTACTCGTTATCGTCAGTTACAGCAACCTGTTCTAATAATGATTTTTCTTCATCCTGTAATTCATTATTTACTTCATGATCAGGAACATTCATTTCAGATAAAATATACGATCTAGTAAAAGTGTTTACTACTATTTCATTTTCATCTTGCTTTTCATAATAATGTCCAGGTGAAAGTTCTGAACGACCTTCAAATTCAATATTTTTATTGTGAATATAAGCATAAATTGACTTTGTAAATTCAAAATTAATTTGAATATTTTCGTTATTTCTTAGTTCATGCAGTATCGCTAATTCAAATTCTTCATATGCACGCTTATCTTCTAAATGAAGTAAAAATGAGTTTAAATACAAGTTTCTTTCGAGTGTTGAATCAAATCTTCTAAAGAACTTTTTCAACGTTTTTTCCCCTGATAATAATTGAACTTTAGCATCAGCTACTTCACTAACATAGCTTTCTTCTTGTATAAGCTTTAACTCAATTAAATCAAATTTAACATGATACATTTCTGTTTCAGGAGAATATTTAATAGTTGTTTTTAATAAATCCGGGCGTTTTTGCCGAGTTCTAAACCACTCTAATTCATCACACATATCCCATAAAACTACAGTGTCATCAGATTTCTTATCTTGTAGCACAGTTAAATATACTGATAAAAACTCATTAACAAATTTTCCGGGTCCTAATGCTCTTAGTACTAAACCACCGGATAGTTCTTTTACAACTTTAAGAGCTTTATCAACCCGTTGTATGTCTATATTACTAACTTTTAACTGATCCTTTAATCTGCTGTAGAGGCGATCACGGTAATAATTGACTTCCAATTCTGCTTTTGAAGATCTTCTAATTGAGTCTGAAGAGGACACAAGAACTTTAATTTCTTCTTTTCCTAGTCGATTTACATGATAACGGATGATATTCGAACCTTCAGCTACTTGTTTCATTAATAAAGGATCCATAAATCTATCGTAAGTGACAACCCAATTAAACTTTTCGTGTGCAAGTTTATATAACGTATTTGTTTCAGTACGCGTTACAGATAGTCTACCTTTTAATAAACCAATCTTATTAGATTCAATGACTAATCCGTCTTTTAAAATCGCTTGCATATTATAAAATTGTTGCATCAATTTTGGCTGGTTATGTGAGACGTAGTTAATTAATCGAGTACCTTCTTTAACCGCTTTAAATTCACGATTCTCATAAAAGACCCAGTTTTTATCTGTTAACTCACATTCTTTGTAGCTTTCTGAATAAAATTGGTGTGGGATTTTTAAATTGTCACTTTGACCAAAATAATCAATAAACACGGCTAAATCAAAGTCTAGCATGGATGTATCTAGTTTTTCCTCAAGTGTTTTGGGATCGCTAAAAGGCAATACATTAATTTCTAATCTAGGAAATTCACCAAACGAATCTACAGCGTTAATATACTCTTCTTGAGATTGAATCCATTGATTAATCTCATCATAGAGCATTGCAGCTCTCGCAGGACTATGAATAGTTATATTCAGCTTCTTTAAACTATCATTTTTTAAGATTTGTTCTACACTCTTTTTTACAAACTCTAAGTTTGTAACATATAAGAATAAAACATCTAAACAATCTGCCGCATACGGATAAACTCGAAGATAATCGTTTGTCACTTTTTCAATTTCTTTCGCAAAAGAAGTTGCTTGGGAGGACACACTCTCAATTTCTCCACCTTCGATATATGTTCCCTGACCATATAGTTCATCTTGTGCAAATAGGTGATTCCCTTCCCTAGATACGTAATAAGATGGTGCCAAGTTAGTAAACGATCCTCTTAGGTACTCTTTGTACTGTTTTAAATCTTCTACATCTTGTATTTTATTGCGTTGTTCAGACGTATCAGAAATACTAGAAAGTAATTTTCCAAAATGAATGAGTTTAAAGCCGTAAGCAATAAATCTAATGGGATTAAATACAGATACTATTTTACGTTCAACTTCTGCTTGTTTAACGTTTTTAGTTTCGAAAATCTTTATCGTTCCAATTTCATTTAGGAGTGAGTATATTTTTCTAACACTATCTACATCATGATCCGAGCACTTTAAAAATGATTCACTAAGATCAGATACTTGATTTAAGTCTTCAATAGTTATTCCTCTATTTTCGTCGATAATAGATTTAAGAATATTAGTGTACTCAGAATTGTATTTTTTAAATTGCTCGATAGGTTCTAACAATCGTTTATCCGACATAAGGGTGTATTTTTGTTGTTCACTCAAATACTCATTAAGATCTTCTTCAACTGGCGTACCCTTTTTCGTAATAATAGAATGTAAAAAACCGTCTTGAATTTGGTTGATAAATTTGGAAAAACTTGTTTCAATTAATGTTCTACTAGCATCAATTTTGATAATGGATTTCGCTATAGAATTTTCATTTTTTAAAAGTCGTAATTTAACGGGGATTACTTCAATCTCTTTAGATGATTCGTTAGTGTTCATCAATTCTGAAAGAACAATTATGTTCGAAGACAACATGGATAAAGATTTCAGATGAAAATTAAAGAATCTAGCTTGTTCTTCAGAAACTTCTGTATTTTGATCTATTGAAATTTCAAAGGTAAGATTACCATTGAATTCTTCATGATCTATTTCCTCTAACATCACTAAACCCTCAGATAAAATCGCTTCAAAAATATCAATATATTCAGAGGGATTCTCAAGCTTATTTTCAATATTAATAATTTTTTTCAGTATATTTTCTTTTTCAAGTTCTTGTTCATATTCTTCTCGGAATTCTCGAATCGTCTCAATATCATTTTTAGCATTTACGGCTTCAACACCACGATCAAAACGGCTTTCAGCTTCCATTTTTTCTTGCTTTAATTGGCTCTCTTCTTCAATACTTTTTGCTTCTCTAATTTTTTCTGCAAAATTGTCTAGAATTATATCTCTTGCATTATTTAATTTATCCTTTAAAGAATTAGACACTTTAAATCCAAAAATTCGTTCTGCGTCATTGTATGAAACTAGATTTAAAAGGTCGTTGTTTCGTCTTTCAACAAACTCCATAGTTTTTTCTAAAAACAATACTTTATCGTTATTAAAGCTTTTCCAAACTTCACTTGAAAAATTATTTTTTTCTTCATTGACAATGAAATTATCTACATTTTTCATCATTTTCTCTGGGTCTAAATAATTTACTAAAGTTTTTCTTAAGTGACTTAATAAAAAGTTTTTTCTAAGCTGACTACGAAGACCCTCTAGCGACTCAAATTTTAAATGCTCATCTTTAAATAGCCGAAAATGAGGCAGAGATTTTCCTAAAATCACTTTAAATGTATCATTAGATAATTCTTTCTCTTGTAACACGCTTTCAATATAAGCAATAAGCATTGAAAGTTGTAAATCGAGTTCTCCTCTATGCTGATATGCTCCAATTAGTTTGAGTAGATCTTTTATCTGATGTGGTTCTAAATATCCTTTTTCTCGTAGAGATTGATCTAAACTGAAAAATCCATCCGATGATAATAATTGTGTTTCATCAATAGAAACAATATCTTTTAAGCTTTGAGCTTCTGGTGTTCGTTCATTCATTAATAAAATTAATGCTTCATTCGTTTTCACATTATTTCGTAACCACACTCCATTTTCGTTTTCATTTAAAACAAATGAATCATAACCGTCAATTTGTTTTATAGTCCGTATCAATGGTTCATAAAAACTTTTGAGTTGAGTTTGATTTTCTAATAATGCGTTTAAGATAGCTGGAAAGTATTCTTCGTTTATTCCTTCTATCTTTACTAGTACTTTTTCGGCATTTTTATTTTTATGATCTTTAAGATAATTAAGTAAGTGTTGTGCAATCCAACTACCTATTATCTTTTCTTTATGAGTAATTCTTGCAATCATTGCTTAATGCTCCTTCCTGGTATGTTGCATCAATTAGAATAAGGATTTGTCACTAATGCTGTTGCATCTGAATATTCTTGGAGTAGCCCATTTTGTTTTAATTTTTGTCTCATTTTTTTCTCATTGCTTCTAAAGTGACTTAGATTAATTCCCTCTTTTGAATACAATCCAGAATTTTTAGCAGCATCCTCACCAATAATAATCCGATATTTCAGGAATAATTCATTTAAGAAATCGTCATATGGTAAATTGTTCTGACCATCGAGAGTTGCATACACTAAAGCACTTAGAACATTATCATGTAGTACATATCGAGCTTTAGATCCCTTTCCTGAAACAATAAACTGACCATCACGAGCTAAAGTTTTCATAATAGGGACTTGTGTTTTAGACAAATCCTCCATATAAAGTTCTACAATACGTAATCTAAGTAACTTTTTAGCATTATTAATATCTTTGGTCTCCAATGCCTCTACAAGTTTTTTCTTTTTTGTTGCTTGAAGGCTGTTAAAATTTAATTCATTAAAAAATCCAGAATAGCCTTTTAATTTATCTTTTTCAGAGCTATCAAAATTATTTCTCCAAAAATAAATTTTTTCTTCTGCTTTAGCTTCAGAAAACACTTCTTCTACTCGATCTTCAACAAAGGTTTTATACGCTTCTCTTACTATAGTTTCGTGAATTCTATAAGAATCTTGAGCCAAAAATTTAATTGATTTATTTTGACCTTCTAAACAATCAATGAAATAATTGCTCGTTTCACCAATAATTTGTTCTGATTGAAAAATCATATAACGATGAAGTTGGAATGTTATGAGAGAAGTTAAAATATCAAACATTTCATAAATATCAATGTTTAACATAAGCAATGCGTTAAGTTCTTCTGCAAATTCTTTATACAATGCTAAATCTGTATTTGGTAAAGTTGGGTATTCACTACTTTCCCAATTAGTAATAACAGATGATAACTCTTCATCTTTGATTAGTGGTGCTGGCTGCTCTCCAGTACTATACTCACTAAATGCTTCATTAATTTGATTAATGACAGCAATTACCCCACTAGAGCTAGATAGTAGGGTTTTCATGTTTTTCTCAATATTAATTCTTAATTCAGGATTATTTAAGGTTCCGTAATGCAACATTAAAAAGTATAATTCTCCACCACGAGCAAAAAAATTACGTTCATAATTAATAGTTAAATTTTTCGAATTACCTTTATCTCTATTTACACGAACTTCAGAAAAAAGCAATGACTCATGGAGAGGATACATCATTTGAGCGTACCAAGAGCGATCAACTGGTTTTCCCATCGGTGTCATTAGAGGTATAGTTAGATTTTTAAAGAACACTTGTAAATCTTCTAATTGCTTTTCACTTACTCCGAGTTTCTTTCGAATCACATCTTTTTTCTTTTCTTCGAAAATTGCAGTATGACCTTTTGCGCCCTCTTTCTCTCCTTCATAGACAAACTGGCGAAATTCAATCATTTTTCTTCGGTCATAATACTTCTTTTCTAGACTAAAACCTGTTCCAGCAAATACATTTAAAAATTCTAAAGTATACTCTGGTCCACGCTGCCCATCTTTAAACCGATGTCCCCATATTTCAGCACCAATTTTACTAGAAAATTTTGAACTTTCTTCTTGCATATCTAACATCCTTTCAACTATTTTTACTTAGATTTAAAAATCATCATCTTCAAGTTCAATGTCTACACTAATAATTTCGCTTTCATTAATTTCAATTGTTTCTAACACAAATGATCCTTGAATACGATCGAACTTCAAAATTTGCAAAATACTTTCATCCTGTTTTTTTAACGAGATCAATCTATTTCGAAAACTATTAAGTAATATCTCTACATGCTCTCTCAAAACGTTTAACATGCCTCCATTACTCAAACGCATTAGATATTCAAAAGTCACTAAATTAATAGCTAGTTCTACGCCTTGTACACTCAAGGTTAATTTTGTACCTGTTTGGTCAATTGCTTCATTTTTACCTTGGATATGAAATTCCACTTGATCTAGACCAACAATCTGATGAACTAATAAACTATCTGAAGATACATACAGCTGATGAGAGGGAGAATACACCATTCTCTTTGCGAAGAACGTATTTAATCCATCCACAAGCTTAACCTTAATGTTATGTTCAATTCTTCCTCTATGAAGAATGCTTATAAAATCATACCGGTGTCGATAAGAGATTAATTTTTCTACTTTTTTATTATCTTGAGATTCAAAGTAATACTTTCTTCGCAATCTTGGAAACCATTTATTCATTAGTTCAACACCGTTCACATTATCACCATGTATATTTGAACGATACATTTTTACGTCTTCGTAATAAGCACCGTTTTCAACATCAATATCTTTACCAAACAATGTGTGATGTGTATCTTTGATTTGTTCGCTACTACTTAAGTCTCCATTAAGTAGAAAGTCATCAATTACAGAGTCTGAAATGTATCCAGGATCTAATGATTTAAATTCTTGAATGCCGCCAATTTCCTCAAAAACTTCTGGTCTAAGATTGTTACCAAAAAAGTTCTCATAATAAGACTTTTTCGCTAACGCTTGGATTGATTCACTATTAGAAGCCTCGTGTATATCTTTGCAAGCCATTCCGCCTGTTTGCGTATAGGCTAAGTGAATGAGTAACTCTCGCATTGTCATATGCTTACCGTTCATATCTAAAGATTTATACATACGCATCATTCGATTTTTTGTTGTTTTATCACTTAAAGCTAGATGATTGCTATTTATAATGCATATGTTTTTACTAGAACAATCATTACAAATATCCCAGTTTTGTTCTTCATTCCATCCTTCTACGATTTTTTCAGCATAAATCGACGATGATGCGTACAATAAGTTATATACTTTTATTTCATTCGTCATTTCTACTTCTTTATTGTTTGATATAAATTGAGGAATGACGACACTTTTTAATTTATTTAATTCAGGATATTTCACAAGGGTATGCGTTAATTTCCCCTCATTAGCTGCAATGAGAAAATATACCTTAGATTCATCGTTTTCTAGGGAATCTTGCAATTTTTTTAGTTCTTCAACGATAACTTCATTTTTTAATTCCGATAAATCTTTTATTATTCGAATTCTATAGTTTTTATATGAAATCTCTGCTATACCTGATTCCGGCCATCCTTTAAACTCTTCTTCGACTAATTGATCATACACATTTCTACAAATTCTAGTTTTTCCATCTCCAGCATTACCTGTTATGATGATAGAGCGAGGAGACGTTGAGAGCTCTTCGATAATTTTTTTGTTAATATTTGTATCAATACTGTACTCGATTTTCTTAGTATGTTCGTCAAAAATTTTCGAGTAATCTGCTGTAGTTAAATCATACTGATGCATAAATGAAACAAAAGGATTAACTTGATTTTGCATTATAAATTCTCCTTAGTTCTCATGTTTATTTGTCACAACTTCCCTAATAAATTATATCATTTATGGTTTTTTATTCATATTATATTGTTAATGATTATAATAAAAGTAATTTAAAGTTATATTGTTTTTTACCTAGTAAGTACTTATTAACAAAAGAATGGAGAGAAATAAGATATGTCATTTTTAAAAAAAATTGAAACGTCTAACGCCCCTGCTGCGATCGGTCCTTACTCGCAAGGCTTTATCGCAAACGGCACACTCTATGCTTCCGGTCAAATCCCGATTGATCCCGCAACGGGTGAACTCGTACCAGGCGGAATCACAGAGCAGACGGAACAAGTCATGCGCAACGTCGATGCCATCCTGAAAGAGGCCGGGCTGACACCCGATCGCGTCGTCAAGACGACATGCTACTTAACGAGCATGGAACACTTCGCTTCTTTTAATACGATTTACTCCGACTACTTCGCACCACACGATCACTTCCCAGCTCGGTCTTGTATCGCTGTGAAGGAACTACCAAAAAGTGCTTTGGTCGAAGTTGAGATTTTAGGACTCGTTTGATTTACTCGCTACGCACTTGTTGCGTAGCGTTTTTTTATCGTAATCCCCAGCGCCCTGTTCCTTTTCCCGTCTCGCTGTAAAAGAGGTCCTGCTCTCCCCGGTACAATTCACACTCACTCGCATGTAGGTAGATCAATTTCCGAACGCGTGCCTCAAGTCCTGCTTCTGATGTAAACCGTGATAGATCCAAATGTTCTGTTTGTCTGACGCGCTGGTAGATATCAATTAAGTCGAGTGGCGATTGCCGTTCTAGGATTCGTTGAATTACATCAAGTAACTGTTGGCTCTCATCCGTCATATCCTTCTAACTCCTTTTTCATCACTTTGTTTTGAATCGCATTCATCACCATTGGTATTTGCACGACCAAATTCAAGACACTCACTCCGAGAACCAGTTGACTGGCTGTCAATGGCTTGAAGTATCCTTCGCCGTATCCTTCACCTACACTGAGTGCGATCCCGTACGAAATCGCAAACGAAACCATGTTGCCGATGACGATGTATTTCGGTTTTCCACTCCGTGCAAGTGAATACGATAAAGCTCCAAGTCCAAACAAAAATAAGGCATACCCTAATATCGAACCCTCTTTCCAATCGAGGTAAGGTCCTAGCCACGCAAACGGAATCAGATACAATAGTGCTCGTTTCATTGTTCATCCTCCCTTTCTTCATCTTTTCGGTTACTCCCCGCATCGTAATAACCGTATAGGAGTTCCCGAATCATCTCCCACCCTGGTGGAAAAACGTTTGAGCGTGACACTTTTTCTGTGCCGTGTTCTGTAGTCACATGAATTTCCCAGGCTGTTCCGTCCATCATCGTAAGACTTTCAGGATCCGCGCACTCTCGCCATTTCTCGATATTGAATAAATCTGACCACATGTCGATTAGATAGATGTCCTCTTCCGTCAGGTTTATAAGCAATGGATCCATTTCGTCAAGGAATATTAATTCACGTGGAAACCGTGGAGATAATATTTCTTCCTCATCTTCCGCACGAACCGTTCGACTTGTACGATCCCACCAGAACGTCTGTCCTCTTCCCATACCGGACTCCCGAAAATAAATTCGCTCGACTGTTTGCATCGTGATCATCCTCTAAAATTGATATTTCCATTATAGCCCATTTGTCATTTTTAACCTGTTACATTTTTTACTATGGTTCTGCTGATTTCTGTTGCTGTGAAACATTTTTCTTCTTCTATCAGTAGATGTAGTGAAAGGAGATGTTTCACATGCATGTATCCATTCAACAAGCCGGTTATGACGTCGGTCAACCAGTCTTACAAGAGATCTCGTTTTCTTTACAGCCTGGATCCATCACCGGTTTGATCGGTACGAACGGTGCGGGAAAAAGTACGACGATTCAAGCGATGTTCGGTACGCTACCGTGGGTCGAAGGAGAGATCGATTTACCGATCTCACTCGCCTATATTCCGGAACAGCCGACCTATTACGAATATTTGACGCTCGCCGAGCACCTTGAGCTGGTCGCCTCGCTCCACGAGACGGATCATACCTATACAGAACGACTCTTAAAGACGTTTGAACTGCATGCCGTCACAGGTGACTATATCTCTTCTTTCTCTAAAGGAATGAAACAGAAGGTGATGCTCGTCTGTGCCTTGATGCAACGCGCGGACTGCCTGATCATCGATGAACCGTTCGTTGGTCTCGACGCGGTCGCAACGATTCGGTTGTTACATTTACTCGAAGCAGAACGAACGCGTGGCGTGGCGATTCTGCTCGTCACCCATGTCCTTGATTCCGCGGAACGTCTGTGCGACGACTTCGTCTGGATTGATCAGGGACGCATCAAACATCAAGGAACACTCGCTCAAATCGGTGAAGCCTCTGGTCAACCTGGTGCTCGCTTGTTCGACATCATGGAAGCGATGGTACTCGAGCATGATTGAAACCTTTTTGAAGCAACGGATCCGTCGGCGGCAGGCTGAACAACGTCGCTTCTTTCGAGAAATTTTTGACTGGACGATTTTGCTGTATCTCGTCGTTCCGGTCGGGCTGTTCATCATCTATGAAGCGATTCAAATCTTAAATGGTCAAGCGGACTGGGTTCAAACAGTTCCGGTCGCTTGGATTTTACTCGGATGGATTCTGTATGGATTCCTGCCCGCCTTTTACGCCTGGTTCGAACCGGCAGATCGCCTCTTCTTCAAACCGGTTCCTGGAGCGATCGTTCGAATGAAGTGGTATTCCGTTCGGTATCACTTCGTGAGGATTTTTCTAATGACTGCCGGATTACATCTACTCTGTTTTCCGTTACATCGCATCCGATTTGACGAATCTAGTATCACAGTACTGCTGATTAGTCTTGTGCTCTCTTTGCTCCAACCGTTCTTTAGCTTTTGGACATACCGGTTATCTGGACAACGGTTCTTGCGAAAATGGAGCGGTCATCTCGCCCTGGCAACCGGACGCATCACTCTGTTGCTCCTGCTGTGGCTTCAACCACACCCTGTCCTCTTCGTCTTTGCACTGTGTGTGTTGCTGTTCGGATCTCTTCATGTCCGGCACTGGTCACGGCGTGAGGACGGATTAACGGAGGATATCCTGTTGTCAACGAAACGACAGTCGAGTTTATCGGCGACCGTCCTTGAATTGAACGGTGCCTTACCGAAGCCGTCTCACCGAAAGCGTCCGTTCCTTCATCTGCGATTATTCAAGCAGACACACCAGCAACTCCCACTGATCACGTATCTACGGGATCCGAGTAAACGTCGTTTCTTACTCCAGCTGTTTGCTGCGATGAACTACGGTCTTCTCGTCTTACCATGGATCGGACGCGGTCTCGTTTTCGCCTTCGTCCTGTTCGTTCTTTATCAGGAAGTAAAACAACATACCCAGTGGTTCAGACAGCAACGTTTCTATCGGCTCATTGACTCGAATTCTAAAGCGTCTAAGGAAAATAAAGTCATTTAAAATATATGGGAATGTAGCACTCCTACTTCGTTTACTTTCGTACACTAAAAGAAATCCAATAGGAACGGAGTGTGTGTGGATGAAGTGGGGTCTGTATCCGAAAATGTTGCTTGCCTTTCTCGGACTTGCAATTGTACCGATCGTCTTGATTGGCTCATTCTTGTATGTCGAAACAAAAGGTGCGTTGACAGACGAGGCCTATTCAAAGCTTGAAGCAATTCGTGATGCTAAAAAAGCAACGGTCACGCAACACATCGACGAGAAATTCTTGAATCTCCAAGCGTTAGCTGAGAACGAACAAGTCCAGCAAGCATTCGCTCCTTTAACGAAACAGTTTGCGGACGGTGGACTGGCGAACGACGCCTACCAACAAGAAGCGAAGAAATTCGATACATATTTCAATCAGTACATCGAACAGTTCGGCTTCTATGATGTCTTCTTCATTGATCCAGACGGAAATGTTGTCTACACAGCATTCAAGGAACCGGATCTCGGACAGAATGTCGTGACCGGCGATCTCAAATCGTCCGGACTCGGCAAAGCCTATCAGAATGCCTTAACACAACAAAAAGGCGTCATCGCCGATTATGCGTATTACGAACCGTCAAAAGCTCCAGCTGCTTTCTTTGCGATCCCGTATGTCGACCCAAAGACGAAGCAACCGCGCGGAGTGCTTGCGCTTCAACTCGCTGGAGACCGAATCAATCAGATCATGAAAACAACGTCTGGTCTCGGCAAGACCGGCGAATCCTATCTCGTCGGTGCTGATCAACGTCTGCGGTCTGATTTCCGAGCGACAAAACAGACGGAAGTCGGTGAAAAACGCCTTCAGTCGACACCCGTCAAACAAGTCATTGCTGGTCAGACGAAAACGACAGAAACAACGGACACAGATGGTCATGACGTCGTGACGTCCTTCACACCCCTAAAAATCGCTGGTCTCAACTGGGGACTGATCACAGAAGTCCATACGGAAGAAGTCTTTGCCTCCTTATCTGATTTCGTTCAAAAGCTATTGATTGCATTAGTGGCGTTAATTGCTCTCGTTGCACTTGCTGCGATCCTCTTCACACACACGCTCGTCCGACCGATTCGGGCGTTACTGCACAGTGCGGGCGCGATTGCCGAACACGATTTATCACAACCCGTCGTTGCGACAACCCGGGATGAGATTGGACAGCTCTCCCGTTTATTCGAGACGATGCGCTTGTCTTTGATTAATCTCGTGAAACGAGTCGATACGATGTCACGGACGATTGATGATTCCCTCGCTGAACTCGTCGTTGAAGCGGAAGAGACAGGACATGGAACAAAAGAAATGGCACATGCGATGACCGGCATCGCTGCGACTGCCCAGCAACAATCTGGCGCGTTCGACGGGCATACGGCGTCCTTACAATCCTTGACGGCAACAATTGAACAGACCGCACAGACGTCAGCACTCGTCGTCGATAGCGCCAGCCGTTCGGAAAGTCTCGCGACGACCGGACGCTCCGATTTACATGCGGTCACGGAACAGATGCAATCGATTCAAAACGCGATTGACGAAGCAGCCGATAAATCACGCCGTGTTCAAACCGCTTCTCAAAATATTCTCGAGATCATCAGTATCATCGAATCGATCGCTAACGAAACGAACCTCCTTTCGTTGAATGCTTCGATTGAAGCGGCACGTGCCGGGGAGCAAGGAAAAGGATTCGTCGTCGTTGCACGCGAGATTCAGAACCTTGCCAATCAATCAAAACAATCGATGGGACGTGTCCAGGAGACGATCGATTCGATCCAACGCGAAACAAAACAACTCGAAGACGCGATGGCACGCGGAACCATCGCTGTTCAGGACGGTGTCGTTCGTGTCACGGAAGCGACGCAGTCGTTTGATTCAATCGTCACCCAGTCCAAAGGTGTCACCGTTGATATGGCCGCCCTTTCGGAAACGAACCGGGATGTCTTATCGACCGCTTCGCACCTCGTCGCGCAAGCTGAACAATTACGTGCCGGAATCATCGCCAGCGCGCAAGACAACCAACACGCATCCGATCAATCGCTTGCCTTCAGCGAACGAATGGATGTCGTGCATACGCTAACGGAAGAGATTTATACGCTCTCACGTGAATTGCACGAGACAATTAACCGCTATACACTGGATTAAACTTGAAAGGAGACATGCCTCATGCCGACTCACTTATTCCTCTTTGGAGGCGGTCCTCCTTTTACACCGCACTTACGAACACGATTTGCTACATTAACGAACGGTGGACCGGTCGCGATTCTATACGTTCCGCGGACCGGTAAGGACTGGACGCGTTACGCCTCAATCTATACGAAGCCGTTAGAGGAAGATGGCATTTCGTCTTTTGTCCATCTGCCACTATCTGACGCACCAACAGACGGACAACTCGCGCAACTGAAGCAGTGTCAAGGCATCATCATCTCCGTTGGCGAGACCGAATTGTATCAGCAATACTTGGTCGGTACACCGATCGGTGACATCATCCAGTCGCGTTTCGCAAATGGTGTGCCAGTCGCTGGCTTTTCGGCGGGTGCTCTCGTTTCGCCCGAACAGTGCGTGATTCCGGAGATCGACCAACGCGACAATCGACGTCTTCGCTTACCCGGTCTTGCCTTACTGAACGACGCGGTCGTCTGTGCCCATTACGAGACGTGGGGCGAAGCCGCCCATCTCGTGCAATCCTTTACGGAAGAAGGCACATCCCGTGCCTTCGGGCTGGCTGACGAGAGCGGGATCTATCTACGGGATCAGCACCTGATTGAAACAGAAGGAACCGATCCTGTCGTGTTATCACGGAGCCCCGTCAGATGACGGCGATCGTTCCTGCCGTCAAAGGCATCCTCATTCATGAACAACGTCTCTTGATCGTCCGCCGCGCTGTTGCTGACTTCGGTGGCGGGACGTGGGAATGTCCGGGTGGCAAAATCGACTTCGGTGAACTGCCAGTCGACAGTCTCGTTCGCGAGATAAAAGAAGAGACACAGTTGACGGTTTTTCCAGAGCGTCTACTCTACGCCTCGAGCTTCCTGACACATCCCGATCGACAAATCATTTTGTTGATGTACGTCTGCTCGACGAATCAAACGGACGTTCAATTATCGGCAGAACACGACGCTTATCTCTGGGCGGATGAAGAAACGATTCGTCAGTTGATTGCACCGAACATTTTGGCTGATTTTGAACGACATGATGTAATTTCGTTACTACATCGCTAAACACAGCTGCCCCGCCTGACCAATCGGTCGAGCGGGGCAGCTTTTTATTTACAGCAAAGGGTCTCGGTAACAGACGACGCGATTTCGACCGGTTTGTTTGGCTTCATACAATGCTAAGTCCGCTTTCTGGACGGTCTCAAATACGGTTGATGCTTGATCGGATGAAGCGGCACCCAGCGATAACGTGACGTGAAAGACGGGATGCTCCTTATAGACAAAGTGTTGATCAGCACAGGCAGATCGAATCCGCTCCCCCAGTCGTTCCGCTTGTCGGAGTGGTACGTCCGGCAATAGTAAGACAAACTCCTCACCACCGTACCGACCGACGACGCCCTGTTCTGGACAATAGGATTGCAAGAGATGACTGAGTTGTCGTAAGACGACGTCGCCCCCTTCGTGACCGTATGTATCGTTGATCGATTTAAAATGATCGAGATCGAGAATGAGGACAGAAAAAGCCGTTCCGTTCTGAGCGTACTCGGCTAACGTCTCATCGAGCTTCCGGCGGTTTCCGAGTTGCGTCAGCTCATCCGTTAAAGCCAGTTCTTGTTGCGTATGCACGAACAAAAAGTGCTTCCTTAGTTCCTGTAAGAAACGATAGGTGACGTAACCACCAATGATGATGACGATGATATAAACAAACGCAATCTCTAAAAATCGCTCGAATGTGTTCGTTAATAAATAAAGAGCCGGTAAGCTGTATGCGATACCTGTCCCAAGCAACACGAGATAGTCCTTCATCCGTTGAGCAGCAAATCGGCGATAAATCGTCGCCGTCACAAGTAATGCGACACAGATCAAGGTCGTCAGAATCAGTCCTTGGTATTCGCCAGCTGGTGTCACCGCAAATCGGGCACCGATGATGAACAACATCGTGATACTACCGCTAACTAATCCGCCATAAAAGTACGCTGTAACGAGTGCAACGAGACGCAAGTCAATCTTTGCAACGTCATAGGAGATACTGTTGAAAATCAACAGTGCACCAATCACACCGGCGATACAACCGATCGCCAGTCGGACTTGTAAGGAAGAGTTAGGCGAGATGCGCTCGATCCGTCGTAGCGGTAAAAACGCAAACAGCAACGTCGCAATCAACAGTGAGAAGTTCAACAACAATGAATTGAGCAACGTAAGCACGACGACATCCTCCTCATTCCATTTCAGATATTTACTCTATTCCCGTCAGATTACACATTCCCCTCTTTTTCCAAGGTTTTCAAACAAGAGGAGAGGGAATCAAACAAATATGTCTATCGTCTACATCATTAAGGGGGAATCTTTCATGGACCGTCAAGCCGAAAAACGAAAAAGTAAGATGCCGTTCTTCATCATTCTTGTCATCGCCATCTTCGTCATCGTTGCTGCTGCGTTGATCATTTACGTCACATCTGAACCAAAAGAAGAGACACAAGCACTTATGACCCATCTTGCGACTGTCCTTCCGATTTACGTGAATTAGATTCACAAGACCTTTACACAAGCCGTACAACACCTTCATACATGTTGTTTCATCTCTTTCCGATAGATACACGGGAGGAGATGTTTTATGCTTACGAAACAAAAGGAGCGCCTACCATCTCTGGTAAGCGCTCCTTTATTCTGGTCTCAGCCGATATAACGTGCTTCCTTTTTATCGATGATATTCCGAATTCGGTTCTCCGTCACCTGATACTGCTCTGCCAGTTGACGAATCGTCTTTCCTTTTCCATACTGCGCGCGAATCGTTCGAATCTGAAACGATGACAGCGTCACATGTTGACCTAACAAGAGATCAAACTCGCCCAGCAGTTCAGTATACTGCTGATCGATCGAAGGCAGGACGTCTAAGTTCGATAACTGATCGTCAGCCCGTTTGCCGTTGCGCCGGACGAGTCGCGCTTCCGTAACGTCAGCCGTCAGAAAAGCTTGTGCAACGAGTAAACCGACCTGCACTCGTTCTCCTCGACCACGTTGATAGAGCGTGACTTTCCGGTACCCTTCCCGATTGAGTCGCGGACGGAGCAAAACACCTTTTCGTCGTTGCTGGACACCGCGACATGTCACGATCGTCCGGTCGAGCGACCTTACGCGACCAAGCGATGAGACTTCATATATACCTACATAGCCGATGACGGCTTTCCATTGTTCTTGCATGATTGTCCTCCTTCAGACAAGGACACGACGGGACTTCATACCTGAATTATATCAAATTACGAACAAACGTTCTAGTGATGTCACTCGTCGGAATGTGCTATTCTTAGCAGAAAAAGGAAATGAGGTTCATCTATGAAATTTGTCTTGTTACTTGGTCCCCAAGCGGTCGGAAAGATGACGATCGGTCAGGAAATCGAACGATTGACGGAGATGAAAGTCTTCCATAACCATCAGACAATTGATCTGTTATTGCCCTATTTTGATTTCTCTGAACCTGCACACCATCGCCTAAAGGATACGATCCGGCGCGAGATGTTCAAGGAAATGGCGAACAGTTCGCTCGAAGGTGTCCTGTTTACATTCCTCTGTCTATTCGGTGTCGAAGGCGGTGGTCTCGAGTTCATCGAAGAGACAGTCGAATTATTCGAACAAGCGGGTGCTGACGTCTATATCGTTGAACTGGATGCGCCGGTCGCAACTCGTCTGCACCGGAACACAACCGAAAATCGATTGACGCACAAAGTAACGAAGCGTGACCTCGTCGCTTCTGAACAGGACTTACGTGAGACGGCGGACGGATACCGGACACGTTCGCTTCCAGGCGAACTGCCGGACGTCAACTACCTCTTCCTCGATACGGAACAGTTAAGCGCACGTGAAAGCGCTGAAGCGATTTGCGACCATTTCAACTGGTCCAAAACAACGGTCTAATCCCAAACAAGCCCCGTCCTGCTCAGCAGGCGGGGCTTTAGTGATGGAGTTCGCGTTCATATCGATTCACCTGCAACTGAAATCCGTTCCGACGCCAGACCGTTTCACTGCCTGTTTCGCCGTAGACCCGCGTCAGCAATAACGTCCGTGCGAGATACGACAAAATCGACGTCAACGCTTCTGTGATGTATCCGTTCTGATCACTCTCATCAGTCGTCGAATAACGTAAATTTCCGGTCGATGCATTCCATGTGAAGGTAATCGTGCCGACAATCGTTTTTTCACGTAACGCATGCAGCGTCCACTTGCAACCCGATTCCTCATCCGTTGCTTCAACAAACAGTCGTGACGTCGTAAAATCCGGATGTCGTCCCTGCATTCAGCTCTCCTCCTCGACCTCAAACGTTGCTGTCGCGTAAGCCTCTCCGTTAATCAAAATCGTCAAGGTGTGTGTCCCGGAATAATGAACACGCGTCGTCATGTTCCGAAACGATTGGCGTCGTTCCACTTGTAAGACATCTTTGACTTCTCGCTCCCGCAGTTGAAACACCTTCCGACTTGTCCCGCGTTGTTTGACGTAATCGATCGCGTACTCTAAGCGTAAACGTTGTGGAACGGAACTCGTCACGGTGAACGAGAAGTCGAGTTCTCCACCGATCGTCACTGGAGAAACGACTAAGTTCGTGACCATCACTTCACCTTGCGTGACATGTCCGAATAACTGTAAGACTTCTGGATTCCCACGCTTCAGTAACGTCCGGGAAGCGTGACGTAAAATCCAGTCCGTGTTCGGATCTGTTCCTAAGTGACGTTCGATCCGCTCGATCAGGTATTCCGGATGTGTCTTTGAAATATCATTCAAGTGATTGGCGACGCTCTTTCGAACATAGAGTGATGGATCCTGCAGTAACGCATCAAGAATCGGTAACGCCGGTCGCGGATCAGCAATCAAACGCGGAATTGCTTGTCCCCATGGTAGACGTGGTCGTGTCCCTTCAGACGCTAAGCGCCGAACATGTTCATCGTCTGATGTTGTCCATTTGAGTGCCTGCTTGAGATATCGTTCCTGATCAGCAAGTAAAAAGCGACGAACCGCGAACTCCGACGTCGAATGTGGCGTCAACTTGGCAAGGGTCGCTAGCGCAAGCGTCCAGTCAGTAAGGTCTGCCGTTCGTTCGACGTACTCTGGAAAAACAATTCCCGGTAGCCCGGTAAACTGCGGCGCGAGTCGCTCTAGCTCCCCCGCTGCATCCGGAAACGGTGGCAAGATCGTCTCCAGCGTCTCTGCCACACGGTGAACACGTTGTTTAAACGCAAGTTCTTCCCAGTCCTCCTGTTCGACTCGTCTTCGAAAATCTGGTACATCGACCGCCACGCCTAAGCGGTCGAGCCAACTCGGTGAAAACACATCTTTAATCAAACTCATCCTTCATCCAGTCCCCTCTGTGTGCGCTCCAGTTTGAGCAATGTTTCCTTGCGTGCGAGTCCACCTGCGTATCCACCTAAGTCTCCGTTCGTCCGAATGACCCGATGGCACGGAATAACGATTGCCAGTTGGTTCGCTCCATTCGCCCGTGCGACGGCACGAACGGCAGTCGGCTGACCAATCCGGATCGCCAGTTCTTGATAGGAGATCGTCTCCCCACTTGGAATTCGTTCGAGTTCTTCCCAGACGCGGCGTTGAAAGGTCGTCCCGTACCGCATCAAAGGTGTTTGAAACGATACTGGCTCTCCTTTAAAGTAGCGACGGAGCTCCGCTTCAATCTGTCCAAAGACCGGTGACTCCCCGGGCACGATGACAGCGCGTGCTTTCAGCCGCATCTGTTCGATTTCCCGCTCGAGTCCCCGTCGGTCGACGAACTCAAGCAGATGTAAAAGCTGATCGTCGGCAATCGCCAGCATCGAACCGAGTGGTGTATCGAGCCATTTCGCGCGTAAGACTTGCCCGTCAAAGCGTGACGGTGCTTGTCCGAGAATCCGTGCTGATGCCTCACGAAAACCACTGCTTGATTCATAACCTCCGGCTAACTGTCCTTCGATGACCGGCTTACCGGTCCGGATCTCTTTCATCGCTAAACCCATCCGCCGTGCCCGGGCATAGGCGACGAACGTCATCCCGAAGCGCTTCTTGAACTGACGGCGTGCCGTTGATTCGTCGAGACCAAGTGCTCGAAAATCCGCTTCCTTGAATCGTTTGTCCGGTTCTGCTTCGACCGCTTCGATCAGGCGCTGAACCGTACCATGATCCCCGGGATATGCGAGTGGATGACACCGACGGCACGGTCGATACGAGGCAAGCAATGCCTCTTGCGCCGTCTCGAAAAACTCACAGTTCTCTGCTTTCGGTTTTCGTGCCGGACACGTCGGACGGCAAAAGATGCCGGTCGTCTTGACGCCGACGAAAAACGTTCCTTCATATGTCGCGTCCCGGCGAACGAGCGCTTCATAATACGTGTGGTGTTCCATCGCCTTCCCCTCCTTTGTCTTTAGTATAACGGCTTGTCTGGTTACAATGTCGCCGAAAATCAGGCATCGATTTTTTAAGATTCACTTAAGAAACATCATCCTGTTTTCGAAAGGGACGACGTGCATACTACATGCTATACTCAACGGAAAGTAGGGTTCTCATGTTTGATTTCTTAAAAGAAGCACTTCATGCACCACTGCGCGTCGGAGCCGTCGCACCGAGTAGTCCACGCCTTGCCGAGATGATGGCGCGACGCGCCGTCGCCGATCGTCCGCGCCAGATTCTCGAAGTCGGAGCCGGTGACGGAGCAATCACCAAAGCTTTGCTAGCTGCTCGTTCACCGGAGACACATCTTTTGATTTGCGAACGGAGTGAAACGTTCCGTCCCGCACTCGAGCAGTTGCTAGCTGAGGAAACGAATGTCACTCTCTTCATTGGTGACGTTCAAGGATTATCCGGTTCGTGGAGCGGACAGATCGACGTCATCGTCAGTGGTCTCCCGTTTGCGTCGTTCCCAGCAACGTTACGGCATGACTTATTGGCACAGTTTCGAACGTTACTACGATCAGGCGGTCACTTCATCGCCTTTCAATACACTCGGTTCCAGTTCAAGATGTTCCGGGATTATTTTCAAGAACACAGTTATTCGCACACGCTCTACAATCTTCCCCCGGCTTATGTTTTCGAGGGGGTACAACAGGAGGAATCTACACATGCCTACGCTCTTGATCGTCGATGATGAGGCGGATATTCGTCAATTGCTTCGACTCTATTTAACCAATGAAGGGTACGAGATCATTGAAGCAGATAATGGCGAGGAGGCGTTAGCGATCCTTGCTTCGCGTCCGGTTGATGCGATGTTACTCGATGTGATGATGCCGGTTCGTGATGGCTTCTCGACCGTTCAGGCGGCGCGCGCTGCTGGTCACACGTTACCCGTCTTGATGCTGACGGCGAAACGCGAAGACATGGATAAGATTCAAGGCTTGACCTTCGGCGCGGACGATTACATCGGTAAACCGTTCAATCCACTCGAAGTCGTCGCCCGCGTCAAGGCGCTGTTACGCCGTATCAGCCAGTATCATGTCACAACTACAACTTCAGCAGTTCAGGTCGGTCCGTTCACACTTAAAGAAGACGAACGCGTCATCTTTAAATATGATGTGCCACTCGCCCTGACCCGCCGTGAATTTGATTGCCTGGCGCTCTTCTTGAGTCATCCCCGTCGTGTCTTCTCGGCTGACGATCTCTATGAACGGGTTTGGCAAGAAGAAGCACTCGGCTCCGCGTCGAACGCCGTCATGGTGTTGATCCATAAGCTCCGCGACAAAATCGAAGATGTCCCGAAAGAACCCCGTCACCTCCAGACCGTCTGGGGTGTCGGTTATAAGGTCGAACCATGAGACGGGTCAAACTGACGGTCTGGATGCTTGTTCTGCTATTACTTGCTGCCCTGTTAAGTACGGTCCTTGCTTGGTTGCTTGCTAGCCAGTTCCCGATTGGTACGAAGACCGTTCCTCGGTACTATTACACGACGGAGCAAGAAGTCGTCCAAGACGTAAAACGTGATATTGCCCGTTACGAGAGCGGACAATCGCCGAATGGTCCTTACGAGTGGGCCGTTTACAGTGCCGATAGTCGACGCATCGACGCGTCTGATGAGTATCCGCAAGACTTGACACCGAGCCGATTACTGGCTGCTCAAACACCGACCGAGCGAGAGCCGTCCGATACGGGAACGATTCGGACATTGCACCATATTGAAGCGATTTCCCTACCAAATGGTGAGTCTGGCTTTTTCCTGACGGTACAAACAAACAAGCCGAGACTGAATGAATATCAAGTCGGTAATCCGAATGCTTTCTTCATCTTGCAGGTCGTCTTGTTCATTCTCTTTTTACTGCTTTTGACACGCTGGATCGCTAAATTGTTCCGGGAACTCGAGCGACGACTCGAACGGTTGACGGTCGAACCACCGCCGACCGAATCGCTCCCACCGGTCAAAGGACCGAAGGAATTTAAATTGTTCGCGCAATCGATCGAACGGATTGAACAGGAACTCCGGACGTTACGGATGCGTGATCAGGAACGGTTCGTGCAGCAGTTACGATTGATCACCAGTCTATCGCATGACTTACGGACGCCCTTGACCTCAATCCAAGGCTTCATTCAATGGCTGACGGAAAAACATGAGACGTTATCCGCGACAGAACGCACGGAGCTGCTAGCGATCGTCACCCGCCAGTCGGAAACGCTCGCTGCCCGAATCGATGAACTGTTCACGCTCGCTAAATTATCGAACACTGATTATCCGGTCGAACGAACATCACTTGATCTCGTCACATTGACGGAACAAGTCCTGGAGCTGTTTCCTGGCACTTCCGCTACTGTTAGTGGTCCGGCACACGCGACTCTCTTCGCCGATCCGATGCTCTTACGGCGCTTGCTCGAGAACCTGATTCGCAATGCAACACTTCACGGAACCGGTGACCTTCGGATTTCAATCAAAGAAGAAGCAGAAGGCATCCAACTCATCTGCTCGAATGCGATTGAGTCGACCTATACACTAGAGGAACTAAACGAATGGTTGACACCGTTCGGAACATCTGACGCATCGCGTTCTTCCGGCGGTTCCGGTATCGGTCTGTCGATCGTTCAACAAATCATGGCACGTCATTCAGGTAGTGTCGCGTTGAATTCAAAAGACAACCGCTTCATCGTGACCTGTCGTTTTCCACATGTTTCGTAAGCCTGCATCCGACGCTTTCGTCGGGTGCTTTTTTTAGTCAGGTTGTTACTTCTTAGACACTTCTTTGAAATTGGAATTCGATACACTAAAGACTGTTAGAAATTAGTTGTCGTTTTAAAGGAGTTGTTCGTGTCTTATGAAATCCTCGTCTCGTTCGATTACATATATGCCAGGGCTTGATGGCTTGCGTGCCTTTGCTGTCCTATCTGTCATTCTCTACCACTTATCCGTTGCATTCTTCTCTGGTGGTTTCCTCGGTGTTGATCTCTTTTTCGTCCTATCCGGTTACCTGATTACCGGTCTCTTGTTACGCGAGTGGCAGACGACCGGACGCCTCGATTTGAAACGGTTTTGGATTCATCGCTTCCGTCGCCTGTTCCCAGCCCTATTCGTCATGCTGTTACTCGTTCTCGGATACGTGACCGTCTTTGAACGCGACCTGTTGCATACGGTTCGCCAAGATAGTGCCTTTGCGCTCATTTACGGAACGAACTGGTGGTACATCTTCCATGACGTCTCGTATTTCGAGTCGTTCGGCAAACCGTCACCGATTCAAAACCTTTGGTCACTTGCAATCGAAGAGCAGTTCTATCTGCTTTTTCCGATCTTACTTTGGTTCGGAATGAAAAATCGTCGACTGTTCCTGCAATTGATTGGCGTTGCGATCGGCGCATCCGTGCTCGCAATGGCGATTCAGTTCACAGCCGGTGAAGATCCAAGTCGTGTCTACTACGGTACGGATACCCGCCTATTCGCCTTATTGATTGGGAGTCTGCTCGCGTTTGCGTGGCAACCAACCCGCTTTAAGCTCGATATCCCAAAACGCGGTGTCCGGTTATTGAATCAAACGGGCGCTGTCACTTTGCCAATCTTGCTTATACTAATGATCGTCACAAGTGAGTTCGGAAGCTTCTTATACCGGGGTGGCTTTTTCCTTGTCGCCGTTCTTGCTGCCCTATTGATTGCTACGATCGCCCACCCGGCGTCGATTTGGAGTCGCTGGTTTGCGCATCCGGCACTCGTTGCGATCGGCAAACGATCGTACGGTTTATATCTCTGGCATTTTCCCGTCATTACGCTGATGACGCCAGTCGAGCAGATCGGAACGTTTTCATTGCTTCGGACCGTGTTGATCGTCGTCGTGCTGGTTGCGTTAACCGAAGCATCGTATCGCTTCATCGAACGTCCGATCCGTCAGCATGGTCTGTCCGGTTACTTAAAACGTCTATCGTTACATCCGCGACAGTTACGTCAGTTTTCAAAGATGCAGTGGACGAGTGTTGCCGTATTGACGGTTCTCGTCGTCAGCTTCATTGGTAACTTATCGATTCTTGCTGTCTCCGATACACCGAAGCCAGAACCTGCTTTTCATAAGGTAGCGGCGCCGAAAGAAAAACCAAAACCGGTCCTGAAACCGACGACACCGAAAGAAAAGCCCGACCAGCGAAAAATCTGTCGACCGACGCTTGCGATCGGTGATTCAGTATTACTCGGTGTCGAAGATTATCTCGGCAGCACACTCAAGCAATTGACGATTGATGCGAAACTCGGTCGCCAGCTCCGGGAGGCGATTCCATTGAGTCAACAATACGCCGCATATAACCAACATGGACGCCAAGTCATTCTTCATCTCGGAACGAACGGTAGCTTCCGGAAGGATCAGTTGAATAGTTTACTCGATCAATTCGCGAATGCCGATCACGTCTATCTGGTGACAGTACGCGTCCCGCGTCCATGGGAAGCGGAAGTCAATCAGATGTTACGCGAGGCCTCGAAACGAAAACGGGTCGAGCTGATCGACTGGCATGCTGTTGCCGTCAAGCATCCGTCTTACTTCGAAGCGGATGGCGTTCATTTGAATATCAAGGGCGCACGTGCCTATTCGAAGATTCTTGCGAAAGCAACGAATTGCGCTGTTTCAACGAAATAAAACCACGTCAAACAAGGTAGCGGAACTATCCGCTACCTTGTTTTTTTCATGTTCACCCTGTCGCCAGCAACCCAAGATAAATCAGACTGACGCTGAATAAGCTCAGCAAGACACCCACTGCATGGCGACGATACCCGAGTAAGAGCAGTGGTAAGGTCGCGATACCGATCATCAAGACCCATCCGTCCCCTGCTGGACTACTGGTCGGTAGTTGCCCTAGCGTCGGTTGTTCTAGACGACTGAGTGATGCACTCGCCATGAACAGCAACACTAAAATGATACTCTCCATTCGAATTAACGATCGCGGATCGTACGTTGAGTCAAAACGCAACCGACGCCGGACAAGCGTGCCATTACAGAAGGCGTAGAACAAAAGCGGTAACAACAAGAGGTGCTTCAGCAACAATGCTTGACCGTATGGCACACCCCAAAGATTCGTGTAACGTTCGAGGGGAATTGCTAATTGCATTAACAACAGACCCGACAGGATGACACCCGTAAAGGCAATCCGGGCAAATGGACTGAACCAACTTAAAAAGGCAGACCAACGCTCGGTCGAGCGAGCACCGATGGCTATCCAAAATACGACACCGATCCAAGCCGTCACACATAAGAAGTGGCTAAACTGGAGCATCCATCCGAACGCACCATATTTCGCTGCAGCGTGACTCGTTCCTGCGATCCCAATCCATAACGGGATCGTCAAAAGTGCGAGGAGGACGGACCGTTGTTTTTGCCACGCGAGTACAATCAATATGAGTAAGGCAGAGAAGTAAACGACAAGAAACATCCGACCGATGTGCAATTCCAGTAAACCCGTTCGTAGAGCCGCTGTCATCGTTTGCGTCGAAAGCAGAAAACGAACGGCACCGATGACCGGGATACTCGTTCCAAGAACAAGCATCCCGAGTCCCGCTACCGCCCATGACGTACCGTCCATTAATGGCGGTTTGCGTTTCGTTGAGATGAAGCGTAATACCAAATGGCCCATCCAAAGCGCACCACCCATGTAGACGAGTAGTTCTCCTACGAACGCACTCATGTCGTGCGACGACGTAACAACAGAAGGATAACGATACTGATCAACAGTCCCCCGACAACCCAAGGGAGCAGTGTCGGAACGAGTCCTTTTGAAACAGGTTCTGCTTCTGGAACGACCGATGCTTTTGTTTCCATCGGCTCTGCCTTTTCTACGGTGCTTGTTTCAGCTTTTGCCGCACCCAGTACCGTAAAACGAATCGTTCCTTTCACCGGATGACCATCATCTGAAATCGATGCCCACTTGATCGTGTATTTCCCTTCCGTTAAAGGCTCTGAGACGACAGCACTCAGTTCATTTCCGATGATGAGTGGTTTTGCGAGAGATTGTTCGACGCCACTCGCGTCTACTACACGTAAAGTGCTCGTTTTTTCAACAGCCTCACTGAACGTCAACCGGATTCGATCGACGGGTTCAGATAATGCCGATCCCTCTGCCGGATTCGAGCTTTTTAAACTCGTATGTGCTTCGACCGATATGGGCAACAGACAAATCAGGAATAGAATTACAAATCGGATGATGCGCATGTCGTTTACCTCCTTTCTGCTTGATGTGTAAAAGAAAACCCGCTGTTGCCAGCGGGTCGTCCTTTATTGTTGCGGGCGACGACGGAGTGCGAAGAATCCAAGGATCGATGCTGCTGCGATACCAAGCAGTGACCAGACGATACCTGTCGTCGATGCTTTTTCTTGCATACCACCGAGACCTGTGTTCGGCATTCCAGATGGTGCACCTTTGAATTTATCTGGGAACTGATCGACGATTGCTGTCGCTGTTCCTTCCCCTACGCCGTACATATGCGCGTACGCTTCGCGAATCGCTGGGTACGTTTTGTCGTAATCTTTTTCATTGTAGCTATTGAAGGCAAGTAAGAGTTGGTCGATGTGAACCTTCAATCCTTCTTCCAAATCTTTTGCTTTTAAGCGACCTTCCGTTGCCGCATCAAGGAATGCTGCCTGTTCGACACGGTACTCATCAAGTTCCTTCACAGCCATGTCACGTGCTTGATCATCTTTCGCGCCTGTCGCTTTGACATAGTCGACGAAGTAGCCGATGTGGCTCGACCAGATCTTCTTGAATTGTTGCGCTGCTTCGCTACCATACACAGAACCGATCGAAGCAGTCAGGTCATCCGTATTTTGATTCAAGGCACCGGCTGCCGCATCAAAGTCTTTTGCTCCGTCAATCCCTTTTTGCATCGCGAGCACTGCAAGCGCTGCGTGTTCCGAGAAGTTCCGGTTCAGTCCGGCACGAAGATCGGCTGCTGGTGTATCGACTTTCGTATTTTTGAATTTATCCGGGTACTGATCAACAATCGCACCAGATAATCCTTCTCCGACCATATACATATGCTCAATCGCTTTACGTAGATTGCTGTAAGCGGCATCATAATCACCCGCTACGTAGCTATCAAACGATGTTAACAGTTGCGTGATATGGACTTTAAGTCCACCTTCGAGATCCGCAGCCTTTAGACGTCCTTCCGTTGCTTTATCGAGGAACGCAGCCTGTTCGACGCGGTACTCATCAAGCTCTTTTAATGCTTTTTGTTTCGCATCTTCGTCCTTAGCACCCGTTGCTTTAACGTAATCGACGAAGTAACCGATATGGCTCGCCCAGATTTCTTTGAAGGCAGCGCCTGCTTCCTCCCCGTAGACTGATCCGACAGCTGCCGCTAAATCATCCGTGTTTTGATTCAAGGCACCGGCTGCCTGCTCAAAATCTTCTTTACCATCGATCCCTTTTTGCATCGCAACGACTGCGAGATACGCGTGTTCAGATAGAATTTGATCGAGTGTCGCTCGCAAATCCGATGCTGGGGATGAGACATCCAGTGAGACTTTTCCTGAACTGTGAGACATCTTACTATGGTCCTCATGACCGTGGGCACTGACACCTGCTGCTGGAATCAACAATGCGGCACTAAGCGGAACAGCGAGATACGACTTTTTCATCTTCATCTTATGAACACCCCTTTGATTTTTTGGACTTCACATAGATAACGTAAGAAGTTCACGAATGGTTTTATCTTTTTACATTTTTTATTTAAAATATTTTTTTGGTTGAAATAAGACCGGATAGTGCTTTAATTATTTTTAGTTTTTATTTACTCGTTTTGCGAAACAGCCGACTTATTTTCTAATCATTTCATTAGAATCTTCTTATAACCCCATCTTTTATCTTTTATAGAACAGGAGTGGACTCATGAAACGGATTGTCATTGGCGCAGTACTTGCTTCGCTCGTCGTCTCGCAAGCAGTTGGACCTGTCGAAGCAAAAAGTAAAGCGAAGAAGAAACCTGTCGTGCAAGTCGATCGAGACAAAAATGCAATTCCAGATGCTTGGCAAAAACAATATCATTTGGGATATGGAAAACAAGTCGCCACAAAAGATCACGATCGCGATGGTCTAACGAATGCGCAAGAATATCAACTTCGCCTCAACCCCACTAAATCGGATTCTGATCAGGACCGGATCAAAGATGGACAAGAGGATGCGGATCGCGACTCACTCACGAATCAACAAGAATACACAGCGCATCTGAACCCGTTGAAAAAGGATTCCGATCAAGATGGTATTTCCGATGATAAAGAAGACCAAGATCAGGATCGATTGACGACACGAGAAGAGTTCATCGTCGGTACGCAACCATTGAAAAAGGATTCAGATCGTGATGGCATCAAAGACAACGAAGAAGACCGGGATCGGGATACGCTTATCAACGAAGATGAATTCGAACTCGGTTCTGATCCAACAAAAGCCGACAGTGATCAGGACGGGACTCGAGACGATCAGGAAGATACGGATCACGACGGCGTTCAGAATAATCAAGAACTCAAACGGATCATGATCAAAGTGACGGATACGAACAAGAAAAAGTTCGAGTGGCGTTACAGTAATGAACATCACCGGAAAGAATTGCGCTTTAAAGACGAGATCGGTATCACTGACGTTGCGACGTTAAAAGATCGTCTCCTCGTCACACCATCGATGACGGAAGAAGAATTATTAACGTTAGTCGCACAGGCACTTCAATTGCCAAACATCAAAACGTTACACGTCCAGATCAAGTTCTATAATGGACAGGAACTCGAATCAGAAGATGAGCACTCGGATGACGATGATTCTTCGGATGACTCAGAAGATGATGATCAAAATGATGATTCAGACGATCATGGAGACGATGACGGGGATGATCACGGAGATCATGGTGATGACGATTAATCGTCTATACGAAAAATGAGAGGACGGAACAGTATTCCGCCCTCTCATTTTTTATTTCCTAATTCTTCAATGATGGTGACCGCTACTTCCGCCAGCTGGTTTCACTCCACCTTGTAAGATTTTTAAATCTTCTTTCGATAACTCACCGACGATGAACTGCCGTGTTGGCATGATCATCGCACCTTCACTGCTTGCATGCGCTTTAACATAATACAAGCCGGATTTCGGTAGTGCCTTCGCAATCGTATAGACACCTGGCTTTGTCTCCTCTGCCGGTTCCATACTATAACGTACTGTTCCATCCGCTTTCCAGATTTCGAAATGTACATAATCGACTTTTTGAACCGGTTTGGCTTCACGCCAGACTGTTGCTTCAAACGTCTGCTTTTTCTTGGCGTCCGGTTGTACGTCTTTTGGGATATTCATTTTGATCGATAACGGCTTAGCTACGGCATACTGTTCTGCTGCATCGGAATCGACCGCACACCCGGCAAGGCCCGTCGTCGTGACGAGCAGTCCGCCGAGCATGAGTGCTTGCATCGATTTACGCATTGAAGAACCTCCTTACATTCGGAATACGACGGATGATAATAAAATCGAGTAGCCAGACGATGAGTAATGAGAGTCCAACAAGCGGGAACAAAATACCGAGCACGACGAGTACGGCGAGGAATCCTTTCAACATGAATGCTTTCGGTCCTTTCGGCGCCCCCATCCCTTTACTTGGTTTCCGCTTCAACCAGAGATAGAAACCGCTGACCGCTACGAGAATGATTCCGAGGCAAATCAACAGACTAATTAACTGATTGAACCAGCCGAATTCCGTTCCTTTGTGAAGCGTGATTCCGGTCGCGACAATTTTACCGACGACACCATAGTTGTCATAACGGTAGTCGGCGAGCACAGCACCGGAATATTGATCGAGATGAATCGTTGCTTCATTCTGTGCTTTCGCTGGATACGCAGACAGCGTATAGACACCGCTCGGATCACTCGGGATGCTGATTTTAAAGCTTGGGTCCATCCCTTGTTGTTTACCGATCGCAACGATATCGTCGATCGAAGCCGGAACAGCACCTTCGACTTTTGACTGCGGGACATCAAGTGTTTCAGCAGCCCACGGAACCTCCGCGATATCTTTCGTCTGAAGCGTCGACGTCGGTGCCTCCCCACCCCAGATGGACGGTGGATAACCCAGCCCTTGGTTCGTGACGAGTGACTGGAAGTTCGTTCCCCAGAAACCGGACCACGGTAAGCCAGTCAAGATCAGGAACAGCATCCCTGCTGTGATCCAGAATGCTGGAACAGCGTGGAGATCACGACGAAATAACTTCTTGCCTTGACGAAGACGTGGGAACAAGACACCTGACAGTCCCTTTTGCTTACGCGGGAACCATAGGAACAGTCCCGTCACGATCAAGACGATTGCCCAACAGGCAACGAGTTCAACGATCCGGTCACCGGTCGTTCCCGCCATCAGCTCCCCATGGATCTCTTCGATTTTATTCATGATCCGATCATCGTCCGATAATGTTCCGATGATCTTACCGGAATACGGATTGACGAAGACCGTCGCCGACATGTCTGGTGACGAGACCTTCACTTCACTTGATCGATCGTCAGATTCACCCGGTCGGTACGACGTCACAAGTGCATCGGGATACTTCGCTTTGACGCGATCAATCTGTTCCGTCGCAGTGATGCGATCTGTTTTTGGTGTAACTTCATAATACGATTGATACAGGACGTTTTCGATTTGTGGCTTAAAAAGATAAATGGATCCTGTCACAGCAAGCATGACGAGGAACGGTGCAAAAATAATACCAGCATAAAAGTGCCACCGCCAAATCGTCCGGTAAGCAGAAGAAGTCGGTGCTTTTTTGACCGTCTCTTCCGTCTGCATGAGATTCATATGTACCCTCCTCTAGCAATAAATATGTCCACTCTGTGAACAACTCTTAGTATAAGCGTTTACAATCCAATTTCAGCCACTTGCTTGTGACGATAAATTGCCAATACAGTGTGTAAATCAGGTAGCTTTTAAGAAGTGTCAAACGTCTTTTTTTGACAATGATTTCACTTTTCTTGTAGATTACTTCTTATTTCAAAAAACTATTCTTATTCATAAAACCAAACTTCATCTAAAAAAGCGAATCCTGATCTGGATTCGCTTGCTCGTATGATGTTTTTATATTGAAGAACTTTCCTCGACTGATTCCTTTTGACGCCGATGGTGCACGATACCAATTACGACAATACCGATCACGATGATCAAGACAGAGCCGACGATTCCTGGATTCACCTGAAGCCAGTTCCACAGCTCCGACCACGTCACGGCTTCTCCGATCCGGACGATCAAAAAGGTCCAGAGTCCTGTATAAACGCCTGCCGCTAAGAACGTCATCACTAAATAGCGTGGTAACGGATAACCAAGAAGTCCGGCGACATAATGAATCGGGTGTCTGACGCCGGGTAAGAAGAACGATAGTCCAATCGCCCATAATCCCCGTCGTTCAATGATCGTTTCTGCTCGTTCCAAGAAACGTGACTTCATCCAGCGTTTAACAAGCGGAATCTCACGGAAGAACCGTGCAAGTAAATAAAACCATGTAAAAGCAATGAAGAAGACCGGCCAAGCGGTCAACCAGACGACGATCGGGTGCATCCCCTCTCGTAAACGTAATGCTGCAAAACTCATCATCAAGACATCGTCCGACAATGGGGTGAACATGATTCCGCCAGCCAGGCGGACGAGTGCCATGATATCCATCACGTATCCCTTCTTTCTGTTTCTCTCTATATGTAGTATCCCCGATTTTTCTAAAGTTGAGCCCTGTCCATTTCTTAACTTCTTCTTTAGTTACACTTTTCCGAACAAAAGAGATCGTCATCGATTCTTTAAAGTCACTTACACCGTATGAAATTTCTACACTATCGTTCAACAAAAAAGCCTTTTTCCCACATTGAGAAAAAGGGTTTCATCCGTTCGTTCGAGAAGGGGTACAACGTACATTTGAACGCTCATCTGATAGGAGGAATTTCCATGTTACATCGCCGGAAGACCTATACGATTCGTCCCGAACGCCTAGAAGAATTTACTGAGTTTTTCCATACCTATTTGTACCCGCTTCAAGTTAGCCACGGTGCCCGTCTTGTTGGTCGCTGGGTGACCGAGGCAGAAGATGAAGTCATCGCCATTTGGGAATATCGCGATCGTGAACATTACGAACAAGTCGATCGTGATGTCCGCAATAGTGCCTTACGTCGTGAAGCGATGAAGAAGCGCGCACGCCTTGGCAAAAATTTATATATCAAATCGTATGAAGACTTCATGACGTCGACTGGTACGTATGCCCCGCCTCGCGCTATCGTTAGTGTGACCGCATATATTACGAACGATGCGGGTGAAGTTCTACTCGTCCGTAACCTACATCGTGGTGATACGTTCGAGATGCCGGGCGGACAAGTCGAAAATCACGAGTCGATTCTTGACGCCATCAAACGAGAAGTCAAAGAAGAGACCGGTGTCGATGTCACGATCGATGGTATTACCGGCATTTATCAAAATGTCTCAAGTCACGTCCTTTGCGTCTGTTTCCGCGGGAAAGCCACGGGCGGCGAACTCGCGACACAAGAAGGTGAAACGACGGATGTCGGCTTCTTCCCGCTGACGCGTGACTCGCTGAGTGAATACATCAAACGGGAGCACTTCCAGTTACGGACGCTTGATGCGATGGATCCACACTACTTCCCACACGCCTTATATAAAGTCAGACCATATGAATTGATCAGCCGGTATGACGGTAATACAACGTCGTCATCACGCTAATATTCTATACATGAAAACATCCAGCAGCAGACCCAACGTCCACTGCTGGATGTTTTTCTTTAAAAAATGGATAATACAACAAAATCAACGATCATGTGAGAAATCCATGACCCAAAAATACTGCGCCCCGTCTTAATATAAACATAGTTGAAGATCAGTCGCGCTACACCTTGAAGTAATAATACGTGCAGGAGAGTCGATACGAGTGAGCCGTCCCAGTATGACGGAATATGAATGAGACCGAACACAACAGCACTCAACAGGGTACTCGTCCACATCGATAACCCTTTACTTCTTGCCCCTTCCAATATTCCAATCCCAAGCAACTCTTCCCCCATCAACATGAATGGAAGCATGAAGGCAATCTGCCCCAAGTGACCAGAAGCTGGATTAGCTGCCCACTCCAGTCCAGTCGAGCTAGCAATCAATCCGATGAGTATGCTTAAGACGACGTAGAGCAGCGCACCGACCGGAATCATCCATAACTTCTTTGGAAACGTAACCGCTTGTAGACTATCTTTTTTGAAAGTAACTGCCCATGCAACAAGCCCGCACAAGAATAATGCCCACCACGCCCAGTCAAACTGCACCAATGCAACAAAACCAACTAACAGTAGTAGTGACCCGACTAGTAACCCACCATTCGTTGTCCGCATCGTCTTCATTCCTGTTCCTCCTTCATTCATGACTCGGGACTTACCATGCGCTTTTTTGATACTTGAATTATAAGACGTAAATACGGGTATGATTAAAATAGTCTCCTATTTAATACCTCTCTATAAGATACTTGTTGATTTATTAGACCTATCCTTTAGCGTAATGTCTTTTAAACAGGAGGACTTATCATGCCATCTCACGGAGAATTATTGAGAGAATTGCGAATCAAAAAAGGAATGACACAGAAGCAACTCTACGATTCTGTCATGTCTAAATCTTATGCGATTCGCTTTGAACAAGGAAAACACGAGATATCCTTTCACCTGATCCAGTTACTCCTCGAACGACTCGGAATGGAAATTGATGAGTTTCTATACATCCATCATGGATTCAAGGAATCACTCATCGAGCAATTTTATGATGAATACGGATTAAAGGGGAATGCGAACGACATCGACGGGTTGATTCTTCTTAGATCGCAGTATTACGATTTACCGGAGTCTTATCAGAACAGTTTGCGAATTGCTGAACTCGATGCTCGTATCGAACAACTGACTCATTTCAATCAATATGGTGTCTTTTCAAAAGAGGCCATTGCAGAAGATACTCGTCAAACGATTCTTGATTACTTGGACCGTATTGAAACGTGGACAATTGGTGAACTACGTTTTTTGGCGAATACGCTCGACTTCATCGACTATGAAAGAAAAGTGGAGTATTTCCGTAGCATTCTCCCTTCCTTAGATCGCTATAAACAATTCAAACGTGGACGGACCATCATCTATACGTTATTGATCAATGAAATCCATGAATTGATCATGACGAATGAACTGGACATGGCACAGGTGTTACTCCTGCAGCTCGATGACTTTACCCAAGGTGTCGAAGCGATGTTCTATCGAAATTCACACAGCTTTTATACCGGTCTCCTACTGATTGCGCAAGGTGATGTAACAACAGGAACGATGTATGTCGAACGAGCCTTAATGATTTATGAAGTACTCGGTTATCCACACCAAGCAACATTATCGCGTTCGTTTTATGAAATCCTTTTAGAGAAAGCACTTCATCAGTGACTTTTCCGTTCTTCCTATCCTCCTCTAGCCTTTATCCATGCAAATATAAAACCCCCATCGACACGATTATTTCGTGTAGACAGGGGTTGGTGCAACGTCCTTAATTTTCTAGTCGTGCTACAGTCAATCGAACCGTAATACCGGCATCATCGGTCACATATACATCTCCTGCTTGATCCGTAACAGTGTAAGCAGAAACCTTTAACGTCTCGATCGCCGTCTGAAGCGTCGCTTGATCAGGATAACGTAACGTCCAGTAGACGAGTCCGACTGCATCTTTCGGATTCGTCGGTGCGTTGACTCCAGACCAGACGTTCAGACCGATATGGTGATGGTAACCGCCAGCAGCAACGAATAACGCCCGCATGCGGGAAGCATCAGCCGCCACCTCAAAGCCGAGTGTCTCGATATAAAACTTCCGCGCTGCTTCGAGTGTCTTCACGTGGAAGTGCACGTGTCCCATGACGGTCTCGCTTGGCATGCCATACCAATCTTCTTCTCCTGCTTCAACGAGCATGCTTTGCCAGTCGACAGGATCGGTCGTCATCTTGACGTCGCCATTCGCTTCATACGTCCACGTGTCACGCGGACGATCGGCATAAATCTCAATGCCGTTCCCATCTGGGTCCGATAAATAAAACGCTTCACTGACAAGATGGTCACCTTGACCAATTTCAATGCCTTGAGCGATCAGGTTCCGGATGACGAAGCCGAGTTCTTTTCGGTTTGGTAATAAAATCGCAAAGTGGTATAACCCGGTAACCGAGTTCGGTGGAAAACGGCGGGCGTTCGGATGGACTTCCAGCTCAACAAGTGGTGTACCTTGTGCGCCGAGCACAGTCAATTGTTCAGTTTGTGTCAGCACACGTAATCCGAGTGATCCGGTATAAAATGAAACGGAACGATCGAGATCCGTCACACGCAAGCGAACAGGACCGAGTGTAATCTGTGGGTGAATGGACATCTTGTTTCCTCCTTCAACTATATAGCTCGTACCTCTATTATTACGCGGAAGCGACGGAAGCGGAAGTAGGCACGAATAAGTGGTATAGTATCCTCAACGATACCATGAAGGAGGAAGACCGATGGAAGAGACACCAAGTTGTCGTGTCGAGACGGCACTCGAAATCTTGACCGGGAAATGGAAACCGTCGATTTTACTTGTATTGATCACGCGCGGAACACTCCGCTTCAGTGAACTGAAACGACAATTACCAAACATCACGCAAAAGATGCTGACGGCTCAACTACGTGAGCTCGAACTGAATGACATCGTCCACCGCGAGATTTATCAGGAAGTCCCACCACGTGTCGAGTACTCGCTGACGGACTATGGACGGACACTCATTCCGGTCCTTGACGCAATCAATGCCTGGGGCGAACAGCACGTCATTCATCTCGAAAATAAAGACAAACTAACGTCTGCTTCACAATGAGAAGTCCATTTCGATGCGATTTCTCTTTTTTTATGGAATAAACTGTCTATTATCCCGTATACTGACCTAATAGACTTCTGTTTTCGGAAAGGAATGAGTCCTCATGCATCAACTTCATGCGATCGAGCAGCTCGTTGCTCGACTCACACAAGATCCTGCTGTCGAAGCCATCTTCTTGAAAGGATCGTTCGGACGGGGAGAAGAAGATGTTCATTCAGACATCGATCTGTACTGCCTTGTCTCGGAAGAACGCCAAACGAAATTCTTATCCCGTCGTTTGTCGCACCTAGCCGTCTATCGCCCAATCATCTGGAAAGATGAAATCGACATCATCGCGCCACAAATGATTGTCGTCTACGATGATTTCCTACATATCGATTTATTCACGGTGACACTCGACTCGCTGAATCATAAGGATCAACTACGTGTTCTGTACGACCCGAAGCAACAGCTGATAGATTACACAGATACATGTGACTTGACGCTTTCCGCTCAAGAAGCGACCGATGAAGCAATTGATGCCGTCTGGTTCTTATTCCAATACAAAAAAGCAGCGGCACGGGGAAATGACTTATGGGCGGTTGAGATGCTACGTAGCGCTTTGATCAAGTTCGCGAAAGTATTGCTCCATCACCATGCTCCGAATCGAGCGCAACTCGGATTGAAGACGATTCCGACGACGTTGCCTGACATTCCTCGCCTTGCTCTTGAAGCAATCTATGACGTCCTTACACCAGCCACGCACGCAGAAGCGGCTCAGCGTTATCTAGCGTGTCTCGAGACAGAACGGAAAGCACTCGACCGGACGCTCGCCGCTCATCCAGAGACGCTCGAATTACTTGATCGATTGACACCTGAGCTACTGATCCAACAATCTCGATCGTAAAAAACTGAAGGGAGTAGCGGGCATTTGTCCACTACTCCCTTTCTTGATGCTTATTGTGTCAATTGAATCTCTTTTGATTGTCCACCTGCCCAGCCAAAGCCAGATGAGACTTCAAGCAGCGGACTTTTGACTTGTTTCGGTAATTCGAAGACGATGTTGCCGGTTTTTTCGATATTCGGATTAATCGTCTCTAAGAAGAACCCCATTCCGTCTTCATTCGCATAGAGATCGAGTTCTGTGTCGGCTGAGTATTCCGTATCGCCGACATTGACTTTAAACATATTGCTGTCGACGAATCGCTCTTCCTTATCTCCGTTTAGAATCGTCAGACCGATGACTAAGAATTGTCCTGATGTTTTCTTTTCGCCAAGGACATTCGATAGCGTATCGACCATTTTGACGTCATTGACGACGTACGTCAGTTTACCGACCTTCACCTCATCATTAATCCCGTACGTTTTCTTGACCGGCTTTGCGGCTGCCTTTGCTTTCACTGGTTTTGCTTCTGACTTAACTGCTTCTTGTTGAACTTCCACTTTTTTCTCAGGTGCTGCTTGATCTTCGTCATCCCCCAGATTTCCGAGAATGACTGCTCCGATTACAATGATTCCTGCCCACTTAAATCCTTTTTTCATGTTACTTCCTCCTTTTAATTTGGCTGACTCACATCTGATAGCCTTAGTATAGGAAGAAGCAACACCTTACCCTTTACACTTTTTTGACCAGGTATTTTTTTGTTTTAGGTTCGAAAAATGGATTGACAACATACAAAAAGAGCGCTGAATTTAGCGCTCTTCTTCTCACTCATTCTCCTTTGACTCGGATGACGATTTTTCCTTTAGCATGCCCTTCTTCACCATAATCGTGGGCTTCCTTGATGTGATCGAGATCAAAGATCCGATCAACGACAGGCTGTAACTCGCCACGCTCGACTGCTTTTGCGATATGCTGCAAACGCTCACCGGTCGGTTGCATGAAGACATACGCAGAACGTGCATTGTGCTCTTTCGCTTTGTCTTCATCAGGTGGTGTTGAGATCGAGACGAGCATCCCGTTCGGCTTTAGCATTTGATACAACTCACCTTGTTTATCGCCGCCCATCGTATCAAACACAAAATCGACGTCCTGGACACGATCAGCTGGATTTTCTTGTTTGTAATCGATGACTTCGTCTGCTCCAAGCGCTTTCACCCAGTCAACGTTTTTCGTACTTGTCGATGTAATGACGTATAAGCCATTCGCTTTCGCGAGTTGAATCGCAACCGTTCCGACGCCCCCTGATCCGGCACCAATGAAAATCCGGTCACCTGGTTTCGCATCCATCACTTCGAACATGACCTGCCATGCGGTATGCGAGACCAGCGGAAGAGAAGCCGCTTCAGCAAAACTGAGTGATTCTGGTTTTTTCACGACAAGATGTGCATCGACTGCAACGTACTCTGCATACGTTCCTTGACGGGCAATTTCCGGACGACTGAAGACCGCATCTCCGACTTGAAGATCCGAGACGTTCGCTCCGACTTCTTGAATCACACCAGCAACGTCCCAGCCGATGACAAGCGGCATCTCATAGCTCAACATCTCACGCAAGTATCCTTCGCGTAACTTCCAGTCGACTGGGTTGACACTTGCGGCATAGACTTCAATCAAGACATCGTCTGGTCCAATGACGGGCTTATCCAGTTCTCCAACCTTAAATTGTTCCGATCCACCATACTGTTCAATGTAAGCTGCCTTCATCCGTTGACTCCTCCTTCAATAATCGTTCCCTATCTTGTTCCCCGTCCGTTGCAACGACAAACTGTCGCAGACACACAACAGCTCCCCATCAATCGATGAGGAGCTGTCTCGTTAAGCGTTCGTCTGCTGAAGGGTTGACGCTGTTTCGTTCAAGGCGTGAATCGCTTGTTGCAGTTCCATGACCTGTCCGACTTGATGGCGTGTCAGACCGGATAATGATTCACTTTGTGAAAGTAAAGCGTTCATGAATGTATCGAGTTGACCGGTTGCTGTCGTAATAGCAGTAAGACTACTCGTCATCGTCGCGAACTGGGTCTGCGCCGACTGGATCGAACCAACGACTTCTGTCGCATCCGTCTCGATCGTCTGCAGGGCTAACTGACTCTCTGCCATCCGTTCTTCCTGCTCTCGTAGCAGTGTCGTACTCGCATGAATCGAATTACCAGTTTGTGTGACGTCTTGATCCACACGTTCAATGATTGCATTGATTTCCTTTGACGCTTCTGCCGTTTGTGCTGATAGATTACGAATTTCTTGCGCAACGACCGTAAAGCCTTTCCCGAACTCGCCAGCACGAGCTGCTTCAATCGAAGCATTCAGACTGAGTAAGTTTGTCTGAGCCGCAATCGCATTGATGCTCGACGTGATCGCAACAATTTCTTGGAACCGCCCAGCGAGTTGTCCGAATGACGTGACAGACTCATCCATGCTCGTCGTCAATTGTTGTAAGGATTGTCCAGCAAGACCAATCGTCTGCCTGCTTTGTTCGGCTGTCGTTCGTGATGAAGAACTCCGATCGAGTGCGTGGTCGACGGAAACCGTCACGTCTTGCATCCGGTTGACTTGTTGTTCGTTCAATTGGCGGATTTCACGAATCGCTTGGACGCTACCTGCTGCATCATGTGCCAGCTGTTGCATCGCTAGATCGACCTGACTGAAAGAATCCTTCGCAGCATCGACTGTTTCGCTCATCTCTTCTGTGAACGTCGTCACTTCCGTTGCGGTTGCTGCCGTTTGTTCAAGCGCAACTTGCGATGTTGCCGCGTAAGCTTCCGACCGCTCTTGTTCTTGGCGGACTGCGCGCATGACATTTCGTCCGAAGACGGCAACGAAGACAGCAGCCGAGAAAATCATCAAATAGATGACATAGGCGACGATCAAGTCAAATGTATTCGTAAAGACGATTGTTCCAAGTATCGTGAATATTATCATTTCGATGAGTCCAAGAATTCCTGCAAGAATAACGAGGCTTGGAATCAAGTAGACGATCGAAATCGTCAAATAGAGATAGACGATCGTCCAAATGCTTGGCGACGGTAATGTCGTCAAGACTAAAGCGAGTACGAAATAGGTTAACGTCACTTGGACGTATTTCCCACTCGGACGATGTCCAAGTAGACGGTTGCCAGCAAGCAACGCGACCGTCAAGATCAAACCACCGACTAAAAACTGATAAAACACACTGATCGGAACGTAATTCATTTGGGCAAATAAAAAAATCAATGGATGCGCAATGGTAATTAACGTTGCAATCAGGCGGGACAAAATCTTTGTACTTTGTTGCTCGAGGGCAGATACCATCTTGTTCAAACTCCTTCACCTTATTAAAGTCATACAGTTGTTCATCGGTAGAAAGAATTCAATCGTTAAGTCCCTCGCGTGACTTTTTTTCTTGACGCTTTCTTAAAGCCAGGAGTACGTTTAATGTAGACTTTTTTCAAGAAAAGAGGATTCATATGCTCTATGTACTCGTAGGTCTCGCAGGTATTCTTGGAGCCTCTGCTCGTTATGGACTCGGACTGCTGATTGGCGACTTGACGACCGGTCCTTTCCCGTGGCCGACGCTTGCAATCAACTTAATTGGGAGCTTTCTGCTCGGCTATGCGACACACTTTTTATTTCGAACGAAACTCTTACACCAGTATGCGATTACAGCAATCGGAACAGGATTCATTGGATCGTTCACGACGTTCTCGACGTTCAGTGTAGAAACGGTGACCTTAATCCAAACACATCATGTAACGGATGCCCTTTTATATGTTCTCATCAGTCTGTTTGGTGGCTTATTCCTGTCTTATCTCGGTTATACGCTTGGGACAAGACGGCTACGTCGCGTGACGAAAGGACGTGAGTGAATGGAATTACTCTCCCTTGCCATCGGTGCTTTTTGTGGCGCTATCAGTCGGTTCGCCGTCAGTCAATGGATGAAGACGGTTTGGAAACGCGAATTTCCACTGGCGACGTTCCTGATTAACGTACTCGGTTCATTTTTACTTGGACTCGTCATCGGGGCGCATCTCGATACGACATGGACGTTACTCTTAGGTACCGGCTTCCTCGGATCATTTACGACATTCTCAACGTTTAAAATCGAGACATTGCAGCTATTTCAGGACGGAAATCGTAAAGTGCTCACCCTCTATCTCATCTCGAGCTACGGTTTCGGAATTCTTGCAGCTTTCCTTGGAATCACACTTACAGCTTGAACGAAACAAGGAGTCTGACTCAAAAAAAGAATGACGCGTCTTTTCACGCCCTTTCCTCAGGCGAGACACAAGCCAGTTTTCCTGCTTCATTTAAGCAGGAGAGCGGGTCTTGTTTGTCTCTGACAGCGCAAAGATGCGCTTTTTCCTGTAGGAGTTGCGTGCGACGCGTCATTCTTTTTGTTACAAGATAAGGGTGGCAGATTATCGTTCTGCCACCCTAACTTTGTAGAGTCTGACTTTTGAGTCAGCCCCTTGTCGTATCCGTTTCAGTTTAGTCATTCATCCAGAATAAACCGACTGTCTCTGCTCCGGCATGCGTTCCGATCGCAGGACCAAACGTCCCTTCAAGAATCGTCAGATCCGGGAACTTCGCTGCGACTTGTTGACGCAATTCAGCCGCCATTTCCGGTGCCATCGTCGTCGCGACATAAATCCGATTCTTGTAGAACGTATGCTGACGCATCGACTCATCGATTTGTTTCACCATTTCGATGTAGGCTTTTTTCAGCGAACGTGCTTTTTTGAATGGAACGATTTTTCCTGCTTCGTCCGTCGTGATGATTGGTTTAATGCTGAGTAAGTTCGCAAGGAACAAATCTCCCGACGAAACACGTCCACCTCGACGCATCGTCTCCATATTACCGACGATCATATAGAAATGCGTCTTCTTCGTCAACGCTTGTAAGGCTGCTACGATTTCCTCGACGGATTTCCCCTGTGCCTCGAGTTCCATCCCGTAACGAATGAATTCCTGCTGGTTCTCGAACGCTGTATGCGAGTCGATGATGTGAACGGGAAAGCTTGCTGCTTCCGCTGCTGATGCTGAGCTTTGGACGGTACTTGAGAGTCCGTTCGTACAATGCACCGCAATCGCGCAGTCATATCCTTCTTCTTTCAGCCGTTCGTATGTCCCGACGAACTCACCAAAGATTGGTTGCGATGTTTTTGCAATCAGTTTCTTGTCCGCATCAAGTGCACGGAACAATCGCTCGACTGTGATGGCATTCTCTTGATACGCCGTATCACCAAGCAAGATTTGAATCGGTACGACATTGACGCCGATCGTTTCTGCCTCTTCCTTCGTGAAATAGGCCATACTATCGGTCACCCATGCTATTTTAGTCATTTCCCTAGCCTCCGTTAGATTCTTCTCGCTTTATCCTACCATATACAGAAGTGGAAATCGCAAGAAACGTCATGACATCACCTGAAAATGAAACGATGTGTGCTTATGATAGTGCTCGCCAGCATGCAAGACGACAGAAGGAAAATTCGGTTGGTTGATTGCATCTGGTAATCCTTGTGTCTCAAAACAGATTCCAAGATACGGTGTCGCACGACGACCACAAATCGTGAAGTCACCTGACAAGTGATTGGCAGTGTAAACAACGACTCCCGGTTGATCGGTCACGACCCGTAATCGTCGACCGCTGATTGGTTCGTCGAGAACGATTTCTCCGCTTTCTCTGAGCAAGAAGGGGTGATCAACACCACTACCTGCTTGGCGTAGTTCTTCGTCTGGTGCGTGTGTCACTTCATGTAGTGGACGCGCTTCCGAAAAATCAAAGACAGTTCCTGCCACAGGGAGGATGTCACCGGTCGGTACAGCATCTTTCGTTAACGGTACATAAAAAGGAGCATCCATTTGTAGGACATGCTGTTCGATCGTCGTTTTTGCTTCACCCGTCAAATTAAAGTACGTATGGTTCGTCGGACTGAATGGTGTCGAAGCCGTCGTCTCCGCCTCATAATGAATCTGAAGAACATCCTCATCCGTCCATTTGAATGTCAAAGTGAACGACAAATGACCGGGATACCCGTTCTCACCGCTTGGACTATCTAAGCGTAGAATCAGATCGTTCTCATTGATTTCGTGCGTGAACATCCGGTTCGCCCAGTTTTCGCTTCCACCGTGCAGATGATGATCACCCTCATTTTGTTCCAGGACATATGTCATCCCTTCAAGCGCGAACGCTCCGTTCGCAATTCGTCCCCCGACACGTCCGATCGTTGCCCCTAAATGATGTGGATCATCCTGATATTCCGACAGGTCATCAAATGCGAGTACGACGTTTTCGATCGCTCCTTGTTGATCTGGAACACGTATGGCAAGAATCTTCGCCCCTCGGTTCAAGATATCGACGCTATGTCCGTGCGCATTCTGTAAAGTAAAGCAGAGCAAGGACTCATCACCGAACTGTCCCACTTTAGTTATCGTAATCATCATTTGTTTCCTCCTGTACGTTACATTTTCCTGTTTTCCTTTTTACCCTCGGAACGAGACAAAAAAACAACAACGGCGAAATGCCATTGTTGTCAGAGGGATGGAAGAGGTAACCGGACTTCGATGCGTGTTCCTTGATTGATGATCGAGTGGACATGTAATGTCGCAACCGGACCGTATGTCACGTCTAACGCTCGTCGAATCAAGAACAGATTTGAATCCCCCGCTTCCTTTTGCTCCAATTGTTGCATTACATTAAACGGCATACCCTGCCCATTGTCCGTGACTTCGATGACCCAGTCCCTCGTCGCCTTAAAGGCACGGACATCAATCCGGTGATGTCGTCCTGCTTTTACGAACGCATGACGCAGTGCATTATCGACAAGCTGTGTCACGAGAAAGGGGAAAACGAAGTATTCTTCAACGGCAGTCTCGATATCAAGATCGACCGTAATATCAGCGGAAGTCAGTTGGTTGGGACGGCGTCGTGTTCCTTCGAGTGATAAATATGCCTTTAATGTCGCTAGTTCTTCACGCAACGGGTGTTCATCATGTCGCGTCGCTGCCGTCAAAAGTTGAAGCAACGCATTCAGTTGATGTTTCACAGGAGTTCCTGGATCGGCTGTCCGTTGAATCTCTTCAATGATCCCTTTGAGATAGGTCACATGTAACATCGGTTTCATTTTTCGTCCACTTAATCGGGTCAATTGCTCTTCCCGGTGTATGTTCAGCTCTCGAGCTAACAAACCGACGAGTTGTTCTGTCATCCGCTCCACGGTGTCATCAAATAAATCCTTTGAGAAATAACAGATGACACCCGCTTTTTGACCGTTGATCCGCATCGGATGAAAACTCAAAATTTGTCCCGTCTGCTCATCTTCTTGTCGCACTGGTTCTTCCGCCTCAATCCATCGTTGTTCTTCACGTCTCGGCTGCTCGCCACAGACGGCAGGTTGCTGATCAGTCATATCGATGACGACTTCTGTCGCCCCGATCAACACGATTCGTTGCATCTTCGTTTCTTTTAATAATGTCGCTCCGATTTGTCGCGCGACTTCCGAGGTCAATCCCTGCTTTCGTAATGGTTGTAACGCTTGCAGTAGACGATCGGAACGCTCAGTCTGGCGGACGAAGAGCGCTCCCTCGAGCCGAAGTTGTGTCCGTAAAATCATGATGAACAGGATGACACCGCATGTGTTTGCGAACAGTAACGGAAAAGCGGCACGGCTCATCAAATCAAGTGCCTCTGTCGTATCCGGGGCAAGCAATAATGTGATACCGCTCTCGAATAACAACGCAGTCAATACGATACCGATTGGTGGAACGAGCGCATAACCATCATGCAAACGCCACCGCTTCCGATACCATCCGCTCGCAAGTCCAGCGAGCATCGCAATGATCCAGCCTGCTTCTGCCCCTAACGAACCGAGCACGTAACGGTGCAGACCGACTAAACATCCCGTGATCCCACCGACCACCGGTCCACCAATCAAACCACTCGTTACGATGACAGCCAGTCGTGTATCGAGCAACAGGGCATCCTTTTCGACAGCTAATCCGAGTAACGGATCAATCGTCGTATCTTGCGAAAGTTCGATCCCCGCGTAATTCATCAAAATACCAGATGACACGAACGCAAAAAGAAGTGGAAGGTTCATTCCACGGTCCATTTTGAATATGTATCGGGAAATGCGCCACTGGGATAATAGAAAGGCTAACAGTGCTAACATACCTAAACGACTCAGTAAAAATGGAATCTGCTCGAGCACGGAATACCTCCTCGTTTCATGGGACGCGATTCAACAATAAAGTAACTGTAGATTACATTCCCGCTTCACTAGTCATTCTCCTATCATGACTGCCGAAAGTTCGCACAATCCGTCCATTCTTGATTTTTTGACTGATATGATGCAAAAAAAAAGCCGGCTCCTCGATGAGGAACCGACTATTTTATCCTTCTGCTTCTACTTGTTCAGCTGGATGCAACCAAATTTTGACGCGGTTGATTTGATAGTTTTCCATCTCCATCACTTCGACTGAGAAGTCTGGTGTGTCGATGTGTTCACCTGGTTGGAGATCAATGTTGTGCATCTGAATCCAACCACCGATTGTATCGACATCTTCGACATTCGTAAAGCGAATATTGAAGCGGTCTTCTAAGTCCGCGAGCAGGACTGTACCGTCGAGTAGGAACTCATCCGATTTAACCTGTTCGATTTCTTCGATTTCATCCGCATCGAATTCATCACGGATTTCACCGACGATTTCTTCGAGTAAGTCTTCCATCGAGACGAGACCTGCTGTTCCACCATATTCATCGACGACGAGAACGAGATGGGTCCGGGTCCGTTTCATCTTCCGTAACGTTTCTTGAAGTGACGTCACTTCCGAAACAACCGGTAAATCCTTGATATAATGCGTCACCGGATGCTCATTTCCGTTCGCATAATCCGTCAAGACTTCCTTGACGTTGACGTATCCGAGAATCCGATCTTTATCATTTTCTTCTGTGACCGGGTAACGCGTGTACGGATTATCCATGAAGATTTCCATCAGTTCATCTTTCGTTAAACGTTCCGAGATTGTCTCCATCCGCATCCGCGGCACCATCAAGTCTTTGACGATGTGCTCATCAAACGCAAAAACATTCTGCATGAGGGCAAGTTCCGTTTGGTTGATTTCACCACTTTGGAAACTTTGCGCCATGATGATTTTCAATTCATCTTCCGAGTGGGCTTGTTCGTGCCCTGCTGGTTTGACGCCGAACAGACCGAGGAACAAGCGAGCTGAACCGTTGAGTAACCAGATGAACGGATACATGATTTTACCGAACACGTAAAGTGGACGAGCAAATAGTAATGTCATCCGTTCTGCATACTGAATCGCAAGTGTCTTCGGAGCGAGTTCACCGATGACGACGTGTAAGAACGTTACGGATACGAACGCGATACCAAACGATAAGAGCGTTGAAACCGCAGCAGAGATGCCGAAGTCATCAAAGACAGGGTGCAAAATCTTTTCGACCGTCGGTTCACCGAGGGCCCCAAGACCAAGTGCTGTGACCGTGATACCAAGCTGACAGGCTGACAAGTAGTAATCGAGATCACCGGCGATTTTTTTCGCAAGCACGGCACTCTTATTCCCCTCTTGAATCATCTGATCCAAACGCGACATCCGGACTTTAACGACAGCAAATTCCGATCCGACGAAAAACGCCGTCAACGCAATCAACAAGACCACTAAAAATAAATTGATGAATAATATAGTATCCAAAATCCCCTAAACAGGGGTCACCTCCATTGTTTTGTATTAAAGCTGTGCAATCAAGGAAGCAATCAATGTGAGACGCCGTGATAGTTCTAAGCGGATCGCTTGTTTTTCGACGTCCGTCGAATACAACAAACGCTGCTCGAGTCCTTCAACCGTCGCCTGAAGTTGTTTCACTTCCTGATAAATCGTCTCCCCTGTTTTTTGTTCCCGTTCCGTAAAAGAAGCAAGAATCTCTTGCAGGGAAAGCCGTTGAGACTTCAAATATTCAATCTTTTCGATTTGATGAATGACCGATTCGTCATACAGACGGTAGCCAGAAGCGGTACGCTCTGGTGTTAACAGACCGAGTGATGTGTAATAATCGATCGTTCGTTTTGATAAGCCGGTGGTCTCCGCGACCTGACCGATTCGAAGTAACGCCTTCCCAAAAGATTCTCACCTCCTTTCTATAGCTAGTTCTTTTATCTTATCATGTCAAAACCATACAGTAAAACGTCGCGCTTTTTTAGAGAAAAAAACGACTACTCCCGTCCGCACGAGAATAATCGTTCCATCCTACTTTTTTATACAGTTACGACAGGTTCTTCGACGGGTACACCGACAATTGACCGTTCGAGTAATTCAACGACATCGTACGTAGCAACCGCCTCGTCGACTTCCTTCGCTTTCGTGCCGTCACTGAGCATCGTCAGACAGTACGGGCACGCAGATCCGATGACAGACGGTTGGACCGTCAACAATTGTTCCGTCCGTGCGACATTGACGCGTGCGCCGACTTTTTCTTCTTGCCACATCATGCCGCCACCAGCACCACAACACATCCCCTTTTCCCGGTTGCGTTCCGTCTCGACGAGCGTGATTCCTGGAATCTTCTCAAGAATATAGCGTGGTGCATCGTAAATATCATTGTAACGACCGAGATAACATGAATCGTGATAGACGACACGCTCCTTAACTTCATGGAGCGGTGTGATCCGTTTTTCGTCAATCAGTCGTGCGAGCAATTCAGTATGATGATAGACTTCAACGTCCGGACTCAGTCCGAAGTCGGGATACTCGTTTTTAAATGTATTGTAGGCATGCGGATCAATCGTGACAATCTTTTTGACACCATATTTCTCAAATGATTTGATGTTGGCTTCCGCGAGTTCCTGGAACAAGACTTCGTTCCCGATCCGGCGCGGTGTATCCCCTGAGTTTTTCTCATCGTTTCCGAGAATCGCAAACGAGATGTCTGCCTCGTTTAGAATACGCGCAAACGCCATCGCGATTTTTTGACTTCGGTTATCGTACGATCCCATCGCACCAACCCAGAACAGATACTCGAAGTCTTCGCCCGCTTTTTTCTTCTCCTTTGCTGTCGGAACGACGAGTTCATCACGGTTTTTCCGCCAGTTTTCGCGTTCTTTCCGGTTCATCCCCCATGGATTACCTTGACGTTCGATGTTCGCCATCGTCCGTTGCATCTCCGGATCCATCTTGCCTTCCATCATGACGAGGTGACGACGGAGGTCGATGATCTTATCGACATGTTCGTTCATGACCGGACACTGATCTTCACAGTTCCGGCATGTCGTACACGCCCAGATCTCTTCTTCCGTAATGACGTTCCCAATCAATGAATCCGGAACGATATCCATCTGTCCGGCTGCTGCCAGTGAAGCGATTTGATTGCCTTGCGATCCTTCGAACGCAAAGGCAGGTGCCCATGGCGAGCGCTGTGTGATGGCTGCCGTTTTCATGTTGAGATGGTCCCGTAATTTAACGATCAAATCCATCGGCGACAACATCTTCCCCGTTCCACTCGCTGGGCACATGTTCGTACAGCGTCCACACTCGACGCAGGCATATAGATCAACGAGCTGTTTCTGATTGAAATCTTCGATTCGGTTGACCCCGAAGCTGAATTCCGCTTCGTCGTCTTCTGCCTCTTCCATGACCGATAGATCGATCGGCGCCAAACGCCCGACTTTCGATGTTCGACCGAGCCAGACATTTGCTGTGCCGGCAATCAAGTGCGCATGTTTACCTTGCGGGATATAGACCATGAAGCTAAGTAAGAACAGTAAGTGCGCCCACCAGAAGAAAACGAATAGTCCGAACGCAATTGATTCCGGCACCCAACTGAATAAGAACGCGATGCTTGAAGCAACCGGTTCACCGAGCGTCGAATGATTCTCATAGACAAGGAAGAATCCATTTCCGAACAGGACGGCGACCATCAAACCACCGATGAAAATCAACGCAAGACCTGCCATGAAGTTTCGTTTCAAGCGGACGAGTTTCTCGACGTACCGGCGATAAAATCCCCAAACGACGGCAATCAAGATGACGAGCATGACGATTTCTTGGAAGAATGTAAAAATCGGATAAAGCGGACCGAGTGGGACGTGCGGGAAACGCTGACCGACGGCGAGTCCTTTCCAGATAAAATCGATCGCTCCGAATTGAACGAGTAAGAAGCCGTAAAACATCATGACGTGGATTGCGCCACTTTTCTTATCCTTTAATAATTTCTTTTGACCGAAGACATTGACTAAGACTGCGTCTAGTCGTTCTTTGTTCGTCAGTGTCCATTCCGCCTTTTTCCCCCGTTTAATGGCGGCATAACGACTTTTGACGAGTGACGTGAACAGATAGCCTGCATAGCCGATGACGAGTAGGAAGGCAATCCAGTTAATGAGTAAAAACGTATTCATGTTCGAACAAACCCCTTTCCCCCTAAAGCAGTTGTGTTGAAATGAGTATAGCATATAATGAATGGCTATTCATTCATTTTTTTCATTTAGTTTTTACTGCGTCACACAAGCAGATAAGTACTCAAAAAAAATCAAACGGTGAATGATCCACCGCTTGATTTAATCACGTCCAATACGTCATTTTTTTAATTTCATTGCATTGGCCATCAGACCAGGGATGTCCGTATTTTCATGCAACCCACTGAACTGTTCGCTTTGTGGACCGTAAGCGTAGAGCGGAACGTCTACACCTGTATGCACGGCAGTCGTCCAGCCGACATACGCTCGTTTACTGATCATCTCATTCAATGTCATGACGCGTTTCTTCGCATCCACTTTTTGCAACGTCTGAATTTCTTCAGCCGTCAAATCAAACGTCGTTTCTCGTTTGACGACAGTTGCGATGTTCGATAAGTCGTCGTTGAACTGACGAACCATCTCATCTCCCGTCGCCTTGACGTTTTTCAAGACTTCCGGTTTCGCTACGTACTCATCGTATCCACCGACTGACATACCACCTGTATCATGGTCACCGGCAACGACGACTAAAGTATGTTTATCTTTTGCAGCAAAACGAAGCACTTTTTCGACAGCCTGGTGGAACGCTTCTGCATCCTTCATCGCCCAAGCAGCATCATGCGCGTGACCCGCCCAGTCGATCTGACTTCCTTCTACCATCAAGAAGAAGCCATCGCGATCTTTCTTCAATGTTTGCAGGGCTTTCGACGTCATCGTCGCAAGGCTCGGTTGATTCGTGTTTTCCCGGTCCAGTTCCGGTGCCATTCCTTCTTCTGCAAACAATCCAAGAACTTTACGACCATCCGTCTCATTCAGACTTTCGAGTGAATCCGCATACTGGTATCCTGCTCGTTCTGCTTTCTTCACTAGATTACCAGCCTCTTGAACGCCACCATTCTTTTGATCAAAAAAGAACTTCTGACCGCCACCCAGTAAGACGTCGACTTTCATTTCATCCATGTATTGTTTCGCAATGTCCGCTTCGTTCGCACGCGTTGCGACGTGCGATGCAAAAACAGCTGGTGTCGCATGGGTGATGGCTGATGTCGAGACAAGTCCTGTTGCTTTGCCTGCTTGATCCGCCCGATCAAGAATAGACGCCACTTCTTTTCCACTTGGATCCATACCGATTGTTCCGTTGTTTGTTTTTGTTCCTGTTGCCATCGCCGTTCCGGCAGCAGCTGAATCGGTCACTTTCGTGTTTGCCGAATACGTCCGCATCATTCCTTTTAAGTGACCGTCGAGTTCTGTCTCCTCGCCTCCTTGATACCAGCGATAATTCGTTGCATAGGCAGCTGAATAACCGTCCGGAATCATGAAGATGACATTTTTAACCTTTGCTTGTTTCGTGTTTTGTTTTGCCTCGACCGGCTGAGCCGATTCATATGTATAACCTGCAACTCCCGTCATAAGCACTGTACCGAGAATACTTGTCGCCATCCATTTCTTGTTCATTTGTGTTTCCTCCCTGTTCACGATGATGGTTTCATCATACCGAGCGAATGTAAATGAACGATGGAGACGGCTTTAAGGAATGTAAAGAAACGATGACAGCCGAGTTACCACTTCATCTCTTCAAACATGTAATAACCTTTGTGCTGTTCTTCTAAATATGCCGATAATGGAAGACGGACGTCTTCACTTGTGATGTACTTCGCTAACTCCGTCTGATCGATCCACTTCGTCTCAATGATTTCTTTATCGGGATCATTTGGATCAAGTACACCACTCACTTCGCAATCAAAATACGTCACGAGACTGTGCGCTTGATAGGTCGGCATGAAGTTCTCCGTTAAGAAAGCAAACGACGACGATGTGACCGTCAAACCGGTTTCTTCTTCCACCTCGCGACGCAATGCTTGCTCGAGTGTCTCTCCAGATTCAATCTGTCCACCGGGTAAGCTCCAGCGTTTCTCCTGACCCGATTGATTATTGACGATGAGCAGTTGATCGCCCTTGCGGATGATCGCGACGATGATTCGATAGAGTGGATACATGACGCTTCCTCCTAAAAAGACCACCTTGCCTAAAACAAGATGGTCCACTGATTGTTTATTCTAAACCGAGCGACTGTGGCAGACGAACTGCACGTGCGAAGGCATTTTTATAGTCCTTTTTCGCGACTAATTTTTCGACTTCACGGATTGCTGGATGCTGTTCGTCCGCGAACGCACCAAGGATCGTCAAGTAACGCTCGTATACTTGATCGTCTTCCTGACGTGCTTTCAAGAGTGCTGTATACAGCATGACGGTATCTTCGCCGTATAAGACCGGTAATTCTTCATTGATTAAAAGTAACGTATCGATCGACTCCGGGTCGACCTTCGGATTGTATTCCGTGATGACCTGTTCTGCGAGTCCTTCGAGTTGATCGCGCCATTCGTTGTAACGCGGCTCATCGTTCTCGAGCCATTCAAACCATTCCTCTTCCAACATCTGCTCCATTTGACGTACTGTTTGTTCAAATGCCATTCGTCTCACTCCGTTCCCAAGTTAAATCAATCGTATACGTACCGACTGCTTGTCCATTCATTTTTAATGTATAACGAAACTGCATCTGCTGCCGTTTCATCTCAATCGTCTCCGTGTCCGTTTCCATCAACATCTGACCGAATTGACTGCCATACTGGCTTTTGGTCGTCTCTCCTAAAATAAAGACATGATGCATCGCAACAGGACCTTTACGATTCAAAGCAATCTGGTCTTTTGACCATTTGATCGTCGTATCGATCGGTTGTTCATCCGGCTGAACGAACTTCACGGCAAAACCGTCTTTTGTTTCGAACAACGTGCCGTCCGCCTCAAGTTCGACCGATTCACGCATCGGACCATCTTCGATCGTCGTCACCTGTCGTAATGACACCGGGTACTTTACTGGTTTCACTTCTATCACCTCATCGTTTAGCGTACACGATTTTTTCGTCTGATGCACCTTCTGCTTACATGCAACAAAAAAACGGATCCGATGTACATCGAATCCGTTCCAGATTGTAGACAAATGGACTGACTCAAAAAATGACGCACCTTTTCACGCCCTTTCCTCAGGCGAGACACAAGCCAGTTTTCCCGCTCCATTCGAGCAGGAAAACGGGTCTTGTTTGTCTCTGACAGCGCAAAATTGCGCTTTTTCCTGTAGGAGTGGCGTGTAACGTGTCATTTTCTTTATATCCGGAAGGAGAATCAGAAAAGCGTTTTGTTCACTCGACATCGCTTCCTAGGGAAAAACAAGCAAGAGCGACCCTGCAGCGAAGCGAAGCGGCGCGATGCTTGTCCAAGGAAAACGATGCGAGACGAACAAAAAAAGCGCAATCCTTCTCGTTAGAGAACAATTGCACTTATCTTCAGTCTCAAACGGATTCGATGTACTCCGAATCCGTTCAAAACATATTAGCGCACACGGTACAGACGAGCTTCGAATGGACGAAGGACGAGTTCTGTTCCTTCGTGGTGCATCGTCGGATAGTTGCCAAGCAACATATTGTCCGAGTGCAAGATGATGTCCGTATCGATTTCTGCTGTTTCGCCTTTTAAGTTCGTAACGATCAAGAACTGTTCGTCACCAAGCGTCCGTGTATACGCGTAGACTTTCGTATCTTCCGGTAAGATGAGATCGTACGCTCCGTAAATCAACGTCTCTTCCATCTTACGGATTTGGATCATTCGTTTGTAGAAGTTCAAGATCGAATCTTCATCTTGTTCTTGCGACGCGACGTTGATGTCCGCGTAGTTCGGGTTGACACCAAACCATGGAGATTGATTCGAAAAGCCACCGTTTTGCTCGTTCGTCCATTGCATTGGTGTGCGTGAGTTATCACGAGACGAGTTCCAGATGACTTCCATGATTTCCTCATGTGTCTTCCCGGAAGCGAGTTGCATCTCGTACATGTTTTTTGTCGCAACATCATCATAATCCGAGATGTCCGGGAATTGAACGTTCGTCATCCCGATCTCTTGTCCTTGATAGATGAACGGTGTGCCTTGCATGAAGAAATACATCATTGCAAGCGACTTCGCGCTCTCTTTCCAGTACTGTTCCTCGTCACCCCAAAGAGAGACCGAACGAACCTTATCATGGTTTTCGAGGTACAAGGCATTCCAACCTGTTGCTTCAAGTCCTTTTTGCCATTTTGTCAGCACTTGTTTCAGTTTGACGACGTCGACGCCTTTTTCCGCATCGGCACGCCAGAGATCCATGTGCTCGAACTGGAAGACCATGTTCATCTTGCCATTCTCTTCTCCGACCCATAGATCCGCTTCTTCCGGTGTGACGCCGTTTGCTTCTCCGACTGTCATGATATCGTATTTCGAGAACGTCTCATCTTTCAACTCTTCGAGATACGCATGGATGCCTTCGACGTTCATATGCATATCGAATGAAGGGACATACGGCATACCGAGCGGATTCGGGAGATCAGCGAATGATTGATCCTTGTTGATATGACTAATTGCATCGATTCGGAAACCATCGATGCCTTTATCGAGCCACCAGTTGATCATCGTATAGACAGCTTGACGCATGTCGCGGTTTTGCCAGTTCAAGTCTGGTTGACGACGAGAGAAGACGTGCAGGAAGTACTGCTCTGTCTTTTCATCATATTCCCATGCTGATCCACCGAAAATACTTTCCCAGTTGTTCGGTTCTCCACCATTAACGGCATCTTTCCAGATGTACCAATCGCGTTTCTCATTGTCTTTCGACGAACGTGATTCAAGGAACCACGGGTGTTCATCCGATGTGTGGTTGACGACAAGATCAAGCAAGACTTTGATGTCACGCTTATGCGCTTCTTCCATCAAGAGATCAAAGTCCGCCATCGTACCGAACTCATCCATGATGTCTTCATAATCACTGATATCATATCCATTATCATCGTTTGGCGATTTGAACATCGGACAAATCCAAAGGACATCAACGCCAAGATCCTTCAAATAATCCAATTTTGCGATGATACCCGGAATATCGCCGATTCCATCGTTGTTTGCATCGTAAAAGCTGCGTGGATAGATTTGGTAAGCAACTGCTTCTTTCCACCAAGCTCGTGTAATTGTTTGTTGGGCCGTTTCAGGGCGCGGTATCATTTGTGTCATGTGTCGTGAATCCTCTCGTAGGTCAGTCTTTAGGGTGTTGTTTTCATCAGTTATTGAACTTCTATACACATAGCGCAACCGATTGCGCAATTCCTCTACCTTCATCTTATCAAATCCACTTTTAAAGTCAATGTTTCGGGGGTGATTCCACCATTTCACATCAACGGTTGTCACTCTTCGTTCACACTGAATATTTCATATCGTTTTACATTACATTTACTGAATTATCCTACACTGTTTATCGGTCGATTTCTACCCTTTTGCATAACCTTTCCTTCCGAAAGTGAATCTTTTTTTCTTCGTTCGGGTATACCCTTACCAATGCATGTAAAAAAGGGGGATTTTCAGGATGAAGGGACAATTCTTTATTGGTGGACAATGGCTAGATCACGGACGAGAACGGACGGATGTTACGAATCCAGCAACTGGAGAAGTCGTCGGTAGTGTACCAAACGGAACAAAATCAGACGTCAACGACGCAGTAGAAGCAGCACGGAAGGCATTTCCTGATTGGTCGAAACGGACAGTCTACGAACGTGCCGAACTGCTCGAGAAGTTATATGCGAAGATGATTGAGAAAAAAGATGAACTGGCTCGCCTGATGACGCTTGAAATGGGGAAACCGCTCGCTGAATCAGAAGGTGAAGTGCAGTATGCCGCAAACTTCGTCAAATGGTTTGCAGAGGAAGGAAAACGCGCTTATGGACGTGTCATTCCGACACATGATGCTTCTAAACGACTTCAAGTCATCAAACAGCCGGTCGGTGTCGTTGCTGCAATCACACCATGGAACTTCCCGGCTGCCATGATTACCCGAAAGCTTGCTCCGGCACTCGTCGCCGGATGTACGTTTGTCATCAAACCACCAACAGCGACTCCGCTTACCGCGCTTCGTCTTCTTGAACTCTGTCAGGAAGTTGGGATTCCAGAAGGCGTCGTCAATGCCGTTACAGGCAGCGGGAAAGCACTCGGTGAATCACTCGCGACACATCCACATGTCGATAAGATCACCTTCACTGGTTCAACCGAAGTCGGACGGACGCTGATGGCTCAAGGAGCAGAGACGATCAAGGCGATGTCGCTCGAACTCGGAGGACATGCACCGATTCTCGTCTTTGATGACTGTGACCTTGATTTAGCTGTTGCTGAGACGATTAAGTCGAAATTCCGTAATGGCGGACAGACGTGTGTCTGCGGAAACCGGATTTACGTATCCGACTCGATCTATGACGCGTTCGTTGAAAAACTCGGGCAAGAGACAGCGAAGTTGAAGACCGGAAATGGTCTGGATGCTGAGACGAAGATTGGACCGATGATCAATAAAGCGGGTTACGATAAAGTCAAAAAACATGTTGATGATGCGACAGCCGCTGGTGCACGAGTCGTCACGGGCGGAACAGGAACGACGGATGAGGAGAACGATGTCTATTATTATGAAGCAACCGTTCTTGCGGACGTAAAACCCGGCATGCTGATCATGAACGAGGAGACGTTCGGACCTGTTGCTCCCGTTCAGCGTGTCAGTTCTGATGAGGAGGCGGTTCGTTACGCCAATCAGACACCATTCGGTCTCGCTTCGTACGTCTTTACAAAGGATTACGCGCGTGCCATTCGTGCAATCGAGGGGCTTGATTATGGAATCGTCGGCTGGAATGATGGCGTTCCTTCTGCTGCGCAAGCACCATTTGGTGGAATGAAACAATCCGGTCTCGGGCGCGAAGGCGGTAGCGAAGGACTTGAAGCGTATCTTGAGACGAAGTACATTTCCATCGGTGGACTAGCGTGAACGCGGCGGATTGGTTCGTCCAATGTTTAGAGGCAGAGGGCGTCACGCATATCTTCGGTGTTCCCGGTGAGGAAAACATTACATTGCTCGAATCACTCAGTCGTTCGTCGATCACGTTCATCACGACACGTCACGAAACGAACGCCGCGTTCATGGCAGCGATGTTCGGTCGCCTGAGTGGGCGACCGGGTGTCTGCCTATCAACACTTGGTCCTGGTGCGACCAATATGATGACCGGTATTGCAAGTGCGACGATGGATCACTCCCCTGTCGTCGCACTCACGGGTCAAGGCGCAACAGCACGGCAACATAAAGCGTCGCATCAAATGTTTGATCTCGTAGATCTCTATCGTCCTGTCACGAAGTCCAGTACGTCCGTGCTGTCAGCGGAGGTCATTCCGGAAATCGTTCGACGTGCCTTTGCGACAGCAAAAAGCGAAAAACTAGGGGCAACCCATATCTCTTTTCCAGAAGACATCGCAAAACAAGAACGTGATCAATCAGCGACACCTTTACAGCAGGATAGTACGCCAACGCATCTCCATTCCTTGACGATTGATGATCCCGATGCCTTACGTCTGATTGAACGAGCAAAAAGTCCCGTCATCATTGCTGGATTTGGCATCCACCGGCAGCAAGCACTTGATGCATTTCGAGCATTCGTCGAAAAGCTCCAAGCTCCTGTCGTCGAGACGATGATGGGAAAAGGAGCGATTTCTTCACACCATCCGCTCGCTGCACACACGATCGGTTTACCGGACGTCGATTACAACCAGCGGATTCTCGATGCGAGTGACCTCATTATTACGGTGGGCTACGATATTACGGAGTTACCTCCGCAAAAATGGAACCCGAAAAAGACACCAATCGTCCATTTGGATACGAATCCACACGAAATCGATGCCTATTACCCGGTCGTCGCGAACGTAGTCGGACCACTCGTCGATATGCTGACTGTATTGACTCCTTTACTTCCAGAGCGTGCGTGGAACGACTGGCAACACGATCGCGATAAATTACGCGACGAGATTCAAGAAACGTACTCGCTTGCCTTGCCTTTACATCCTCAAAGTATCGTCCGTGAACTCGAACGAACCGTCGGGGAGGATGGCATGGTCTTCTCAGACGTCGGCGCCCACAAAGTGTGGCTCGCTCGTCATTATCAAACGACACGTCCAGATCAATTATTCATTTCCAATGGATTCGCTTCGATGGGCTATGGTTTATCGAGTGCGCTCGCAGCCAAGCTGTTATATCCGGATCGGCGAATCGTCTGTGCCGCTGGAGATGGTGCCTTTTTGATGAATGGACAAGATCTTGAAACCGCCGTTCGTCTGAAGCTGCCGCTCGTCGTATTGATTTGGCGTGACGGTACCTATGGACTCATTGAATGGAAACAACAACAAGCGTTTGGGCGGTCATCCTACATCACGTTTGACAATCCAGACCTCGTTCAACTGGCTCATGCCTTCGGCGCACTCGGTCTTCGTGTCGGTGAACACGGCTCTCTCGCACATTGTCTTGACCAAGCATTTGCAAGTGATGGACCCGTTTTGATTGACTGTCCGGTCGATTACCGGGAAAATCTAAAGTTAAGTGAACGTCTCCGGACGTATGGAGGGTGATATACATGACACAACCACGTAAGCTGCAATCCATTTCTGATTTTGATCAATTTGCGTCCGAACATACCGCGTTCGTGATTTGCAAACACAGCACGACATGTCCGATTAGTGCCGCAGGCTTCTCGGAGTATACGAAGTTCGCGGATGAAACGTCTGTTCCAACGGCGTATCTTTTCGTCCAAGAAGCTCGGACGTTATCGAACCATATCGCCGAACATTACAGCGTTCGACACGAGTCACCACAAGTTTTGTTCATTCAAGACGGTAAATCGGTCTGGACAGCCTCTCATTACGACATCACAAAAGATGCACTTGAAACAAACGTCCAGTAATGCTAGCTATGAAACAAGCCTCCGGCAGTTTCAAACTGAAGACGAAGCGCAATTTTTCTTTCACGAGAAGGATTGCGCTTTTTTGTTTACTTCACTAGAAAAACGCTTTCAATCTTACATAAAAAATAAAATTATCTTTCTTAGCTATTATTATTTGTAATTCGAACTAAATCGGATTAAGATAAACTACAGATAGAACGACCGTATAGAAATCTGTACCGTTAGTTTAGTTAGGAGGATATTCATGCAACAAAGTGCAACTCACACAGCTCGAGCTCCTTACGGCATTCTCGCCGTTTTGATGATCGGGGCATTCATTGCTTTCTTAAATAATACATTGCTCAACATCGCCCTGCCTTCGATCATGAAGGATCTTGCGATTGAACCATCAACTGCTCAATGGCTGTCGACTGGTTTCATGCTCGTCAACGGTGTCTTAATTCCGACATCTGCGTTCTTGATTCAAAAATATTCGGTTCGTCGCCTCTTCTTACTCGCGATGACCCTCTTCTCGGCCGGAACGATTCTTGCCGGCTTCGCAGAAGTCTTTCCTGTGCTACTCGCAGGACGGATGATTCAAGCATCTGGTTCTGCGATCATGATGCCGTTACTGATGAACGTCATGCTCGTCAGTTTCCCGATTGAAAAACGCGGAACCGCAATGGGCTTTTTCGGATTAATCATGATGGGTGCTCCAGCAATCGGACCAACGCTATCTGGTTGGATCATCGAGCACTATGATTGGCGGATGTTGTTCCACTTCATCACACCAATCGCCTTGATCGTTCTCGTCGCTGGTTTCTTCTTACTTCGTGACGTCAAGGAACGGTCTGCCACTCGCATTGATCTTGCTTCCGTTGCACTTTCGTCACTTGGTTTCGGTGGCTTACTGTACGGATTCAGCTCAGCTGGCTCTAAGGGTTGGGACAGCTTCCACGTCTATGGAGCGTTGATCGTCGGAGTTATCGCACTCGTGACATTCATTTACCGTCAGCTCCATATGGAACGTCCGATGCTCAACTTCAAGATTTATCGTTACCCGATGTTCGCCTTGTCTTCTGCCATCTCGATGGTCGTCACGATGGCGATGTTCTCTGGGATGTTATTGCTTCCGATTTATGTCCAGACGATTCGCGGTATCTCACCACTTGATGCGGGTCTCATGCTATTACCAGGGGCGATCTTGATGGCCGTCATGTCACCAATCAACGGGAAACTGTTTGATAAGATCGGTGGACGTCCTCTTGCGTTGACTGGTTTGTTCATCACAGTCGTTACCAGTTACTACTTCAGTCAGCTTGAGATGGATACGACGTATACACATCTGATCGTCCTGTATTCGTTACGGATGTTCGGGATGTCAATGGTCATGATGCCAGTCTCGACGAATGGTTTGAACCAGTTACCAACGCGCTACTATCCACACGGAACAGCGATGAACAATACGTTGCAACAAGTATCCGGTGCGATCGGAACCGCCTTGCTCGTAACGATCATGTCGACGCATGCCAAGACGCGTGGGACAGAACTCGCGGCTGAAGCGGCGAAGAACATGACGAGTCAACCGACAGCTGAAGCGGCTGCTGCTCTGAAACAGCAGATTACGATGCAAGCGACGCTTGACGGAATCAACTATGCGTTCTTCATCTCGACGTTCATCGCTGGTCTAGCATTCGTCCTTGCCTTCTTCATTAAACGGGCGACACAAGCCGAAGATATCATCAGCGATCAACGTTCATTAAACGAAACGATCGTCAAACCACAAGTTTCCAATCAGTAAGTGCAAAAGCAGTCGCCTCTCGCGACTGCTTTTTTTATTTCTTAAGCTATATACTGGTACCCCCCACACCTATATGTTACAGTAAAGATAACAACAAAATCACCAAAGGAGGCACGACTATGACACACGATCACCCCGTCGTTCCACGAACGAATGAAGAACAAGATGCGTTGATGAAGCGATTGAAGCGCATCGAAGGACAAGTCCGCGGGATTGCTAATATGGTCACTGAAGATCGGTATTGTATCGACATTTTGACGCAAACGGCATCAATCCAAGCAGCACTAAGACAAGTCGAACTACAAATCATCGAACGCCACGTTAAGATGTGCATGCATGAAGTCGCCACCCGTCAAGATAGTACGGACGCTTACGTCGATGAATTGATGGCGGTCATCGCTCGATTGAAAAAGTAAGGAGGGTTTTCTGATGTCAAAAACGATTGAGTTTGATATTGAAGGCATGACGTGTGCCGCCTGCTCCGCCCGGATTGAAAAAGTCCTCAACCGGATGGACGGGGTTGAAGCAACGGTCAACTTGCCGCTTGAAACCGCTCGTGTCTCGATTTCTGATGCCTATGACGATCAAGCGATCATCGAAAAAATCCGAAAAATCGGCTACGGGGCAACGGTCAAACAAGCACCACACGCAACAAAATCGAATCGCCGGATGCTGTATCGCTTTATAATCGCGGCCATTCTATCGTTACCGTTGCTCGCGAGCATGCTGACGCATATTCCAAACAGTCCGTTCTACCTTCCATTCTTGATGAATCCGTGGCTACAGTTTGCTTTAGCGACACCGGTTCAATTCATCATCGGAGCGCCCTTCTATAGTGGGGCCTATAAAAGTTTACGGAGCGGTAGCGCCAACATGGACGTTCTCGTTGCACTCGGAACATCGGCAGCTTACTTTTATTCCGTTGCTGAAATGCTACTCGTCTCTGATATGCCGCATCTCTACTTTGAGACGAGTGCGATTCTGATTACACTCGTCTTGCTCGGCAAGGTCCTTGAAGACCGTGCGAAACAACAGACGACGGGAGCAATTAAAAGTCTGCTCTCCCTACAAGCAAAGGAAGCCGTCATCTTAGAGGACGGACAGGAACGAACGGTCTCCATCGATGCGATTCAAACCGGGATGATCTTACTCGTAAAACCTGGGAACAAAATTCCGACAGATGGTGTCATTCGTGCAGGCGACGCGTATCTCGATGAATCGATGTTAACCGGTGAATCTGCGCCTGTTCATAAAACGGTTGGGGCATCCGTCATTGGTGGTACGCTGAATACGAACGGATCTTTACAAGTCGAAGCGACAAAGATCGGACAAGCGACGGTTCTTTCACAAATCATTCGCGTCGTCGAACAAGCGCAGACTGAAAAAGCACCGATTCAACGACAAGCCGATCGGATTTCTGGTGTGTTCGTGCCAATCGTCGTCGCCATCGCGCTTCTGACATTAGCCGCTTGGTGGATGATCAGTGGATCCTTTGCGGAAGCGATTCGTCCTGCCATCGCGGTGCTCGTCATCGCTTGTCCATGTGCACTCGGACTTGCGACACCGACTTCGATCATGGTCGGAACCGGAAAAGGGGCAGAACGAGGTATTCTCTTTAAAGGAGGCGCTCAACTCGAAAATCTCCAACATGTCGATGCTGTCGTCTTTGATAAGACCGGAACACTGACAGTCGGTCGCCCTGTCGTCGTCGAAACGTTCGGTACGGAGACAGCGCTCGATTTCGCTGCTGCGCTTGAACGGCAATCGGAACACCCTCTTGCTCGCGCCATCACAGCAGAACGGGATGTCGTCTTTGATATCGAACGGTTCCACGTCGAATCAGGACGTGGGATCACGGGACAAATCATGGGACATGATCTCATCGTCGGATCGGCGCGAATGATGCAGGAACGAAACATCGTTCTTCCTGATTGGACATCACCTGGAGCGACTCTCGTATACGTCGCTGTCGATGGAGAAGTCGCGGCCGGATACGCCATCCGTGACGCGCTAAAAGATTCAGCGAAAGAAACGATCCAGCGTTTGCGCCAGACAAAAGAAGTATATCTCTTGACCGGTGACCGCCGGGAAGTCGCCGATCATTTAGCAACAGAACTGGGACTGGATCCAGCGTTCGTCTTTGCTGACGTTTTGCCGATTGAAAAGGCAGATGTCATTCAGTCACTTCAACAAACGAAACGTGTCGCGATGGTCGGAGACGGTATCAATGATGCCCCTGCTCTCGTAACAGCGGATGTCGGCATCGCGCTCGGTAGCGGAACGGATGTCGCTCTTGAAGCAGCCGACGTGACGTTGCTTGGACACGACTTAAAACAAGTTTTACTTGCGATCGAGCTGAGTGAGCAGACGATGAAAAACATTCGTCAAAATCTCGTCTTCGCACTTGGCTACAATACGATTGGCATTCCGGTCGCTTTTCTCGGTCTGCTTGCCCCATGGCTTGCGGGTGCCGCGATGGCATTCAGCTCTGTCTCTGTCGTGACGAATGCGTTACGATTAAAACGTACCCCACTATCTGAAGGAGGAACATCATCATGAAAGAAACAACATTATCTGTTATCGGTATGACATGCAATCACTGTAAAGCGAGTGTTGAATCCGCTCTATCTGAAGTCGAAGGTGTGCAACAGGCAACTGTCTCACTCGAACAAAACCAAGTGACCGTACAGCATGAGGATGTTCCACGTGAGCGTCTCGTCGATGCGATTGAAGAGATCGGCTATGATGTGCCGACTGCATAATTTTTTTAAGCCAAACTGCTTCTAACACGCAGTTTGGCTTTTTTATTTTTTGAAAAGCGGGAATGTACGGAGTAAGGAGGGGTTCGTATGGTACCGAAAATCGAATTCGTAGAACACTTCGACGACAACAAAGGAAAACGATTTAAAATCGAACTTTGGAATCTCGGAACCTTCACATTCAGTGCTGAGTCAGCTCGTGGACCTGTCACCCGTTTCACCTCCATTGATATTCAGTTTGTCCAAGCTTGCGTTCAACGGATGCGCTCGATTGTGGACGCCAAAAAAGCATTTCAGGAAGATCAACCGGTCTAATCCTGCATATTTTTTATTCTCCTCATGGCACTTGCCATGAGTTTTTTTGTTTCCGGTCAATGTTTTTCAATATTCTCGTCTTTTTTTCGAAAATCAGTATCACTTCGTCAAGATGAACCGATAAGAAACAGACATCAATTTATTCACATCTTGAGTATTGGAGGCAACTACGTGCGTAACCCTTTTAAAAGTAAGACTACTTCGGCTTATCAAGCTACAATCGGCTTTCCTGATTCCCGTCTCATTACAAAGACGGCAGATCCTGATCTCACATCCCGTCTCGTATACATGGGCTATACAGAAGAACAGCTACAGACACTCAAATCGATGGCGCCTGTCGTTCAAGGTATCTTAGATGAAGTCCTCGAGCAAGTGCTTGACCATCTATTATTGAATCCCGAGATGGCAACGATCGCGAAACAATCATCGACACGCGAACGACTGAAGAAAGTCTTCGCCGACTACTTTACGAGTTTGTTAACAGGAAATATGGATGAGTCGTTCCTTGCGATGCGGACACGGATGGGACAGACGCATAAACATAACTTCGTTCCCGTCACGTGGTTCATCGCTTCTTACGCAGCGTTTCAGACGTTGTTGATTCCAAAAATCGTCGAACACTATCAACATGACCCAGCCCAACTGACGACAGCTGTGCTTGCCTTGACACATGCGATGAATTTAGATGCTCAAATCGTCACGAGTCAGTACGTCGATTCTCGTCTTCATGAAGTGACAGCAGCGAACGAGTCGCGCCGTCAACTTTTGACAGATGTCGTCCGTGTCAGTCAAGAAGTTGCAAGCTCCGTCGAACACACGGATCATGCCATCATCGAGACGAGCCGCCGTGCCTCACAAGTGTTGGCAGAAACGGCTCAAACGGAGCAGACGAGTCAGCAGCTCGTCCAAATGACGATTGCCAACGAACGACAGATGCAACAGATGGAGCAACAATTCGCTCAATCGACACAACAAGTCGGTACTTCGCTTGAAAGCATCCATGAATTAAAGACGACGTCGGATGACATCGTCCAGATGACACAAAGCATCGAAGCGATCGCCAATCAGACGAACTTACTCGCGTTGAATGCTTCGATCGAAGCAGCACGTGCCGGTGAACACGGTAAAGGTTTTGCTGTCGTCGCGACGGAAGTCCGAAACCTTGCTGAAAATGCCAAGTCATTAAGTAGTAGCATCAATGGTCTGATTCAAAAGAACAATGGTAACATCACACAACTCGTTTCTCAGATGGAAGACATCACACGCGCCAACACCGCATCGCAGCAAGAATTGCAACAAGTGAAACAAGGAATTCAAACCGTTAAGAGCGAGATGGAAAACTCCCTCACCTTATTTGGACGTAACAAGGAAAACCTTGGACAAATCGTCGAGACGATCCAAGGACTCAGTAAGACGACACAAGGCTTGACGACACTGACGACGGATCTTGTCGCTGCTTCCGAAACACATTAAAAAATAGGCAATTCTTATTCTCGGTTCTGACCGAAATAAGAATTGCCTATTTTATTTTACTCGTCTTGTTCTGCTGTGACGACAAGACGCTGATCGTATCCTTTTGATTCTGAAAACGTACCAATACATGAAATAAGCGTCAGTTTATTCATGACGGTCGCACCGAAGATTGATCCAACCGGTGCTTCATCGACAGGATAGGACATGACGTTCGTCACCACGTATGATACCTGTTGTCCTGCTTTTCCCGTCACTTCAATCCGTTGCCCTTTTTTCATCTTCGCTAAATCATAAAAAACAGCGGGACCTTCTTGATCATCCAAGTGTCCGGCTAGTACGACATTTCCGGTTTGTCCGGCTTTTGCTCCGTACTTGTACCAAGCGACCTGATCGGTCTGTTTCGGAACATCCATCCGTCCTTGTTTATCCTTCCCGACGACTTCGATGTTCGCTTTCACATCGAGCGTCGGAATCGTAATACGCGTTGGTATGAACGCCTCTTCGTCCACCTTTTCAGATGGAGTGGACGAAGAAGACGTCGTTGTTTCGGTTTGTTTTGGTTTTTCCGGCTTTGTAGCATCTGGAGGTGATCCCGATTGACATCCGGCTAATACGAGTAATAGAAGAAGACTACTCTTAAGCGTTTTGTTTACGACGGACGACATACGCTGTTCCTACTAACAAGGCAGTAGCTGCTGCGACTGCCCATGGTGTAGCAGAAGCCGTATCAGATGAACCACCAAGTCCTGTTTCTGGCATTGATGCCATTTCACCACCATCTGGGATCAAGAGGACTTCAAATGCTGGTTCGCCTTCAAGTAAGCCAATTGCGAGCGCTGTATAGTTTTTGCCACTGTCGAGTTTGACTCCATCCAGTGCTTTGACGACATCCGTTGCGCCTGCAGGACGGACCTCGAGGTCATATGTGCCTGCATCGAGTGTACCGTAGTCAGAGACTTTCGAGAATTCAAGGTTACTGAAGAGTGGGTCTCCACCTTTTGGTGCGACATCAACAGCTGGTGCATCCGGTGCAAAGTGTGCGACACGGACCATTGATTTGCCGTCTTCGCCTTTACCGTTGTCTTCCATGACCGCTAGTTTGATATCAGCCAATTTGCCGATCGCTGCGACAGAGTAGAATTTACCAGCTTCGACGTTGAGTGTTTGAGAGAGCACAGGATCTTTTGTTGTTCCTGCAGCGAATACTTCTACTTTATGTTCCCCAGCTGGTAGTGTGAGGTAATCTGTGACATCTTTGAATTTCGCTCCTGATACTGCTTTTTTGCCATCGACCGCAATATCAACTGCTGGAGCATCTGGTGAAGCATGAATGACACGAACCATTGCGTCATCAGCTGCGCCTACTGGTAACACGAATAGTGCAAACAGTAACGTAGCAGTCACAAACGATAAGAGTTTCTTCATCTTTTTTCCACCTTTCTGATTGTCAAATGTACATCGCTCTCAAACCAATGTTCTTACACTCCAGAACATTTCCTTCGTGGTGATATCTTAAACTTAAGACAGTTCCGTATATGTGTAAAGATTTCAGTGTGCTATGAACTTGTTTTACAAACACATTGACACCTCCTTTCTTTTCGAAATAAAATATTCTAAATAACAACAGAAAAGAAGGTTTTTATTTATGGATTCCTACGATTTAAAAATTATTGATTTTTTAAGAAGCGATGCTCGTATGAAATGGTCGACACTTGCACAGCACATCGGTTTATCGGCACCGGCTGTAGCAGAACGTGTAGCACGCTTACAAGAGCAAGGTATCATCCGTCAATTAACAACGGTACTAGACCCTTCCTCCTTTGACTATCGTCTTGCTGCGTTCGTCGCTGTTTCACTCGAGCGACCGGAACACCGAGCGCCATTTCTAAAACGGGTTCAAGAACTTGAGTACGTACTGGAATGTCATCACGTCGCCGGGGACGATGATTATCTACTTAAAATCCGTTGTCGTGATACAGAACAACTTGATGAAATCATCACCTACCACATCAAAGAATTAGCAGGTATCCTGCGGACAAAAACAACAATCATCATGCGGACGGAAAAGGAATCGCTTCATTTTCCGTTACCCGAGGTTGACTGATGTTTGCGACTGGTTTTGGAATCGGGTTTGCGTTAGCGGCTCCCGTAGGTCCAATCGGACTTTTATGCATGCAACGAACGCTTCGACATGGACGAATTTCCGGCATCGTTTCCGGACTCGGAGCCGCAACGGCAGACTTCACTTATGGATTGATTGCATTGTCCGGTTTTTCGCTTGTCCAATCCCTAATCATTCAAGCAACCTGGATGCAACTGATCGGCAGTCTGTTTTTGTGTTACATCGGCTGGTCGATGTTTCAATCTTCTTCAAACACGTCCATTTCTGATACAGCTTCGTCACGGTTGAGTGCCTATCTATCCGTCTTATTCCTGACGTTTTTGAATCCGATGACGATTACGCTGTTCCTGGCGTTGTTTGCACGTTTTGAGTTAACGATGACGAACGGACAGGATGCCTTTTTGTTTCTAATCGGTATTTTTCTCGGTTCTGCCGCCTGGTGGGTCATTCTATCGAACATCACTCACCTGCTCAAGCACCAGCTTGCGACATCCGTTCTACGCGTTATCCAATGGACATCCGCCATCTTGATCATTGGATTCGGTGCATTCGGGGTCATTCAGTTCTTCCTCTGAACAAAACAAAAGAGACCGACATCACGTCTGGTCTCTTTTGTCTATTCATTTAATGAATCCAATCATCATTTCACGTAATACCTTCGCTGCAGCGATCGCTGTCATGTCAGATTGATCGTATGCTGGGCATACTTCTACCAAATCCGCACCGATGACGTCAACGTCTGCTCGGGCAATCATATGAACGACCTCAAGTAATTCCTTCGTCGTCACTCCACCGATTTCTTGTGTTCCTGTCCCTGGTGCTGCTGACGGATCAAGAACATCGATGTCGATCGTAACGTAGACCTTTTTACCGGCAAGTGTCGGAAGGACTTGACGAAGCGGCTCGACGATCTCGTATTTGAAGAGGTTGTAACCTGATGTCTTCGCCCATTCGAACTCTTCTTTCATACCTGAACGAATTCCGAATGAATAGCAGTTCTCTGGTCCGATCAAGTTGGCGATCTTCTTGAGTGGCGTCGAGTGCGACAATGGCTCTCCTTCATATTCGTCTCGTAAGTCCGTATGCGCATCAAAGTGAAGTACGACGAAATCATCGAAGTGTTTATCGAACGCTTTGACGACTGGCCACGTGACTAAATGTTCGCCACCCATACCGAGCGGGAACTTGCCTGCTGTCAGTAACGAATCGACGTATTCTTCAATCATATCAAGTGATTTTTGTGCATTCCCGAATGGTAACGGGATATCTCCCGCGTCAAACAATTTTGCGTCAGCGATGTCACCATCTAAGTACGGGCTATATTCTTCTAAACCAAGTGAGACTTCACGGATACGTGCCGGACCGAATCGTGAACCGGGACGGAAACTGACCGTCCAGTCCATCGGCATGCCGTATAAAATTCCTTTTGCATCTTCGTGAGTCGGTTGACTCGCGATAAAGACTTTTCCTGAATATGCTTCATCAAAACGCATGATCCATTCCCCCTGTTCATTTGCCGTTTGCTGATGCAAACGCCTGTTTACCTGACAACAGAGCGATTTCGAAGATCGAAACCGCTCTGTTCATGTGTGCTATAGTGACTGAGCTCAGCCGTTCGTCAAATCTTTAACGAACTTCGGAAGCGCGAAGGCTGCCGTGTGAAGCTCAGGCGTGTAATACTTTGTGTCAATCTCGTGGAAACGCTCTGGTGCAACTGCAAGCGGATCATGTTTCTTCGATCCGATCGTGAACGTCCAAAGACCACTTGGGTATGTCGGAACGTTTGCGATGTAGAGCTTCGTGATCGGGAAGATTTCTTTGACGTCGCGTTGAACATCACGGATCAAGTCTGGTGTGAACCATGGGTTATCCGATTGTGCGACGAAAATGCCGTCCTCTTTTAATGCTTTTGAAATACCAGAGTAGAAGCCTTTCGTGAACAAGTTGACCGCTGGACCAACTGGTTCAGTCGAGTCGACCATGATGACATCATACTCGTTTTCTGCTTCTGCGATATGCATGAATCCATCCCCAACGATGACTTCGACGCGTGCATCGTCCAATCCACCTGCGATGTTCGGGAGGTATTTTTTCGAATACTCGATGACTTTTCCGTCGATTTCAACTAAAACCGCTTTTTCGACGGACGGGTGTTTCAAGACTTCACGGATGACTCCGCCGTCTCCTCCACCAACGACCAGAACCGATTTTGGATTCGGGTGTGTGAACAATGGGACGTGCGCGACCATCTCGTGGTAAACGAACTCGTCCTTATCTGTCGTCATGACCATTCCGTCAAGTAACAACATCGTACCGAACTCGTCCGTTTCAACCATCTCTAGGCGTTGAAACTCCGTTTGTTCGCTCTCATAAACGTGGTTGACACGGAATGTGATACCGTAATCTTCCGTTTGGTGTTCCGTGAACCATAACTTTAATTTTTGTTCCATTTGCGATAGAACCCCTTTCTTTCATCAAGACAAAAGTTGTTCGTATGCGAGTGGCGTTTACGGCGCTTCTTAATCATACAAATGCGAGTATACCGAATTTCGAAAGAAACTTCTATATAATTCGAAAATTTTTGTCTTTCGTCTTTACTCGACGAACGTCACGATTTCATCGAGCGGACGACGTTGCTTTTCACGTTTTGGTTCGTCTGCTCGGTAACCGAACGCGACCATGACCGGCACCGTGAAAACAGAACGATCGAGCAGTCCACGATCGACGAGTAATTGCTCGACGGCTTGCTGGTCGAATCCTTCGATCGGGCATGAATCCACACCGATTTGTGCTGCCGTCGACATCATGTTCCCGAGTGCGATATAGGCTTGTTTTGCTGCCCAGTCTTCCATTGCTTTCGGATTATGACCGATTGCAAAATCTTCTTCTAAGAACAGTCCATATCGTTTCGTCCGTCCAGCTTTCGCCTCTTCGGATAAACCTAGGAAATCCATCATCTGCGTGACATGCGGTCCGTCCGCCTGCATCTGTTCTCCAGTCCGGGCGAGGAACAAGACGAAATGACTCGCTGTTGGCAATTGCCCTTGTGCGCCCCAAGAAAGTTCTTTTAACGCTTCACGGATTTCTGGATTTTGAATGACGAGCATGTTCCATGGCTCATATCCAAATGAGCTCGGTGACAGACGTGCTGTTTCCAAAATGAACCGGAAATCGTCTTCTGAGATCATTTGACCGTTAAATGCTTTTGTTGCATGACGAGATTGAAATGCTTCAAGAATTACTTGTTTTTGTTGTTCTTTTTCCATGAGTAATACCTCCTTCAAAGTGATGACTGCTTTTGTTATATCAAATCTGATTTCAGACTGCCTCTGATTTGCTCATATCAGTCATTGCGTTAGTTTTTAAGTAAAACGGGAAATAAGAATATTAACGTCTTTCCTTTCATTATTTAAAAATTATTTTAAACGATTGATGATCCGCTATTCTACGCCTTTCCTTTCTGGTAAATCCCTAGTTTCTATGGTTTCATTTCCCAAATGGTTTGCTTTTCCCCACAAATGTTTGTTACGGTAGTCACCTGCGTGATTAGGTTTTGTTATCGGACAAACGGGGAATCATTATTGTCGTTGTTATCATTCGATTCAAAACAACCATGTAAAATTCGAAAGAAGGTGTGGAACACGATGGAAAATAATCGAAAAAGTAAGATCACAAAAGTCTTTATGGTATCTGTCATTTTCTGTGTGCTCTTTACCATATGGGGAATCTTACCGGAATCCCTAATCGGTGCAGCTAGTCTCGGAAATGTCACATCAATAGCACAATCGTTTGTCTCCAACCGTTTGGGTTGGCTTTATCTCCTCGGAATGAGCGCATTTCTCTTAATTGCCATCTTCCTTATTTTTTCCCGCTTCGGTTCAATCCGACTCGGTAAGGATTCAGACCGTCCTGAGTACAGTTTGCTTTCCTGGTTCGCTATGCTCTTTAGTGCTGGTATGGGAATTGGGCTTGTTTTCTGGGGTGTCTCAGAACCACTGACACACTTCCATACGCCACCAGTCGCAACAAGTGACCCGACAGAAGCCGGTCCTCTTGCGATGCGTTATTCATTCTTCCACTGGGGCTTGCACCCTTGGGCACTATACGCAGTTGTCGCGCTTGCGATTGCTTACTCGACATTCCGTAAAGGGCGTCCCGCTACTATCGGGGATACCGTCGCTTCCCTAATGAAGCCGCGCTATGAAGCAGCCGGTAAAGGAACAGTTGAAGTACTCGCAATCGTTGCAACAGCTTTTGGTGTCGCAACATCGCTTGGTCTTGGTGCGCAGCAAATCTCAGGTGGACTCAACTTCCTGACGAGCAGTGTTCCAAATACGTTCACGACACAAATCATCATCATCGCTGTCGTTTCGGTATTGTATATGATTAGTGCTGCATCTGGTCTTGACAAAGGAATCGTCCGCCTCAGTAATGCCAACATCGTCTTAGCGACTTTATTGATGATTGGTGTCATGTTCCTCGGACCATTCAGCTTCATCATGGACCTCTTCGTGCAAACGACGGGTGCTTATCTGCAAAACTTACCAGTCATGAGCTTCCGGGCTTCTGCCTTCAACCCAGATGAACGTGAGTGGATTAACGGTTGGACGATCTTCTACTGGGCATGGTGGATTTCATGGTCACCATTCGTCGGAACATTCATCGCCCGTGTCTCGAAAGGACGGACGATTCGTGAGTTCGTCATCGGCATCATGCTCGTCCCAACGATTTTTGGTCTCCTTTGGTTCTCAGTCTTCGGTGGTTCAGCGATTTGGAACGAATTGTTCCAAAACGTCGACCTAATCTCGACTGTTAACGATAAAGGGGTTGAAACTGGAATGTTTGCATTGTTCGAGACATTCGGTGGCTTAGGAACGTTCCTCAGTATCGTTGCCGTCTTCTTGATCACGACGTTCTTCATCACTTCAGCTGACTCCGCGACATATGTTCTCGGTATGCTATCGTCTGGTGGTAGTCTGATGCCTAGCTTACGCATTAAGCTCGCTTGGGGTGTCGTACAGTCATCGATTGCCGCTGTACTCTTGTATGCTGGTGGATTAGGTGCGTTGCAGGCTGCTGCCATATTAGCCGCTTTCCCATTCATCTTCGTCGTCGGAATGATGGTCGTCGCCCTATTCAAAGATTTGTCGGATGAACCCGACGCACAAAAAGAAACAACTGAATTAAAACAAGACGCTTAAATCAAATTGATTTCCTCCTTCCGTCGCATACGGAAGGAGGTCTTTTTTGTTATCCTGAATTATGATTAGTGGAAGAAATGAGGTGGCTTATGCGTAAACGTACACGCTGGCTGTTATCCCTTGGCGTCCTCGCCTTAGGAAGCTGGTTTTTATATCGTGAAAACAACATCATTGATGTCTCACAGGTGACGGTGACGTCCAGCCGTTTACCGGAAGCGTTTAATGGATATCGTGTCGTGCAGGTCGCAGATTTACATGGCAAGGCGTTCGGGAATGAACAAGAACGACTACTGAAAAAGATTGATCGCGAACAGCCGGATTTTGTCGTCATGACTGGTGATTTGATTGACTCGAGACGAAACGGTGAAGAAGCTGCCCTTACACTCATGAAAGCGCTCGTTGATCGGTACCCGGTCTACTTCGTCACCGGGAATCATGAGGTTCGACTCAATCTAACGATTTTGCCAAAGCTTGAACAACTAGGTGTCACCGTTCTCCGGAATGAATCGCGCGTCGTCGAATACCAAGGTCAATCGATTTCGTTACTCGGTATCGATGACCCGACGACGACACGATGGCGCGAAGGACTGTCGGAACCGGATGGGATTCGTCAAAGTCTCGATCAAGCACTGCAAGACGTGTCACCCGATGCGTTTCAGCTCTTGCTTGCGCATCGTCCGGAATATAAATCACTGTACGCGGAACGATCTATTGATCTCGTCTTATCCGGTCACGCCCACGGCGGACAGATCCGCCTGCCGTTTACGGAAGGTCTGTATGCCCCTGGTCAAGGATTCTTTCCAGCGGTGACGGCCGGTCGCTATCAGGAACAGCAGACGGAACTGATCGTCAGTCGTGGTCTCGGGAACAGCCTGTTTCCGTTTCGTCTGTTCAATCACCCAGAACTCGTCGTCTTGACGCTAAAACGACCATGAAAAAAGAACGTGTGCCGCGGCACACGTTCTTTTTGTTTAGACCAACGCTTCATGTAAAGCAGCGTCAGCATTTTCCCACATCTCAGGTTTATGTGTCTGCAAGAAATCACGTAACAATTCCTTTGAACGCTCATCCATGTGATCGACGACAATTCGTCCTTTAAGGGATTTATCCATCTTATTGACGTGATCAGCGAGAATCTTGAATCCGCGACGTGCTTCCGCATCGACTAGCAGATCGCAGGCAGCGACACCGCCGTAATAGAAGCCTTCTGGCTTACGACCGACCGTCACCCAGACGATCCAGTACAGTTTACCGTTTGGCGTATCTGCTTTATCCGTCGTGAACTTGACGCGTTTCTCGATAGTTGCTTTCGCGTGCATCGCGCCCATATCGATGTAAGCTTCACCGTCTTCCGGAGAAATGATGACAGGTGACATACTATTTAAGCTGAGTGTTCCGACACCAAATCCTCCGTGACCGTCTGTAGAGTTATCTGAAATGATATTAAAGTTAATCTTTTTTTCCATCGTGTTTTGTCCCCTTTTAATCCTGTTGCTTCTATCATACCGTATTCCGAGGTGTCTGCAACCAGTCACTCGTAACGAAGTAACTGTAATTGTTCTTCTGATGCTCGGCGAATCGTCGGGAGACGGTAACACGTCATGGACGCAATCTCCTCATGCGCCGGAGGATTGACCTCTTCGAGATGAAGCAAAGCGCGGTCAAACAGGGTTTGCGCCGCACGACCGAACAAGAAGAGACGTTCTAGTGAAGAACACCGCGACCGAATCGCACGTAACTGATGCGCGAGTTCTCTCACTTTCGCCTCGACCTCTTCTTCCATGTCAGCTGTCGGTTTTCGATTTTGAAACAACGGTTTGAAACGTACATCGTCTTCAAGCAACGTCAACATCCCGTATCGCTTTGCTTCTTTTTGATTCAGCAGTTGAGCGAGCTCTTTATCCGTTACGAGTCGTCCGAATGGAATGTTTTGCTCAAAGACGATATCTGCGACTTCGAGTCCTTTTGCACCAGACAACGGATAATTCGTATCCTCCAGTAACGCCCGATCAAAAATCAGTAACGTATGAATCTTCTTCCGTATGATTGCGTCCATATGTCTCTCCTTTTCTGCCGTATGTGTATGACTACCTTCGCTTCCGACAAGAATAGCTCCTACCTTATACCCTTCTTTTTCGAAAACGATGTTCGAATTGACGAATCCCCTATCGAATGCGCTATACTGATGGCGTATCGTCATCAAGCTAGAGGGGGAAATGAAGTCATGCCATATGTTACGGTTAAAATGTTATCGGGTCGTACAGTCGAACAAAAACGTGCTTTGATTGAAAAAGTTACGGAAGCGGTGTCGGAAACGACAAATGCTCCAAAAGAAAACATTACGGTCTTCATCGAAGAGATGGAAAAAACAGATTACGGTCAAGCTGGCGTCATGTTCGCGGATAAATAAACAACAAGAGACGTCCGGTCGCTACCGCACGTCTCTTTTTCCCATCTACTTGATCTTTAAGGAGGAATTCTCATGACTACTGTTACTGTACTTGGTGCGACCGGTCGAACGGGCCGCCCTTTGATTGATCGGTTATTAGAAGACGGCTATGACGTTCGTGCACTCGTTCGTTCCACGTCACCGGACTTACCCGTTCACGATCGCCTTCATATCCTTACAGGAGACGCGACAAATCCGGACGATCTTGAACAAGCACTCGCAGGAAGTACCGCTGTCTTCAGTTGTCTTGGTACCGATCAACAGCAGGTCCTCTCGACAGCAATTCCACATCTCGTCACGAAGATGAAGGAAGCAGGTATCGAACGCATCGTCTTCATTGGCACGGCAGGCATTCTCGATGCGTCAGAAGAACCTGGGAAGTATCGTTTCCAATCGAGTGAATCCCGTCGCCGCTCGACGATTGCAGCAGAGGATCACTTGAAAGCTTATCTGACGTTAAAAGATGCAGACGTCGACTTCACCGTCATCTGTCCAACACAATTGACGGAAGACAACGCACTTGCTGCTGACGACCTATTGATCGAGACAATACGCTTCACTGCGCCTACAGGTCCGATTCCTCGGGAAAACGTCGCGCAGTTCGCTTACGAAGTCTATCGTGACGGAACACATCATCGTGTCCGTGTCGGGATTGCTTCGCATGGATCAACTGAGTGAAAAACAAAAAGAGCAATGGATCAGCAGATCCATTGCTCTTTCATATGTGTAACGATTACAGCAAGACGCTGACGACGATTGCCGTCAAGACACTGACGAGTGTTGCGCCGTAGAGTAACTTCAGACCAAAACTAGCTGCAACGCTTCCTTGGCGGTCGTTCAATCCTTTAACCGCACCAGCGATGATTCCGATTGACGAGAAGTTCGCAAACGAGATCAAGAAGACAGACACGATTCCGAGTGTACGCTCCGAGAATTCTTTTGAGTATTCTGGAAGACTCAACATCGCAACGAATTCGTTCGTGATCAATTTCGTTGCCATGACACTACCGGCACTGACAGCTTCCGCCCATGGAATACCCATGATGAAAGCGAACGGTGCAAAGATGTATCCGAGGATTTCTTGGAACGAGATACCGAGAACCATGAGGAAGATATCGTTGACCATTCCGATTAAAGCGTTGTAACCAATCAACATTGCACCAACGATGATTGCGACTTTGAATCCATCCATGATGTATTCGCCGAGCATCTCGAAGAACGTTTGCTTTTCTTCGACGATTTCAAGAATATCTTCTTCCGGGTCAACCGTGTACGGGTTGATGATCGAGACGATCATGAAACCACCGAACAAGTTCAAGACGATTGCTGTAACGACATATTTCGGTTCTACCATAGTCATGTACGCACCGACGATCGACATCGAAACCGTCGACATCGCTGACGCACACAATGTGTAGAGACGATTTGCTGGTAATTGACCGATTTGTTTTTTGACTGTGATGAATACTTCTGATTGTCCGATCGCAGCTGAAGCAACCGCGTTGTAAGACTCAAGACGTCCCATACCATTGACTTTCGATAGGACGAAACCGATACCGCGCATCAAGAGTGGTAAAATCTTCGTGAACTGAAGAATCCCGATCAAAGCAGAGATGAAGACGATCGGTAGCAAGACATTGATGAAGAATGGTTGTGCGCCTTCATTCGCTAAACCACCGAAGACGAAATCAATTCCGATTGCCGCATAGCTAAGCAGTTTTTCAAAGACTTTCGCGACGCCACGAATGACGATATATCCGAACGATGTATTGAGTAAAATGAACCCAAGTACGAGCTGAAGAACTAGCATGACCGCAAGCGGTTTCAATTTGATGCCTTTACGGTTACTGCTGACAAGGAGTGCCAAGCCGAAAACGATAGCCAGTCCGAGTAGTGCGATAAGATATTTCATGAAGTACCCCTCTATCTATTAGTTGTTTATCAGTTGTACATTCGTACGATGTCTGACGTTTAATCTCTTTCCAAGTAATAGAATAATCAATATTCCGAAGAACTACAAGAGGAAAAGTTCATTTAGTAACCGCTTTCGTTATTTTCATAGACTTTCAAGACAAACTTTTCCAAGCGTTCCCGAACATTGTCCTGACTAAGGTTTTGCCTTCCATATGCTTTCCACCCCGGATAGACGTCAATCGTTTCAGGTTCAAAATCAAAAACAGCCCGAATATCCCATGCGTGATCGTAGGAACGTTTCGTCTGTTTAAGGTAACTTTTTAAAAAATGATCGGCCATTTCGACGGATTCAAGCAAGGCAAGATTCAACCGACAATGAGCAAGGTCGACTTCAATGGGTCCTACACATGCATTAATCCAATCAATCGTATGACACGTTCCATTTATTTCGTATAACACATTGACCGGATGAAAATCCCGATGAATGAACCGGATCGTTTGACTTTCAACCGGTTCAACAGTTAACAGTCGACGCCATAACTTCGGATGCTGCGTCCACGTCGGGATGTGACGTTCCGTCGCATACGGCTGATAGACATAACGAGATTCTGGTACCGGTAGTGCATGGATCGCAGCAAGCACCTGTGCCAATCGTTCGACATATTGCTCATCTACCTGATCAAGCCGGATCTCTCCCGATGAACATGTCATATATAACCAAGGTGGTATGTCTTCCATAACATCTGTTTGATAATCCAACACATCGGGTGCTAAGTCACCTGCTGCTTGTAACGCAAATACTTCATGTAAGACGAGATCGGGCTCTTCTCGCAACCAGTCTTGATTCGTATGGACGCGAAGAATTCCCTCACCGACTCGCAAAACGAGGGAGGAAGTCGCGCCTTGTAAGACTTCGACCTCTCCTCCCTCCTGTTCAAGCTGTTGCAAGATTTTCGTAAGGACAGCGGACGATATCATGATGTCACACTGCCAATCAATAATTGATCGATCTGCATCTTCTCGTTCGCATGTTCGCGCAAGTCGTGCAGAATTTCTTGCGGGAAGAACAGCTTCTCATCCGTCTGGCGTGACGTCGCGATGGCTTGAACGAGCGGTGAAACTTGCGAAATCTCTTTCATCTGCCCATCCTTCATCTGTAGCATGATCGGTTGTTTGCTGATTTCACCGTTATCTCCATATAAGTCATAAGGAAGACGACTGAGTTTATCTTCAAGCAGATAGTACGTCGGATTCAAGCCGATTGCCTCAAACAACTCGCACAGTTTATCGTGGACGAGTTCACGTTTTTCAGCCGGATAATCAACATACTTGAACAACTTCCGGTCAACGAATCGCCTCGAGAGATCAGCAAGGATTGGATCCTGCTCATTCGCCCACTGCTGAAAATAAAAGTAGACGATCGTCTCATCGAGCCCAAGGAAATCACGCAACTCCATCTTCTGATCAAATAGCGGCATCAAATGGATCGGTGCGATTGCAAATGGATAACCGGACAGGTACAACTCCTGCGCCCGCTCGAGAATGGCTTTTAATAGGTAATCACTCGAACGTGTCACCGGATGCAGGTAGACTTGCCAATACATCTGATAACGCCGCATGATGTAGTCTTCGATCGAATGCATTCCGGACTGTTTGACGACCATCTGATTCGGCGCGGGACGCAATACTCGAAGCATTCGCTCGAGATCGAATTTTCCATAGCTGACACCGGCAAAGTGCGCATCGCGCAATAAGTAATCCATCCGGTCGACGTCGAGTTGTGAACTAATCATCGTGACAAGCAATTGATTCGGATGCGTCTTATTGATGATTGAAGCTACCTCTTCCGCGAATCCGTCTCCGACTTGGTCGAGAACTTTTTTGATTTCTGTATCCCCGAGGATGATTCGCTCCGTCCACGTCTCGTGATTCACACCAAAGACATTCTCAAACGCGTGCGAAAACGGTCCGTGTCCGACATCGTGTAAGAGGGCTGCAACGAGCGTCAACTCCCGGTACTGATCGTCCCAATCGGCGCGACCGTTGAAGACATCGATCAGTTGGCGTGTGATTTCATAGACACCAAGCGAATGATGGAACCGTGTGTGTTCCGCCCCGTGAAACGTCAAAAAGGATGTCCCCAGTTGCTTGATCCGGCGTAGTCGCTGAAATTCACGTGTCCCGATTAATTGCCAAATCAACTGGTCACTGACATAGATATAGCGGTGAACGGGATCTTTGAAGACCTTCGTTTCCTTTAATTGTCCTAATGATTGATACATATGTTTCTCTCCTTTAAATCGAGTCTATGTCGTTGTTGTTCGGTTTTGTTTCAAAGGATTCCTGTCTCGCGCGTCGCTTCGCACAGAAACTTTACACACCCTGTGCTATAATGATGTCGCAAATCTACAATAAAGGAACGAGCCTATGGGAATCGAACTCTTAAAACAAGAACATTATCGTATTTTTGATCAAACGTCACTCGGAACTGCTTTCCATGCGACACAATCGTTTGCGATGGACGACACATTATGTGCTTCCGTTGCGACAGAAGGAGCCGCACTCCGCTCTTGGATTCACCACGAAACTGTCGTCCTCGGCATCCAGGATGCCCGTCTTCCTCATCTTGCTGACGGTGTAGCCGTCCTGCATGAACATGGTTTCTCGCCCGTCGTCCGCAATTCAGGTGGTCTTGCCGTCGTCCTCGACGCCGGTGTTTTAAATATTTCACTCGTCCTACCGGAACGCGGCGGCATCGATATCGACAGTGGTTACGAAGCGATGCTTGCGCTCGTCCGTCGTATGTTCGCACAAGAAACGGACGCAATCGTCGCTGGTGAAGTCGTCGGATCGTATTGTCCCGGTTCTTATGACTTATCGATTGCCGGTAAAAAATTCGCTGGTATCTCCCAGCGTCGTGTTCGTGGCGGAGTTGCCGTTCAAATCTACCTTTGTGTCAACGGAAGTGGGAGTCAACGCGCCGCTTTAGTCCGTGACTTTTACGCGGCAGCGCTTCAAGGTGAGGCGACGAAATTCGTCTATCCGACCGTCGTTCCGGAAACGATGGCGTCACTCGAAGAACTGCTCGGCATCTCATTGACGGTCGAGGAATGCTTACGTCGTTCGTATGAGGCGTTACTTGCGCTCGGCGCTGATTTGATACCAGCTACTTTGACGGAACTCGAGAACGAGCGATTCGGCGTCAACTTGAGTCGGATGCTTGATCGAAACGAAAAAGCCCTAGGTTAAGAAAGGAGAGAACGTGATGATCCGATTGATCACAGACAGTGGTGCTGATGCACCAAAAGACATGTTAGATGCATATGATTTTACGGTCATGCCGTTCGGCGTATTGATCGACGAAGACACGTTCTTCGATGGAGAATCGATATCTCCGAAACAACTATATGATAAGATGCGTGACGGTGCAGCACCGAAGACATTCCAGGTCGAAGTCAGCCGGATGGTCGAGGTGTTCACGCGTCACTTTGAACAAGGGGACCCCTTCCTCTACCTCGCTTTCTCAAGTGAATTATCAGGAACGTATCAAACAGCGAAGATGCTCGCGGATGAACTCGCCGAAAAATATCCGAACGTTCCTTACCTCGTACTCGATACGAAAACGGCTTCGACAGGACAAGGATTGTTCGTTCTCGACGTCGCAGAATATGCGAAGACGCATTCGTTCGAAGAAACAGTAGCTTACGCTGAAGCCAAGGTGAACACGATTCGTCATCTCTTCACGGTAGAATCACTCGAATATTTGATGCGCGGTGGACGCGTTTCGCGAGCTAGCGCCTTTATTGGTGGTCTCTTATCGATCTTGCCACTCTTGACAGTCGAAGACGGAAAGTTGATTCCAAAAGAAAAAATCCGCGGTCAGAAAAAAGTCATGAACCGGATCGTCGAGTGGATGGAAGAAGCACGTCCAGCGATTGACGGACACCGGATCATGATTGGTCACGGGGATTCGATCGAACGGGCAGAACAGTTAAAACAATTGATTGAAGCACAGTTTTCACCAAGCGAAGTCATCTTGACGATCGCCGGCGCAGCCATCGGTTCACATACAGGACCAGGACTCGTCGTCATTGGGTATGACCTTCCACGTTAATGGCATTCATCCTTATCTTATAGTATGACAAAACGGGACAGACTCTGTTTAGAGCCTGCCCCGTTTTTTTATGAATTGTATCCGAAGAACAGTAGTGCCATGCTTAAGCCGAGCGAGGAGACGATAAACACGATCGCCATCCCACCCATTCCGAAGACTAACAGCTTCGGTAAATCACGTCGCTTCTTAAGAAGGGCAGTCAATAACCCGACGTTAATCAAGAAGACGACGAGGAACGGAAGCAACAGCATCCAACGTTCTTGCAGTAGAAATAAACTATCCATTTCTTTGCTCCCTTCTTTCGGACTTAAAGAATGGTCGGAATAGATTCAGACATAGGAAACGGAATAAAACATAAGCGAACAGAAGTGTCGATACTACTTCGAAACCAACATATCCGACATCACGCCACGTGATTCCTGTTGTCACCCCAGCGAACCAATACGGGAAGTCGACCGTCAACAGACTGCACATCAAAGCGAGAACGGCTTCCTGACGTGTTTGTCGATCGTAAAGTGAGTAAGATACCTTCTTTATGTTGAATATATTCGCGATTCCTTCATCCGATGTGTACCCTTTGATGATGCCAATCGCGCCACCCAGTACCGCCAGTACATACCATGGAAGCGGCCAAGCGATGTGGAAAACAGGAGTGCGAACACAATCAATAAGACGCGGATTGCCATCAGTCTTCTGTTTTCGACGCTGCCACTGCATCATGGGAATTCAAGTTGACCGTCAACGGCTTTGCTGTTCCTTTACCGGAGAAGTTCTCGATCAACTCTTTGACATCGAGTCCTGACGACGCTTTTAACGTCTCTTGCAGTGATGCCATCAAATCTGTTGCGTAACCGGTGACACGGTTCGCACCGCCCCCTTCACCGCTACCTGTATCGACGACCGTGATCTTATCGATGTTACCGAGTGGTGTTGCAATTTCTTTTGCGTATTCTGGCATCATCCGAATGACCATGTCAAGGATTGCTGCTTGTCCGAATTGTTCGAACGCCTGCGCGATTTTTTCTTTCGCTTCTGCTTCCGCAAGACCTTTCAGACGAATGATCTCCGCTTCTGTTTCCCCTTGTGCCCGCTCAGCGTCCGCTTTCGCAAGACCATCGAGACGAATGCGTTCTGCATCGGCTTTTGCTGATGCCTCGATCCGGTATTTCGTTGCATCTGCTTCCGCATATTGCTTCGCACGATCCGCTTGGGCTGCTTGCTCAATCGAGTAACGATCGGCATCGGCGCGTTTTTTGACTTCCGCGTCGTATTGTTTCTCACGACGCAGAATTTCGCGCTCTTCAAGCTCGATTTGTTTTTGACGCTCAATGATTTTGATCTGCATCTGTTGCTCCGTGACTTCTTGTTGCGCACGTGCGTTTTCGAGATCATATGCTTGGTCGGCTTTCGCCTTCGCGATATCTTGTTCGCGGCGGTAATCTGCCATCTTCAACTGATTTTCTTTTTCCGCTTCAGCGATTTCCGTTGCACGTTCGAGTTCTGCTTTTTTCGCATCCTTTGAAGCTTCCGCCCGTTTGATGCGTGTCTCTTTTTCCGCGTCTGCCGTTGCGATGTCGGCATCACGGCGAACCTGTGCAATCCGCGGTTTCCCGAGCGATTCTAAGTATCCGTTCTTGTCACGGACGTCTTTGATCGTAAACGATACAATGACGAGTCCCATCTTCGCCAGGTCTTGAGACGCGACCCGCTGGACTTCTTGTGAGAACTTATCACGGTTCTTATAAATTTCTTCGACGGTCATTGACCCGAGAATCGAACGCAAATGCCCTTCAAGGACTTCACGCGCTTCCCCTTCCCGCTCTTCTTTCGATTTTCCGAGGAACTGCTCTGCTGCTGTCGCAATTTCAGAAATCGAACTGCCGATCTTGATGATCGCTGTACCGTCTGCCATGACCGGTACGCCTTGCTCCGTGTAGACTTCGGGTGTCGTGACTTCAAGCTTACTTGATAACAAGCTTAGCGGTGTCGCTTGTTGGAAGACAGGTAATACAAATGTTCCGCCACCACGAATGATTTTTACCCGGTTACCGGACTCATCGGTATTGACGTTGCGTCCTCCGAGATAACTCCCCGATACGATCAGCGCTTCTTCCGGACCAACTGTTCGGTACTTCGTAATGAATAAGACGATCAACGCAACGATCAATGCGACCGCGACGATTGATACGATTAACACTGGATTCATGTAAACATCTCCTTTTTCCATTGTTGGGGGTACGTCACGACAGACGCGACGCCTTGTTTGATCTCGATGACGAGCACCTTCGTGCCTTGTGGTAGGGCAGGTCCTTCAAACAGAACGGCTGACTTTGATACGCGTCCTGAGACGTCATCAAGTAAGATTTCACCATATCCTTCAGTCGGAATCGGCACGATGACGGTTGCACTGCGTCCTTCTAGCATCTGTTCCGAAAATCCAAGCGACTGTTCGGCTTGTGCCATCGGAACGAATAAGAAAATATGCATCAGCGTCGTCACTAATAACGCAATCACACTGCTGGTGATTAGAATCAATAGCGAACCAAGCGGACTTAGCTGTTCGAGCCCGAATCCGATCGCTGACGTGATGATGACAAAAGATAAGATCAACGTGGGATGAAAGATTTGATCGACGCCTGGAATGACGTCTGAGAATAGGATGGACACAAACACACCGCAAGCAGCAGCCGCTAACGCATATAAATAAAGTGTACTAACGTCCATCTTCGTTCACCTCGATGTAAGGATGTGAGCCATACAGTTCGTGGTAAGCCCTTTGATAAGCAGTCCGGTTTTCCTCAAACAATAAACGAGCCAATTCTTTGTCTCGTTGATCAATTGCCTCTTCTTGACGGCGTAAGTATTTTTTCTGTGCGGCAAAATGACGGGCTAATCTTGCCTCAATCGACGGTTTTCGTTCACGCTGCAACTCCTGTTTCATCGCTCCACTCCTTTCTGAAGTACTGGCTTTCTTTCTCTTCTACGCTTAATTTTTAGAAAATGTTTCAAAATGAATTCCATTTCTTTTCCTTTCATTAAAAGAAAAAACGCTCGTCCTATACATAGGACAAACGTTTTTGAATAATTAGCGTTTATGAACGATTCGGTCGACGAACAATCAGACCGTAATAGAGGATGAGCGCCAGGCAATCTAAGGTCATGATGATCAAACCCATCGGAACAGCCGATTGCTCCCCCATGATTCCGACGAGTGGTGACACGAGCGAGCCGACGAGCATTGGCAAGAGTCCTAGCAGTGCCGAGGCACTGCCTGCCGTTGCTCCATAATTTTGCATCGCTAAGGTAAAACCGAGCGTCGAGATCAAACCAACGCTCGAAACGACGAAGAACAGTGGAATCATGACGAAGATCAGCTGCTCCGTTAACGTCAAGGCGAGGAACAATAAGATACTCGCACTCGCAACGATCGTCAAACTAATTCGCATCAGCCGCTCTGAATCGACACGACCCGCAAGACGTCCAGCGATTTGTGCTGCTAAAATGATTCCGATTCCGTTTAAACCGAACAAAAAACTGAACTGTTGCGGCGAAGCGCCATAAATATTTTGTAAGACGAACGGTGAACCGGAGATGTAGGCAAACATCGCGCCCATGACGAATGCTTGTGCGAACGCATAGCCGATGAAGACGCGGTCCGTCAACAAGCGTCCGAACGTCTTCAACGTCGTCGTCAGGTTTCCTTCGACGCGTCTCTCAAGCGGGAGCGTTTCCGGTAAACGAAGTGCGACGGCAAGTAACATCATCGTGCTTAAAATCGCGAGCAAGTAGAAGACGAAATGCCAATCACCGAACCGAAGCAACTGTCCCCCGATGACGGGTGCGAGAATTGGTGCCGTTCCGTTAACGAGTGACAAGGCAGCAAAAAACCGCGTCAATTCAGGTCCGTCAAACAAGTCACGAACGATTGCCCGGGAAATGACGATTCCTGACGCTCCAGCTGCCCCTTGGATAAATCGAAGCGCGATCAACACTTCGATCGTCGGTGCCATCGCACAGGCGAGAGAAGCGAGCAGATATGCGAGCAGAGCAACCATCAGCGGTCGTTTACGACCGCGAACGTCACTCAGTGGACCAACGATCAATTGTCCGAGCGCCATCCCAAGCATACAAGCCGTCAAGCTCAATTGGATTAGTGATGCACTCGAATCAAATGAGCGTGACATATCCGGAAAAGCAGGTAGATACATGTCGATTGAGAGCGGTCCGAGTGCAGCGAGTGAACCGAGGATCAAGATCAACGTTAAGCGGCGTGGGGTCATGGTTTCTTTCGTCATGACGTCACGTAATCCAAATCATGCAAGACATAAGCGAGGAAAAAGACGACCGATGGATTTTCATATGTCATCTGAACCTTTTTGAGTTGTGCGCGGTAACCGGTCTCATACTCGACCCCGTTCAACTTCCGTTCCATGTTCATTTTAATCAATGCATCGAGTTTATCGATCACATCAACCATCTGTCCTTCGTATGTCTCGTCTTTTGCTTCCACGACGAACCGACGGAATGGTACTCGGATTTCTTTCGGTAAATTATTGATCAACGTCTCTCCTTCTGCCCGTTCGTAAGCTTCGAAGGCTGCTGCTGTGACCGGTGTCGCATGTTTGACAGGTCCGAGAACATCTCCTGTCGTGCCTTCAACGAGATCATGACACAACAGACGGGAAACGACTTCTTCGATATCGATCGTGACGCCGTATTTTTCTGATTCAATCAGACCATTGAAGATTCCAAGCGAGGCTGCTCGAAACGCATGTGTCGCATCGTTATCATCAATCGTATTAAAACGCCCTTTCCAGCGCCGGATCGTATCCATCATCAAGACGTTTTCAATGAAATGAGACATCTCGTCCTCTTCCATGACCGACTGTGTCAAGCGACGAACCGAAACGAGTGAGTGTCGTTCCAGAACAGCCTGTAATTCCGTTGCTTTTTGTTCGAAAAAGACCGACTCCGTCATCCGTGCTTCTCGGCGTGCGTACAACATCGCATCGAACGTATCGATGGCTTCGACGATTCGTCCCTCTGGCGATTCATCTTCTGCATGCACGAGGTATGTCGTGAACGCTGGTTGAAGCGACTTTGAGAGTAAGGCAACGAGTTGTTCACTTGCTTGTTGTTCCATTGCCTGAATGTGTGCATGTAACGTTGGCTCTTTTTTTGTCCGGTGTTTGATTGGTCCAGTGATGACTTCGTTCATGTCATGGAATAGAGCTTTTCCGAGCAATGTCAGGCGATCGACTGGTGTTTGCCCGTCTGCCTCTTCTAAATAGCTTGCCATCAAACTAAATAAGGCAACACGAAAGCTGTGACTGGCTGCGTTATCCGGAAAACGTGGTGCGTATTCATCCCACCGTGGAACGTTTTGCATCCGCGTCAGCATCCGAATGAAATTACCGTTTTGCATGAAATCTCTCCTAACGAAAGACGGACAGAGAGTACCCTGCCCGCCATTGTATTATTTTGCTGATTTGGTTGAACTGTTTCCGCTACGGAACCAACCAATGATTAAAATCAAGGCAAGTACGACCCAGAAGATCGTTTGCCATAGTGTACTCTCTGGAAACTCATGCGGCAAGACGTCGATCGATGGATGCGCAAGTGTCATGACGACCAGTTTTACTCCAACCCAAGCGACGAGCCAAAAGGCAGCTTCTTCGATACCTGGCCGTTTTTGAAGCAAGACGACGAACCAGCTCGCGAAGTAACGCATGATGACGAGTCCGATGATCCCACTGAAGAAGACGACCCAAAATTGCCCTGTATTCAGACCACCGATCGTTCCACCAATCATTGGTAATGTCGTTGCCATGGCGACAGCAGCAAGTGTCGAGTCGACAGCGAACGCCAAGTCAGAGAACTCAACTTTAACGACCGTCCACCAAAAATTCGGTGAGGCTTTTTGTTCGGCAATCGAATCCGGTACTTGGTGTTTGTTCGATCGTGCCTCGACGATTCCTTTAAACGCCACGTAGAAGAGATAAATTGCTCCGAGTGCCTGAAGCTCCCAAATCGTCGCTAAGTACGAGGCAAAGAAGATTGCCACGAAACGTAAGACGAGTGCTCCAACTAAACCGTAGAAAAGTGCTTTTTTGCGTTGATCGTCCGGTAGCGGACGGACCAGGACGGCCATGACCATCGCATTGTCGGCGGATAGTAATCCTTGCAAAATGATCAGTACGAGCCCGACGGTCGCATACTGTGTAATTAATCCAATATCCATACTAACGAATCCCCTTTTTTGTTCAGTCTATTCATTATATGCCGGTCGACCGGAAAGAAAAAGATGCAAGCTCAGCTCAAGTACTTAACCTTGTGTTTTATTCCCATTGTTTAAGAAAACCTAACACAAAAAAACGACCCGCCATCGACGGATCGTTCCATTTCTTATAAGTTTTGATCGACTTTCTTTTCAGCATCTGGATTTGGTTTTGTTTTTGGTGAAGAGAACCAACCCCAAAGAGCAAGACCGACCATGACTGTCCAGAAGAATGCCTGCCACGGTGTACTGTGGGCGAATCCTTCAGGAAGTTTTAAGGCTTCAAAGATTGTTCCTTCGATCGATGCGTGGTATTTCGGGTGCTCGAGCGCAAGAACGGCTAACTTTACACCGACCCAGGCAACGATTGCAAAGGCTGCTGTCTCAAGACCTGGGCGATCTGCAAGTAACTTCACGAAGACACGTGCTGCGAACCGCATCAAGACGACACCCATCAAACCACCTGTTAAGATGACGATGAAGTGACCTGTGTTCAAACCACCGATTTCACCTGTTCCCCAGTTTGGAAGGGCAACGGCAAGGGCAACGGCAGCAAGAATCGAATCGACTGCGAACGCTAAGTCTGCGAACTCGATTTTCGCAACTGTCCGCCAGAATTCACCTTTTGAAACTGGCTCTTCCGACTTCGGTTCTGCATCTAGCTCATTTTCAGCCCCATGGTTCTCACCGAGCTTCCTTGCTTTAACGGTCTTATAAATATGCCGTAGTCCCATGATGAGCAAGTACGCCGCTCCAAGTGCTTGGATTTGCCAAATATCGACGAGGAACGAAATCGCGAACAATGCCGCGAATCGTAAAACGAACGCTCCAGCTAGTCCATAAAAAAGTGCTTTCTTTTGTTGTTCTCCTGGTAAGTGCTTGACCATGACCGCGAGTACGAGTGCATTATCTGCTGAAAGTAATCCTTCAAGCGCGATCAAGACGAGTACGACCCAGGCATACTGTAATAGTAACTGCCAATCCATCTCTGTCATCCCTTTCTTTAACTACCTGTAAAATAAAAAAACTTCAATTTCTGACCATGACAAAAAAACAATGATTACACGTTCACCTGAACATATACTATAGGATAGTATACCCGATTGCAAGTAAGTTATTCCTACAGATATAGAATGTGTCGATTTTGAGTCGTGCGAGTTTCGTTTATCGAACGTTCGTGATAAAATTCAAGACAATACTTCTAGCGATGAAAAGATGAAACACATTTGCGGAATCATCAGACTTGCTCGTCTCTAGCATTCCTGTCATGTTATTACTATTGAAACACTACAAAAGGACAAAGGGGCCAATGAATATGTCTACCTACCCGATTACGTTACCAACAAAAGAAGAGCGCCATAAGCTGTTCGGTTCGGTACCACCGATCAAAGGAACAAAACCGACTGAAAAAGATAAGATGGTCGACTTGCAAAATACACCGAAGAACTTCCTGTTCGCACTAGATGCTGTCGGAATCTCGAACGTCAAACACCCTGTCGTCATCCAAGACGGAGACAACACACAAGCGACAGTCGCGACATTCGAATTGTCGACATCACTCGTACAAGACCGTAAAGGGATCAACATGAGCCGTTTAACGGAACAACTTGATCAATACCATAACGAAGGTTGGACGGTCACGAACGAGTCACTCATTCAATTCGCGCGTGATTTAGCAGACCGCATGGAACAAACGGAAGGTCAATTGACGATCCGTTACCCATGGTTCTTCACACGTAAAGCACCTGCAACAGGTCTTAGCGGCTTGATGAATGCTGAAGTATGGCAAACGGTCAGCGTCAACACGGAAACGGACGAAGCGACGTTGTCTGTCGGCTTGACGATCAACGTCACGACACTTTGCCCATGTTCAAAAGAAATCAGCGAATACAGTGCTCACAACCAACGTGGTTACGTCACGATGGAAGCATCGTTACGTGATGAAGCAGAAGACTTTGATTGGAAACAATCGTTGCTTGATGCTGCGGAATCAAATGCCTCAGCGCCACTTCACCCAGTACTCAAACGTCCGGATGAAAAGCGTGTGACAGAGATGGCATACGAAAACCCACGTTTCGTAGAAGATATGGTTCGCTTGATTGCTGCTGATTTGTACGAAATGGATCCAATCGCTTCGTTCTACGTCGAATGCCGTAACGAAGAAACGATTCACCAACATGACGCGATCGCACGGATCACGTTCGATAAAGACGCACAATAAGTAAGTCTGCCGTACTCTCTCTTAAACCGAGCGAGTACGGCTTTTTTGTATACCGGCATTGCTCTCCCTTTTGCGAGCGTTTACACTTAACTCGAATGGAGGAATGCACATGTTGGAACTGATTCCTTTTTTACTCGAACGACTTGGTATCATGATCATCTTAGCGTTCATCCTCGCCCAGTGGGGACCGACACGACGGCTGCTGCGTCAACCGGAAGCGGGCTGGCAATTTCGTGTCCTCGTCCTGTTTTTTGCGACGTACGGTATTTTAAGTAACTATACAGGGGTCAAAGTCGACTTAGCTGAATTCTTACCTCATGCTTGGCTCGAAGAAGTCGACGGAACATCAGCGATTGCAAACACACGAACGATGATCGTCGTCATCAGCGGATTGCTCGCTGGTCCGCTCGGTGGATTGATGACCGGATTGATCGTCGGGGTTCACCGGTATTCCCTCGGCGGATTCACAGCGTTCGCTTGCGCGCTTTCCACCGTCATCGCCGGTGGTGTCAGCGGTCTCTTACGCTCCTATTGGCGCGACCGTCTCAGTAGCCAAGCGTTATTGCCCGTGTGTCTGACTGCTTTTTTAATGCTGTTTGAAATGTCGTTGATTTTACTATTCGCCCGCCCCTTTGATGCAGCAGTCGAACTCGTCCAGTTCATCTTCTTACCGATGACACTGATCAACGTTCTCGGTGTCTGGTTGTTCTTATCAATCATCCGCCTTGCTGCGCGAGAAGAGGAAACGGTTCGGGCAAGAGAAGCAGAACGATCGTTGCATATCGCTGATTTGACGCTGCCGCATCTGACGCGTGGTCTACATATCCATACGGCAGAAGCTGTCGCGGAAATTCTGTTGCAGCAAACACGAGCCGAAGCCGTCTCACTGACGGATCGTTCCGTCATCCTGGCCCATATCGGTATAGGGAGCGACCACCATCAAGCTGGGAGTCACTGGACGACGAAACCGACCGAGCATGTCTTGCAGGACGGACAAGTCCGTCTTGTGACGGAACGACTCGACATCGGATGTCCCGTAACGGATTGTCCGCTTCAAGCCGGCATCATCGCTCCGCTGATTGTCGGAGAAACGACGATCGGGACGTTGAAAGTCTATTATCCTCATGCAGAATTGCTCGACGCCGTCGAAGTCGAACTCATTGAAGGGTTAGCGAAACTGTTCTCGACACAACTGGCACTCGGGAACGCAGAGCGGCAAGCCGGTTTACTGAAGGATGCCGAGATTCGGGCACTTGAAGCACAAATTCATCCACACTTCTTGTTCAATGCGATTAATACGATTTATGCACTGTGCCGGACGGATGTCGAACAGGCACGGACGTTGTTACTTGAATTATCAACCTTTTTCCGTAGTAACCTCCAAGGCGCACGATCGACGAAAATTCCGCTCCAAAAAGAACTCGAGCACATCGAAGCGTACACATCGCTTGAAGCCGCTCGTTTTCCGAATCGCCCGTTTCTCGATATCGATTTAGCAGACGAGACGACGTCTTTACTCGTTCCACCGTTCATCTTACAACCGTTGATCGAAAATGCATTCCTTCACGCGTTTTCTTCTGAACAGACAGGATATGTCGGGGTGACGGCATGGTGTGAGGCAGACCAACTTTGTCTCGAAGTCGTCGATAACGGACGCGGGATTGACGCCTCGCGTCTTGCCCGTCTCGGCCGAGAAGTCGTTCCGTCCTCAGGCACCGGTACCGCATTATTTAATACGGCAGAACGAATTCGAAGTTTATATGGTGAAAAGGGACAGTTTACGATCACGAGTGACGGTCAAAACGGCACGACGATCGCGATTCGTCTCCCGATTGAAGTCAGAAAGGAGATTCAGCATGCGCACCTTGTTGATTGAAGATGAACCGCTCGCACGTGACGAGCTCCGTTATCACGTGACCGCAGCCGGTCTTGAAGTCGTCGGGGAAACCGGTAGTGTCGAGGAAGCCGAACGACTCGTTCGCTCCCTTCAACCCGACTTAGTCTTTCTCGATATCGAGCTGACGGACGGAAGTGGTCTTGAAGTCGCTAAACGCTTAAAGTCGATGCCACGTCCTCCGGCTCTTTTGTTTGTGACGGCGTATGATGCTCATGCGCTTGAAGCGTTTGAGCTGAATGCTTATGACTACATCTTGAAACCCTATGATCCGGCACGGATTGTCCGTGCGATTGAAAAAGTGGCGCGACCGCTTCCGAAAAAAGCACCTCGACTTGAACGTTTAGCCGTCGAGACGGGCGAACAACTGAAATTATTGTCTCCTCAAGATATCGATTACATCGTCGCTGAGAACGGGAAGACGAAAATCGTCACGGAGCACCATGCGTATCCATCGAACGAGACCTTACTCGAACTCGAACGAAAGCTTCAAGATCATCGCTTTTTACGGGTTCACCGCTCATATCTCGTCAACTTATCAGCAATCGATGCCATCGAACCTTGGTTCAACGGGGCCTATAATTTAAAAATTCATCAGATTGATGTGCCAGTCAGTCGGACGTATGTCAAACTACTGAAAGAAGCGCTCGGTATTTAAGCGCTTCTTTTTTGTGATTCAAGGTCCATTTTCAACCTTTCATCGAACGAAACCGACAGCTCATCTAAAAATTAAAGAAAGCGTTTCCATAACTTGTATACTAAATCCATCATAGTTCATTCAAGAGGAGGAATTTTAGATGAGCGCTACTCCAATCGTTATTGCTGTCATCTGTATCTTATTAATCGCGTATCGTCTCTACGGCACGTTCATGGCCGCGAAAGTCTTAAAAATCAAAGATGATCGCGAAACGCCCGCTCATAAATTAGCGGACGGAAAAGATTACGTCCCAACGAACAAATGGGTCTCGTTCGGACACCACTTCGCAGCAATCGCTGCTGCCGGACCACTCGTCGGACCTGTCCTTGCTGCACAGTTCGGATATCTCCCCGGCTTACTGTGGCTTTTGATTGGTGCCGTTATCGGTGGAGCGGTCCATGATATGGTCGTTCTTTTTGCCTCGATGCGCCAAGACGGTCAGTCGCTGTCTGAAGTCGCTAAAAAAGAATTAGGTCCCGTCGCTGGTTTTTGTGCCGGTCTCGCGATGCTCTTCATCATCACGATCACGATGGCTGGTCTATCAATGGTTGTCCTGCACGCACTTGAACATAACCCATGGGGTACATTCGCTGTCTTCTCGACGATTCCGATCGCGATGTTCGTTGGGATTTACTTACGTAAAGGTGGCAATCTAGCCCTTGCTTCAACGGTTGGTTTCTTACTGATTCTAGCGGCAATTGGTTTTGGTCCTCAGTTGACGCAAACATTCATCGGCGATTGGTTCGATTTGTCGTCACGTCAACTCGCGATTGCTTTACCGATTTATGCGTTCTTTGCTGCTGCACTGCCAGTTTGGCTCTTACTCGCACCTCGCGACTATCTATCTAGCTTCATGAAGATTGGTGTTTTCCTTGCGTTGATCGTTGGTGTCTTCATCATCAACCCGGACATTCGATTCCCAGCATTCACGAAGTTCGTTGATGGCGGTGGTCCAATCATCGCTGGTCCAGTCTGGCCGTTCATCTCAATCACGATTGCCTGTGGTGCGATTTCTGGTTTCCATGCTTTCGTAGGTTCTGGTACGACACCAAAGATGATCAATCGGTGGAGTGACATCAAACCGGTTGCTTTTGGTGCTATGCTCGTCGAATGTCTCGTTGCCGTCATGGCATTGATCGCTGCGACATCCCTTGAAGTCGGTGATTACTTTGCCATCAACTCCACACCAGAAGTATTCGCGACGCTTGGTATGAGCACGGTTTATCTCGATGATTTATCTCGTGAAATCGGTCTTGACCTGGCAGGTCGAACAGGTGGTGCCGTCTCACTCGCCGTCGGTATGACGTTCATCTTCCGCGCCATCCCGTGGTTTAAAGAGATTGCCGGTTTCTTCTTCCAATTCGTTATTTTGTTCGAAGCGGTCTTCATCCTAACAGCAATCGATGCAGGAACACGTGTCGCCCGTTACTTGATTCAAGATTTCTTCGGAGAGTTCTACAAACCGCTCAAACGCGTCGACTGGATTCCAGGTGCGATCTTCGCTTCGGCACTCGGAACGTTCTTCTGGGGCTATCTCCTGTTCTCAGGTGACATCGGTTCGATTTGGGCATTATTCGGGGTATCGAATCAGCTGATGGCGTCGATTGGCTTGATCATCGGAACGACGATCATCTTGAAAATCGCCGACAAAAAAATCTATGCCCTGACGACGTTCATTCCGCTCGTCTACCTTCTAATCACGGTAACGTTCGCAGATATCTGGATGGTCGCAAACGTCTATGCGAATCCCGATTCTCCAGGTTTCAGCATCTTGAATACGGTCTTGTCCGTCACGATGGGACTACTCGCGATCGTCATCACGATCTCAGCCGTCAAGAAATGGATTGAACTGTTGAATTCACCACGTTGGGAAAATCAAAAACGATCTGCGTAAGTGGATCAGTGATATGACAAAAGGCAGTGGACGCATCCACTGCCTTTTTCGTATCTTATGCTTAAAACGGATTATAAAAGCGATTGCCATCATAGAAAGTGACGACGAATGACAAAACCGTCAAAAGTAGCACACAGCCGATCGCGACATAATCGATTCGTGTCATCGTCTGTTGGTTATACCACGTCCGTTTTCGCCCAGCACCAAATCCACGAAGGTCCATCGCGTTACTGACCGTCTCAATCCGCTCCAAACTCGTAAACAGCAAGGGAAGCAAAATCTGGATACTATTACGCGCCCGTTGCCAAAGCGAACCGTGCGAGACGGCAATTCCACGTGCTTCCTGGGCATTCGCGATCGTCCGAAAATCCGCTTGTACGTCTGGAATGTAACGGAGTGCTAAGGAAACCGCAAAGGCGATTTTATACGGAACACCAATACGATTCAATGAAGAAGCGAATTCCGTCGGATGGGTCGTGACGAGAAACAACACAGCAATCGGAACGATTACACTGTATTTTAAAATGAGATTAAACAGATAAAACAACTGTTCTGCCGTTACTGTAAAGCGTCCGATGCCTTCCAGTAAAACATGACGTGACCCGTAAATTGCTACACCCTGTTCTGGTTCGAACAGATAAACAGCAAGCGCATTGATCAGGACGAAAATTGCTGTAAAGATCAAGACGAACCGGACTTCCCTAAACTGGATACGCGACAATCGGAATAACACGATGCTGACTAATCCCATGACAAGTAGGACACGTGTATCATAGGTGAACATCGTTGCTGTCGTAAATAACAAGAATCCAATCAGTTTCGTCGTTCCCGTCAATCGATGAATCGGTGACGTTTTTTCAATATAGCCAAGCATTTCTACAGCCATTGTTCCCGCTCCTTTCGCTCCGCCGTAATCACGGACTCGACGAATCGTTCCGGATCGACTTCAATATGCTGTGCTATCGTAAAGAGCGATGTTTGTTTTAAATGGGCATGATGCAGCAATTGTTCTTGATTCAGTAGTCCAAACGACGTTCCGGCGTAACGGATGCGTCCGGCTTGCACGAGGCAGACTTGGTCGCTGTATTCTAAGACGAGGTGCATGTCGTGCGTGATGATGAGTAACGTCATCCCGTCCTGCTTCAATCCTTCTAAAAAGTCCATCATATCCGAATAATGACGGTAATCTTGACCGGCTGTTGGTTCATCGAGAATCAAGATATCCGGTCGTCGAACGAGAATCGAAGCGATCGTCACTCGTTTCTTCTGACCAAAACTCAGTGCTTGGATCGGCCAATTGCGAAACGGATATAATCCGCAACGACGTAACGTCTGCTCGAGACGTTCGTTTTCTTCCGCCTCACTTAATCCAAGCGCCTGCATCCCGTAGCGGATTTCCTCATGCACGAGGTGCTTTGAAATCATATGATTCGGATTTTGCAGGACGAATCCGATCGACCCTGCCCGTTCTGCGATCGATTGGTGCGTGATGTCGATCCCGTCAAGTAGGATTCGCCCGCCTGTCGTCCGTTGATAACCACTCAACACTTTCGCAAGCGTGGATTTCCCGGCACCATTCTGACCAACGATCGTCGTCAGTGTTCCCTTTTGAAAAGTCGCCGTCACATTCTCAAGCACCGGCGTTCCTTGACGATAATGAAACGCCAACTGTTCAAGTTCAAGCAATGCAGTAGAGGTTGCAGTCTCTTTTTGAGGCGCTTCCTCTAAACGCTCTAACACGTCCGTCTGGTTGAACTGCTTTAAAAAGGGATCGATGCGGCTCGGCTGGTCTGAAGATTGTACAGCCATTCCAGCCCAACGCGCGGCACTGACATAGAGGGGTTCACGCAATATCGCTTGTTGAAGCACTCCATTGCTTAAGATGACATCCGGATGATCATCGGCGATGATTTCTCCATCGACCATGACGATGATGCGGTCAAACGGGATAAACAGAACATCCTCGATTCGGTGTTCGACGACGATCAACGTGCGATTCGTCTCCCGTTGCAGTCGATCCATGAGCGCCATCGCCTCTTGTCCGGCTACCGGATCGAGATTCGCGAGTGGCTCGTCAAACAGTAAGATATCCGCATCTTCGACGAGGACTCCCGCTAATGCTGCCCGTTGCCGTTGTCCGCCTGATAGATCATTCAATCGTGCATGCAAGAGCGTCTCGACATCCGTCATTCGTGCGACGCGTTCGACGATTTCCTGCATTTCTGGTCGCCTAGTCTGTTTGTTCTCGAGCGCAAAGGCGATGTCTTCGCCAACCGATAAACCAACGAACTGCGCATCTGGATCCTGTAACACCGTGCCAATATGCAACGAACGATCAAATAACGATAACTCCCGGGCATCTTGTCCTTTGATCAAGACCTGTCCTTCCCACGTTCCCGGGTACGAGAACGGAATCAACCCATTGATGCACTGGGCGAGCGTACTTTTTCCTGAACCCGACGGTCCAACGATTAAGATGCGTTCTCCTGCTTGAATCGTTAACTGAATCTGCCGGAGTGTCGGTTCCGACTGACTCCGATATGTAAATGAAAAATCCTGAAATTCAATCACATTTGTCATGTCTTTCTCCCCCCAAGCCAAATGAGCTATGATCCTGCCGACTCTTCGCACAGGATCATAGCTCATTCGGTCAAACTTCGCGTTTCAAGCTGCCTGCTTTACTTCTTGTTTTGGCATACGTGACGAGTAACAACGTTCCAATGACACCGACTGTCAAGATATTTGATGTCGCAGCGACAGCACCTTGGACGAAGACTTTATTCGCTGGCTCCGAGTAAATTAAGATATCGAGTACCGGGGCGATGATGATCCAACCGATCGCTTGCACGATGGCTTGTGTCGCATTGAATAAGACGATTTTACGTGTCGTCAATCCACCTTCTTCTAAGCGAATCCGGTTAGCGATCAATCCGATACCAAACCCGACGAAGCCGGAGACGATGACCCAACTCCACCACGGGGAACCATATAAAATTGCATCTTTTAATCCATGACCGATTAAACCAATCAAACCGGCTGTGACCGGTCCGAACAAAACTGCCATGAATGCGAGAAATGCATAGGCTGTCTCGATTGACGTGTTCGGTACGCCTGTCGGAATCGCAGCGAATCGACTTAAAATGATGAATACAGCTGCTCCGATCCCGGTTGCGACGATCTGTTTTGTCGTAAATCCTTTCATGTTCGATCTCCTCCTTTGATTTGTTGTACGTTAACACTCCAATCATTTCCGATCCCAACCTCAAATGCATGCGCAAACGAACCTTGATTCAAGGCAAGAGCAATCTGATCTAGCGAATTGATGTAAACGACGCCTGAACCGACTGGTACGTCGGCGAACGAATGACCAAAGAGCAGTGTCTGTTCATAGACGATTCGTTCCCGATACGAAATCATTACCTTGACGTGGCTGCCGATGTCGAGACCCGCCTGACGGACGAGAGCGACGGGAATGTTCGTCCAGACATTTCCGAAGCGAACATCGAGAATCTCGACGATACCAGTAACACCGCTGTCCGACGACGAGGCAACTGTCCGGTCGAGCAAAACGATGTCCGAAGCAGGTAAAACAGGTCCCACTTCCTCGAAGGTGATGACATGGCTTGATAATCGAGCTCCCGTGAAGGCAAAGATATCTCGTCCGTGGAACGTATACGATTCCCCCATCCGCGGTAAGCGATGCCGTCGATCATCGAGTTGCCTCACTTCAGCAATGTATCCGGCTTGCCAAAGATGCGTCAACGTCCCGTTATCCGGTGTGATGATGTATTGATTCGCATGCGTCCGCGCGACGACACTCTTTCGACTTGATCCGACTCCTGGATCAACGACAGAAACGAACACCGTTTGCTCCGTCCAGTACGGCACCGTCTGCAGTAACCGATAGGACGCTTCCCAAATGTGGAACGGTGGAATGTCGTGCGTCAAATCAAAAATCCGAATCTCCGGATTGATGCTGTGGGCTACTCCATACATCGCACTCACTGCCCCGTCACTCACGCCAAAGTCTGATTGCAATACCAATGCTTCTGCCATCTCGTCATCCTCCTCCTGCGCGAACGTCCCCACAAAAAAGACACCACGCCCTCATCTCTCAGGACGTGATGTCTGATCACGTGGTACCACCTTCGTTCATGGCTCAACTCACGTTCAGCCACCTCTAGGAGTACGAGACTCCATGGAATGCTAACGGTATCCGTCCTACCGGTCGGTTCTACTGATGAACACCGTTCACGTTCTTCCGACTGCTCCGGGACCATCTTCAAATGACGAAATCGTCTCATTTCCAGCAACAGAGACTCTCTATCGATTTCTGATCATTTTACTCTTCCCGTCTACGCATGCAGATTTAGTTGTCTGAAAATTTAAATTAATAGTACAACCGTTTCATTCCTGACGCAAGGTTTTTTTATTCAGAAATTTTTAAATTCGTCGTCCGGATCGTTCCCCATGGTGACACATCCGCACGGACTTCTAGTGCTTTAGCTTTCTCGTATTGTTTTCCGCTTCCCTGTTCGACATAATACTGCGTCAACTGTGGAATCGACACGTATTGATCGTAATAGTCGCCAGCAACACTTCCGAAGAATCGTTCATTCGAAATCCGGTCGATTTGAGCATAACCGGAAGCATCTGTCTCGAAGCTGACATAAACACGCCCATTTTGAATCGTCGGACCTGGTTTTAAATCCGGATACTGAAGCATCACGTATTCACCGTAAACGGGATCAAACGGATCAAACGGCTCTGCCCGAAAACGGTACGATGTTCCGAACCAGGAGGTCGCAAAAAAGCTGACGATCAACAGACCAACGGCGCACGTCTGCAATACAGGCATTAGATAGCGCTTCATGACGTCACACCTCCTCTACGGCGTAACCACCATAAGACACCGGACAATAGGAAGATGAGGAGCGCACCGATGAGGAAAAACAAAGACATGTTCAAACGATCCCACGCATAGATGACGTATATCGCGATTTGAACGAGAATGAAATAGAGAAAGGCTGGCCAGATGACGGCATGACGACGTTCTTGATACAACAGATACAGTAGCGCGGATAGTTCAACGAGGATAGCGAGTAGAATGGCCTGTTCATCAAGCCACAGGACTCCAACGAATCCAAGCGGAACGATAAACAATAAGGAGCGACGTTTTTGATAGAAGAAAATGCCTAACCCGATGGATACGATAGCTAGCAAAATCGCTTCTGTCATGGATGGTAATGCGGCATTTGATTCCGCACGTACAGACAGATAGACGATCGAACTGATGGCAGCAACGACCAGATAGACCATTTCAACGATCCGACGATTGGACTCCTCACGAACAAGCCAGAGAACGGGAACGAGTAAAAATAGCGTCCAGACCGGCCACAGGAATCCGTCATACGATACGAGGAGAAACAAGGAGAGGCCACTGAAGAAGAGAAACAGCCAGCTAAACAAAAGCGATGGCAGACGTTGACTGAAGTAAAACCAACTGAACGACAACACGACCATCAGACCGAACGACGTCCAGTCGAGATAACTCGCCTGCTCCTGACCAAAACCACCAAGACTCGTAAAGATCGTCCATCCGGAAAGGAAGGCGACGACACCGTATGCTTCATGACGCCAAAGCACATAATGCACTAATGCGACGACAAACATACACCAGCTGAGCAGTGATCCTCCCATCGGCAAGTGAAAACTTTGGACAACAACGAGAATCGAGGCGCCAAACGCTAGGATTCCACCGATTCGGAAGACAATCGGATGCAACATACTCCGACGTTCCGAAAGATCCGCCATGACGTAACAGCTCCACATAAGTGCTACGACAAGTCCGATTTTCCAGCCGACCGGCATCGCTTGCCAGTTGGCAGCTAAAAAGCTGAACACAGCCAATACGACGAACGTACCCCCTACAATCAACAAGAGCGGGAGGCGTTGTTTCGTTGAATGTTGCTTTTCGTAGGTCATGATTCGTTCGACGGTTGATTCATCCAACAGACCCGCATCCTGCCACTCACGTATCTTGCGTAACTGCTTCACCGTACCCACCTCCTTCGAAGTGTTAGATACTTATTATTTTCCCGTTTTAACCCCGTCTCAAGCCCGGATTCACAAGGATTCCAAGCTATTTGTTCAGTTCGTCACAGAATAGTGACAGACGAAAAAAAGCAAGGAAGACTAGCTTCCTTGCTTTGTATAATCGATGGCTTAAACACGGAAACGAGCAACGAGTACCTGTAGCTCTTCTGCCATATCGGATAATGCTTTAGCGGATTGCGAAATTTCTTCCATCGCACTCAACTGTTCTTCCGTCGTCGCTGCGACTTGTTTCGACGCCGACGAATTCTCTTGCGCGATATGAGCGATTTCTGTCGCCGATGCTGACACTTCTTGAACGTTCGCTGCGATTTCCTCGACAGTTGCCGTCACGTCTTCGATTCGTGGTGTCATCTCTTGCGTCCGTTCGAGAATCTTCTGGAATCGCTCTGCCGATGCTTCTGTCGTCGTCAAACCAGCTTTCGTCTGTCCCGAGACTTCCTTCATCATCGTAACCGATTGATCCGTCTCCTGCTTGATGTTTTGAATCAGTTGCGCAATCTGCTTCGTTGAATCCTGTGACTGCTCTGCCAGTTTTCGTACTTCGCTTGCGACAACGGCAAAGCCTTTTCCGTTTTCGCCCGCGCGTGCCGCTTCAATCGCCGCGTTCAGGGCCAATAAGTTCGTTTGTTCGGCAATGCTATTGATGACATCGACGATTTTTCCGATCTCATTCGAACGATGTGCGAGTGAACTGATGACGCCACCGAAGTTTTGAACGGAGGCATCGATTTCTTTCATCTGCTGGACGTTCTGCAGTACAGCGACTGTTCCGTTCTCAGCTTCTGTAGCCGTTGAACGTGATAGCTCTGAAACGTCTGTTGAGCTCTCAGCAATTCGCATGATGCCGGCTGTAATTGACTGAAGCGAAACAGCATTCGTATCGAGTTGACGTTTCGATTGATCCGCCCCTGCTGCAACCTGTTGAATCGATCCCGCAATTTGTTCCGATGCGGACGTCGTCTGGGCAGAGTTCGCCATTAATTCCTGCGACGAACCGGCCACTTGTGTGATCGACTGATCGAGATTAATGATGATCGAGCGGAGTGAGTCGACCATGACGTTAAAGCTTTGTGCGACCTGTCCGACTTCATCGTTTGACTCAACGATGACGGGTTCTGTCAAATCACCAGATTGAATCCGTTCTGCCCCACGTGTCAAATGACCGAGTGGACGAAGAATCGAGCGAAGGATGAAGTAGATGAAGACGGCTGCGACGAGTAACATTCCGCCGATGACAGCAAGCGTTGTCCAAAGAATACTCGACGTCGCATCGGTGATTTCATTATCGTACAGTGTTCCGGCAACCTTCCACTTCGTTAAATCGTTCGTCATGAAGTCCATCTGTTTCCCTTCATTTTCGAATTCATATGAAAATTGTCCGGCTGGGTCATCGTAGAGTGGCGCAACCCAGTTCCCAGTTGCCTTTTCACCTGGTTTTAACGTCGGGTGCGTAACGAACTTTTTATTCGAATCAAGAATCGTCACATAACCTTCTTTACCAATTTTAATCTTTTTCGCGATTTCCGCGATCCGGTCGACATCGACATCAATCGCCACGACGCCTTTCCCGTTACCCGTCGTTTGTGACAATGTCACCATCATCTTGTTCGAAGCAGCATCAACGTACGGATCGGTGATGACGACTTTTCCACCTGCCGCTTCCGCTGACTGATACCACGGGCGTTCACGTGGGTCATAATTCTCGGGCATGACCTGTTCCGGGAAAATGTTCATATCCCCTTCCGTCGTCGCGAAATAAATGTTCGCTGCTTGCGGATGCATGTCGAGATATTCTGTCATTTTTTCTTTTAACGCCGCATTCGGTTTTCCTTTTTGATAAAGCGTGCCGTCAATCCGGTCCGCAAAAAAGGCGACATCGCGTCGCATCGGATCAATGATGTTCTGGATCTCATCGTTCATCCGATCGACTCCACCATGTGCCGATTGCAGAATTTGCTCCGTCATCGTTTGTTTCGCCTGATTGTAGGCAACAAATCCGATCACGAGCGCCGGGATTACTAATAAGAGAATCGATGTCAGAATTAATTTTTGTTTGATGCTCATCGTTCGTTTGATCTTTTGTTCCATGTGTCACTCCATTCTCGAGTGCAAGGACTCGCTATTCTACCTTCTCTATCGGAAGAATAACGAAAAATGTTCATAGAAAAATCGATAAACGTGTACTCGTTCACATGAAAAAAGACGACTCATTTCGAGTCGTCTTCCTTGATAACGCTTACCCTTATGCTTCTTGATCGCCTTTCCAGTTCATCATACCGCCTTCGACGTTGACGATATCATATCCGTACTGCTCGAGGAAACGACCAACGTTTTCGCTCCGTCCGCCTGCTTTGCAGATCAAGTAGTAGGTTTCACCTTCTTGCAACTCCGTATAGCGTTCGCCGATCTCAGACATCGGAAGGAAGCGGACGTTCGGAATGTGTCCTGCATCGTATTCATCCTGCTCACGTACGTCGACGACATGTAGCGCCTCGCCTGTTTCTAATCGCTCTTGTAACTCATCTACATGAATCGTTTTCATCTCGTATGACCTCCTGTATGGTTCTGTCGTAAGTGTAGCAAATCTATCGTTAAAACAAAACGAAACCGTTTGATACGAAGTGATGAAAAAGCGGACCCGTTTCCGGATCCGCCCGTTTCCTTATTCTCCTGATGCTTTCCGAATCGACTGACGTGTCTCCTTATGCATTCCCCGTGCATAATAGACAGCAATCAGAATTGCGTACCACAGTGGTCCAACGACCAAAGCGATGCGCGTACTTGCATCAAATGCCATCAAGACGATGACACCGGCAAGTGCTGCAAGTGCGATGTAGTTCGCGACCGGGAAGAACGGAACAGCAAATTCTGCTGAACCATGTACCTTCCGTGCCCGCATCTGAGCGATCAGAATCATCGCCCACGTCCAGACGGCTCCGAACGTCGCGATACTCGTTACGATTGCAAAAACATCTTCCGGTAAGAAGTAGTTCAAGGCGACACCAACTAGCAAGGCGACACCTGAAAGAATCGTCGCCAGTGCTGGAACACCGTTTTTCGAGATTTTCGAGAAGCGACGTGGTGCTTCACTGTTCTCGGATAAGTTCATCATCATCCGGGCTGTCGAGAAGATACCCGAGTTACATGACGAGAGTGCTGCCGTTAAGACAACAAAGTTGATGATGCCGGCTGCTGCCGGAATACCAAGTGAATCAAATAATAATACGAACGGACTACTGTTGTTCGCACCAACTTGATCCCACGGATAAATTGATAAAATGACGAAGAGCGCTCCGATGTAGAATACTAAGATCCGAAGGAAGACGTTATTGACGGCTTTTCGAATCGTTTTTTTCGGGTTCTTCGCTTCCCCTGCTGTGACCCCAATCACTTCAATTCCTAAGAACGCAAACATGACCATCTGCATGGCAAGGAGTACTCCACCGAATCCGTTCGGTAAGAATCCACCATGTGACCACAGGTTCGAAATCCCAACCGGTGTGCCACCGTTTCCAAGACCAATGACGATCGTCAAGGTCCCTAGGATGATCATGGCGACGATCGCGACGATTTTAATCAACGCAAACCAAAATTCGAATTCACCATAAAATTTAACAGCAATGAAGTTGATGCTCGTCATCAAGACAAGTGCTGCTAGTGCCCATACCCAGCCCTGGGAATCCGGGAACCATACTTTCATGTAAATACCGACTGCTGTGATTTCCGCCATACACGTAAAAATCCAGAGTAACCAATAATTCCAACCTGTTAAAAAACCAGCTAATGGACTGACATACTTCCGGGCATACTCCGCAAAACTACCAGCTACCGGCTCCCGCACCGCAAGCTCCCCAAGTGCTCGCATGATGATGAAGATGATAATACCACCGATCAGATAACCAAGTAAGATCCCTGGACCTGCCAGTTGGATCGCTTTCGCTGACCCGAGGAAGAGTCCGACACCGATTGCCGCCCCCAGCGACATTAGTGTAATATGACGTTCTTCCAGTCCCCGATTCAACTCTGTCTGTTGTTTCATTTTTACGACGTCCTTCCCGTCTCTGTTTGTTTCTTAGCAGTTCCCCGTACCGCTACGTTGTCAGTATAAAGAAGATGTGTCGATTTTGTAAACGTTTTCATCCAATATTTCTCACCAAATCCACATACTCGGAATATTCTGATTACAATAGCAATATAAAAAAAAGGAACCATCTGCTACTAAATAGTATACAGGATGGCTCCTTTCGGAAAGTTACAATTGTTAATCAACTTTAGCAAGTGGTACATCTGCTGTCTCGGACTTCCCGGTCAATCGGAAGATGCCATTCAGTAATAATGCCGTCAGCGATCCCGCGACGATTGGGCTATCGGTCAAGACACGGATTTGTGACGGGAGACCGGCTACGATCTCCGGATTCATGCTGATTCCTAAACCAATTCCGAGCGCGAGTGCCACCGTGATGACGTGTTCGTTCTTTGAAAAATCGACCCGGGACAGAATGCGAATCCCGCTCGCTGCGACTGTTCCGAACATGATCAACATTGCCCCACCCAGGACGGGTTTTGGAATCAACGTCGTAAACGTCGCCACTTTTGGTAAGAAGCCGAGCAAGATTAAAAATCCGCCCGCAAATAAGATGACTTTACGTGTCTTCACGCCAGTCAACTGAACTAGACCGACGTTTTGGCTGTAGGTCGTATACGGGAAACTATTGAAGATACCGCCAACGATCGTTGCAACCCCTTCTGCCCGGTAGCCACGCGCTAGATCCTTATCCGTCAAGCGACGATCCGTGATCTCACCGAGCGTCAAGAATACACCTGTCGATTCGACCATCGAGACGAGACCCACGAGCGTCATCGTCAAGATCGCTGTCGCATTAAATGTCGGTACACCGAAGTAAAACGGTGTCACCATTTGGAACCACGACGCTTCTGCCACCGGACTGAAGTCGATCATTCCCATGCCGAACGCAACGAGTGTACTGATCATCACAGCAATCAAGACAGCTGCTGCTTTTGAGAAAACCGTGCCGTAACGATTCAAGATTAAAATCAAGACGATCGTCAGTCCGGCGAGTCCAAGGTAACGCGCGTCACCAAAGTCCTTCGCGCCCTGTCCGCCTCCGATGTCATTGATCGCAGCCGGAATCAAGGAAATGCCGATGATCGTCACGACAGAACCAAGGACGACTGGCGGAAACAGGACTGCAATCTTACTAAACCAGCCTGAGATGACGAGAATGATCAGCCCACTCGCAATCAAAGCACCATAAATCGCCGTAATACCTTGAAGGCTACCGATCGCGATCATCGGACCGACTGCCGTGAAGGTACAACCTAGCACGACAGGAAGACCAACACCTGTGTATTTCGTGACGAGTACTTGTAATAAGGTCGCTACGCCACACATGAAAAGATCAATCGCCACTAAATAAGCGAGTTCTTCTCCCGACAATCCGATCGCACTCCCGACGATCAGCGGAACAACAGCTGCTCCGGTGTACATCGCAAGCACATGCTGAAGTCCGAGACTAGCGGCTTTGAAGTTTGATAGTCTCATACGGTCACCGAATTGACGAACGTCGCTTTTCCGTCCTTCAACGACTCCACGCGAGCGAGTGACTCGACGCGGAATCCAGCGTCGATCAGTTTTTGACGTCCCGGTTGGAACGACTTTTCAATAACGATTCCAAAACCGGCAACTTCTGCACCTGCCTGTTCAACGAGGCGAGCAAGACCAAATGCCGCTTCCCCGTTTGCGAGGAAATCGTCAATGATCAAGACACGCTCACCTGGTTGCAGGTATTTTTCTGCAACCGTAATCGTACTCGTCTGTTGTTTCGTAAACGAGAAGACTTCAGCTGAAATCGTCCCTTCATTCAAGGTGACGGATTTCGTCTTACGGGCATAGACCATTGGTACACCTAAACGGAGCGCCGTCATCATTGCCGGGGCAATACCACCTGCTTCGATCGTCAAAATCCGCGTGATCCCAGCATCTTGGAAGCGGTCCATGAACTCATAGGCGATTTCCCACATCAAGGTCGGATCGACCTGATGGTTTAAAAAGGCATCCACTTTCAATACTTGATCCGATAAGACAATTCCCTCTTGATTAATCATGTCGTGTAGACGTTTCATACATGCATTCTCCTCTGTAAAAACGAAAAAACGTACAGCCGCTACCCGGGGGCAGCCACTGTACGCCAAAAAAGAGAGCAGTAACTCACCACCCGTAGTCGGACCGTTACGGCGATCCGGTAGAGACTCGTGGGCCAATTCCCACTATTATACGAGCGTTGCTATACGTTTACGTTTCGTGATTTTCGTGATGTGTACCATTGTACGGGGTTTAGCGAAAAAGTAAAGACTTTTTCACACTGCGCTTAGGCTTGGCGTTCTTCGACCGCTTGTGCTGCTGTGATGATCGCGAGTTTGTAGACATCTTCTTCGTTACAACCGCGTGAAAGATCGTTGACCGGTTTGTTCAAACCTTGAAGGATCGGACCAATTGCTTCGAATCCACCAAGACGTTGTGCGATTTTGTAGCCAATGTTTCCAGCTTCAAGACTTGGGAAGATGAAGACGTTCGCTTGACCTGCGACATCTGATTCTGGTGCTTTTGATTTCGCGACGCTTGGAACGAATGCAGCATCGAATTGAAGTTCGCCATCGATTGCAAGCTCCGGTGCACGTTCTTTAGCAATACGAGTTGCTTCAACGACACGCTCTGTCTCTGGTGATTTTGCTGAACCTTTTGTCGAGAAGCTGAGCAATGCCACTTTCGGATCGATACCGAATGTTTTCGCTGTTTTCGCAGATGCGATTGCGTTCTCTGCTAGATCGTTTGCATCCGGTGCGATGTTGATCGCGCAGTCTGCAAAGACGTATTGCTCTTCGTCACGTACCATGATGAAGACGCCTGATGTTTTTTTATAGCCTTCTTGCATTTTGATGATTTGAAGTGCTGGACGAACTGTATCGCCTGTTGCGTGCATTGCTCCCGATACAAGACCTTCTGCTTGTCCTGTGTGAACGAGCATCGTACCGAACGTGTTCACGTCTTTTAAGATGACAGCACGTGCTTGCTCTTCAGTTGCTTTCCCTTTACGGCGCTCAACGAACGATGCGACGAGCTCATCGATTCCAGCGTAAGAAGCAGGATCAATCGTATCAAGTCCAGTGACATCGATTCCGTTTGCTGTTGCTGTTTCTTCGATTTGTACACGTGGTCCGATGACGACCGGTGTGACGAGACCGTCTTTCTTCAAACGGACAGCTGCGCCAAGAACACGCGCGTCAATTCCTTCTGGGAAGACGATTTTCGGTTGGTGCGCTTTAATCTTTTGTTCTAACATATCGAATAATTGCATGAGTTTCTCTCCTTTTTAGGTAAACACGACGTCGTCGATTTGATCGATTTTCTTTTCCATCGTTTATTATACACAGTTCTCAATCGTTGTTAAAACAATTTGCAAAAAAGTTATCTAACAAAAGCACTGAAGCCATATTCATCGACTATTACAGTCATTTTCAAGAATGGTACAGAGACTATTTCCAAGCAAAATAATCTCCCCTTCCCCTTTTACCCACTCTCTGCTTTTTTCATGTGTTACGACTTCATGGACAAAGACCTTTTCGGGCGAAGCCCATCCATAGAATGTGATAAGATAGGATATGGAAAAAGACAACTTATTTCAGACTCAGGAGGTCATCCCATGCAACATCAAACATCTGAACCGACTGCTACGCAACAAGCCGCTGAAACACTCGACGGCTGGTATACATTACATGATTTCCGCCGGATCGATTGGTCACGCTTGAAACAAATCGACGCGACAGACCGCGCGCGCATGATTGAAGAGTTCCAAGCCTTCCTCTCGGAGCTTTCTGCTGTCGAAGCAGCAAAAGACGGAAGCCATGCACTCTATACGATCATTGGTCAAAAAGCTGATCTCGTCTTGATGGTCCTTCGTCCAACGATGGAACAAATCCAAGACGTCGAAGTTAAAATGCAGAAACTTGATCTATACGATTACCTAATCCCGACGTATTCTTACGTCTCTGTCGTCGAACTCGGTACGTACCGTGGTTCAGGCGAAGGAAACCCATACGAGAATCCTTACGTGCGTGATCGTCTCTATCCAATCTTGCCGCAAGCGAAGCATATCTGCTTCTACCCGATGAGCAAATCACGTCGCGATGGCGACAACTGGTACACGCTCTCGATGGAGAAACGTAAAGAGCTCATGTATCGTCACGGGATGATCGGTCGGAGTTACGCTGGGAAGATTCAGCAAATCATCGGTGGATCAACAGGATTCGACGATTGGGAATGGGGCGTTACACTCTTCTCAGACGACATTCTTCAGTTTAAGAAAATCGTCTACGAAATGCGGTTTGATGAAGTCAGCGCGAAGTACGGTGAGTTTGGTGAGTTCTTCATCGGCAACCGTCTTGAAAGTGAACAATTAAATACTCATTTTGCACTTTAATGTGTTGAATGACGTTTGATTGAAATATCTCATGGGAATATACTCCTTGCGGCTACAAAACAGGCTACAAAACAGGCTATAAAATAGTAGGTTGATTACGTAAGGAGGAATTACCATGGGGAATGCTATGAACCGATCAACACGATCGCGTGAATTGCAATTCGCTGTGCTTTCAAAAGAGCTGAAACCGGTTGCAGATCGTGTACTGGATCGCTATGAGCAAGCATTATCGAAGCTAAACAAAACACAAACGACAAAACGATGAATTCGTTTTGATACCTACGCCTACTCCATCGCGAGTAGGCGTTTTTTATACAAAAAAAGACCGTTTTTCTTCATGACGGAAGAAAAACGGTCAATCATCATAATCCTTTATAGGCGCCAATTGCGACAAAAATCCATGCTGCGATGAATAAGACACCACCGATTGGTGTGATAGCACCCAGTTTTGTTACGTTCGTCAATGCCATGACGTACAGACTACCGGAGAAGAAGACGATTCCAGCGAGCATCAGCCATGCTGCTAATGACCATTGTGGGATCGATGCTTTTAATAAGAGTCCCCCGAGTGCTAGGATACCGAGCGAGTGTACCATCTGGTAAAGAACGCCTGTCTGCCAGTTCGCGAGCATCCGTTCCGTCAACATATCTTTTAAGGCATGGGCACCAAATGCCCCAAGTGCGACCGATAACATCATCGAGATCGCACCAATCATAATGAATACTTTCATGCTTATTCTCCCCCTAACCGACGTGCTGGTAAATTCCATTCATAATAATACGATAGCATACGTAAAACAGTGATGAGTCCGAGCAATGTGAACAAATGTAGAGGATTCGTCAATTGGAAACGATCAATCACGAGTGCTGCCATGACGGCCCACATCGCATAGATCTCTTTATGCAAGACGAGCGGTTTTCGACCCGCCAGCAAATCACGAATCACTCCACCACCGACACCAGTCAGAACAGCAGCCGAAATCGTCGCTGACAGTGGCAGTCCTTTTGCTGTCGCCATCAAAGCACCTTGAATCGCAAACGCCGACAACCCAAGCGCATCCGCGAGTACGCCCCAACGTGTCCAGTGCGGCAAAAACAACTGGGGTAACATGAAGATCAACAACGCAACGAGAATTGCGACTAAGAAGAGACCACCTTGCGACCAAAGAGCGGATACCGGTACACCAATCAGTAAATTACGAATGGCACCACCGCCGAATGCTGTGATCAAAGCAAGTAACCAGACACCGAATAAATCATATTTTTCTTCCATCGCAACAATCGCACCACTCATCGCAAAAGCGACCGTGCCGATGATATTCAATAAGTCCCAGGACATGCGCACATTTCACCTTTCTACAAAGAAATTCCAATACTTACTATACTCTCTTTTTAGTTTCCGTAAAGCATTAATTTTCTGTCACCGTTTCGACCGTTTGCGAGTGACGTTTTTAGGTAAAGTAACCTATACTGAAACAAACTGTACAGGAAGCTAGGTGACCGTATGAAACGTTGGGCGCTTTATCGCATCGTCGTCATCGTGACGATGTTCGCACGTTACATTTTTACGATCTATCGATTCACCCGGAAAAACCGGCCAGGTACGAACAACGAAGAGTTTGAGCGCATCATGATCCGGATTGCGCGTGACTATAAGAAAAAAGCATTACGGCTAGAAGGATTACTGATCAAGCTCGGTCAGTTCTTATCGATTCGAGCCGATCTGTTTCCACCATCCGTCTTGATGGAACTGACCGAACTGGTCGATAAAGTACCTTCAAGTAAACTTGGAGAGTCACGAAAGATCATTGAAGAAGATTGGGGCATGCCGATTGAAGAGATCATCTCGGACATCAGTCCCCGTCCTGTCGCTTCTGCCTCGATTGGTGAGGTGTACAGCGGAACCTTAAAATCAAACGGTAAAAAAGTCGCGATTAAAGTCCAGCGACCGAATATCGAACAAATCATCAAGACCGATTTCCGTGCCATGCGCATCGTCATCGCCATGTTACGTCGGACTTCATTAAACAAATCGACTGATCTACAAAGTCTGTACCGCCAAATGGTTTTCGTCATTGGTGATGAATTGAATTACCGAACTGAATTAAAAAACGGTCTCTACTTTAAAAAGATGTATGAGACGAATCCTGTCATCTATATTCCGAGTTATTATGAAGAACATTGTACGAATCGGGTGCTCGTCATGGAATGGATTGACGGGACACGTATCACCGATCTTGATTATTTAGCAGAACATCAGATTGACCGTGACGAACTAGCGCGTAATTTATTCTTAAACGCTGGGGAGCAATTATTGTTCGGCGGGAAATTCCACGCCGATCCACACCCAGGTAACGTCCTCGTTCAGTCTGATGGCAAAATTGTCTTGCTAGATTTCGGAATGATTGGAGCGACGACGCCTGATGACATGCGGGCGATTCAACGAATCCTCCAATCTTTCGTCACCTTGGATTACGATGCGATCGTCGATGGTTTAGAAGATTTACGATTCCTGTTGCCGAATGCGAATAAGCAAAACATCCGACAAGCGATTGAAAAAGCGGTCACGTTTTATCTCGAGAGTGATATGGAAAACGTCGATACGAAGCTGATTGAGAAGGTCTTATCCGATATCGAATTGCTCGTCCGAAACGAACCGATCCAGCTTCCTGCCGAGTTCGCGTTCTTCGGTCGTGCTGCCTCGACGATTCTTGGGATCCTTCAGATTCTTTCACCACAAATCAATCTACTCGAGTTAGCCAAGCCAATGGTTCGACGTTGGCTCGATGACGAAGGGAAAAACCAAAACCGTTACCTACAGATTGCCGGATCCTACGGTGCGCGATTGCTTGCCTTCCCGCGCCTTGTCAACGACGCTCTCAGCGAACCGACGCGTTGGCGGATCATGGAGCAACAAAAGTTCTCTCGCGTCGCCAACATCGAATCACTCAAAATCCGGCAGTGGACGAGTTCACTCGTCGGAATCATCAGCCTACCTTTTAGTTATCTCGGCTATTATTTTACGCAGTACGATGTCATGGGGATTTCCTTGACGATTGCGGTCATCGCTTTATGGAATGGTCGTCGGATCGGACGACAAATCGTTCGGATTGCTGACGAACCGTTCCGATAAACGAAATATCAGGAAACGTTCACTTCGGTGAGCGTTTTTTTATTTCAGAATAACTCTTCTTCGCGCTTCGAGGTTTTTCCTCGCGTCTCGCGGGGTACAGCTTCAAGTAGAGAGATAATAGTAAGGAGAGGTGAAACACTTGATTGATATTTTAATTGCCATCGTTCCTGCATTGATGTGGGGATCGTTGCCGCTCGTCGTCTCGAAAATCGGAGGTTCAACGGCGCAACAAATTATCGGTACGACTCTGGGTGCGTTGCTTTTCGCGATCGTCACCTTCTTTTTTGTCAGCCCAGAGCTGTCGACGACTGCTTGGGTCGCCGGATTCTTTTCTGGTGCCTTCTGGGCGCTTGGTCAAAAAAATCAGTTTGCTGCCTTTCGTCAGATGGGTGTCTCAAAGACGATGCCAATCTCAACAGGAATGCAACTCGTCGGAACATCATTGTTCGGTGTTCTCGCTTTCGGAGAGTGGTCAACGACAACTGCGTTGATTCTCGGAATCAGTGCCCTTGTATTGATCATTGCCGGAGCAGCTTTCACGTCTTACAAGGAAGATAAGAGTAAAGAAGATGAGAATATCGGAAAAGGTCTGACGCTCCTCCTCATCTCGACTGTCGGGTATGTCGGCTACGTCGTCATTGCCCGTTGGTTCGATATCAATGGCTGGGAAGCAGTCTTACCACAAGCTGTCGGGATGGTCGTGAGTGCGATTCTTCTTTCTTTACGAGAAGGAGATCTCTTCACGAAAAAAACAGCCGGCAATACGGTTGGTGGACTCATGTGGGCTGTCGGGAACGTCGCTTTACTATTTGCGACGGCAAAAGTCGGGGTCGCGACGAGCTTCTCCCTCTCCCAAACAGGGGTCGTCATCTCAACGATTGGCGGTGTCCTCTTACTGAAAGAAACGAAGACAAAGAAAGAGATGACCTTTGTCATCATCGGTTGTATTTTAGTCGTTGCCGGCGGGATCATGATTGGATTTACGAAACAATAATGAAGGAGTGAAGCATCATGTATGAAAGTTTAAAGGGAAAAGTAGCTATTGTAACAGGTGGATCAATGGGAATCGGTGAAGCCATCGTTCGCCGTTATGCAGAGGAAGGTATGCGTGTCGTCATCAACTATCGCAGTCATCCGGAAGAAGCAAAAAACATTGCGAAATCGATTCAAGATAAAGGCGGCGAAGCCATCACAATTCAAGGTGATGTCTCAAAAGAAGACGACATGATCAATCTCGTCAAAGAGACTGTCGCTCACTTTGGTCAGTTGGATGTTTTCGTCAATAACGCGGGAATCGAGATGCCATCAGCATCTCATGAGATGTCACTCGAAGACTGGCAAAAAGTCATCGACGTCAACTTGACAGGAGCATTCCTCGGTGCGCGTGAAGCACTGAAGTACTTCGTCGAACACGATGTCAAAGGTAGCATCATCAACATGTCGAGTGTTCATGAAATCATTCCATGGCCAACGTTCGTCCACTACGCTGCAAGTAAAGGTGGCGTCAAATTGATGACACAAACCCTTGCGATGGAATATGCACCAAAAGGCATTCGGGTCAATGCGATTGGACCTGGTGCGATCAATACGCCGATCAACGCTGAAAAATTCGAAGATCCGGAACAACGAAAAGAAGTCGAGAGCATGATTCCAATGGGCAATATCGGAAAACCCGAGGAAATTTCAGCCGTTGCCGCATGGCTTGCGTCGGACGAAGCTAGTTATGTCACAGGTATCACACTCTTTGCGGACGGCGGGATGACACTTTATCCGTCGTTCCAAGCAGGACGCGGTTAACCTATTTTGAATAGACAAGGAGAGAACCGCTCATGGCCACTTTTTTCTCATTGATCCGTCGCGGAAATAAGTCAGCACTTGCTGCTGCTGTCGTCAATACAATTATTGCCGCGATCAAGTTCGTCGCCTATATCTTGACCGGGAATGTGGCGATGTTCGCTGAAATGATGCATACGATTGGTGACGCGGCAAATCAGTTTTTCGTCTATATCGGTTCTGCTCTCAGTAAAAAAGCACCGACGAAACGGTTTCCGAACGGATTCGGTCGCCTTGTTAACCTCGTGTTACTGGCTGCAATCATCGTCGTTGCGTTGCTTGCGTATGAGACGATTCGGGAAGGCATCCTGCATATCACACATGGACCTGGTGAAGAGACGACTGGGCTTTGGATCATTTTGACGGCACTTGGAATTGGTGTCGTCCTCGAAGTCGGCGTCTTTTATAAAGCGATGATCGAGATTGCTCATGAAACTGGGCTTAAGTCTAGAGGGCTGACACTCGTTGGTCAAAGCTTCACCCATCTTGGGCAGGCAAAACCAGCTACACGTCTTGTCTTCATGGAAGATCTTGTTGCGACCCTCGGTGGTATCATCGCAATCATCGCCGTTCTGATTTCGCATTACACATCGTTTTATCAAGCAGAGGGCATTGCATCGATTTTGATTGGTCTGATGATGTTCTACGTCGTCTATAATGTCTTTATTCAAAATGCTGCTGGTGCGCTCGGTGAGATTGATGAAGTACTGACTGCTAAAATCGGTGAAATCCTATTACGTGATGAAGCGGTTCGGGATATTGAAAAGCTTGAAGTTATTAAGGAAGGGGATCACTTCCATGTCGAGACAGAGATTGAAGTGGATCCTAACTTAACGATTGCCCAAGCGGACGACATCAAGGACCGGCTTGAACTGCAAATCCGAATTCTTAAAGGGATCACCGATGTCACGATCTCCTTTGATGAAGATGATAAAGTACAGCAGTATCAACCACCACCACCATCTGTATGATCGATAAAAAGCCATCGCTTCCGATGGCTTTTTGTGTGCGCTTATCAGCGTGCGGCGTGGACGAATCCAGCTTCTTCTGCTTCTTTTTCCGTACAGAACCGTTGCTCTGGCTTCACTTCATCGTAGGACTGACCTCCCGGTACATGGTAGATTTTTTTACCCGACCGATTGATGTTACCTTTGATGTCGCAAGATTTCTTTTCTGTAATCGCTTGAGCATCGAAGCCACGATTCGTGACGTAGCCATCGTGCTCCCAAATCTTTGTTTTCGCCTGCTTGGCTTCCTGTTCGATCTGTTCGAACATATCGACATAACGTGTATCCGGCTCATAGACGAACGCTACACGTGCGAGCCCTTTTCGAAGTAACTCCTGATTCAACATCTTATCACCGTACCAGACGTATGCGAGTAATCTTCCGTATCGATCGGTCCGGGAATGATCACGCTCGACCCGAATAGCTGTTCCGCTCGGTAAGGTCTCTTTCGTAAACGCTGACGCTTCCGTTCCATATGGTTGAACCGGTGTATCCGGTTTGACGGTTTCTGGTGTATCGACAAGGAGTAGACGAACGTCCTCCGTTTTTCCATCCGCCAACTTTACTTTTAACGTATCCCCATCGATGACGCGCTCGACCGTCGCCTTCGTGACCTTTTCGTCATCCGGTTGTTTGATGCCAAGCACATCGGTTTCTTCTGGTGCACAACCGATGAGAACGAATAGAAAAAGTAGACTCATCATGGCGTATCGTCTCACTTTTGTTTCGCTCCTTTCCATGAAAATACGGATCCGGTCAAAGCCCGAACCCGCATATGCTATCTTGGTTATTCGTTAGTCTGCTGATAGAACCGTTTCGACTTCATTTCGGTTCGTATAAAGTTGATAGAACGCTTCCGCTACATTTTTTGGATCAAGTGCCGTGCCACGCTTCACTTCTCCGGCAATCGTGACAGTTCCGACGTAGACACCGTCTTCCTTCAATGTATCATGTAACATATGCGTCACTTGTCGAACGCCTGCCTTCCCGATTGAAAGCCCTGGCAACGATTTGATCGCTTGCATCGCAGCGCCGCCTCCAGTAATCAGGATCGCGCCGTCTTTCCGTTCTTGCATCGACGGAGCAACGAGTTGTGCGGCATGCAGTGCACCGAGCACATCGATTTCGAACTCTTTCGTAATCTGTTCTGCTGAGACTTCAAGGACAGACGCTTGATGTAAAATCGAAGCATTGTAGACTAAGACATCGACTTGTCCGTACTGTTCCTCTGTCCATTCGATGAGTGATGCGATATCGGCTTTTCGAGAAGCATCACATTCCACTCCGACCGCTTCCACACCCGCTTCTTTTAGTTCCATGATAACGGCTGCGAGTGTTTCTTGTGTCCGCGCCGCACAAACGACTTGAAAGCCTTCTTGTCCGAATCGTTTGCTGATCTCATATCCATTCCCTGGTCCTGCTCCGATGACGATTACTGTTTTCATGACACATCTCCCCTTCTGATTTCAACTGTGGTGGTTATTCCCTGAATCCCGTCATTTCATTCAAAAATCAAGCAATGAAGTGCCTTTTTCTTCTTTCTCCTGCGAAACGCCCATGAAACGCGCTAACATCGGATCGACTGTTGGTGTTGCCTGAGGTGTTGACGTAGGTAACGATATCGTTGAACTTGATGTCGCCTCAGATTCAAGTAATAGTTCACAGTACGCCTTCATTGCTGCAATCTGCTCTTTCTGCGAGGCTCCTGTCGTTTGCTCAATGCGTTGCATCGCTTGACGCATCTTTTCGATGATGTGTTGTTCCGTAATCATCTTGTATTCCTCCTTATGGTAGATTGAGGGTATGAACTTGAAAAGGATGTGTTTTCCATGATTCGTACCGCTTTAGTTGGTTTTGGTCTTGCCGGTCAGCATTTACATGCTCCTTATTTGCACGCACCTGATTATCAGTTAGTCGCTGTTCAGTCGAGTCGTCCGGAAGCAGTCGCTGCTTATGACGCGACGCTACCTGTTTATTCGACACTTGAAGCCCTGCTCGCTAAAGAACAGATCGATTTAGTCGTCATCGCGACAGCAAATGAACGACATTATCCACTTGCGCGTCTCGCTTTGCTATCGGGCTGTGATGTACTCGTCGAGAAACCGTTCACTGTCACGCTCGAAGAAGCCGAAACGTTGACAGAACTAGCACGTGTACACGATCGGTTACTGACAGTTTATCATAATCGTCGGTATACGAAGGACTTTCGAACGCTGATGACCTTACTCGAATCCGGACGTCTCGGCACGATACAAACGTTCGAAGCGCATTATGATCGCTATCGTCCAGACGTTGAAAATCGTTGGCGCGAACAGGACGTACCCGGTGCTGGTCTCTTGTACGATCTTGGATCGCACTTAATCGATCAAGCACTCGTCGCCTTCGATGAAATTCCAGATCGCGTCTTTTGTGATCAAACAATCCAACGGCAAGGTGGGATCGTTGATGACTATACACATCTGATTTTAGCATTCGGTACACGACGCGCTATTTTGCACATCGGTTCCATCGTTCCGGCTGTTGGTCCTTCGCTTATGGTACATGGGACAAAGGCTAGCTATTTCGTCGATGAAGTCGATACGAAACGCGCGACGTATCAATTGGCTGAAGCAAACGGTCCCCTTGAAGACTTTCCTTTTGTCTCCGGGCAATTTGGGGATTATTATACAGACCTTGCGCCAGCCATTCGACAGCGAACAACTCCACCTGTCTCTCCGAAAAAGGCTGAACTCGTCATGAAAATCATTGATTGTGCTCAAAAGAGTGCAAAATCGGGTACATGGATAAAAGTAGACTAACTATCCATTCAGACGAACAGGGGGAAGACAAGATGTTTTCAAGTACAGAACGGACAGCTTGGTTAGAAGAGATGGGACAAGAACTTTTAGATGTGCTCGTTATCGGGGGCGGTATCACGGGAGCCGGTATTTTGCTTGACGCACAAAGTCGAGGCATGCGGACAGGATTGATCGAGATGCAGGACTTCGCCGAAGGGACATCGAGCCGATCGACGAAACTCGTCCATGGTGGATTGCGCTATCTAAAGCAGTTCGAGATCAAACTTGTTGCCGAAGTCGGAAAAGAACGTGCCATCGTGTATGAGAACGCCCCACACGTGACGACGCCGGAGTGGATGATGCTTCCACTCGTCGAAGGCGGGACGTTTGGCAGCTTCTCGACCTCGATTGGCTTACGCGTCTATGACCAGCTCGCAGGCGTCAAACGCCATGAACGTCGGACGATGCTCAGTAAAGAAGAAACGTTACGTTACGAACCACTATTACGTTCGGAACACTTAGTCGGTGGTGGTCGTTATGTCGAATATAAAACGGATGATGCCCGATTGACAGTCGAAGTCTTAAAGGCAGCCGTTGGTTACGGTGGACGTGCCGTCAACTATACGAAGGCTGAATCGCTCGTCTACCACAATGGAAAAGTTGTCGGTGTCGAAGTCCGTGACGTCTTAAGTGAAAAAACGTATACGATTCGGGCAAAGAAAATCATCAATGCGACTGGTCCGTGGGTCGACGAACTACGCGAAAAAGATGGTTCGAAAGCTGGAAAATCACTCCACCTGACGAAAGGCATTCATCTCGTCATCGATCAAGCGCATTTCCCACTACAACAGGCCGTTTATTTCGACGTTCCAGATGGTCGGATGATCTTTGCAATTCCACGCGAAGGGAAAACCTACGTCGGAACGACCGACACGAACTATAAAGGAGATATTCTTGAACCGGGTGTCACCGTGGAGGATCAGGATTATATCCTAGAGGCGACGAATCAAATGTTCAACGTCGAGTTACGACCTGAACACGTCGAATCGACATGGTCCGGACTGCGTCCACTCATTCATGAAGATGGAAAGGATCCGAGTGAACTGTCCCGAAAAGACGAAATCTTCGTCTCGAAATCCGGGCTGATGTCAATCGCTGGTGGTAAGTTGACCGGGTACCGGAAGATGGCAGAACGAATCATCGATATGGTCGCAGACCAATTCAAGACAGAAGAAAATCGGATTTACCTCGCTTCCCGTACGCACGATATCTTGCTTGGTGGTGGTCATCCACAAGGAAGTAAAGGATTTGCCCGCTACTTGAAAGAACAACAACCAAAAGGAGAAGCACTTGGATTGTCACCGAATGAGGCGACATGGCTCATCCAACGTTACGGTACGAACGTCGAACGTGTCTACGAGTTGATTCGGACACGTGGCGACGAGGCAGCTCGTTATCAATTACCGTTACACTGGTTCGGCGCCCTTCTATATGGATTAGAAGCTGAACTCGTCATGCAACCCGGCGACTTCTTGAACCGTCGTGCCTCGGCCGTCTTCTTTGATTTCCCTCACGCTGAACAGTACGCAGATGGTGTTCTCGCCTTAATGCGTAGCGAACTCGGCTGGTCGGCAGAAGATGAAGCCAAAGCCAATGAAAGTATTCGTCGTGAATTCGATGCGGTCCGCGTCAAAGGACCTGTTCCACTTTCATAACATCAGAAGACCCGATCGCCTTCAGGCGATCGGGTCTTCTTGTGTGTTACTGTTCTTCTTTCGAAGCAGCGAGTTCCGCTGCCGGCATATTTCCTGGGTGTAAATTCGAACTCTTACGTGCAAATGTAAAGTAAAGGACTAAACCGATGGCAAGCCAGATTCCGAATGCAATCCATGTCTCGAGTTTCAAGTTGAACATCAAGAAGAGACATGCAGCGATTGCTGCGATTGGCACATATGGCATACCTGGACATTTGAACGCACGCGGGAGATCCGGCTGTGTCTTACGAAGAATCAAGACAGCGACAGAGATCAAGACGAATGCTGCGAGCGTACCCATGTTGACGAGGTTTGCGATGACATCGAGCGGAACGAAACCAGCAACGAGTGAGCTTCCCAGTCCGATCATCCAAGTCGCCTTGAATGGTGTTTGGTACTTCGGATGCACTTCAGAGAACACTTTCGGGAACATTCCGTCACGCGAGATGGCGAATGCAAGACGCACCATTCCGTAAGTCATGACGAGAATGACCGTTGTGATACCGAGGATCGCACCGAGATCGATGAATCCAGCTACCCAGCTTTGACCCGCCATTTGAATCGCAAGTGAGACTGGATGATCGACACCAGCGAACTGTTGGTACGGTACGATTCCTGTCATGATGGCTGCGACGATGACGTAAAGGACTGTACAAACAGCGAGTGAACCGATGATCCCGCGTGGCAAGTTCTTTTGCGGATCACGGACTTCTTCAGCTGCTGATGTGACGGCATCAAAACCAATGTACGCGAAGAAGACGATCGCGGCACCCGAGAAGACACCTCCCCAACCAAATGGTGTGAACGGTGTCCAGTTCGATGGCTCAACGTAGCCAACACCAACAACGATGAAGAGAATGACGACTGCAACCTTGATGACGACCATGATGTTGTTGACACGTTTCGTTTCCTTGATTCCCATCGACAACAATGCCGTAATGGCAAAGAGGATTAAGAACGCTGGAAGGTTGAAGTATGTCTTGGCTCCTTCGACTGCTCCAGGAGCTGCTGATAAGGCTGTTGGCACATGGATGTTGAATCCTGCGAGTAAGGACTGGAAGTACCCAGACCAACCTGCTGCAACGGCACTGGAGGCAAGTCCATATTCGAGGATCAAGTTCCAACCGATAATCCAAGCGAAGATCTCTCCCATCGTTGCGTACGTGTACGTATAGACGGATCCACTGACCGGAATCGTTGATGCGAATTCAGCATAAGCAAGAGCGGCTAGACCACAGGCGATGGCAGATAAGATGAATGATACGATAAGTCCTGGTCCTGCAGTCAATGCTCCTGTTCCCGTCAAAACGAAGATTCCGGTTCCGATGATGGCGCCAATTCCTAAAAACGTTAAATCCATCGCGCCAAGATTTCGAGCAAGTCCACTGTTTCGTTTACTTGCAGCAATCATAGCGGAAACATCTTTTTTCCGCGTCAAACTCATGATGTATTTCCCCCTGTACCCGTTATAATTCGTCCTACGGAGCGAGTCGTCCGCAAGAACTTAATCAAAAATTTACGAAGTTTTCTGATAAATTGATATAGGTCATTATACCTATTTCTATTTTGTTGAACGCTTTCATTCGTTAAACAAAAAAATCCTTACAAAAAAGATGGCTGTGTAACACATGTTACACAGCCATCTGACAAGCCTCAGTTTGTTAGGTTTTTAATTTGTTTTTCGAGTCTTCACCCACTCCAAAAACACTTGGTAATCCAGCTTTGTTCGTGTCACGTAGGCTTCTGACCAACGCTCGATTTGCTCTAAAAAAGCGGTGTCCGAAACACCAATGGCTTGGATGATTTCAACGTCGGCATGATGCGTTAAAATTTTTTCTTTAATCCCCGCATCCTGATCCGCCCGTGCATGGATTTTCGCGGTGATTTGACCTTGAATGCATAACACATTCTCGAGGTCATCCTGACTTTTGATGTGCTTTGCTTTTAGCTTTTTCTTATACGGTGAGCGCTCACGTACATAATATTCCTTTTGACCAATCGTCAAATAACCAAGATATGGATCTTCATGTGCCTGCATCGCTTTTTGGGACGTGATGATCCGGCGTCCTTGATGAACTGTTTCTGCTTCTGGACGATAGACGGGAAGGAACAATGAAGGGACAGAAGTTTGAGCTTGTTTCATCTCTAGAATCAAATCCTCTTCCCCTCCCTCCCCCTCAATCAGGATGTAATAGCGCTCAAGACCAATCGATGCCGTTCCACTATCTAGTTTCCGCACGATATCCTTGATTGTATAGAACGCTTCTTCACGACGATCCTCTGCGTCAATCGTCTCGATATAGGAGGACCAGGCAGACTCAATCGCTATTCGCGTCGGATCATCTACCGCTTCCATATCTGGTAATGTACAAAAGCGTCTCACGCCATCCACCAGTTCCGTCCGCTCTCCCATTAATTCCTCACGTTTCTTTTCTGCTTTTTTGATCAATTTCTTGATTGGTCCTTTCGTATTATCCCGCGTAAAACAGACATCGCTGGGATCTTTTCCGAGAGCGTACTTTTTTAAATCGTGTAAGTATTCAAGGACGTAATTTCGAATCGCAGGAGTCGGATCGTATCCTGCCTCTTCAGCGAACAACCGGACGGAGACCGCCATACGAATCAAATCATATAAATAAGATCCTAAGTACCCTTCATCAAAGTCATTGACGTCGTAGATGATCTCTCCCTTCGCATTGCCATGGACACCGAAATTCTCAAAATGAAGATCGCCCTGAATCCACGTCGGTTTATCACGAGGCGTATCAAAACCAAGGGGGATTCGCGTCACGTCATAATAAAACAGATGCGAACTCCCACGGAAAAAACGAAACGGACTCAAGCTCATCTTGTCGTACTTTTCCTGACGTGCTTGCTTATCGAGCTGACGGATTTCGTGATCATAGAAATCAAGTACCTTCGCAATCGTCATTTGTCGAATCTCTTCATATACGGGTCGAAACATTCAATTCTCTCCCTTCCATTTGAAAAAAGAGCAGTCAAAACGAAATCGTTTGACTGCTCCTTACGTGTTACTCGAAATGTTTTTTATATTCCCCATATCCTGCTGAATCAAGCTCTTCAAGCGGAATAAATCGTAATGCTGCTGAGTTGATACAATAGCGAAGACCACCAAGTTCTGTCGGACCATCATCGAAGATATGACCAAGGTGACTATCCGCATTCGCAGAACGCACTTCCGTCCGCGTCATCCCGTGGCTCGTATCGAGTTCGACTTCCATCTTGTCTTCTGAGATGGGTTTAGCGAAGCTCGGCCAACCACAGTTTGACTGGAATTTATCTTTTGATGTGAAGAGTGGTGTGCCATCGACGATGTCGACATAAAGACCTGGACGTTCTTCATCCCAATATTCGTTACGGAAAGCGGGTTCTGTCCCGTTCTCTTGTGTGACTTTATACTGAATTGGTGTCAGACGCTCTTTCAGTTCTTTTTCCTTACCATGATCCTTCCACGCTTCCTTGATGAATTTCGCGCGACCTGAGCCGACACTATACATCTGATAACGGAACGGATTCTTTTTATAATAATCTTGGTGATATTCTTCGGCTGGCCAAAATGGCTTTTCTGGACGAATCTCTACCGCGACTGGGCGTGAGAAGCGTCCTGATGCGTCAAGCTCTGCTTTCGAACGTTCAGCTGCTTCACGCTGTGCTTCATCGACATAAAAGATAGCCGGTTGGTAAGATTCACCACGGTCATTGAATTGACCTCCGCCATCTGTCGGGTCGATTTGACGCCAGAAAATATCGAGTAATTCTTCGTACGTAATGATGGACGAATCGTACGTGACTTCAACCGCCTCCAAGTGACCTGTCGTTTCCGAACAGACCTCTTTATAAGTCGGGTTCTCTGTATGACCACCGGTATATCCTGAAATGACCTGCTCTACACCATCATATTTATGGAATGGCTTGACCATGCACCAGAAACAACCACCTGCAAATATTGCTTTTGCCATCTATCTTCCCCTCCTCTGTATGTCTCTATTTTACCGCGTTCAGAGAATGGACTCGACTTTCCTGCTCATTCAATCCTCTGGGTTCGCTTTTAGACGACGCATGACGAAGTAAATCGCCGCAAAGACAAGGAGAAGTCCTCCAAGCGAATACCAGATGTTATTCAAACGATAAATCATTTGGTACAAGGCAAGCGTCACAAGCAATAATGCGATCGGTAAGAAGGCACGCTTAAAGTGATACCAGTAATTCACGAAGATCGCCTCCTGTTTTTCTTTCATCTTACCCGATATGTCATGCCTTCTGCGAGAGGATTATTCGGCTTGACGATACTCTTCTTCGAGATAGGACCGGTACTTCGCTTCCCAGGCGTTTAGCGACACACGCCATAATACGATCGTTGCGATGACAAGTCCTAACGTAACCGGCCAGAACCAACTCGATACGATGCCTGCTGCCGAAGCCAGTCCGATCTTTGAAAACAGAACGTATGTCCAAATGATGGATGTGCATAATAAGATCGAGACCGGAATCGCGAACTTCCATGGAGTAAGCTCGACAGACTGTCGTCGATTGATTTTTCTTGACTGGACGGCCGGGTAACGATATCCCATGAATACCATGAACAGCACTTCAATCACGAGTAGAATACCGTACCCATGAATATAACTAATGCCATGATCCCAGCCGAACAGTTGTTTGAAACCGAAGACAAATAAGTAATACGCGAACACGTGAAAGACAATGACGATTTTCGCCGCAATCGCCGGAATTCGTTTCATGAAAATCCCCATTAATACGATGACGAGAATCGGAATGTTGAAAAACCCTGTGAATTGCCGGATCAAACTCCATAAGCCGTCCGGCGCGTACATCAAGAACGGTGCGATGACGAAAGAAATCAAGGCAACGATCGTTCCGAACCATTTACTGACACGAATCAAATGTTCATCACTCGCCTCTTTCGCAAACACCGGCTGATAGATATCGAGGACAAAAAGTGTTGCAATGCTGTTGAGAAGCGAGTTAAACGAACTGAAGACGGCTCCGAGTAAGACAGCTAAGAAAAATCCCATCAGCGAGACCGGTAGTAACTCCGTGATAAGTCGAGGGTATGATAAATCACCGCTTGTTAGTGTGTTCCCATACAAGTGATAGGCGATGATACCAGGAATCAGCATGAAGATCGGAACTAATAACTTCAAAAATCCTGTCATGAGGACGCCCTTCTGTCCTTCCTTCAAATCTTTTGCCCCGAGCACACGTTGAATGACATATTGATTGAGTGACCAATAAAATAAGTTCGCAAATAGGATGCCCGTGAAAATCGAAAAGAACGGAACGGCATCGGTTGAGCTTCCGATAGCATTCAGCTTCTCCGGTTGTACAGTCGCAATCGTCTTCATTCCTTGAAGCAAATTCCCGTCACCCAGCGCGATAAAGCCAAGCACCGGAACTAGGAATCCAACGAAGACAAGCCCAATCCCGTTCAAGGTATCGGAGACAGCCACCGCACGTAATCCTCCAAAAATTGCATAAATCGCTCCGATGATTCCAACGACCCAGACGACTAACCAAAGGGATTGCGTATAACTGAGACCAAATAATTCCGGAACATCGAATAGCTGCAAGACAGCAATCCCACCCGAATAAAGCATCGAAGGAATCGTGACGCACATGTATCCGAGTAAAAAGAGTAAGACTGTCATCCGGCGAACCGTCTCATCATACCGGTGACTTAAGTATTCCGGTAATGTCGAGATACCAAGTCCGAGAAACTTCGGGAGCAGATAGATGGCCATGATGATCGCAGCAAATCCCGCTGTGACTTCCCATGCCATACTCGACATATTCCCCATGAAGGATTGTCCATTCAGTCCAATCAACTGTTCTGCCGACAAATTCGTCAGTAGTAGCGAACCGGCAATGAAAACGCCACTTAGCCCTCGACCTGCTAAGAAGTATTCATCGACGCCTTGTGTTTTCCCACGCGTCAATCGATAGGATATGTAGGCAACGAGCAACATGAAAAACGCTGCAGAACCTAATGTGAAAAATAATTCAGATGTAGTCATGCGTCTTCCCCCCTATTCTTCATTCATGTTTTCTATTCTTGAATATGTATTCATTGATTCCTTTTTTATACTTTTCCAAAACTATATTTTAGAAAACGTTTTCATTTAAAGAAATAAAAAAACCACCTTCATTATAGAAGGTGGTTCACACATTACGATTGACGCGGATGTTCTGGGAAGTCCATCTCGTCATAACGAACGATCGACGTCCGGTTTTTGAATTTATGTCCTAACCAGAAGGCAAGGAATAATGGAATACCGACATACGTTGCGGCAATTCCGACCCAATCGATTTGATCCGCGAGGAATGCGGCATAGTTTTGACCGACGATGACAAGGAAACAAAGACCGAATGCGAACAGCGGACCGAATGGGAACGCTGGTGCAACATATGGTAAGTCTTTCAACGAGTGACCTTGTGCAAGGAATCCTTTACGGAAACGATAGTGACTGATTGCAATCCCGAGCCATGCGATGAAGCCTGTCATACCGGAAGCATTGAGTAACCACAAGTAGACTTGTCCACCAAACATCGATGTTAAGAAACAGAGCGCACCGACCGCACCTGTTGCGAGCAAGGCATTACGTGGTACACCGTTTTTCGATACTTTCGCAAATAACTTCGGTGCATCCCCTTGGCGAGCCAGTGTATACAGCATCCGAGTCGAAGCATACATACCTGAGTTTCCGGCAGATAGAACAGACGTCAAGATGACGGCATTCATGAGTGCTGCTGAGAACGCAAGACCTGCTTTTTCAAAGACGAGCGTAAACGGACTAACCGCGACGTCCGTGATGTCATTTGAAACCAAGTTCGGACTCGTATACGGAATGAGCATCCCAATGACGAAAATCGCGAAGACGTAGAAAAGTAAGATACGCCAGAAAACTTGTTTAACTGCTTTTGGAACGTTCTTTTTCGGATCTTCCGACTCACCCGCGGCAATCCCGACGAGTTCCGTTCCTTGGAAACTGAATCCGGCAACGAGGATGATTCCGATGACGGCAGGAATACCACCGACGAACGGTGCATCGCCAAGAGCAAAGTTTTTAAAGCCAACCGGTGGCTCTGATGTAAAGACACCGAAAATCATCGCAACACCGACGACTAAGAAAACGATGACGGTAACGACTTTGATCATGGCGAACCAATACTCAGCTTCCCCAAATCCTTTAACGGAGAAGTAGTTCAAGCCAATCATCAGTAAGAGGAACAAGGCACTGAAATAAAATCCAGGAACATCCGGGAACCAATACGTCATGACGATTTGTGCTGCGACGAGTTCGACTGCGATCGTAACTGCCCAGTTGTACCAATAGTTCCAGCCGAGCGCAAAGCCGAATGATGGATCGACGAATTTCGTTCCATATGTCGAAAAGGACCCAGCGACCGGCATGTATGCTGCCATTTCACCAAGACTTGTCATTAGGAAATAGACCATCAAACCAACGATTGCATACGATAGGAGTGCCCCACCTGGTCCTGCTGCTGCAACGGAAGCACCGGACGCAATGAAGAGTCCTGTTCCAATCGCTCCACCGATGGCGATCATCGACATGTGACGGGCTTGTAATCCACGTTTTAATCCTTCTGCTGTCGAATCTGTTGTTTGTTTCACATCTAGATTGTTCATTTCGTTCGCTTCTCTCTTTAATAAATTTTGAGAGGACACTTTTTGAATAAAAAAAACAAAAAGCGCCCTCATCTTCCAGATGGAAGATGAGAACGCAACATAATAAAATGGATGCGCCTCATTCTACCGTCGTGAAAGATAGCTCTCCACAAGTAGGTGATACCCGACTTGTGACAGTATTAGACCTATTTGATCTAATCCCAATCGATCATCTTCAAAGCGATGATTGATTTCGGCAATTCTTCCTTTCAGGTCACCTCATCTGTCGCTTGACGACATCCGTAACCGTACTCTTAAGAATTGCAACCTCCATCCCACTGGTTGAGTGAGAACTGAATTAAGTTAGTTATTACTACGCCATATTACACAAATCGCCACGAAATTGTCAATTGCCTTTTTCGAATATCGGGTAGTCGATGGTAAAAATCCGATATGTTTAGTACACTAAATGGTAGAAGTCCACTGAGAGAAAGGATGCTGCTTGCATGCCACAGGAACGTGATTTGCTAACTTATCGACTCGAAGAACAAATGCGTGTCATTCTTCGTACCCTGCGACGTGAACTTAACCGGCTATTTGAAGGAACGGCGACCCGGAGTGAATTTTTCATCTTACGAAGCCTTTCCGAAAATGGTCCTCAGCGCCCGACGCTTCTCGCGGAACAATTTGAGCTCGCGACGAGTCAAGTCACTGCTTTGACGGATAAGCTGTATAAACAAGGATATGTCACCCGAACACGTTCGACGGAAGATCGTCGTTCAATCGTCCTCGCTTTGACGGAGGACGGGGAACGTGCATTTCGGGATCTCGAAATCGTCCGGAAAAACTATTTACAAGATCGCTTCGGCACATTGACAGAAGAAGAGCTTGAAACGATGGTTCATGTCTTTGATAAAATTTTACAGACGATGGATGAGGATACACTTACTTCGTCTTCTTAAAAACGGTAGATTTCCTACCGTTTTTTCTATTTTATCTAAAGATTTCCCTCTGTCTAACCGTTATCTACTTGAGTATACTGGAAGTATATATATGGAAATCTGTTAGCTGGGGGAGTTGGGAGGATTTGTTGTCCATCATGAATCAATTCATCATTAACTTTTGTCTACTGTTCACAACGATTACTCTCTTGTTCTTACCGTTTCGGAATCAACCGCGTATTTCGCTGAATTCTAGCTGGGGCACACGTCTTATACTCGGCGCGGTCTCTGGTCTGATTGCGGTTTTATTGATGTTTAATGGGATCCAGATCGATGTCGCCCGTGTTGATTTACGTATCGTTCCCGTCGCCATTGCCATGATGATCGGTGGTTTCCCAAGCGCCATCGTCGCCGGTGTGATGATCATCGGGACACGTTACTTTTTAACACCTGTTGATCAAATGGAAGGTTTTTATCTATCTACGCTGATCATCGTCTTGTTCATCACGACGATCGGGATCATGCGTCGCTTCGTTCACATCTCGATGCGTCATTTTCAACTCATGGTATTGGTCGGTATTCTCTATTCGTTACCCGCCATCTACATTCTGACGCACAGCTGGTCGACATTCTTCAAAATCTCGATTGCTTACATCTTCTTTAATCTATTAGCTGGATTTGTTGCCTTTCGACTATTGGCAGAATTACGCCGCCACTTCGAAAACATCCAGTATCAGCAGAAACTTGCCATGACGGATGCTTTGACAGGGCTTGCCAATCGTCGTCGTCTTGATGACTCGCTTTCGCTTGTCGGTTCGACCGACCAAGGCTATTCGCTTGTACTCATCGATATCGATTTCTTCAAGCATGTCAATGATACATATGGTCATGATGCAGGCGATGATGTATTACGCCAACTCGGCATGACTCTCGCTTCCTTGACGCGTCCAGACGACCTCGTCGGACGGTACGGTGGTGAAGAATTTTTAATCATCTTACCAAGTACGTCAGCAAAAGAAGCGCAAAAAATCGCAGAACTAGCCCGGACGACAGTTGCACGTAACCTGTTCCCGACAGCAGATGTACCTGATCTACAAATCACGATTTCGCTTGGAATCGCGCATTCTAGTGGTTCTCATACGTCACTTGAAGCATTACAACAGGCAGATAAAGCGTTGTATTACTCAAAAGAGAGCGGACGGAATCGGAGTACGATCTACACGAAAGAACTTGCATTCCGACAAGCTTAACCTGACTGGACACTTCCGTAGGGAAGTGTCTTTTTTTACGTCTTCATTCCGGCTCTTTAGGAAAACCGATGCTTTCTACTGTTCCAAAGACGATCATCCGACTTAATTGTTCTGCCATATACTCTGATGAATACGGTCGACCGTTTCGTAACCAAGAAATCAACAATCCCAACTGTCCACCAATGACATAGTTTAATAATAAGTCCCGATCGACGAACGTAGCTTCTTCTGTGATTTGCGGTCGAAACACTAGTCGGTAATTCTCTTTCAACGTATCGAGAAAGCGCGAGATGAACGTTTTGATCGGTCCTTGAACAAGCATCGTCTGATAGAATAATTCATTTTCTTCGATATGAATGAACAACCGAGCAAAATAGCGACTCACCTGCTCGACTGTCGGAAAGGCAGTTCCTGTACCGGTGATCCGAATCGCTTGTTCAAGTGCCTTCATTTGCTCCTCAACGATTTGGTCAAGCAAATCATACTTATCCGTATAGTGTGCGTAGAAGGTCGAACGGTTTACACCGGCTCCATCCGTCAACATTTTGACCGTAATACTTGAGAAGCTGTGCGTCTTCAGTAAACGAAATAATTCCATTGTAATACGGTCACGTGACCGTTTTGGTCGAGGATCGCGGCTCTCATTCATCTATATTTCACTCCTTTTTCATCATCTTTTCATTAATGAATCCGTTATCATCTATTTTTCCGACATTTTGTCGGAAATTGTCGGTTGTTTGTTAGCTAACGATCCATATAATTAACTATATTAATTACTCCTCCCCCCAGAGGAGTACTTTTTTTGAATCGATTGTACACAAGAAAGGATGCAAACACACCCATGAGTATGAAAAAATTATTGATCATCAATATCGTGACACTCATCGTCTTGATTGGTGGTGGTGTCGTTGGATACTACTATTACGATCAAGCAACGAGCTACGTCAAAACAGACAATGCAAAAATCGATGGCAAAATGATAACGATTGCGAGTCCAAGCGCTGGTAAATTAACAGACTGGTCGGCAAAAACAGGTGAATCACTCGACAGCGGTACAACACTTGGTCACGTCATGACTGCACAAGCTGGACAAAAGCCGACAGATCTTTCTGTTTCGATGCCTGCGAAAGCAACGATCGTTCAGTCGATGGCGACAAAGAACGGCTTCGTCGCAGCAGGTACACCACTTGCTTACGGTTTTGACTTAAACGACCTTTGGGTCACAGCGAACATCGAAGAAACAGAAATCGATGAAATCAAAGTCGGACAAACAGTGGATGTCTATGTCGACAGCTACCCGGACACGACACTTTCTGGTGAAGTCGAGCAAATCGGGATGACGACGGCTTCTACGTTCTCAATGATGCCTTCTTCAAACGGAAACGCGAACTACACGAAAGTCGCACAAGTCATTCCCGTTAAAGTATCACTCTCGCAAGAAAAATCACTCGACATTCGACCTGGTATGAATGTGACCGTCCGCATTCATAAGGATTAAGGAGGGACGTTCATGTCTACTACCTTCTTGTTCGGATATAGTGCGTTCACGATTCTGATCATCATCGGCGTCAACTGGATCGCCCGTCGAAGTCGCCAATCCGACATGGCACTGGCGACTGACGGACCAACACTTGAGGAATCCCTCGATGCGGAACCGACGATGACTGTGACACCACCAGTCGCAGCACCTTCAAAACAGGTATCGACGGAAAACGTCAGTATCCCGAAAGTACTGACGGTCTTACTAATCGGTATGTTCATTGCTATTTTGAACCAAACGTTGATTAATGTCGCGTTACCGGTTCTGATCAATGACTTCAATGTGTCGACGTCCACTGCCCAGTGGTTGACGACAGGCTTCATGCTCGTCAACGGGATCTTGATTCCGATCAGCGCCTTTTTGATGCGAAGCTATACGTTCCGCCAACTGTTCCTCGCTTCGATGACGCTCTTTTTCTTCGGATCCATCATTTGTTCGATGGCGATGAACTTCCCGGTCATGATGATCGGTCGTGTCGTTCAGGCAGCGGGTGCTGGTATCTTGATGCCACTCGGATCGAACGTCTTCATGACGTTGTTCCCACCGCATAAGCGTGGAGCTGCCATGGGGATGCTTGGAATCGCGATGATTCTCGCTCCAGCTGTCGGACCAACGATCACGGGATATGTCATCCAAAATTATGATTGGCACGTCATGTTTTACGCGATGTCGTTCTTTGGATTAGTGACATTGTTACTTGGTGCTGCTTGGTTCCGACTGACACAGCCCCTCTCGAAACCTTCTTTTGATGCACTGGGCGTCTTATTTAGTACGATCGGGTTCGGGAGTCTCCTTTATGGGTTCAGTGAAGCTGGGAATGACGGCTGGGATAGCCCGATCGTCATCAGCACGATCGTCATCGGTTTAATCGGAATTGCCGCTTTTGCGATGCGTGAACTATCGATGGAAGATCCGATGTTGAACATTCGCGTGTTGAAAGTACCGGAATTTTCGTTCACACTCTTCATCAACGTCATCGTCACGATGGCTTTATTCGGCGGGATGTTACTTTTACCGATTTATCTACAAAGTATTCGCGGTTTTTCACCGGTCGATTCCGGTCTGCTCCTCTTACCAGGATCACTGATCATGGGAATCACTGGACCGATTGCTGGTAGGTTATTTGACCGCTTCGGTATTCGTCCACTTGCCATCTTCGGTTTGACGTTAATGACTTACGGAACATGGGAACTGACGCAATTGAACATGGATACGTCGTATTACTCCATCATGGGGATCTACATGCTTCGGTCATTCGGTATGGCGTTCATCATGATGCCGATCATGACTGCCGGTATGAATGCCTTACCGATGAAGATGATCCCACACGGAAACGCGACGCAAAACACACTCCGTCAAGTCGCTGGATCTATCGGAACCGCGATTCTCGTCACCGTCATGACCCGTCAAACGACGGCTCATTTGGCAGACGACGCGAATCAGTTCACGACGCTCGACCCAACGCTTTCGCAACATTTAAATGATCTTGGACAACAGCTGGGTAGCTCACAAGCCGCTTCGACGAGTTGGTTTACGATGCTGACGAAACAAGCAACGATTCAAGGGATCACCGATGCGTTCTGGATTGCGACCGTTTTATCTGCGCTTGCACTGATTCTGTCCTTCTTCTTGCACGGAAAAAAAGAACCGAATCTGGATTGATTGACGACAGACCAGTTGATGTCCTATCAGCTGGTCTTTTCTTATACTTTACGAAAAGTTCTTCTTTGCACTTCAGCCTTAAAATCGATACACTAGGGACAATGAGTTTCATATCTAAAGGAGATGCTTTATGGTTGCCTTTCTGCAATTTTATGCGTTCATCTTTGCTTGTTGTTTTGCTTGGCAAGTTGGTCGACCATCCCCTTGGTCACAAAAGATCGTTCGTGCCTTTTTAACAAGTGTCAACGGGCTCTTCGTATTCGCACGTGCCTCGATTTCAATCTTTTTATTAGTTGGACCACTATTACTCGTCACTTATCTTGTCTTCCCACGGTTAATCGCTTTTGAAAATGGTTTAGCGATGGTGATCAGCGTGCTCGTCATCGGACTGGTTGATCGTCTCGTCAGTCTCGTCGTCCTGCCACTTATGCGTTCCTTTTTCTTAAAACGTCAACGCGTCATGCCACAATCGGTGGAAATGGTGCTCTATACGATGGCAATGGCTGTCTTGCTCTTCATTCAGCTCCATGCTGTCCCTGGCGTTCAAATTCATGTAGCATTAACGATTTTCCTTGGTTTTACGATCTATTTCGCCCATTATCTATTTGCCCTATACCGGATTCGTCTTATGAAAAAGAAACTAACGACCGTTGCTCAAGATCAAGACGAGGAACGAAAAGCTTCTTAATCCGAATCTAACGAAAGATGATTTCCTCTTGGGAATCGTCTTTTTTGTTTTCTGACAAATAACATTGACAATGATAATCGTTATCATTTATAGTGAAAAAGTACTCAGTGAGGAGATGAAACGGATGCATGCCCAACAAGTGATTGAAACACGCCGGTCGATCCGGTCCTATACGGAACAACCCGTTCCGGTCGAATTGGTAGAAGCATTACTCGACACGGCGATTTATGCCCCGAATCATAAATTACGAGAGCCTTGGCGCTTTGTTCTCGCAATCGAAGACGGACAAACACGGTATGTCGATGCCTTGATGGAATTGCTGACAGCACGTGGTCAATTCGAGACGAAAACGTCTGAACAACGTCAACAGGCTGAACAAAAATTACGGGAAGTCCCGGTTTATTTAACGGTACTTTGTCAGGTACAAGGAACACCAGATCAACAGCTAGAGGATACACTTGCAACAGCTGCGATGATTCAAAATCTGCAGTTGGTAGCAACAGAACGAGGTCTTGGTTGTTGCTGGAAGAGCGGGAAACACTGGTTCACACCAGAGTATGCCTCACTCGTTGACGCTTCTGAAAACGAACGCGTTCTCGGTGTCATTCAAATCGGCTGGCCTGCCATCGTTCCACCTGTCAAACCGAGAACGTCCGCAAAGGACAAGTTGACGCACTTTTAAGAGGTGCGCATTCTGCGAGCTACCCCTGCTCGCGCCAATCAAGCCCCAATTCAAAAATAAAAACGTTCCGATGACGTCTCTCTCCCCAAACGGAGACGCAATCGGAACGTTTTTCTGTATTCACACTGGCGTTTTCGTATAGACAGGCGCCTCTGGAATCGTGTCATATAACATATGATCGACGATTCGTTTGGTCGCTTCTCCGTCCTGATACGTAAAGAACTGATTCGCGAACGTCTCAATTTTATGTGTATCGAATTGCCCACGTTTAATCCAAGCAATGACGTCTTCGAACGTCGACACGATTGGTCCCGGTACGAAAGTTTCGTATGGGAAATAGAAATCGCGTTCTGCTTTATACGACTGCAGATCATTGACGAGGAAAATCATCGGCTTCTGCAACAAGGCAAACTCGAAGATGACAGACGAATAATCCGTAATCAGAATATCCGCAATCTGCATCAGATCATTGATGTCCGGATAGTCTGTCATGTTAATGATTTGATCCGCATACACGTCCGGTACGACTGGTGGATTGAGAACAAACGGGTGCATGCGAAGCAAGAGGACCGTATCCGGTCCAAGCTCCCGACGAAATTTCTCAAAATCGAGCTCTTGATCGTAATGTGCCGTTGTCTGTCCATTTCCTCGGAATGTCGGCGCGAGTAAGATGATTCGTTTCTTACGCCATTCTGGATATCGATCATACAACTTTTCTCGAACACGGGCTTGACGTGCTGTGTTCAGTAGCTGATCTGTCCGTGGAACCCCTAATGGATAAATCCGTTTCTGCTCCATTCCAAAAGCATCCGCATATGGGGCGATACATGCTTCACCAGAAACATAGACCTTGCTATAATTCCGGTGAATCTGGACCATCTTCAAATAATCATCATCCGGTGAATAGGATTTATCAAGCACACTATAGCCGAACTTTTTAAAGGCTCCACAGGCATGCCATAGCTGAATGACTTCTGTCCCTTCCCGTAAGGACGACACATATACAGGGTAATAATAATCATCGATGATGAAATAACGGGCAGTCGCTAATTCATACGTCGCTCGCATCATATGAAAGACATATTGAATTTGTCCCGCCAACGATTGAGGGAATCGCTTTAACAAAAAAACGTATTCATACCCTAAGTCACGTCGTTCTAGTTCATCGTAGACGGCACGAAAGTTATCGACAAGACGATCGGAACGGTACGTTGCAAAGACGACTTTTTTCGGTTGAATCGGTAACCGTTTCGTCAACCAGTACGTCACAGCAAGCAGATAGTGGACCGTCCGTCGTTGCAGTAACCGAATTTTTTGTTTCATAGACGATTCTCCTCTTTTTCAATGCATCTCGTTACATGCACCATTCCATGACCGTCTTTCCGAATCGATTCGTCAAATCATTTTCAAACGCTTTATGAATATCCTCGATTTGACGAATTTGGAATACACCCGAAACCAGATTCGACAGATAAGCTGGAATGTCAGGATGTGTTTGGTATAACTCCATCGTCCGTGCGAAATCAGCCGGCGTACTCCGACTTGAACCGTAGACACGAAGGCCTTTTTCAAGAATCATCCGTGTGTTGATCGCGACGGCATCTTCTGATACGCCGAGCAATGCCATCGTGCCTTCCGGAATGATGTAGTCGATCATCTGATTAATCGCGTATTGACTGCCAATTCCCCCAACACATTCAAAACCGTGATTGAAGGAGACATCGGCTGGAATCTGGTCGATGTGGTACGTCTCGTCTGCAAACGAGAAATAGTCAAGCTTCGACTGCGTTTTACCAAAGACGAGTAATTTTGCTTCCGGATACAACTTACGTAGCAAAAGTGCTGTGATGAAACCAAGGTTTCCGTCCCCCCATACTCCGAACGTCTCCCGACGAGGATGGGCAATCTTTTCAAAACGAGTCAAGGCATGGACCGATACACTGACGAGCTCGGTGAATGCCGCGACTTCAGGGTCAAGATCAGCCGGTACTTCGACAAGACGATCTGCTTTCAGGAACACATAGTCTTGCATATATCCATCGTATCCACTCGAACGGAAACGACTCGTCCGCAGATAGTTTTCACCGATGATGTCATCTTCTTCCGTCGGTGTATTCGGAACCATCGCGACAAGTGTCCCCTTCTTGAATGTTCCACTCGGATCATGCACGACTTTTCCGATGCCTTCATGAATCATGGCCATCGGTAATTTCTTCGCCAATACTTCCGCACTACGGCTACCCGTGAAGTAGCGTTGATCCGCGTGACAAATCGATAAATACGTCGGGCGTACGACGACCCGATCGGTATTCAATGACCGTTCATCATACGTCACTTCGATTTGACGCGGGGCGACGAGTTGATAGACTTGGTTAATCATTGGTGAATCCGCTCCTTCAAGATAGCATTCGCAATCCGTAGGTCGTATGGTGTCGTCACTTTAATATTGAACAGTTCCCCCGTAACGAGTGCGACATCTTCTCCTTTCAGAAGAAGAATCTTACACGCATCCGTCAAAATCGCGCGTTCTTCCGTTGAGAGTGACTCATAATGCGATTTTAACTTCGTGATTTGGAAACTTTGTGGTGTCTGCCCTTGGTACATTTGATCCCGTACCGGAATATCCGTGATCGTTTTACCGTTCGTCGAAGCAACGATCGTATCGATTGCTGAAATGACCGTGTCGCATGAGCCAAATTCTTGCGCTGCTTCGATGTTTTCCTTGATGATGCGGTGCGTCAAGAACGGGCGGACGGCATCATGTGTAACGATGATATCTTCATCAGACAGACCGTTTTTCTCTTCGATCCAGTTCACCGCTGCCATGATCGATTCATTTCGATCCTGTCCACCTGGTGTGATGACAAGACGCTCATCTTTTCCGATGTATTTCTCCAGAATATCGCGCGTATAGTTAATCCAAGCAGTCGGTGTGACGATGATGATGCGGTCAAAATCCTCATGTAATAGGAATTTCTCTACTGTATGGACGATGATTGGACGTTCTCCGATCGATAAGAATTGTTTCGGTCGATCGACGTTCCCCATTCGTGTTCCTTTTCCTCCAGCTAAAATGGCTGCATAAATCATCTTCTGACGCAGTGTCTCATTGAATCCTACAAACGAGACGACCTGCTTCCCTCCCTTATGAAATAATCGTATTTCGGTTTTCTCTCCCTAACGTTCAGGGTATGTCTAATGATGCAGTTTGTGTTGAAGTGTTATTTTACAAAAACACAAAAAAATAAAGAAATCCCTATCAATTTTAATGTCTCACGATATAATGAGTGGTGATTTCTAGTTTCACTATACTACGTTCACATGGATTTTAAAATTTTATCAGTATTGTGTAAATGTAATGTAATTATTCGAGCGAGGAGAGATGGTTTTGACAGAAGAGACACTTGCGCCTACTTTACAAGCAGAGGTCACCTACTTGGAGTTAGCCGGAACGACGTTTCGTTTCGAAGCACGTTTGAGCGGGTTGACTGATTTTTTGCGCGCCGAACAAACATTATTTGAAAATCCTGTATCGCAACAGCAACCTGAACTTGAGGAGCCGGGCGATGATTACATCCAGTCCGAACCTGCTGAAGCGTTGGTGCCTCTCGAACGTGCCATCGTCTTCCGTAATAAACGAAACAAACGGACGTTCATTTGCCGCTTTCCGTTCGAAGGAGACTGGACGGAAGAGTCCTTTGCAGGCGAATTGAATCTGAATCATATCACGCCGACAGGTCGTCCATTGCCGATGGGCTATTTTGATGCGTTCTTCGCCATCGTCCAAGGAAAGACGATCTTACATGAAGCGCCTTTTGGTGACACGCGTTCGTTAATCCCAGTCGCTTACCGCGTCGATACAAAACATAGTAACGCCTTGATCTTACTCGAATACGAACTTGTCGTGCAGTATTCGGAATACAGCAACTCTTTAGGTTTCCATTCCCTAAAGAAAGGCGAATCGAAACGTCTCATCCAAGTCATCGATCGCTATAAAAAGTGGAAGAAGAATATGAAGAAGCGCGCGTTCAAGTTCCGTCGTTTTACCTTTAAGGCGATTTATAACGTCACAAAATGGACGCAACCGATCCAAGAGAATAAAGTCATCCTCGCTTCGGATTCTCGGAGTGATATCAGTGGGAACTTTGCTTATATCTTGGATGAGGTCGAGCGTCGCAATCTCGATCTCGATGTGAAGACCTTCTTCAAGCCGAACCTTCAGTCTCGTCGCGATTGGCGCGATAAATTTACGTTGCCGTACCACTTAGCGACAGCAAAGACGATTCTTGTCGATGACTTCTATCCGATGATCTATCCGTTGAATATTCGTAAAGGCAGTGATCTGGTTCAAGTCTGGCATGCCGTTGGTGCCTTCAAGACATTCGGTTACAGCCGCCTCGGAAAACCAGGTGGTCCAAGCGCGAACTCGCTTAGTCACCGGAACTATACGAAAGCCATCGTCAGCTCCCATAATGTCGCCCGTCATTACGCAGAAGGATTCGGTTTACGCGAAGATCAAGTCATCGCGACCGGTATTCCGCGGACGGATATGTTCTTCGATCAACCGTTCATCGAGGAAGCGAAAGCACGTATCTATGAGGAATATCCAGTTTTCAAACAAAAGAAAGTCATCATGTTCGCGCCGACGTTCCGAGGAAATGGTGCGAAGAGTGCCTATTATGATTTTGATCAACTTGATCTCGATGCGCTATACGAGGCACTTCATGAGGAGTACGTCTTCGTCCTGAAACTGCACCCATTCATCCGCCGCCGAATGGAGATTCCAGAAGTCTACGCTGACTTCTTCCTCGATTTGACGGATCATCGTGAAATCAATGAGTTGCTGTTCGTCTCAGACATCTTGATCACGGATTACTCATCGACGTGTTTCGAGTTCTCCCTATTGAATCGACCGATGTTGTTCTTCGCGTATGACCTTGAGGACTACATCTCAAAACGTGATTTCTATTACGACTTCGAAGAATTCGTTCCGGGTCCAATCGTCAAAACATCGGAAGAGTTGATTGAACGGATTAAAAACAAAGACTTTGAAATGCATAACGTCAAAGCATTCGCAGAATATTTCTTTGAACATCAGGACGGGAAATCGAGTGCCCGGTTCGTTGATCAAATTCTGCTAGGTGAGAACAAATGACTGCTCCTATCAAACCAGTGACTACCCCTACGTACGATCATTGGCTTGGGAACTATAAAGTCTTACTCATCTTCATGGTCGTCTTCGGTCATTTGATCGAGACGTTCCGTGATTTACCGGGAAACGATAGTGTGAGGATGGCGTATAACGTCATTTACTTGTTGCACATGCCCGCCTTCATCTTCATGAGCGGCTACTTTTTCAAACAAGTTCGACCTCAACGGATCCTCGCCTTCGTTGCCCTGTATTTCATCTGGCAATCGATTCACGAAATCTATTTGTCCTACACGCAGGATGATTCCTTACGTGAGATGCTCGATGGGTTACTCCATCCGCTCGTTCCGAATTGGACGCTTTGGTATCTGCTTGGGATCATCATTTGGCAAACCGTCACACCGGCATTCCAGGTGATGCGTTTCCCGCTGATCGTCAGTGTCTTATTTGCGTTATTGATCAATGCCAACCCAGATTCAATCACGAACTTCCTGTCGTTACAAAAAGTCGTCAGTTTTTATCCGTTCTTTTTGATGGGTTACCTCGTCAAAGAGCGCGGTTGGCTGACTGACGCCGGCTGGCGAAAGCAGATGACGGCACCGATCGGTCGACTGACCGGACTAATCGTCTCGCTCTTGATTGTCGTCTTCATGATTGTCTGGACGAAAAACGGATTTGATACGGTCTGGCTCTTCTACCGCGACACCTATGGGGAATTTGAAGTCTCGCTTCTGAAGGGAGCAGCGATTCAATTGTTCCTCTATGCCGTCAGTACGATCATGATCTTCTCGGTCTTGTTGCTCGTGCCGCACCGGTCATTTGGAGATCGATTCGATCAGATCGGCATCCAGACGCTAGCGATCTACTTGATTCACTCGTTCATCGTCCGTTTGTTCCGTGATTCGGTTCCACCAGCCATTACGGAGTCGCCACTGTTACTAATCGGACTGTCCTTCTTGCTCGCTACCGGATTCGTCTGGTTGCTGTCGAGTCGCCCCGTCGTGACAATCTTCCGACCGTTGCTGTCACCGAACATCAAATGGTTATTAAAAAAAGAACAATAGATTTGAACAGACTCTATCCGCTCAAGGGATGGAGTCTTTTTTAAGTCCTCGACTCGTCCGCGTTGACAGACGCTTTAGCTTGAATCTAAGATAATGAAGGTGAAACAAATAACCGCTTACAAAAAGCGGGTCGAAAGAAGGGGTCCCCTTGCACGCGGATCAACGAAAAAAATTAACGGTCCTCATGATCAATATGTTTATTGCGGTCGGGAGCTTCGGGATTATCATTCCGATTCTACCCGCTTACTTAGCGTCGATTGGACAGGGAGGAACGGCGGCTGGATTAATGATCGCCATCTTTGCCGGAGCACAGCTCGTCATGTCACCGATTGCCGGAAAATGGGCGGACCAATACGGTCGTCGTAAGATGATCATCTATGGATTGATCGGTTTGACGCTCTCGATGTTCGTCTTCTATTTCTCGAACTCCGTCACGGTTCTCTACATCTCGCGCGCAATTGGCGGTGCCGGTGCCGCACTCTTGATCCCAGCGATTTTTGCTTACGTCGCGGACATCACAACGATGGATCAACGCGCAAAAGGAAACAGTTACGTCTCAGCTGCGATGTCACTCGGAATCGTCATCGGTCCTGGAATCGGTGGATTCCTTGCCGAATACGACTTAAAATTGCCACTCCTCGTCTCAGCAATCGTCTCAGGTGCAGCCGTCTTGTTCAGCGTCTTATTGCTTCAAGAAAGCGAACAACACGATGCAACAGCAATGGCACCCGATGAAGGATCGATGCTCAAGAAACTGGGGACGTCGTTTAAGAAACCATACTTCGTACCGCTCGTCATTACACTCGTCATGAGCTTTGGTCTCATGGCATACGAATCAGTACTCGGTCTTTTCGTCGATGATCAATTCGGTGCTTCACCGAAAGACATTGCGATCATGGTGACGTCGACCGGTATCATCAGCGTCATTGCTCAAATCTTCATCGTCGATAAGCTGTCACGTAGTCTCGGAGAAGGAAAGGTCTTGAACCTGTTCCTGTTCATCGCAGCGCTCGGCTTCCTGTTGTCATTATTGACATCAAGTTACGGTGGATTCTTTGCAATTACCCTCGTCATCTTCCTCGCGACGTCAATTTTACGTCCTGTCTTGAATACAATGATTTCAAAGCTCGCTGGTAATGAGCAAGGCTTTGCTATGGGAATGAACAACGCCTACATGAGCATCGGGAACGTGCTCGGACCGACGCTTGCAGGTATCCTGTATGACGTCAACATTCTCTATCCGTTCGCACTTGGTCTGATCTTCCTCGTCGTGACATTTATCGGATCGTTCATCTGGCAAAAACGTCAATCGCGTTTAATTAAAAAAGTCGAACAAACTTCTTAACATCAAAAAGCAATGCACTTCCGACTTTTTATTCGGAAGTGCATTGCTTTTTCATTCGTTCCTTGCTTTTAAATCACCTGTTCCAAAGTCAGCATCAAAGGCACGACACCAAATGACGACACGGCTATGTTTCGTCAAATCTACGTCTTTTGGAATCACATAGTTCTGATTCCCTTGATTCCCTTTTAAAGCACCGAGACGAATTCCATCTGCTGTATCTTCACCAGGCTCTACTAAATACACAAACAAATCTGGACCGTTCGTCGTTTGAAAATCTTCAAAACGCAGATACAACGTATCGTCTACAGTTAGCGTCTTAACGTCCCCTGATGTTTTGTAATTTTTTTCACCGTTCATGAATGTACCTGATAATTCAGTTTCTGTTTCTTCCGGAGAAGGTTGTGACGTTTCGGGAGTGCTTTCCTCCTCCTTTTGTTTCACTGTCGAAGAACCTGGCGGCAGTCCTTCATCGACTGATTCATTCAAAAAAAGTGGTGATGCGAGCCACCAAACTAAAGCTAGTACGAAAACAATGACGATTCCCACAATAATTTTCGATCCTGTTCGCACCGCTTCCACTCCATTCCTCTATTAGAGAATCGCGACCATTCATTTAACCGTATTGTTTTTGATGTTCCCGTTTTAACGCTAAATACTCTTCGTCCGCCCGGATCAAATCCCATTTTTCTTGGAAGATCGCAGCGGATTTCGCTTTTTCTTCGTCGATCTCGCGTGTGTGCAATTCGTTTTTCTCTTTATCTTTGTATTTTCGTCCACCCTTATAGTTCGCGTAACGTCGTGCGCGCGTATGCCCCATTTGAATGAACTTCCGCGCCATATCCATGCCGACAAAATCCCCGTCCTCTTTATACGCTAAGTACATCTCATAAATTTTCTCAGACGATTCCTTCGCGATGTCCGGCGTCTTAAAACGCCAATGCGGCAAAATCTCACTTTTATAAGGTTCGACAAGCAAAACGCCTTGTTCCCCGCGTCCAACCCGGTACTTTTCCGGCTCCTTGCGAAAATCTGTCGTCTTGAAATCGAGATCGTAATCAAACGCCATCCCGGTCACGCTCCCTTCTACTTCGAAACGTTCCCTTCCCGTCCGTTCATCAATCCTCGATCCGGTAGAGTCCTTGTGTATAGATCGTCGCTAAGACGTGTGCAATCTCTTCAATCGTTGCTGTCGCCTCTTCACGGACGACTTCGAATAAGTACATCTCGTTCGCGAAGAACCAACCACGGGCGACGAGTTTCGGGTCGACATCCTGCCGTGCAAGTCCTGTCTTCTGCGCATACTCGATATCCTGACTGATCCGATCAATGAACCGTTCCCGAATCGCTTTCCATTTTGCACGGACGATGTAAGATACGCCGATTGCTTGCTCGACGATCCGTAACATCGCTCGTTCTTCTTCCGCGAGACGTAAGAAATCCGTTGCTTGGGTCACGATGCGTTCCTTTGCCTCCATCGGTGTCGCCGGTTCGAATGTTCGTTCCGCGATCGCATGGAAACGGCTCATGACATCTTCCATTAAAACAACGAGTAGCTCATCTTTCCCTTCAAAATGGACATAAGCGGTTCCGTAACCGACGCCAGCTTGTTTAATGATTTGTGAAATCGTTGCCGTTTGAAACCCTTGTTCTAAGAAGACGTCACGTGCCGCACTCAACAGTTTCTCGCGTGTCCGCACCGTACGCAGATGACGTTTATCGATTTTTTCTGGTTGAGAAGATGACATGTCCTTCACTCCTTTTGTTTTCTCTATTCGATAATATTGACACAATGTCAATTTGTTTGCTACGCTTTTGTCAAAATTGATTGAGCATTCATTTGAGGAGGATGACGTATGACACTGCAAGCAAAACGGACCGATGCTGTTGCTCGGGACGAGCAAGATGCACTAGCTGCCTATCGTGATGAGTTTTATCTGCAACCGGGTAGTATCTATATGGACGGAAACTCGCTCGGTTTATTATCGAAGCGTGCCGAGAAGACGTTGCTCGAGTCGCTATCAGACTGGAAAGAACTCGGGATCGATGGCTGGATGAAAGGACGTCATCCTTGGTTCGAATTATCGGAACGTCTCGCTGCTCTCAACGCTCCGCTCGTCGGCGCACAAGCAGAAGAAGTCATGGTCACTGGTTCGACGACCGTCAATCTCCACCAACTCGTCGCGACATTCTTCCAACCGACGGAAGGACGAGATAAGATTTTAGCGGATGCGCTGACATTCCCATCGGACATCTATGCCCTTCAAAGCCAACTTCGCTTACGTGGACTCGATCCGGAGACACACCTCGTCCAAGTAGCAAGTCGTGACGGTCGCTTTTTAGAAGAAGACGACATCATCGCTGCGATGACGGACGATATCGCGTTGATCGTCTTACCGGCCGTGCTCTACCGAAGCGGACAAATTCTCGACATGGAGCGTTTGACGAAAGCGGCACACGACCGCGGCATCCTGATCGGTTTTGATGGTTGTCATTCCGTCGGAGCCGTTCCACACGCGTTCCATGACTGGGATGTCGACTTTGCCTACTGGTGTAATTACAAACACTTGAACGGCGGTCCTGGAACGGTCGGTGGATTATTCGTCCACGAACGTCATTTTGGAACGTTGCCTGGTCTGACCGGCTGGTTCGGTTCGCGTAAGGATAAGCAGTTCGACATGGATCACACGATGACACCGGCGGCGCATGCCGGGGCATTCCAAATCGGGACACCACACGTCTTAAGTCTCGCTCCACAAATCGGTGCATTAGAGATGTTTGACGAAGTCGGTATCGAAGCCGTCCGGACGAAGTCACTCGCGCTGACACAGTACATGATGGAACTTGTCGAGCAGGAGCTCACACCGTACGGTTTTGTCATCGGAAACCCGATCGACGATAAACGCCGTGGGGCGCATCTCAGCCTCGAGCACCCGGAAGCGGCACGGATCTGTAAAGCACTCAAGGAAAATCGAATCATCCCCGATTTCCGAGCACCGAACATCGTTCGTCTAGCACCCGTCGCGCTCTACAATACGTTTACCGATGTCTATGACGTCGTCGCGACACTCAAACGAATCATGGAAGATAAAGAATACGAACGTTTCGCAAATGAACGCGAAGTCGTTGCTTAAGGAGTACACCATGGAACAACCTACTGAACTACGGCGTGAACTCAAGACACGTCAACTTACGATGATTGCAATGGGCTGTGCGATCGGAACTGGTCTCTTCCTCGGAAGCGGACTCGCGATCGGGCTTGCCGGACCGAGCGTTTTGATCAGTTACGCAGTCGGTGCCTTCATCGTCTTACTTTTAATGGGCTGTCTGGCTGAAATGACGGTCGCCCATCCGACATCTGGCTCGTTCGGTACGATTGCCGAACGATATATTAGTCCATATGCGGGTTTTCTCGTCCGCTATTCGTACTGGATCGCAAACGTTCTTGCAATTGGCGTTGAAGTCAGTGCGATTTCGATCTATATGAAATACTGGTTCCCGGACGTTCCCGGAGTCGTCTGGATTCTCGTATTCGCTGCCGCTTTGATCTACATCAATGCCACGACAGTCAATACGTTCGCAACCTTCGAATACTGGTTCTCCGTCATTAAAATCAGTGCCATCTTGCTATTCATTTTGCTTGGTGCCTACTTGGTCATCGGTAGCCCAAGTCCTGAGATTGGTCCGCAAAACTTCACGAACGACGGTGGTTTCATGCCGTTCGGCTTCTCAGGTCTCTGGATCGCAATCTTCATCTCTCTGTTCAGCTTCCTCGGAACGGAATTGATTGCCGTAACTGCCGGTGAAGCGAAGGACCCAGATGTCGCTGTACCGAAAGCATTAAAAGCGACTGTCTTCCGTCTCTCGACGTTTTATGTCATCACGATTGCTTTGATGTTGATGATTGTCCCGTGGCAACAAGCAGGCGGCGTCGATCAAAGTCCATTCGTTAAAGTAATGGAGATGCTATCGATTCCGTATGCAGGTGGCATCATGAACTTCATCATCCTGACGGCGGCACTGTCTGCGATGAACAGTCAGCTGTATGCTTCGACACGGATGATGTACTCGTTATCCAAAGCAACGTATGCACCGAAAGTGTTCGGTCGTTTGAATCAAAAAGGAGTACCGCTCTTCGCACTCGCCGTATCAACGCTCGGGATTTTTCTCGCGGGGATCATCAGCAGCCAGTCGAGTGTCTCTTATCCATTCATGATGGGAATTTCGATGTTCGGAGCGATTTTCACGTGGTTCATGATTTTCATCTCCCATCTGTACTTCCGTAAAGCATGGGAACGTGAAGGTGGACGGACGTTACCGGTCCGGATGATGGGCTATCCGTATTTGACTGCCCTCGGTGCATTGTTGTTATTCGCACTCGTATTAACGACATGGTTCACAGATTTCCAAATCGTCTTGAAGTTTGGTGTACCGTGGTTAGTGTTCTTATCGATCGCCTATTTCTTCTGGAAACGGGCGCATCCGGAACAACCACAGACCGCTGAAAAACGAAAACTGAATTAATTCGATAAAGGGGATGAACGGGAATGACAAAGACAGATCCTACGTCTATTGAAGCATCGATTCAAACGGATTTTAAGAAAGATATGTCCTACGGGGATTATTTGCAACTAGATCCATTGCTTTCGAGTCAACATCGCTTATCGGGGCATCATGATGAGATGCTTTTCATCATCATTCATCAGACGAGCGAACTCTGGATGAAGCTGATCCTGCATGAGATGCGTGCAGCGACGCAAGCCGTCGCAAACGATGATCTCGAATCATCGTTTAAGATGCTCGCACGCATCTCAAAGATTCAGCACCAGCTAATTCAGTCGTGGAATGTTTTGTCGACCTTGACCCCTGCCGAATATCTTGAATTCCGTGACGCGCTTGGTCACTCATCCGGTTTTCAGTCGTATCAAAACCGCCAAATCGAATTCGCGCTCGGCTTCAAGAATGAGCAGATGCTAAAAGTTTATGCGCATGACGAAACACTCTATCCAATGTTGCTGGAAGATTTGAAGACACCAAGCATCTACGATGAAACGATCCGGGCGATGGCGCGCCATGGGCTACCCATCGACGAATCCGTTCTTGAGCGTGATGTCACGCAGGACTGGACGCCGAATGAAAGTGTCGAAGCAGCTTGGGCGACCGTCTATCGTGATGTCGATCAGTACTGGGATTTGTATGAACTCGGTGAAAAACTACTCGATATCGGGAGCCAGCAACAGATGTGGCGCTTTAACCATATGAGTACCGTCGAACGGATCATCGGACAAAAGCCAGGAACAGGCGGTTCGTCTGGTGTCAGTTATCTACGACGTGTGCTTGACCACAGATTTTTCCCGGAACTGTGGTCGGTCCGCACGACATTATGAGGAGGATGCAGCGATGACACGATGGATTGATGTTTCACAACCACTTGATCGCCACGTCACGACGTGGCCGGGCGATACACCATTTGAAGCGACACTGACATGGAATAAGGCAGACACCGGTTCCGTCAATGTCGGTAAAGTAACGATGAGTCTGCATACCGGCACTCACGTCGACGCGCCGTTTCATTTTGACGATGCCGGACAAAAAATCATCGACCTTGATCCAGATTTCTATATCGGACATGCGCGCGTCATTTACTTACCAGGTCGTAAGGAAATCACAGCCGCTGATTTAGATGGCTTTGAGCTAAATGACGTCCAGCGCTTGATCATCAAAACGGATGGTTGGATCGACAAATCAACTTTCCCAGAAACGATTCCCGTCTTGACGCCAAGTCTTGCTGAACGTCTTGGGGAACTCGGGATTTCGCTGATTGGTCTCGACTTACCAAGCGTCGATGCAATCGATAGTAAGGAAATGGCAGCCCATCACGCACTGGCGCAGCATGGAGTCCATATCCTCGAAGGACTCGTCCTTGATGCGATCACGCCTGGTGATTACCACCTCAACGCCGTCCCGCTCCCGCTCGTCGATGGCGACGGTAGTCCCGTTCGTGCCTTACTTCGTCCATACTAAAAAATCCGTCCAGCATACTCTCTGCTGGACGGATTTTTTACTTATGGAGCGGTTCAAATAAACTCGCTTCGATTTGACGAACGATTTGTTCGAGAACCGCAAGTGATTGATTGACCTCGAATCCTTGATCCAAGGAATGATTCGCTCCTTCGATGACATCAATCGTCAGTTGCGAGGTGCGACACGTTTCAAGCGCCGCTTCATCATAAAACTTATCAGCTGTCCCGATGACAAGGAGTCCAGTTTGCGACGAGGTGGCGATTTGTTCGACTACTTCGGCTTCAAGAACGGGTGTTAAGAAGACGGTGCGTGCTGTCTGTAGACTTGGCTTAGCAAGTAATCCCGCTAACGGAATCGTTCCTAACGACTTTGCGATGAACTGAACGTTTTCGTATGGATGTGTCGCCAACACTTCTGAGACAACGGCGTCGACCCGGCGTGTCATGCAAATATTCGATTCAGCGTCTGTCATCGAAAAAAGCTCTTCCGTCACATAGTGAATACAGATGACATCGATGCCTCGTGCTAGTAATGCCATCCGGCTGTAGTAGAAGTAAGGATGATCGTATAGGTACGATGCTCCCGAGATCAAGAAGCAGACTTGTTTGGATCCCATTTGAAAATGATCATATGAAATGGTCGTTTGATCGACGACGATAGATGATTGTTCAATATTCATGAAATCCCTCCACACTTTTTTCTAGACTTTACCATTTCAGAAGTGGGCTGTCATGTCTTTTTCGGCTCTCCCTTATAAACTAAAAAAGGCGATGCACCACATTTGGTCATCGCCAATCCTATATCTTTATCCAATCGGAGCAAACACAGACTGTTCGACTTGTTTTAATTCATAGAACGCTCCTTGTCGCGCCATCAATTCAGCATACGTTCCGACTTCGATGACTTGACCTTGATCCATGACGATGATTTGATCCATCACTTCAAGACCTGCCAATCGGTGGCTGACAAGGACAAGTGTCGCATCCGTTGCCCGTTCGAAGAGCCGTGTAAGAATCATCTGTTCCGTTAAAGCATCAACAGAAGACGTTGGTTCGTCAAGCAAGTAAAGCGACGCTTCGCGCAAGAGCACACGGGCAATCGCTAAGCGTTGTTTTTCTCCTCCAGACAAGTTCTCGCCTTTTTCCAATACACGGTCGTTCAATTCAAATGTTGTTAATCCGACATCATCGAGTGCTTGACGCATTGCCTCGTCCGTCGCTGCTTCGTTCGCAAGCAATAGATTGTCACGAAGCGTTCCATAAAAGTAATGATTTTGTTGCAAGACAACATTTGCGTGTTGCCAAAGTCCTTCCGGATCAACCGTCTGACTGTCTTGACCAGCAATCGTTAATCCGTCTGTTGGATACATGCGTAGCATCAATTGGAGTAACGTGGATTTCCCAGAACCACTCGCCCCAACGATCGCCGTCTTCTTGCCGGCAGGAATCGAGACGGTGACGTCACGTAAGACCGGACGCGGTGCATCAGGGAAAGTGAACGTCAACGCGTTCGTTTCAAAGGATGGTACCTGATCGAGAACGAACGTGTCGTAAGTTGGCTCTTCTTGTTCGGTCACGACTTCATCGAGTCGTTTCGCAGCATGCCGGCTATCCTCAAAGAAGCCTGGTAAAATCGCCATCGGTGCTGCATTCTCAAAGACCGTCAGCGATGTCATGACGAGTAAAGCGAGGAAGACACCTTCGAGTTGTCCACTCGCGACAAGATACGCACCGACACCAAGAACGAGCCAAGAGATGATCAGCGTCACCATCGTATTTAAGGCAAGGTTCGAAACAGCATGTAACCCATTCCGTTTTTCTTCCTCGACATACCGTTTTGCGACGGCATTCAAGTCCTGTTCTTTTTGATCGAGTTGCTGGTAAATCTTTAAGTCGCGATAGCCTTGGAACAACTCCGTCACTTCTGTCGACAGATCACCGCGTCGGACACGGACCGAACGTGCGAAACGTTGTTCGCGGTACGCGAACCAACCTGGAATCAAGAAACCGGTCAGAATCAGACCAAGCAATAGAATCCCAGCAATCGTCCACGAGAAGAAACTGACGAAAAAGATCGTACAGAAGAAGACGAGCAACAAGACGATCGGTGGATAAAGGACACGTAAAAACGTATTTTGCAGACTCTCGACGTCCCCAACGATTCGGGCAAGTAAGTCCCCACTTCGGTACTTCCCGAAAATACCGGGTGCAAGCGGCTCGAGTCTCCGGTAGAACGACGTCCGGATATCACTGAGGATCGTAAACGTCGCTCGGTGCGAATAATAACGTTCCGCATACCGACTGACAGCACGCGTCAGACTCGAGATTTTTTGCAGGGCAATCAGGACGGCGAGTGTCTGGATTGGTGGCAACAAGGCTGCCTTTGAAATCAGGTAACCACTTGCTGCGAATAACCCAACTGCTGTCACCCCGGCGAGGACACCGAAGAAGATTGACCAGGCGATATCGCGTTTTTGATTCACCATCAACCGAAAGACTCCTAGTAATTCCTTCATCGTGTTTCCTCCCCTCTCTGGACGCTCCGCATCCGGGCATATTCCGAATCACGTCCAAGCAGTTCATCATGGGTGCCGCGATCGACGATTCGTCCGCCGTCGAGGACGACGATTTGATCCGAGCGCTCGATTGTATGCAGGCGGTGCGCGACAGTGATGACCGTCGCTGCTTGTCCAAGCTGTTCGATCGCTTGTTGGAGCAGTCGCTCTGTTTTGACGTCGAGTCCGGTCGTCGGTTCATCAAAGACGATGACGTTCGGTCGCTTCAAAAATGCGCGTGCCAACGCAACGCGCTGTTTCTCGCCACCCGATAGACCACGTCCGCCTTCTCCGATGACCGTATTAATTCCTTCAGGTAACGTCGCAATCAACTCCTCGAGCCCTGCCGCCTGCGCCGCTTCGAAAATCTCTTCCGGTGTCGCTTGACGGAGTTCACCGATCGCGATATTTTCTGCCAGCGTTCCGGCATACAGATACGGATGTTGCGAGATGTAGCTCAACTGACGGAACCAACTTGCTTCCGCCACCTGACTGCGCTCAATCCCGTCGAGCAGAATCCGTCCTTCTTTTGGATCCGCGAGTCCAGCAATCAACTGTAAGACAGTCGACTTACCGGCACCACTGCGACCGATCAACGCCACTTTTTGATATGGTTCAATCGCGAGTGTCACGTCTTGTAAGGCAAAACGTCCTTCTTGATACGTAAAATCAACTTCATCCAAGACGATTCGTGGTGGACGGTTCATCGAAAGTTCTGATTGACCGAAGGCAACGGGACGATCGTCTGCCGTCAGTTCGGCTGCGATCTGTTTCGCTGCCGCGACACTACCGCGTCCGGTATGGAAGGCAGCCCCCATCTCTTTTAAGGCAAGATAGTACTCTGGTGCTAACACGAGCATCAGGAACGCCGGAATGAAGGTGATGCTTTGGAACAGAATCAAGCGCAGACTGACCTCAAGTGCGATCATTCCCATGCTGAGCATCGAGATGAACTCAAGCATCAGCGACGACAAGAAAGCGAGCTTCAAGACCGTTAACGTCGCATCCCGGAAATCAAGACTGCTTTTTTCGATGACGTCACGTTGTCGTTTCGCGCGACCAAATAACTTCAAGGTCGTCAATCCCTGCAACGTATCAAGAAACGTTCCTGAGAACGCCGTCATCTTCTCGAGTTGAGCATCGGCCCGCTTTTGCGTCATGATGCCGATGATGATGTAAAACAACGGAATGAACGGTGCCGTGATCATCATGACGAGACCGGTGATCCAGTCATAGCTGAATGCCGCGATCAAGACCATCAAGGGAACGATTGTCGTCTGGACGACTTTCGGCAAGTATTGACTGTAATAGCTGTCCATCTCGTCTACGGCATCGAGCAAGACACTGACCTTCTGTCCCGCTTGCCCTTGTAGCATCATCTCGACCGAGCGACCTGTGTATTTCGCAACTAGCGCTTCCCGGAGTGCCTGCTTCATGTGTGCCGATAACGTCGTACCGAGACGACCGTTCCAATACGTCACGGCGACCCGGAGCAACAGCATACCGAGAACGACGAGCAGTAACGGAATGACGGCTTCAAACGGTTGCTCTTTCAGGAAAATTCGATCGACCGTCAACACGATGCCGTACGATTGACCGACGACCGCAACCCCCATCAGGAAAGCCGCAATGATGAATTGAATGAGAATACTGCGTGGAATCTGAACGATTCCTTTTAATGGATTCATATACAAACGTCCTTTCACAAAGTGTGAACGACTTTTAGTGAATATTTTCACATATCGTACATTTAGTATACCGAATCCGGAACGGGGATGCCATGCAGATGCTGTCGAAAAGGTGTGACGGTTTTGTGAGAGCATATGACTCGACAATTCTTTCGAATAAAACTATTATGGATATACATTATCCACGTTTAACAAAAGGAGACTTCTCATGCAAATGAAAACCGGGGTCGAGCAATCCGTCTATGCGATGTTGCTCTTGACCTTTCTTCCGGATCGCGCCGTTTTGCCTGGTGAATTCATCAGTCAGCAACTCGGTGCCTCGCCGACCTACTTTCAAAAGCTCTTACGAAAACTCGTCCAGGCGGATCTGTTGTATTCCGTACCTGGTGTCAAAGGTGGCTTTCGCTTACGACGTCCGGCAGACGAAATTCAAATCTTTGACGTCTATCAGGCAATCGAAGGCAAACAGACGTTGTATGCGTCAAGCGGTGTCTTTGAGGATTTGATGGGAATTCAGGAACAGGAAATCGGGCTACTCTCGAATCTGATGACAGAGGCGGAAGATGCGTGGCAATCGACGTTGAAGCGCGAGTCGATCGGCTCGATCCGTCAAGCGATCGATGCCTCCTGTCCACCGGAACATTTAGAACGGTTGCATGCGTTAATCACCGACCGGATGATGACACTTTAATGAATAGAAAGAGGTTTTTACTATGGTATTGAATCGTTATTTCGACTTATTCGACGCGTCACGCACAGACGCACAAGCTTTTGAGGATCTCGTTTCCTTATTCACGACAGACATCACGTTCGTCCTGAACGGACAACCAAAGCACGGCATCGACGCCTGGAAACAGTTCGTCCGTCATGTGTTCACGGCGAATCAAGACATTAAGCACATGTACGCAGGCTGGGAAGAAACAACACCCGGAACATATGAAACACGCTGGGCAGTTTGCGGAAAACGGGCAGACGGTAGTGTCTTCACGCAAGACGGAAAAGATATCGCACGTCTTGATGAAAACGGACGGATCGCTTACCTGGAGAACGTTCCAGATGACCCGACGATGTTCCGTTCATAAGATTACTTTTAAACAACGAAAACCTGTGTTCCGCGCAAGCAGAACACAGGTTTTTTGATTTTTAGCGCTTCAGCACGAATCGTTTCAACAAATAGCCCGTGATGACAAGTAATGACGCAATGGCGAAATAGACCATGTAGATCAACAAGTCTGGCGCAAATCGTGACACGATGTACGTCATCACGACGACAGCCGTATACAGCAACAAAAATAAACTGATGTGCTTCAACTTCGACACTCCCCTTTGAATCCTTCCCTCTTCTATACGAAAACGGACTGGAAGATGTTTCAAAAGGGCCTGTCGTTGCTTCGTTTTATAGATTCTTCGCTTTGAATGTATCTCCGCCTTCGATCGTGCCGTTATCAAAGCCTTTTTGGAACCAACGCTCTCGTTGCGCTGATGTGCCGTGGGTGAAACTTTCTGGTACGACATATCCTTGTCCCTTCTCTTGTAACGTATCATCCCCGACAGCATTCGCTGCCGTCAGCGCTTCCTCGAGATCGCCTTCTTCGAGTAAGTTTTCGCCTTGCGCGTGATGTGCCCAGACGCCGGCATAATAATCCGCCTGTAGCTCGAATCGAACGAGGTACTTGTTGAATTTTTCCTCACTCATTTGCTCTCGAAGTGGCATGATCTCGTCCGACTTTCCGAGTAACGTCTGGACGTGATGCCCGACTTCATGCGCAATGACATAGGCCATCGCAAAATCGCCCGGTGCCCCGTACTTTGTCTGCAATTCATCATAAAAGCTTAAATCAATGTATAATTTCTGATCACCGGGACAATAAAAGGGACCGACGGACTTCCCTGCTTGTCCGCAAGCCGAACTGACTTGATCCGTATATAAGACGAGCTTCGGTTTTTTATAGGTTTTGCCATCTTCTTTAAATTCTTTCGTCCAGACGCGTTCCGTATCCGCAAGGACGACGGAAACGAAATCCGCTGCTTCTTTTTCTTGTGCTGTTTCTTCATACGTCGTATTTTGCTGATCCCCGCCAGTTAAGTCTCCGAGTAATTCAGCTGGATTACCGCCCATCAAGGTGATGACGATCAGCAGGATGATTCCGACACCACCACCGATGCCGGCAATTCCTTTCCCTCCCATTCCCCGTCGATCCTCGACGTTTGAACTGCGTTCTCTTCCCTTCCATTTCATACGCTTTCCTCCTACTCGTTTCGTTGTAGGTCTTTACCCGAAAGCGTTCGTCCGTAACGCTCCGTCTTAGGATGGACGTTACTTCTCGTATTCATTGCTAAAATAAGTACATCCATTTCTAGGAATATCGTCCTCCTGTAGAGAAGAAGTTCAACACGGATTTTCGCAGAAAGGAGTTGTCCGATGCACTCGTTCCGTCAACGTCTCAAGAACTTCATGTATACGTATCGTAAGGACATCCTCGTCCTATCTGGTATGTTTTTATTCATCTTAGCTTATAGCTTCCCATTGTTTCGTTCTGGCATGGTGACGTTCAGCGATCTATCTTTCGGACTGTCCTCCCATCGCTATTTAGAAGAAATTTATGGGGCATGGAACAACCGCTGGAGCACGACGACGCTTCTGAATGTCGCACGACTTCTCTACATCCTACCGTTTTATCTACTCAGTCTATTGTTTGGCTCGTCCGGTCCCGTCTTGATCAAGTCATTCATCATCGGACTGTTGACGATCTCTGCTTTATCGATGTTCGCTTTTACGAAACGACTCCATTCCGTTTATGTCTCGAAGCACTTTTCTTATCTCTCACTGATTGCTTTCGCGATCGCCGCGTTATTTTATGCCTTAAATCCGTGGGTGATCACGCGGATTCAACATATCTATCTATTATGTGGGTATTCCGTCTTCCCTTACGCTTTGATGTTGTTCTTCAATATCTTCGACCCAAAGTTTCGGGAACAGCTCGATCCCGGTTTTCGCTTGTCTGATCGGTTGAGTCGACGGACATGGATTGATATCACCCGGCTATCGATTGTCTTTGCCTTCATGGCAGCCGGGATCCATTATTTCTTCTTCTCGCTGATCTATATGGGCATCATGGTCGGACTCATTTTTCTAAAGACGAGTTGGACGCGTCGCAAAGAACGGATGTGGTCACCGTTACTTTGGTTTTATGTTCGGGCGACCTGTGCGTTTGGTCTCGTTTTTCTACTATTCAATGGATATTGGTTCTTGATGTACGTCGGCTCGATTCTGACCGGCTCACAAGCTTCACAACACAATATCAATGTGTCTGATACGTTGATGTTGTTCAGTCGCCACTCGAGCTGGACGAACGTTTTATTTTTAACGAGCTATTGGTGGCCAATGTTTGATTTGACGACGTTACCGCTGACGTTTTGGATTGCTGGCGCGATTACACTTTTACTCATCTTACTGGGAGCCATCGTCGCCTATCGGCAACCAATCCATCTGTTCTTTAGTCTGCTTGCGATTCCGCTGATTGTCTTTGCGACCGGTACCCATGAACAAGTTGCGGATGCGTTCGTTCTATTCGTGACGAAGACACCGTTGATCGGTGCGATGTTTCGCGATCCAAATAAGCTGGTTGGTCTCTTGATGGTCAGTTACAGCTTATTGCTCGCCGTTGGATTAAATGCTGTCTTCACCCGTGCGTCCCGGACGATTCCTTTACCGCTATACCGGATCGTCTCGATCGTCGGTACGCTAATCGTCGTCGCCTGCTTTTTCCTCCCTTACCGGACTGTCTACATGGAGGGGTTTTATCATCCGGTCAAAATGCCTAAGGAATACACGGCTATCCAAGAAGAGGTCGACGGGAAATGGTTGCAGTTCCCGATCGCGGACGAGATGACGCAACCGAGTACCGGTATCGCAACCCCACGCTGGAATCAAAATCCACGAAAAGGTGGCGAAATCAAAGCGACGGGTGACGTTCAAGTCTATACATCGGCACACGATACCGTCTTTCATCATGAAGGAGCGTCGCCGACGATCGGTTATATGATGACGTTCATGCAATACCTGCTCGATACCGGTCGGTCGGAACAAGCAGGACAGATCGCAAAAGCGTTCGGACTAAAACAATTCGCCTACCGCGATGAGTACACGGGGATGAAGGATCGACAGGACTTCAATCTAAAGGTTCTGCAGGAACAACGTGATCTCGTGCAGACGAAACAAGTCGGCTTGTTCACCTTGTTCGACTTGATCGCACCGCTCGATACACGAACCGTTCCACAACTGATTTTGACCCCTTATGGGCTCGAACGGTCGATCAGTTACCCGACACTGGATGGCTACGATCTCGGTCGTCAATCGATTTTGTATGCCACACAAGCACACCAGGACAGCCTGTCCTGGATGAAAAACGGTGATATCGTCGAGATGGTCGAGGAAAACGACCTTGTACTCAGTCAAGTGCCAGACGAATACTACTGGAAACCGTTCGATGCGATTGATTCAGCAAATGCTTTCCTGAACTGGGGTAAGACGTTTCTAGCCAACAATGACTGGCGCTGGTATTTACGTACGCAAGGTATGACGAACCCGTCGTTTGATCTCGATTTCGGAGACGGGATCGGTCTATCGTTTGCTTCTGCTCGAATTGACGCGCCGGTCTACAAATTAGATGGATTAAAGGCGAAACAGGTCGCCTCCTTTAATTCGATGCTTGAGGATGAAACATTCTTTAAAGCCGATAATCCGGACATCGTCGACTTATCTCCGAATCCGATGTCAAAAGATAATGACCTGCCTGTCCTTCATGCTGAAGTCGCAGAAGGTGACCCGAAATATATCTGGCAAGTCGCGAAATCCGGCAAGCTGCCGGCACGACCGAATAACGCCTACCGCTTTGATATCACAGCGAGCGGTCGCGGTGTCGACCGGCTCCACGTCAAGGTCCGGTTCTTTGATGAGAAAGATCGCGAGCTGAATCAAACGTATGTCGTCGCTCCGCGTGATTCCGGTGATGTCGATGCGATTCACTTGCAAGGTGAATACGTCACACCGCGAAACGCAAAAACGATGCGGATTGATCTACTCAGCTTCCAACGTCCTGAACGGAAAACGTATTGGTGGGTCCATGATATTAAAATCTTCAGTTATGAGGATTATATGATTCCGAATACGTTTACGATGACGAAAGACTTGCCTGCCGGTCGTTACGCTGGTTTTTCCCGCGTGCTGTTGAACCAAAAAGGCGGACAACTCGATTTGACATTCAACAAACGGGGCGTCACGATTCCAACTCAACAACGATCCGGTGCCAAACTCGCTTGGGTTCCGCTCGGTTCGTTCACGACGCCGAGCGGTCCTGCGACGCTCAGCGTCACGAACACGGAAGGCTTTAATGCGATCCAAAATATCGTCCTGATCCCGGAAGAAAAGCTGACTGCTTTACGAAAACGCGTCGATGATACGCTCGCTTTCACGAAGACCATGATGGTACTCGAGGCAGAGACCGGATTCGATTACACCGGTCACTTGCAGTCAGAGCGAAACTATCCTGGACTAAGCTTTGGTAAAGGGATCGCTGCGCAACGGGGACGTTTACAGCGTTCGATTGATATTCGCGAAGCGACCGACTATCAGCTTCAACTGATGTTGACTCCGCCACCAGAAAACGATGGTCGAATTAACGTCAAAATCCGAGACGGTAAACAGGTCGTCTTCGAACGCACTTTGTCTCGTGCTGATATTTTAAATGGTCAAAAACACCAACAACAGATCGGTAATCAGACGGTGACGTATGATCCGTTACACTTAGCGTTTCCGTACCGGATGACAGAGTTAAATGATGTCTACCAGACGCTTTACGACGTCAAGTTATCCGATATCCCACTCGAGAAGGGACGCTATCAGCTAGAACTATCCTATGCGAGCAAGGTGCCGTCACTCGTCGATTGGAAAGATCTACACAAGTTCGACCCGAACGAGATCGTCACCGATAAAGCCCTCGCCGCACCGGAAGCAGCAGCGAATTGTGCGACGTGTGTCTCGATCACGGATGATATGTTCGACGCGAGTGAGACCGAAGACGGCTATACGATTGATTATGAGCCGACCTGCTCCTGTGATTGGTATATTTATGCCTCGCAAAAAATGAAGGTGAAACCATATCACGAATATTTGATCCAGTTCGACGCCGTCAGCAAGAATGTCCGTCAACGGCATCTCAAAGTGTATTACCTGAATAAAGACGATCGTGTCATCGGTACGGATTTCATCAATGAAGTCGAAGAAAAGAAAAAGAAGCAGTGGAACCATTATGAACAAATCGTCATTCCACCGAAGAAGACCGTCCGGATGCAACTGCATATCTGGACGCGCGGAAACGAGAAAAAGGCTGGGCAGTTGCGTCTGAAGAATCTTGAAGTATTACCGTATGACCAACTGATTCTACTCGATCAACTCGTGCTATCGGAGCAAAGCGAGATGTTGTTCTCGACAAAACCTTCTCGTGCCCTTGATGTGGACGCCTCACAGATGGGACGGGATATAAAAAGCGATGCGCCACTCGAGCGCTTCACGGTCAACGATTCTCCGACACCATTATTTAAGCTACAGACGGATCAGGAAACGATGCGTGGTGACACGGCATTAAACGGTGTCAGCCAGTTGTATCGTTCGAACGAAAAGACGGCACATGTGACCGTCGTACTGCGTCCGATTTATTATGCGGGACTGACCATCCTCGTCTTAGCACTCCCACTCAGTATCCTACTGATTTATTTCATGACGAGCACTCGGGGTCTAACAATTCGTCAACGCCTATCATCCATGTTCACGCAACGTCTTCCCCGTCTGAGACAAAACAAGAAATAGCATATTTAAAAGGACAACGGAGATTTCTCGATCCCCGTTGTCCTTTTTCATTTCATCGGTACTTCGTCTTTCCGGTGGCGCTGATACAGACTGACCATTGTTTTCAAGAAGGCGACGGAATCCTTGACGAGATTGACGTGTGATCCTTCGCGTTCGATACAGGTCACGGGCTGTTGATAGACCCGTAAGCGTTCTTTTTTCGCTGCATACATCAACTCTAAATCAATCGCAAGACCGCTCTCGACGTGCAAATAAGGTAACAGACGATGGACGACCCGCCGGTTGATGATCTTCAGACCAGTTTGCGAATCGGTCACCCCTTTTGGTAAGAAGAACCGTGTCAGATTCCGTTTCCCAAAACTCATGAAACGCCGGACGGCTCCCCGATCTTCAATCGTCAAATCCTTCGTTCCGACGACGATGTCATAGTACCCTTCCTGAGCAATCGTCAACAGCCGCGCAATGTCTTCAATCCGAAACGAGTTATCCGCATCGACGAAGACATAATAATCACTCGAGATATTTTTCATCCCTTCGATGAATAGACCGGCTTTTCGTGTATTCTGCTCGACCTGATGCACTTCGAGGTAGCCGACGGTGAACAGCGTATCCGTCGCTTCCATGACGATCGAGCGGTACTCCTGTAAGAGTGCTTCCGATCGATCCGACGAAGCATCATCAAAGAAGTTGATCGAGGCATGAATATAATCTTCGCTAATGAAGGTCGCAAGCGACTCTAAAAAATCTTTTACATAATTAAAACGTTTCTCTTCGTTAAATATTGGCAATATAAAGGCTATAGTATCCTTTAAAATGGGATATTCAGGATGGATGATATGCTGGATTTCAGCAAACAGTTCATTCGGATATGCTGGGCGATAAGAAAACAGACGAAGCATCCCGTCTCCTTGAACCGTGTGATACGGGAAATCTCCTTTTAAGCGAATGGCTTCTTTGATCAACAGGATTTTGGAGCGTGGACGTACAGCTCGAATCTGGTTGGCAATCGCAATCTCCTCTTCACGCGTCTTATAGTCGACGACATACAATAGAATCTCGTGTTCTTCCGCTTCTTGAATTTCAGTGCTGGCGATTTGTTCGAACGAGGCAGGACATCTACCAGGTTGTGTGTAAAACAAAACCGGATAATAGGAAATCAGTGATTCGTATGGAATATGCCGTGAGTGATCAGTAAAAACAGCAATATGTCCTTGACTCATAAGTTTCATCCTTTCCGTAAAACAGCTCTGACTGATCGGAGGTGGTTCCATGACAAGTTTCATTCAGCGACATGCCGTCCTGTTGATTTTTCCGATTCTCGATGTAGCGTTGAACCTCGTGAACTATGCCTATCATTTACTATTAGCCCGTGAGCTTTCTAGTGCTGTCTACGGATTATTGAATGCTTATCTAGCTTTCTTAGGTCTTCTACTCATCATCGGTGGCGCCTTGCAATGGACCGTGACACGGGACTACAGTCAAGAAAAAACAAATGACTACCAAAAACTCCGTTTTCGTATACTGGTGGTCACAGGATTCTTTTTACTTATTTTACTTTATGCATTACCTTATTTCCTGCCGTTTACCAAAATAAACCTACTAATTGTTTATTTCATCATTGTGTTTCATATCCTTCTCTCTTTTCGCCGTGGTGTCTTACAAGCGACCGAACGCTTCTATGCCCTGAACCTTTCTTATTACATCGAATCCGTCGTCAAAGTGTTAGCGACCTGGCTTTTGATTCAACAAACGAACGTCAGCTATGCATTATTGTTCATCTTAGCCGGCATGATTGCATCCTATCTCTTAAGTCTCATGCAAGTCCCGTTCCCGACTAGTACCGGGCATCTTAAGGCGAGCGGACTCGTCCATATGATTCATACACAAGTTGTCATGACGCTTTTTTTCACACTCGATAGTCTTCTTGTTACACGCTATTTTCCGCAACTTGCAGGAGACTATTCGGTTGCTCTACGCTTTGGTCAACTTTTGTTATTCGTCGCACTCTCCTTGGCACAGCTGTTGTTGCCACGTTTAAGTCAAAAGAGTCAAGAGGACTCGTTCCATCTTTGGGAACGTCGATTTTACATTCTTCTCCTGGGGGGACTTACTCTTGCTATTCTCATCTACTGGACGATTGTTCCGTATCTGATTCCTCTGTTGTTCGGTGATGGTTATGAAGCGGCAACACATTACATCAAATATATGGTTTTCGTCTATGCCGGTATTACCCTGATTCAGTATGAGGCCCTTGTTCAGTTTTCTCTTCATCGAACGGGATACTTAAAAGGGTATTGGCTGATTCTTATTCTGTTCGCCATCGTACTGACGACGATGCACGCAACGATCGAAACATGGTTACTTGCCCAGGCGTCTGTTTTCCTGATCAGCGCTGCCGTACTACGCTTCACCTTGCCGCGACATCCGAATTTAGTGAAGGAGGTATGACATGAAACCCCATTTACTTTTTTTATCCTGGCGGGACATTAAACATCCGAAAGCTGGTGGTGCAGAAGTGTTCACCCACGAGATGCTCCGACGTGTCAGTGATGAGTATGAAATCACTCATTTTTCTCCCTCATTCGAAGGCGGACACGATGTCGAGTATTTGGACGGAATCACTTATATCCGAAGAGGTACTGCGCTTTCCGTCGTTCCGCTCGCCTTTTCTTATTATCAGTCGTATGCTGCGACGATTGATTTAGTCGTCGACCAGATGAACACACATCACTTTTTCACACCCTTGTATGTTCCATTAGCGAAACGTGCCCTCTTCATCCATCAGCTGACACGTGAAATCTGGCAAATCAATGTTCGTCCTCCGTTTTCATACATTGGCGAATGGACGGAGACACCGCGTCTGCAGCTGTATCGGACTGGTCGTGCTTTGACTGTCAGTCAATCTACTGCAGATGATCTACTTGCTGTCGGCTTCTCCAAAGACGACGTGACGATTCTACCGGAAGGTCTCTCCTTTACACCATGGCAAGAAGTCGATTGGCAACCAAAGGAAGAACACCCGACATTTCTATATGTAGGACGTATGTCTGCCTATAAAGGCATTAATGATGCACTTCAAGCGTTCGTCATGCTGAAACGAGAGTACGCAGACGCTCGTTTCTGGGTCATTGGGAAAAAGGATGAGGACTATATCGCCGAGCAACTTGACCCGCTCGTTCCGGAAGAAATGCGTGAGTCGATCACCTATTTCGGCTTCGTCAGTGAAGAAGAAAAACTCGAACGGATGAGTCGCGCGACGGCGCTCCTGTTTCCTTCCAAACGAGAAGGTTGGGGGCTGACGGTTAGTGAAGCAGCTGCTGTCGGCACACCGACGATCGTCTATGACGCACCTGGACTGCGTGACGCCGTCCAGTATGGAATGACCGGTTATATGGCAAAGAGTCAGACGCCTGGCGCACTCGCTGCCGAGATGCGTGCTTGCCTACGTGCTCCGGAAGAATACGAAACAATTCGACTAGCCGGTCATAGGTTTGCGCAAACTCTGCACTGGGATCATACAGGTCAAGCATTTCGAAACTGGTTGCAACGCGAATTGATGCCTGTCGCATTGAAGGAGGATTTTTCATGATCGGAATTGCTATGTCCACATACGAAAATGAAGCAATCATCACGGAAACGATTCGTTCCCTTCAGGCACAACATGCCTCTTTCCTTTGTGTCATCGCGGATGATGGTTCGACCGATTCTACCGTCTCGACGATGCGTTGGTTGACCGCAAATGATACGCGATTTGAAGTGCTCTCGCTTCCGCACGGTGAACGAGGTATCGCCCGCAAGACTGCCATTGATCGCTTAAAGCAACACAATGTCGAATACATCTATATCATTGATTCCGATATGGTACTCGAAGAACAGTTATTAAAAAGCTGTATCTTGTATCTTGAGGCGCACTTAGATGTCGGAGCTCTTGTGATTCCTGAACGCGCGTACAGCGATTTTGATAATTACTTCAGTCAAGTGAAGGTCTTTGAGCGTAACCTGTTCAATGTTCCGACGGATCAACTCGACACGCATACGATGGAAGCCGCGCGTTTTTGGCGGATCGAGGCGTATATCGCATCGGGTGAGATTAATCCGACGCAAATCAGTTTCGAAGAGACGCAGCCGACGATCCGTTATTTGGAACAAGGCGGAATCATTCGCCGTGCGACGTTCACCTACGTACACCACAATGAAAAGCAGGTCGAATTAAATGACCTGCTTCGAAAGAAACGCTATTACTTTGATGTCATGCCCGCGACGCTCGATGCGGAACAGGGTGGCTTCATGAAAGCCTTACGACGTTGGTATTTCTTCCGTCCTGTTCTATATCATCAGGCTAACTTAAGAAAATACAGTCGTCATCCACTGTTGACCGTTGGCGTCATCTACATGTACTTGCGTCTCAGCTTCATTGGTGTAGAATCCCTCTTCTTCAAACGGGTTTCGTAATGCTTCCGACGACTGATTGATACAAAATGTAGGTACCGAACTGCGTGGGGAATTCTAAACGCTGTATCTGATCTTCTTCACGCACCTCTTGTTCGGAGTGACTAATGATTAGAGAGCGTTGACTGGCAATCGTTCCGTCTTCAAAAAATAAACAATACGGACGATCTGAACTCAAAAGCACGCTCTCAAAATGGTTGATCAAATTACGTTTCCGTTGCTTCGTCTCGACGACTTCATCACCAATTTTAGTCATGATAGAGAGAATTCGCTCATCAATTTTCAAAGGTTTCGTCATCATACGACTGACATTCCCTGCATTTACTGCTGCGAGCAGCGTATGCACCTGCATATAATCCGTCAACACGATTTGTTTCGTTAGTGGCGCACGTTGTTTGGCAATACGTAACAGCTCGACACCGTCCATTTCTGGAAGTCGAAGTTCTGTCAGCAAGACATCAACGTCGGAATTGCTGAGTTGTTCCAAAGCCTCTTCTCCTGATCCTGCTTCCTGTACGTCCTGCCCCGCTGCTAAAAGTTTACGACGTAAAATCCGTCGTGTCGGTTCATGTGAGTCAACTAATAGATAAAGTGCCATATGCTATCGCCTCCGTTTTAAAAAGAAAGGATGGTCGTCAATGTATATTCTTTTACTATCAGGTGGATCCGGAAAACGGCTTTGGCCGCTCTCGAACGATTTGAACTCGAAACAGTTTTTAAAGATCTTAGAAGATCGCGATGGTAATAAACAATCCATGATGGAGCGCGTCTTCCAACAACTTCAGGAAATCGGCTTAGATGACCGGACCGTCATTACGACGACGAGTTCACAAGTCGATGCGATCGAAAATCAACTTGGTTTCCGAACGTCCATCATTCAGGAACCGTCGCGTCGCGATACGTTCCCTGCCATTATGCTCGCAACGAGTTATCTGTCAGAGCGAATCGATTCAGAAGAGACGGTCATCATCATGCCGGTCGATCCTTACGTTGAACTATCGTTCTTTGAACGCTTCGAGCAACTCGATCAAGCTGTTCAAGCACATCCGGATGCACTCCATCTAATGGGTGTCGAACCGTTGCATCCGACGTCAAAGTACGGCTATATCATTCCGCAGACATCTGAAAACATGTCCATCGTCGATCGCTTCCAGGAAAAACCGACCGTTGAAGTCGCGGCTGATTTAATTGAACAAGGTGCATTATGGAACTGTGGTGTCTTTGCCTGTCGCCTTGACTTCTTAATGCAATGTTTAGAAGAACAAGCTGTACCGACGACGTTCGAGGCGCTCCGTTCGAATTATGAGGCACTGGAAAAGACATCTTTTGATTATGCGGTCGTCGAAAAGACCGATTCCTTATTCGTTCACCGGTATGATGGTTACTGGAAAGATCTCGGAACATGGAATACATTAACGGAAGAGATGCCGCATCCGCTTCATGGAAACGCCCAGATGCTCCATTCGAAAAATACGCATATCGTCAATGAATTGCAGGTTCCGGTCCTTGGAATCGGACTCGATAACTTAATCGTGTCGGTGAGTCCAGATGGTGTCCTCGTTGCGTCCAAAGACGAGACACCTGCCTTAAAAGAATATTTGACGGATGATACCTTGCCACCACAATTTGAGTGGAAACGCTGGGGCTATGCGACGATTTTACATCAACAGCAACTAGATGACGGACGTTATGCTGTGACTCGACGTTTGCATATCAAAGCACATCAGCAAATCAGTCATCATTATCATGCACATACCGACTCGACATGGAGCATCTTACAAGGTCGGGCAGAAGCACTAATCGATGGTCAGTCACAGCAGCTCGGACCAACTTCTGTCGTGCATATTCCACAAGGTGTTCCGCATACGCTGACCACACTAGAAGACTTGATCATGATTGAAATTAAATACTCGATCGATTGGACAGAGCAGGATAACTATCCGCTCCCTACCTCCATCCGGTCCAAACCATAATGTTAGAAAGGGCACCTCCTGTTGGTGCCCTTTCGTCTGCTTTAGTCTAAAAACACCTCACTCGTCACGAACGTCACGGATCCAGATATTTCGTAATCCCCCGATCGACGCGGTACAAAGAATTGGTTTCCTTTCTGTAAAGGAATCACGCGATTCCCTTGCCGCGCTTCTCCTTGACCATCAATGACAGTCAATAAACGAAAGACCGGATGATCATGCAATGCGTACCGACCGCTCACTTCATGACGAATGACCGTGAAGGAAGGCACCTGCAGCAGCTTCGTCATGACGCCCCCCTCCTTGACGATCGTCTCTGATTGGTTCGTCCACGGCTCATCTGGAATCGTTGTTACAGCAATCGCCTTCTCAACGTGTAATTCTCGCGGTTTCCCGTCATCTCCTAATCTGTCGTAATCATATAATCGGTACGTCCGATCGCTCATCTGTTGAATCTCAAGAAGAACGATGCCTGGTCCTAAAGCATGGATCGTACCACTCGGAATGTAATAGAACTCGCCAGGTTTCACTTTTTGATGCCGAAGTGACGTCTCCCAGTCCTTTTCTTGCGCGCACCGCAATAGTGCATCTCGTGATTGTAGATTGTGACCGAGAATGATTTCCGCCTCTGGTGCAGCCTCTAAGATATACCAGCATTCGTTCTTGCCGTACGGTTCTCCTTCAAGACGTCGTGCCTCCTCATCATTCGGGTGAACTTGTACCGATAAGTAGGCGGACGAATCTAGCAATTTTACATGTAGCGGGAACGCATCGAGCAGATAATCACCGAACAGTTCTGTCCGCTTCGTTCGCCATAGTTCATCTAGCGTCTTTCCTTGATCAGGTCCATCTAAGAAGTGCGTCCGCCCACTCGCATGAGCGGATGCTGTCCAACATTCTCCAATTTGTCCTTCCGGTAACTCAAACTGAAACAACGCCTCTAAACGTCGACCGCCCCAAATTCGTTCTTTGAAAATTGGTTGAATGGCATACATATCGACGCGGACTCCCGATAGACTAGGAGCGACGCTTCACCTCCATCTATACGTTTGGTTACCTCTTTATACCCATTTTTATGTCTATATTATCCAAATAAAACAGATTGAATCATAAAAAAACCAACTCTTAGTGCATCACTAGGAGTTGGTTTTCGTATAGTTTGCTAGCTCTTTTATTGTTCGAGATACTCGATGATCGTCTGCGGATCCACGCGTTTCGTATAATCCGATGAGACTTCTGCGAAACGAATCACACCATCCGTATCAATGATGAACGTCGCCGGTTTTGGTAACTGCCAATCCTCATTTCCGTTGTGCTTCGCTACATCAAGTCCCGATGCTTTGTAAATCTCAATCAGATAATCCGGCAGGTCGAACACCAAATCAAATTGACGGGATACATGTAAATCAACGTCACTTAAGATAGGAAAACTTAATGCATTCTTGTTTGCCGTCTGTTCAGCAAAATCAGGTGTCTCCGGACTAATTGCAACGACGGTCGCTCCCTGAGCACGAATTCGGTCGATTTCCCGTTCGTACGCGCGAAGCTCGAGATTGCAGTATGGACACCAGCCACCCCGGTAGAACGTTAAGATGACAGGACCTTGCTCGAGTAATGTCTCGATCGCCACAGGCTTGCCAGATACATCAGGTAACGTGAAGTGTGGAATTGTATCACCAACATCTAGACCTTTAGCGATACCAGAAGCAGCCAGCTCAGCTGTCGCTTCCGCCATCAACCGTTGTTTCTCAGCAGGTGCCTTTTGTCGGAATTCCGATTGATACTGTTTAATTTCTTCGAGTAATCGTGTCATATGTTCTCCCCCTTTATTGCTGTATAGAATAACAGGGAGATTACTCGTTTGTCTCTTCTGACGACTCTTCTGCCTTCTTCCGGAATCGTTTGACAAACCCCATCAGTTGTTCCGGCGTCAGCTCGAGCTTATTCTCATAGACATATTTCGTTCCATATCCGAGTGCAAGAGTAGCGGTCGAAGCGACGCCCGCGGCAATGACGGCACCATACCCTGGAACTAACTTTGCTATTTGCCGAAAAGCAGTCTTTCCGGAGTTTCCGACGATCGTCACGACAAGCAACTCCTTGGCACTCTCTTTGGATAACTGTCGTTCGTACAGATTTGATAACTTGAGCATCAAGCCGATTTGAATCGAGGTCAACGGAATGATATCAGCTCCCGGGAACGGGACGGCACCAATCGCACCAGCGGCTGTTCCGGCACCAACAATCCAGTTGTTGGCGATCTTGCCACGTACGGTCGGATCCATCTGGCGAACGAACACATTATCCTTGTCGAACTTTTTTAAGATATCGAGGACCTCCCGGCGGAGCCGATCGATGTTCGTTCCTTCTCGTGCTGATACGGGAATGATTTTTGGTCCTGGTAGTTTTTCTGCAATATGCTGAACAATCGTGTCGACATCATCCGTCGCATCCATCTTCGTGACGACGATCAAGACATTTTGGTTATGTTGATAAATCTTACGGAAATTCTTCGTCTCCGTTTCGGATAAGACAGTACCTGCCGCATTTAAAAAGTAAAGGATGACATCGGCACTTTGATAGTACGTCCACGTCGCTTCCGAGTTCTGTGTATTGGCATCATTTAATCCCGGCGTATCGACGAAGATGACTTTATCTTCCGGATGCTGTCTGACTTGATCGATCCGGACCGTTTCACCCGGGCGCGCTCCGACCGTTGCGACTTCACGACCAAGAATCGCGTTCAAGGTCGAGGATTTTCCTGCATTGACGTCTCCGATCAGAGCAACTGTCACGTCCTGCTCCAACGATTGATTAAAATCCCGTCGCTCCGATTCAAATGACTGATCAAAGATTTCCTCCAGTTTGCGTTTCCGCTTTTGTTGATTGGTCTCAAGTCCTTCACCAAAAAAATCATCCATCGTGATCCCTCCCCCTTCTTTTGCTGTCTGTCTTTTCCCGTTATCTATTGATTTCAATACAAAACAGGCAAGTGAACCTCTTGTCCACTTGCCTGTTTTTAAAGATATGTGCTGCGTCGCTCGAGCAATACCGTATCGCGCCATCTGTCTCCGAGCCGACCAATCCGTTCGCGGCGACCGACTGCCCGAAAATTAAATCGTTCATGAAGGCGTAGACTCGCTTGATTTTCCGGAAAGACTTGCGATTGCAACGTCCAGATTCCGGCTGCTTCACTTGCTTGAATGACGTCCTTCATCAAGCGTGTGCCGACACCTTTGCCGCGCGCGTCTTCCGCGATGTAGAGACTTATTTCAGCGACACCGGCGTATGCCGGAATCGAAGAGAATGGACTTAACGCGACCCACCCGAGCAGTTGCTCGTCTTCCATCGCAACGAGGCGGCTATGTTCGTGGTGATGACGCGTCCATTCTTCGTACGGTAATGCCTCCGTGCGGAACGTCGCGTTCTCCGTCTTTATTCCTTGTTCGTAGATCCGAACGACTTCCGGGTAATCGTCCGCTATCATTTGACGTACTTTCATCTCATCAGACTCCTTTGTTGCTCACATGCTGATTCTAGTTCGACAGCATGTCAGGAGTCTCCTGTTTAATCGACGGTGAACGGGATCGGTTTCAAGTCGATTGGTGTGTTCGTCACGATGTTGGAATAGCCGGTTTGTAGATAGAAGTCATCGATTGCATCTATTTGTGACGCCGATAACGTGAACGTCGCCCGCAGTAGCTTTTGTTTCGTATCGATGACTTCAACAGTCGGTTTAATTTCACGACCATCCGGTGGTTCGTTTCCTTGAATCAGGAACATACTGTTTTTAACATCCAACTTGATATCTGAATTTTTTTGATCCGAGTTCGTCAAGAAGTCAACCTGTACGTGAGAACCGGACGTCTCTACCTGTTGAATTGTCATCTTCAGCGGATGATGCGCATCTTGTTGCGTATAAGGGAAAGATGTCTTCTTTAATGACAGCCAATGTGTCTTCGGTGAAAGACGTAATGAAGGATGCAACGTATAGGAACCGGATGGAATAACATAATTTCCGAATCGAATCCGCGAGACATCCGTTCGTTGCGACCCGCTGACCGAACTACTTACTAACGATGTTCCGACTGACCAGTTTTTGATGATTTCTTTCCCTTTATCATCAAATAGAGCCAGTTCTAGCCAATACCGATCTGCTTTCGGATAAACCGCCGTATAATCAAACGTCGTACTTGCCTGTCCTTTTGTCATCTGTTTCAACGTGACATCGACCGCATAATCAGGATTCTTCACCGTCGTATTAAACGTCTGCTCAATTGCTTGCAATCGTTTAACCGGAACCTCGAATTGCCAGTTTCCGTCTAGACCAAACATTTCCGAAATCACGAGTGGCACCTTCATGGAATCACTTAATTTCTGCAAGCCGACATCATACTCGATTCGTGCTTTCCATACCTTACCGTCCTGTTTGAAATATGCCAGTTCTTGATTTTCAGTACCTTCGAATCGTTTATCCCCTTTGAACACTTCATAAAATGCTGCTCGTTTCGTTTCATTGACGTCTGGGACACCAGTTGCCGTCAGGTTCATCCCGATCGTCGTACCATCATAGTAGGCGTCGACGACCTTAATCGTAATGCCTTGATCGGTTACCGTCTGATCAATTGCTGTCGCGAGCTGTTTCTTCTCAATTTCCGTACCGACTGTGCCCTGTTCTGTAAAGGGACGATACAATCCACCAATCAATGGAACATGCGACATCGCAGAAGCAAACGGTGGAACGATGAACGTCGTCACGAATAGTGAGGCAGCAAGACCCGCAATGGCGACGTACTGTTTCCGACGAGGACGTACGTGCTGTCGTTCCGCTACACCTTGCGTGATCCCTTGACGAATCCGGTCTTGTAAGGCGTCCGTCGGGACAGGAATTTTTTCATAGTCATTTCGTAGATCGTGCTGTGCCATAATCCATTCCTCCTAACTGTATCTTCAATTCTTCGCGTCCTCGCTTTAAGTACGTCTTGACTGTATTGAGGGTAATACCGATGAAGCTCGCAATCTCTTTCATCGGAATATCATGAAAATAAAAGAGAACTAAGACGTCCCGGTATTCTTTTCGCAAATGTGATAAAGCGTGCACGAGATCGAGGTGTTCGTCTCTGGATTGGTCTTCCTGCACCGGAACATGAAGTAAGATGTCATCAGTTGGTTGTTGTTTCTCAAGCACACGATAACAATTGCGGATCAGGATTTTCGTGATCCACGTCACGAAATGTTTCGGTTCCTTCACTTGTTCGATAGAGATGAACGCTTTATAAACTGTCTCTTGTACGACGTCCAAGGCATCGTGTTCATTTTTTACGTATAGATATGCTGTTCGGTAGAGCTGTTCGCTATGTAGGAGCACCAATTGCTCAAATGCCGCTTCATCGTGCTTCATCGCACGGCGGACGAGTGTCGTGTGCTCGTTTCGTAAGTCCATCGTGTTCCCTCCCTTTACTTATTAGAGCATGATGAGCCGAGAAAAGTTTCAAAAAATATCCAAAAAAAAGGACTCTTGCGTTTCAAGAGTCCCTCCATACTTCAAATGTCTAATCGTACTGCCATTTCCCGACCGAATCGATCCCCGTGGTCGATGAAGCCGAGACTCGCATACAGACGGTGTGCCGCCTGATTATCCGGTCGATAGCCGACGACGATTCGTTTCGCTGCAGGTAACACGCGCATCTCGTCAATTACGGCTTGCATCGCCAATCGTCCGATTCCGTTCCCTTGCTGCGCTTGATCGATCATGATGCGGTAAATCCAGTAGCCGTTGAGTTCTTCTAGCTCCGTGTTGTACATCACAAAACCAACGACGGCTTCGCCTGCAATGATCGCCCGAAGGACAAGGCTCGGTTCGAACTTCGCTTGCGCGATCGAGTAGACATTCGCTTCCATGAAGTCTTGCTGTTCTGCTGTCAGTGTCAGCTCACAACACGCTTCCCAGTTTTCTGCTGTTACCGGTACAAGTTGAATCATGTTCATTTCCCCTTTTAGTTAGACGGGAGTTGCCTCCAGCGTCTGTTGATCACATCGTTGCACAGTGATCGCCCCCTTTCCTTCTCTCTCCTATCGATTGTTTTGATTCATTGTTGAAGGACTGCTGCGTTTTCAAGCAACGTAGGTAGTTCGGCTAACGACGTAATTGTAAACGTCGGCTTGATATCCGCCGCTGATTTTCCTTCTGGATTAAACCAACATGTTGCGATACCAGCTTGATTGCCACCTGCGATATCAGCTGACAAGGAATCCCCGACGATGATCGTTCGCGCCGAGTCGAATTGCGGAATTCGCGCAAACACGTGGTCGAAGAATCCTGCCATTGGCTTTTGAAAACCCGTCTCCTCTGAAACGAAAATCCCTTCAAAGAAATCCGTTAATCCAGCGCCCTCGAGCCGTGCGCGTTGCGTCTTCGAAATACCGTTCGTGACGACGTACATCGTGACGTTTCCGGCTAGCTGCTCAAGCAGCGCCGTCGCACCCGGAATCAATTCTGTTCCTTGTGCGAGATAGCCGCGATACGTTTCGTCAACTTCTCGTCCGTCGACCGTCCGTCCTTCTTCCGCGAAGAACGTCACGAACCGTGAGTGAATGACTTCCTCGCGTGTCACCTCGCCTCGTTCAAGTGCTTTCCAAAGCGCTTGATTGAGTGTTTTATAGCGCGTTTCTCGCTCCGACGTCCACTGCAACTCTTGTTGCTCGAGCAGACGGCGAAAAGCGATTCGTTCCGTCGCTTCAAAATCAAGTAATGTATGGTCAATATCGAATAATACCGTCGTGTAAAACATATTCAAGCTCCTTTTCGTACGTGTTGTACAGTCGTTGTTTTCCCACCTAGTTGAAATAACAGAACGCCGCCACCAATCAATAGGACACCGAGTGCTTTCGTCCACGTAAACGGAACAGCTTGTAATCCGAACCAGCCGAGCGTATCCCAGAGTAAGGCAAACAAGATTTGCGATACCATGACGATTGAAATCGCACGGCTCGGTCCGAGTTGTTGAACGCCTTGTGTCACACAGAGGACGACACCGACACCAATGATTCCGCTGAACCAAAACCAGGTTTGTGCCTCTTTTAGTGCAAATAGTTGTGATCCTTCAACGATCAAACCAATCGTCAGTGAAGCGAGGAACCCGAGTCCAAGGACTAGCGTTGTCGTCGCCCAAGCGCCGACGTGTTCTTTGACTTTTGCGTTAAACGTATTTTGAATACAGACGAGCATGCCCCCACAAAGAGCAAGGATGATTCCCGTAACCATGTCGCACCTCCTTCATTCGTAAATGCTTTCTCCGACTCGTTCCATCAATCCGTCTCGATCAATGATCTCAATCGTATGCTGCGTCCGGCGAATCAACCCATCGTCGACGAACTGGCGTAAGACACGATTGACATGACGATAGCTCGTTCCGATCAAATCTGCCGCATCGACGAGTTCCTTACTCGCAAAAGCATCCGTATTAGGTGTCATCGACAACAAATAACTGGCTAGCCGAACTTCAACCGGGTACAACAGATTGAAGCTGAGCGTATGCGATTTCAATTCAAACTTTTTCGTGATCGTCTCGAGTAAAAATAATAAAAAGGCAGGATGATGGACACGTGCTTCTTCCAAATCCGGATAGGCAATGCGTAAGACGGTCACTGGTGTCACTGCCTCGACCGTGTTCATCAAATCAATCTTTCGGACGAACTCAATATCGCCGACGAGATCAAACGGATGCTTGAAGGACAACACGAGACGTTTCCCCGTTGCCGACATATGCGTGATCTTCAATTTCCCTTCGACGAGCAGGTAGAGTTCATGCGCAACATCGCCTTGCCGACACACTGTCTCACCCGGTCCAAACGTTTGAATGTGCATCGCCTTACGTAGCGATGCATCAAAGACATGCTCTAACTGATAGCGTTCTAAATAGGTCGTAATGTCCGTCACGCTTTCTCCCCCTTAGCTTTTTAAGATGAAGATACCTGCGATCATCATCAAGATGCCGATGATCTGCGGTCCTCGCAGTCGGCGTTTCATGACGCCGAACCAGCCTCTTCCGTCAATCCAGAGTGCCAGCGCTAATTGCGCCAATAAAAAAAGCGAAATCGTCAAGGTCACGCCCATCCGGTGGACCGCCGTCATGTTGCTGAATAATATGATTGCCGCAAAGGCACCCCCTGCCAGATAAAGCGGTTTGACACGTCGCATCGCTGAAAAACTACGATCCCGTAAGACGATCGCTAAGAGAATCGCAACGATGAACCCGGTCATCTGGGTGATCGTCGCTGCTTGCCACGTCCCGATCGTTTGACTGATCCGGGCATTGGCGACACTTTGGAGCGTTAAGAAAAAGCCACCGGCAATCGCAAATAAGACACCACGCATGTGCATACTCCTCTCTTGTTCCATGATACTTTCATTTAACGAGAGTCATTCTGATTTGAACAGGACATTTGTCCTGAGAATGCGTCAAGATGTAAAAAAGGATGAACGATATCCAACTCGTTCATCCTTTCATCCAGTTCAAACAAAATTCTAAATCCAGTTGAAGATGCGCTTTCATCAATCGCTCTGCTTCTTCTGGTTGATGATTCAAAATCGCTTGATAGATCTCATCATGTTCTTCAATCAAGAGTGGTCGTTTATGGTGGACAACGGTCTTACGGAATAGATAGATGATGGATTGCATCCGATCAATGATATCAATCATGACCGGGTTGTTAGTTGCCCCGACGATCACATCGTGGAATTCCTTGTTCGCCGCCATCACTTCTTCGAGTTCGCCCGTTCTTCCGATTTCGACACACTGCTTCAATTTTTCTAAATCGGCTTCTCGCATATATGTCGCACAATGACTGGCTGCGAAGCCTTCAAGCAACATCCGGACTTGAAAGATATGCCGCAAATCCATGTCGCTCGGATTGACGACGCGTTTTTCCTTAATCAATCCTTCTTGCTCCAGTTTTCGAATCGAATCTCTAACGGGAGTGCGGCTAATGCCCATTTCCTCTGCTAGACGCTCTTCGACTAACTTCGTTCCACGTTCCAGTTCTCCGTTTAAGATGCGATCCCGGATGTATTCGTATGCCTGAACATATGCTAATTGTGTCGTTTTCTTCCCCACTGCCATCGTCTCCTACATTCGAATTTCTTCTAGTTCAAAGTATAAGTTTAATATTGGGAATTGGAAAGAGACATATTTTTGTATACATTTTCAAATAAATTGTATACAAAAACGAAATTAGTGTGTACAATTCGGTTAAAGACTTTTATGAAAGCGCTATCTTTTTATGAAAAGGAGTTTGATTAGATGAACACACGCGTTGGATTTATTGGTTTAGGCATCATGGGAAAACCGATGGCCTTGAATATACTAAAAGCCGGTTATGACGTCACGGTGAATGATTTAAATACCGAAAGTGTCGAGACACTCGTTCAAGCGGGTGCGGTATTCGGAACACCTGCTGATATGGGAGCAACGTGTGATGTCATCATCACGATGCTACCGGCTTCGCACCATGTCGAGCAAGTCGTCCTTGGAGAGAACGGTCTTTTACAAACGGCTACAGCTGGGACGATCTTGATTGATATGAGTTCGATTTCACCCGTCGCCTCGGTCGAGATTGCACAACAAGCAACACTACGCGGAGTCGAGATGCTCGACGCACCCGTCAGTGGTGGAGAACCGAAAGCAATCGACGGGACGCTTTCCATCATGGTCGGTGGGAAAGACGACGTCTTTGAAACCGTCCGACCACTCCTAGAAGTCGTCGGTGCCAGCGTCACGCTCGTCGGCAAAAACGGGAGCGGTGTCACAGCTAAGCTTGCCAATCAAATCATCGTCAATTTAAATATCGCTGCCATGTCCGAGGCATTGACGCTTGCTGCGAAAGCAGGCATCGATGTGGAGAAGATGTATCAAGCCATCCGTGGTGGTCTTGCGGGTAGTGCCGTGCTCGATGCGAAGGTACCGTTGATTCTAGAGCGAAACTTCGTTGCCGGTGGACGCATCGATATCAACTTAAAAGATATGACGAACGTCATGGAAACCGCGCATGAGATTGGTGTTCCTTTACCCCTCTCTAGCCAACTCGTTGAGATTTTCCATGCATTGAAAATTGATGGAAAAGCTGCGGATGATCACGGCGGCATCATTCAGTACTACGAAAAATTAGCACATGTTGAAGTAAGGAAGGTGTAAAAGATGATTTCGACATTCCCGACATTACCAAGTAAAACGACACTCAATCAATTACCATCCCTACCAGATGCAACAGTAGTAGATGAATTGTTAGTTGAAGCCTTACATCAGTTTCCTCATAAAATCATCGTTCTCGACGATGATCCAACAGGTGTACAGACCGTCCATGGCGTCTCTGTCTATACTGACTGGACGAGCGAAAGTATCGAGGCCGGATTTAGCGAAGACCAGTCGATGTTTTTTATTTTGACGAATTCTCGTGGATTTACGCGTGAAGAAACACGACAAGTCCATGAAGACATCGCGGCTACCGTCCAAGCCGTTTCCGATCAACGAAATCAGCCGTTTATTTTAATTAGTCGTGGTGATTCGACACTTCGTGGACATTATCCGCTCGAAACGGACGTCTTACGCCAAACCCTCGAACAACAGTCCAGTGGTCACTTCGACGGTGAAATCCTGATGCCATTCTTCCAAGAAGGTGGTCGTTTTACGATCAACGATGTCCATTATGTGCTTGAAGACGACACACTCGTACCAGCAGGGCAAACAGAGTTCGCAAAGGACCGGACGTTCGGTTATTCCGCTTCGCACCTTGGGGAATGGGCAGAAGAAAAATCGGATGGGGCTTTCCCAGCTGACACCGTCATCTTCTTATCACTGGATGATTTACGGCAGGTCCGTCTTGACGCACTCGTGGCACAATTGATGAACGCTCAAGATTTCAATAAAATCATCATCAATGCAACGGATTATCTTGATGTCAAAGTCGCAACGATTGCTTTGATTCGCGCGATGAACGCAGGAAAACGATTTTTATTCCGGACGGCCGCAGCTTTTACGAAAGTCATCGGTGGAATCGATCAGCGTCCCCTCCTGACAAGAGAAGAACTCGTGTCCGATATGACGCCTGGCGGTTTGATCATGATTGGATCACATGTCCAAAAAACGACAGAGCAACTTGCGGAATTAAAAACGTGTGACTTCATTCATTTCATTGAGTTTGATGTCCATCTTGTCCTGTCTCCTGATCAATTCGAACAAGAAATCGATCGAATCATCACGACGGCGGAACAATTGATTACGTCTGGACAGACAGTTGCCGTCTATACGAGACGAGAACGTCTCGACCTAGGAGAGAATCAACAAGAGAATGAATTAAAGCTATCCGTAAAAATTTCTGATGCTGTGACAAGCATCGTCACCCGTCTGCATGTACGTCCAAGCTACATCATCGCTAAAGGCGGAATCACGTCAAGTGATATCGGGACGACTGGTCTGAAAGTCAAACGAGCAACTGTTGCCGGTCAAGTCAAACCGGGCATTCCGGTTTGGAAAACAGGAGCCGAAAGTAAGTTCCCCGGACTGACATACGTCATCTTCCCAGGGAATGTCGGTTCGAAGACGACGCTAAAAGAAGTCGCAGAGTTACTTCACACTTGATATTTTTGTAAGCGTATACAATAGGTGAGTCATCACCTCAGCGGAATTCATGATATGAAGGAGAGATCTTGATGGTTACGGGTAATTTATTGGTCGTCATTTTTATTCTGTCTCTAGCTCTACTGTTCTTTTCCATCCTAAAGCTTAAAATCGAACCGTTTCTGGCACTTGTAGCGATCTCCATCTTGACGGCTTTAGCCATCGGGATGCCTGTCAAAGAAGTCGCCTCCGTCGTCACGACTGGTTTCGGGAACACACTCGCGGGTGTTGGTATCCTGATTGGTCTTGGTGTCATCTTCGGTCAGTTTCTTGGTGCATCGGGTGCTGTCGAAAAGATTGCTCAAGCTGTCTTGAATGTGTTCGGACCTAAAAAATCCTCTGCCGGCCTTGCCCTGACCGGAACAGCGGTTTCCATTCCTGTCTTTTTTGATGCAGCTTTCGTCATCTTAAGTGGATTGATTCGTTCGCTTTCTTCTAAAACAGGCATCTCCGTCGTTAGTTTCGTTACGGCACTCGGTGTCGGTCTGATCGTCTCGCATAACATGATTGCCCCGACACCTGGACCACTCGTCGTCGCAGAAAATACAGGATCAGAGCTCGGCTTCTTCATTCTGTATGGTATCATCGTCGCCATTCCAGCTACTCTCGTTGGTGGTTACCTGTACGGTATGTTCATCGGAAAACGAATTAAGCATTCTGGCGATATCGAAGAACTCTCGATCGACCCAGCGGATTTACCAAAGAAAGAAATCGGCACAGGGCTTAGCTTCTTTATGTTAGCTCTCCCCATCGTCTTGATCTTATTGAATACGGTCTCTCAACTGCTATTTCCCGGAACTTCGGTTGCGACGTTCTTTGGATTCATCGGTGAGAAAAACGTTGCCTTATTGATTAGTGTCTTTGCTGCTGTCATCTTATTACGCCCATACATCGCAATCCCGAACGCACGCTTATACTCGGAAGCGATCAGTTCAGCCGGAATCATCATCTTGATTACCGGAGCCGGTGGTGCCTTTGGTGCCGTCATCAATAATAGTGGCATCGGGGATCATCTCATTACAACGATGCAAAACTGGAGCATCCCGGTTCTCTTACTGGCATTCATCTTTTCGCAAATCCTCCGGGCCTCACTTGGTTCAGCGACGGTCGCCCTCGTCACGACATCGAGTATTCTCGGTCCGATGGTCGGAGAATTAGGTGTGTCTCCCATTCTTCTTGGTCTAGCGATTTGTGCTGGTGGGATTGGACTTTCTTTACCCAACGATTCAGGTTTTTGGGTCGTCAACCGGTTTGGTAAATTGACGATTCCCCAAACACTCCTTGCTTGGACGGGCGGTGGCTTTATCGCTGGTTTAACAGCGCTCGCTACGGTCTTCCTCTTAAGTCTATTCACAGGGATCTTACCTGGACTCTAACTAAAAAATGCCACCGATGACGTTCATCGGTGGCATTTTTGTTCATTCGTTTTCCAATCGTTTAATCGCTTCATCCAGCTGTTCCTGATCTTCTTCCGATAACTTCGGATATTGCGGATCAATTTCCTTCAGGACATCATTCATGACTTCGGTGACGATATAGCGGGAATACCATTCGTCATCTGCCGGCAAGATGTACCACGGTGCATACGATGTCGATGTCGCCGAGACGAGCTCAGCAAAAATCTCATGGTATTCATCCCAGTGCTTACGTTCCTCAATATCACTGAACGAGAATTCGAAGTTTTTCGTTGGATCCTTCAGACGCGTCAACAACCGTTGCCGTTGCTCCTCTTTTGAGACATGGAACAAGAACTTGACGACCCGGAAGCCGTTCTCGACGAGATAGCGCTCAAAGTCATTAATTTGACGGTAGCGCATCTGCCAGACGTCTCCATCATCCGGCTTTTCTTCCTCCTCGAGCAAATCATGGATTCGTGGCGCAATGACTTCCTCATAATAGGAACGGTTCAAGATACCGACTTCCCCTTTTTCCGGTAGTCCTTCATGGATCCGCCATAGATAGTCGTGTTTTTGCTCCGTATCCGACGGTTTTTTGACGGAAATCGTTCGGAGTCCTTGTGCGTTCAAGTTAGAAAAGATGTAGCTGATTGCCTCATCCTTCCCTGCTGCATCAATCGCTTGCAGGATGACGAGGACGCCGTTCTTCTCTTCGGCATGCAAACGCCAGTGTAACTCTTGTAACGTCTCGACACTTTTCGGAATTCGCTTATCTCGCAATTCTGCTTCCGAAATTTTATGTTCTTCTGATGTCGGGTAATTCGAAAACGAGACTTGCTCGCCTTCCTTAACACGATAGGATGACAGTTTCATGGTAGGGCTCCTCCTTTAATTGCTTCTAAAGGGGATTTACCCTGCTCACTCCTCCTGAAAACGTTCAGATGAACTTATCTTTTCAAAAGAAGACGAACTCCCTCTTCCAGTGTCGTTACGGGACGACCCAGTAATGCTTCAAAATCCGTACTTTCCACTGCCAGAGTTCCTGCTGCGATATCCGCCTGGATACCAGTCAGCATTGGAATCAAGAAATCCGGTAAGCCGGCTGCTTGCATCCGCTCGCCATAGGTCGCGCCATCTACTTCATCTAAAGCGACCGGTCGGTCAAGCACTGTTCCGACTGCAGTCGCGAGTTCTGCTTGTGTATGCAACGGACCTGATAGTTCATAAATCGCTTTTGGATGTTCAAGCGTCAGTCCCGTCGCAATCGCTAGCGCATACTCATCTTGTAACGCCCATCCGACTTTGCCTTCACCTGCTGCCGTTAACCAGTCTGCTCCTTGTGCGACGGCCTCAATCGTTCCGAGTTCATTTTCGAGATACCAGTTGTTACGGAAAAAGACATACGGGATACCTGTCGCTTGAATCGCCTCTTCTGTGACCCGATGTGTTCGCGCAAGTCCGTTCGTGCTGTGTGCCGCATTGGCGATGCTCGTATAGCCGATCAGTTTGACGCCTGCTTCTTTTGCTGCCGTGACAGCGGCTTGGTGTTGCCGGATCCGCGTGGCCTCTTCACCGTCCGTCGAGATGATCAGTAGACGATCGATGCCTTGAAATGCTTGTCCGAGTGTTTCCGGTTGATTGAAATCACCGTGTCGAACGTCGATCCCTTGCGCCGTAAGGCTTGCCGCTTTTTCGACGTCGCGGACACTAACCGCTACGTTTTCGTTGCCGACTTGTTCACTGAGATGTTGCACAATCCGCGCCCCTAATTTTCCGGTTGCTCCTGTAATTAACCATTTCATGATGAAACCACTCCTTTGAAGTTTGATGTTGTTCTTCATGATACGTCAGGTGATACACTAAAAAAAGTAGGCACTTATCTGAAACTAGGTCCCTCAAAACGAACCAATGGGAGAGGATGAACGTGGCTGTATTCGATTCAACGACCAATCAACGGACGGCTTGTCCGGTCACTCGGGTCCAACAGATGGTTGCTGGCAAATGGAAGATCATCTTGCTGTGGCACCTGACACACGGGACACATCGTTTTCATGAACTGCAACAATTAACAGGCATCTCTAAGGGAACATTGACGCGTCAGCTTCGTGAGCTCGAGGCGGACGGTTTGATTCAACGACACGTCTTTGGCGAAGTTCCTCCTCGCGTTGAATATTCACTGACGGATGCCGGACATAGTTTTTTACCGATTCTTGACCAAATGGCAGCTTGGAGTGAGCAACACTTTCAGGGGGAATGATCGTGAGTAACAAAAAAACATGCGCTTCTTCTTGATTCAGAAAAGAAGTGCATGTTTTTGACTATTCCGTCACTGTCACCGTCTGACGTAAGTGGGTGTCGATGGCTTCAGCGACACGTAATCCGGAGATGACAGCACTCTCGACGCGCGTCCGCCCTGACGCATCATCGGCTTCAAGGAACGCATCACCAGCAAGCCAAAGCGGATGTGCCGCTAGTTTTAAGTATGGTGTCCGGTAAACCGCGCGTGCCTGAGCATAACGCCAACGTTTGAGCTGACGCGAAACAATCGTCACCGGTCCGAGTTGCTGTTGTAACAGACGCTCGACTTCAGCGAGTGTCTCTTCTTCCGGACGCTCGTACCAGTTTTCACTGAAGCGGGCTGTCATATAGACGCTCAGGAGTGTCGTCTTCGAAATCTGCTTCTCGGCATTATTGACGAGCTTCAACATTCCATCGACGAGTTGTTCATCTTGTAGACCGACTTCTCCGATCGTGAGTCGCTCTTCGATTTCAAACAGACCAACGAATGTCGGCTCGAACGTCACCTGACGCAACTGCTCATGATCGTCCTCTCCGAGTGTCAGATCAGATGACTGCAACAGTTCATATGCTTGCGGCACAGGCGCCGTCACGAGTAACGCATCATACGTACCTTGATGATCTGTCGCTTGTGTGACGAGTTCGTCCTCCGTTGCCATAATATGCGTGACCTGTTCATTCAACTGAACGGGAATTCCTCGACCAATCGCTTGTACGAGTTGATTCATGCCATTCGTTGCGACATAGCGTGGAAAATCCGTTCCGAACCACTTACGAACCCATCCCTTCTCAAGCCAGTCGTCGACTTCACGTTCCAACTCTTCCGTCCGAACCGTAAAGAAGACGGCCCCATGATCTGCTGTTCCTTCATCAACACGACGAGTCGCCATTCGCCCCCCGACGCTCTGGCTTTTTTCGATGATTTCAACAGTATATCCTGCCGCCTGTAATTGACGTGCCGCAAAGATCCCGGCGAGTCCACCGCCGATGATTCCGATTCGTTTTCCTGTCATCTTGCTTCCCCCTCAGATTCCTCATTTCCCTAAGTATAGAGGTTTCTTCCAAGACATGGGTGAATCAATACCCATCCGATATGCTCGTCGTCTGTAATTCCTGCTCGATGAGCGCGATGTTCTCCTCGAAGAACGCCTGGTGCTCTTCTAATCCACGTTTGATGCACCATCCGACGGCCGTGAGCGCTTCCCATAAACGATAGTATGAAAGATACGTCTCGATCGGCACATCTGGGTGTAACGCCGCGTATCCTTCTTGAAATGCCGTGACGTAAATGGAACCGAACGTATTGAGATTACGGACGATCTTCGTGAAGTCCATCTCGACGGCCCCGTAGCGGGTCGTCTCGAAATCGATCACCCCTGTGACTTGATCACCTACCGTCAATAAATTCGCTAGGCGGAAGTCACAATGTGTGGCAACGGGACGTGAAGGCTCCGGTAACAACTGTTCCCGTCTGAATAACTCTGTTTGGATGTTCTCTAAAAAAACGGGGTCGAGTTCGGACGTGATGAACGGCATGAATCCATCGAGTTTTTCATTCCGAAAATACCGCCAATCCTGAACCGGATAGGCATAAAATCCATCTTCCGTATACTCGCCGTAGGCTTCTCCTGTGCACGTATGCAACATTGCGAGCGTTCGACCAATTTCGTACGCCAATTTTTTAGTCATCGTAACCGGTGCCTGTCCTGGTAAGGCAGCAAGCACGAACGCCCCGGTCGTCTGCAAGGGAGCTGTTTCAGCTAAGATGTGCGGCACGGGTACAAACCCTTCTAGTGCATGAATCCAGCCACGCTCCCGGTACCACTTTTCAGCCGTATACGGGCGTTTCAAGAAAACGACCTGACCATCCGTTAGGACGAGACGATCGACTTCAGAACTATACGATTCGTCGACGGTCGCGCATACCGCGACGTCGAGTTGAAAATGTTCGATCCATTCGTCTCGTGTCATGTTGTCGTCCCCAACATTTTCTGTAGCGTTTCACCTGGTAGACCGTCAATCGGTCCCACATAGGTCGATTCAAAACCTAATCCGATCAAAATACGGCGCGAAGCTTCATGTGCTGGATCAATCGTCGCCGTGACGACCCGCAACTCCTCTTCCGTCGCTAACTGTAACAGGCGCTCTGCAATCGCTGTGCCGTATCCGCGTCCCCACTGATCGGGTAGTAGCATGTAGCCGAGCTCTGCTTCGAACGGTTGCGTTTGACTCCGGGACATGTGCCCGATTCCAATCCATCTCTCTTCGGCATAAATCAGATAAGATCCGAGTCGGTCGTGTTGCTGTTGTTCAAGGATTCGGTCAAAGCGTTGTTTCGTTTCCGCATCTGTTAATGCCTGCTCCGTGATATAACGCATGACACGTTCGTCTTGGACGAGCGTTGCGTAGCGTTCGTAATCGGGCGCTGTTATTTTTCGTAATTCAATCATCTTATTCTCCTCTTCATGTCCGGTAGTCATTGTGAGTTGGGGTGAAAACATCTTCCGTTGACGGACGAACGATCGCAAAATGTTCGACGTTATAATGACCGTGCAAGACTTGATTATGGTGAGCGATCATTTGCTCCGGCGTCAGGACATCGGAGCCGTTCGTCGTGTGCCCATCGGCGACAAGCGTGACATCAAAGCCATGCACCGTCGCGCTGCGCACCGCGGTATCAATGCAGTGTTCCGTCTTACAGCCTAAGACAATCAGATGGTCAATTGATGCTTGCTGTAGATGATCGAGCAAGGGGGTGCCATGAAACGCATTTGTCGCCGCTTTATCGAACGTGACACTGGACGCTGGAACGGGAATCGAGTCATGGACTGCAAACCCAGGTCCTGTTCCGCCAGCGACGTCGAGATCCCGAATAAAGACGACCGGGATATTCCGATCGTCTGCTTCGAGTACGACCGCTTCGATGACGTGCGCGACTTGTTCTTTTAAGTATACTGGACGTTCTTCCGTGTTCCCGTCGACGAGTTCTTGTTGAAAATCAATCACTAGGACCGCTTGGTTCATCGTCATGTTCCTCCTTGTAAAATCGACTGTTTGTTTCCTTCCCGTTCATCTGAATGATTTCCTGCTCTTGACAGACGCGAAACTTTTTAGCTGTTGGATTCGTTAAGAAGAAGGAAAGGATGTGTCTGGATGATTTGGTTTGGCGTCATCTTCTTATGTGTACTTCTCGTTAATCTGACACTGGAGAAACTCATTATGAACCGGACGATGACAGGTCGCTGGTTCGTCCGTAACTTACTTATTTGTCTCGGAATCACTCTATTACTTTTCGGAATTGAACGTTATGTCATATCCGGATTCTAAAAAAGCAGATAGCGATTTTCGCTACCTGCTTTTTTATTTAATAGACTTCGTAATTTTGCCCTGTCTGCGCCCCTTCGACACTCTTTTCAAACGCCGTCGCGACACGTGACGCCGGAACGGCTTCAAAACCACGGAAGAAGGGTCCGTACTTTTCAAGTGACTCGATCAGTACATTCGGACTGACGCTGTTGATCCGAATGCCTCGTGGCATCTCGATCGCTGCTGCATGAACGAACGCTTTGACTCCACCGTTCGCAAGCGCAGCAGATGCGCCTTGGCGAATCGGATCGTCCATCATGATGCCGGTCGTCAGCGTAAAGCTTCCGCCGTCTCGTACTGACTCTAAACCAAGCAAGACGAGATTGACCTGACCTTTTAGTTTACTGTCGATCCCAATTTGATTAAGCTCTGGTGTTAAGTCCGTCAATGGACCAAAATGAGCGCCACCTGTCGCACTGATGACAGCATCAACAGAACCAACTGTTTCATACATCGCTCGGATACTTGCTTCTGATGTGATGTCGACTTGCACATCCGCTCCGCTTCGCCCAGCACGAATGATGTCATGTCGCTCACTCAGCCGTTCGATGACTGCCTGCCCAATCGTTCCACTTGCCCCTACTACTAAAATTCGCATGATCCCTTCCCCTTTCACGTCTAACTTACCTATCTAGCCTACTGCACAGCAGCTGATGGTTTCAAGGAATGTACCGGATGGGTCTTCAAGAAGACGAGGATTTCTTCGAACAAACGTTGTTTGTCCCGATCGAGTGTCAGTAGATGTTTACTGTTCGGAAGAAGGACCTTTTTCTGATCTCGGCTCGGCACTGTCGTTTCGATTCGCTCGAGACTTGCATGATAGACGGCATCATCTAATGCGCCAAGGAATAGAGCGATGGGCTGTGTGATCTTCGGCAAGACGACTCCTGTGTCGAGAATGAACTGTTGCAGTGCTCCTAAGTCTTTTTCTGGGCGTGGAAAATGACGGTCGACAAAGTCTACGATCCACTCCGGCGAACGATTGTCAAATTGAAAATACCGTTCCGTATAACGAAGGACGCGGTGCTCGAGTCCGGCAATCGTCCGCTCAAGAATCGGCGTCGAGAGTAAGATGAGTCCGGCACATCCTGACTGTTCTGCCAGTCGAAGTGCCATCACTCCACCGAGTGATTGTCCGATCAAAAAGATGTCGTTGTGCCCTTGATCACGTAAGAACGCGAGTCCGGCTTGCGCGGATTGCCAGACGTCTTCGATTGTCGTCGCAAACAAGCGCTCCGGCGATTCCCCGTGCCCGGCGTAATTGGGCGCGTAACAGGTATAGCCGGCTGCATGTAAAAAACGAGCGAGTCCCCGCATCTCATTCGCACTACCCGTAAAACTATGCAACAACAAAATAGCAGGTCCGGGTCCTTCTAAGTACAGATCCTTTGATTTCGTAATCAAGTGCGCCCCTCCTTTTCATCTCTTCACACTTCCTCTACCGAAGCATCCTCCCGTAACGATTCTATAATCCGAAAGCCTGGGTAGTCCGCTTCGGATCGTCGTTCGCCACTTGACCGATAATAAGCATTCCAGTAACTGATCATCCGGTCTTCGATTCGCTTCATGTATGCCGGATCATTCTCTACGAACCGCCGCTTCACTTCCGGATCCCATTGCTCGATTGCGGGTACGATGATGTCGACAATTTCACGGACGTACTCACTAGCAAGTTCGATGATATAGGCAAGAACCCATCCGTCGCGCGGATGAGTTTTAAGTAACTGCTGAAGATAACGCTCACGAACATGACCATCATGGTGACGGGTGTAAAGACAAAATATCATCGTCTGTTGTGTTGGCGTCAACTGTTCAATTCGCTCGGACGCGACTTCTGGCATGTATACGCGCATCGGAATCTGTATCTGTTCCTGTTCTACATTTACTTCGATCGCCCCTGGTGATAAGCGTGTCCACCCAAATGGTAGACATGCTTTAACGATCCGAACGTCCTGTTCATATCGTTTAGGGAATGCTGCAAGCCATCGGTTCATCTTATTCTCCTCTCATATAAAAAACTCCAAACGGCAGACGCTTTAATGCGGCTATCGTTTGGAGTCGATTTGTTTCCTTATTCAACCGTTACTGACTTCGCCAAGTTACGTGGCTTATCGACGTCACAGTCGCGACCGAGTGCCGCGTAGTATGAGATCAATTGAAGTGGCAAGACCGACAAGAGCGGTGACAAGAGTGGCTCGACTGCTGGGATGACGAATGCATCCGTTGGCAATTCAAGACCTTCTGCTGCGATGACACACGCATTTGCACCACGTGCGACGACTTCCTTGACGTTACCACGGTTATTGAGGTGAACGTGTGGTTGTGTCACGAGCGCGATGACCGGTGTGTTGTCTTCGATCAAGGCGATCGGACCGTGCTTAAGCTCTCCACCCGCGTATCCTTCTGCTTGGATATACGAGATCTCTTTGAGTTTCAATGCACCTTCCATCCCGACGTATGCATCTTGTCCGCGACCGATGAAGAACGCGTTACGTGACTCAGACAAGTATTCTGTCGCGATTTCTTGGAAACGATCTTTTTGAGACATGACCGATTCCATCGCACTTGAGATTTTACCGAGTTCCTTCATGAGATCGAAGTTGACGGCAACTCCTTTTGCTTGAGCAAGGTCAAACGCAAGGACAGCAAGGACAGCGATTTGAGCTGTATACGCTTTTGTTGAAGCAACGGCGATTTCCGGACCTGCGTGGAGCAACAATGTTGCGTTTGCTTCACGTGACAATGTTGATCCTGGAACGTTCGTGATCGTCAGTGCTGGGTGACCGAGTTTCTTCGCTTCGACGAGAACGGCACGGCTATCCGCTGTTTCACCTGATTGTGAAAGGAAGAGGAAGAGCGGTTTCTCTGTCAATAGTGGCATGTTGTATCCGAACTCAGAAGAGATGTGCACTTCTGTCGGGATGCCTGCGATTTGTTCGATCAACTGTTTCCCGATCAAACCAGCATGGTAGCTTGTTCCGCAACCGATGATGTAGACACGGTCACGACCGAGTACGAGATCACGGACTGATTGGTCGAGTGTGATGTCGCCTGCTTCGTTTTGATATTTTTGAACGATGTTACGGATGACCGCTGGTTGCTCATCCATCTCTTTAAGCATATAGTGCGCGTACGTTCCTTTTTCGATATCTGATGCATCGATTTCAGCCGTGTACGCTTCACGCTCTTGGACGTTCCCGTCGAGATCTTGGATCGTCACGCTATCACGCGTCAAGATGATCATCTCACCATCATGCAACTCAACGAATTGATCCGTTACTTGCAACATTGCCATTGCGTCTGATGCGACGACGTTGAACGTACCGTCACCGAGACCAACGAGAAGTGGTGATTTGTTTTTTGCGACGTATAAGACGTCTGGATTTTCAGCATCGATCAATGCGAGGGCATACGAACCATGCAAGACGCGGAGTGTTTGACGGAATGCTTCCGCGACGTCACCTGTCTCGTTGAAGTTCTTTTCAATCATCTGAACGATGACTTCTGTATCCGTGTCGCTGAGGAGATCGACATTCAATTCTGCTTTTAGCTGCTCATCGTTTTCGATGACGCCGTTGTGCACGAGTGTGAAACGTGCTGACGCACTTTGGTGCGGGTGCGCGTTTGGTACGCTTGGGACACCGTGTGTCGCCCAGCGTGTGTGTCCGATTCCGACTGTGCCGTCTGCCTCAGCAGGAACGACTTCGCGTAGCGCAGCAATCCGGCCTACTTCTTTATGGACTTGGACGCCGTCGTTGACGAACGCAAGACCTGCCGAGTCATAGCCGCGGTACTCGAGCTTCTCGAGACCTTTTAATAAAATTTCCTTCGTGTTGACCTGTCCGATCATACCTACGATTCCGCACATGTTACATCTCTCCATTTACAAGTATTTCCCTAAAGAGGAAACGGCTCTTGTTGAGAGGATCCCGATCGGTCTGTTTGTCCGTCCAATCACTTGAACGATTTCAGAACGATTTACGGTATGGATCTGGTACCGGGAGGCATCCGCCGAATGATTCGATAAACCTCCACCTCGTCAGCTTTCATCCTACGAAGAAAGCCCTGGCGCTTCTTGTTTCCGTCTGACCCCGTTTCTGTCCGACTTCACCATCATACGAACTTTAATCTGAAAAAGCAAGAAAGGTAACGTATTTGTAACTATTCCCGATATTTTTCTAATCAATACGTATAATCCCTATATTTTGTAAAAATCTCAATCTGTTTTTCTGAAGTAATTGTAAAAAAAGAAGCAGAGCAATCGCTCTGCTTCGGGCTGTTTAGTTTTCTTGTAACGCGTAGTTCTCACGAACGACATTCGCGATCCGCTCGACGTACGCATCACACGCTTCTTGTGTCGGAGCTTCCGCCATGACACGAACGAGTGGTTCTGTTCCTGACGCACGAACGAGAATCCGTCCGTTGCCCGCCATCTCCGCTTCGACTTCTGCAATGATCGCTTGCACGGCAGGGCCGCTCATTGCGCCATTTTTGTCTGAGACACGGATGTTAACGAGACGTTGTGGGAAGATTGGCATCTCAGCTGCAAGTTCCGATAACTTCTTCCCTGTCGCTTTCATGATTTGCAACAACTGGACGCCTGATAACATACCGTCCCCTGTCGTTGAGTAGTCCATGAAGATGATGTGACCCGACTGTTCGCCACCGAGTGTATAGTCGTTCTTACGCATCTCTTCGACGACGTAACGGTCACCGACCGCTGTCTGCAGCGCCGTCATCCCGTTTTCTTCGACGGTTTTATGGAAACCGAGGTTACTCATGACCGTCGCGACGATCGTGTTGTCTTTCAAACGACCGAGTTCATTCAAGTATTTCCCGCAGATGAACATGATTTTATCGCCATCCACGATATCGCCGTTCTCATCGACTGCGATCAAGCGGTCGCCGTCTCCATCAAACGATAAACCAACATCCGCGCCTTTTTCCTTAACGAAGGCAGCAAGATGTTCAGGGTGTGTCGAACCGACACCATCATTGATGTTGAGTCCGTTCGGAGTTGTACCGATCGTCGATACTTCTGCTTCCAAGTCACCGAATAGACGTGGTGCGAGGCTTGACGTCGCCCCGTGTGCGCCGTCGATCGCGACATGGATGCCTGAGAAATCTTCATCCGATGTCTGACGAAGCATGTGGAGATATTTCTGAGCCCCTTCATAGTAATCATGAACGAAGCCGAGTTCTTTTCCGGCTGGGCGTGGTAATGTATCTTCTGCTTCATCGAGTAATGCTTCGATTTCAAGTTCTGTTGCGTCATCGAGCTTAAAGCCGTCTGAACCGAAGAACTTAATCCCGTTATCTTCCACTGGATTGTGCGATGCAGAGATCATGACTCCGGCTGTCGCATCCATCGTTTTTGTCAGGTATGCGACACCTGGTGTCGAGATGACACCAAGACGCATGACTTCTGCACCGATTGATAACAGACCCGCGATGAGTGCATTCTCAAGCATTTGACCAGATACACGTGTATCGCGTCCAATCAAGACTTTTGGTCGTGTGCTTTCGTGTTTCGTCAACACGTAACCACCTGTTCGACCGAGGCGATACGCAAGTTCCGGTGTCAATTCTACGTTTGCGACGCCGCGTACGCCGTCAGTTCCAAAATACTTACCCATGTGTTATTTCCTCATTTCACTAATTTGTTTTAATTGGTCGGAATCGATGTCCGGGGAATTGCTTTTAATGTGACATCCATATTATCCGGACGCAGGACATCAAAGGCTTTTGATGTCTGATACGAGATCGGCAATCCATGCGTTCCTTCTTTTAATCCGGTCACGTCGATGACCGCTTTGATATCCGTCGCATCAATCGATGCTAAATCAGATTCTTTCCCGCGGACGACGACATCAATCGTTTGATTGTAATCAATCGTATACTTGGATTCATCGAATCCATTCAACGTGACCGTCACACCTGGAATTGTTTTCTCCGCTCGATCCTCGACGGTTTCTGTCGTCGAATTGGCATTTTCTTTTTCAACGACGATATTGACGGTGACCTGTGTCGGATCCATTGCCGTCGCGTTTTCCGGTTCGACGAGTTTGACGGTTTTTTCGGTCGTCTTCGTCAATCCTTTGAGCGAGACCGCTTCCGTATCAACAGAACCGATGCGCTCTAATTCTTCTTTTGTTCCATATAGACGAGCTTCCGTCGTGACGGGAACGATCTTGACGACGGTATACCCTTTTTTGACGTTGTCTTTTGTCTTCACATTAATCGGTACCGTCTTACTTTCCTTATAGATCGGTACTGTGATTTCTAATTGTTCCGGTTGATAAGATGCACTGATCGTATTCCCGTTCGTGTCAGTCGCTTTAGCATTGAACGTCTCTTTGAACGTCTCTGCCCGACCGGTCACATCAATCGGTACTTGGATTGCTGAAATCGCCTGTAACTTCTCTGCGCCTCCCGTGACTTCAACAGTTTGTTGGTTCGGTTGCGCTTCCCCAGCGACATATCCTTCAGCGATTTTGTTTTTATTGAGTAAGGCGACTTGTACCGGTACTTCCTTTGTAATCTTCTTATCGAGGAAGACTTCGATCGTCTCCTGTTTCGGCGTCACCTCGACATCTTTTCCGAAGCCGGTTGCTGTGACACGGACACGATGATAGCCAGGGTCGAGTCCTTTCAAATCAATCGATAATCCAAAATCCTGGACGAGCCGGAGCATCGTCAAACTACTCGACGGACCTTTGACGGTCACTTCCATGCTATCTGGAATATTATAGGCGACCCACTGCGATTCATCATACTGGACCGTGACCGGCACGTCAAATTTCGTCGAACCTTGTCCTGCGATCGGTAATAGACTAGCGGCATCACTTTTTCCCGTCGTATTCGAACCTGCGACCATCAAATACAACATGACGGCCAAGGCGACGGCAACGATGCGTAAAAACCAGCGTTCATTGAACCACTTTTCGAACATTATTTTTTCGCCCCCATCCAGTTCAAGAAGGAAGTATTCGTCGGTTCGGCTTTGACGATCGTCTCAAGTAACTTCGTCCGTAAGGATTCTTCGTCGAGTTCCCGGTACAGACGTCCATTGATGGCGAGTGAGACACCACCCGTTTCTTCCGAGACGACGAGCGTGACGCTATCCGTCACCTCACTGACACCGATGGCAGCACGGTGACGTGTTCCAAGCTCTTTTGAGATATGTGCACTCTCAGACAGCGGTAAGTAACAAGCGGCTGCTGCTAACTTGCCTTGCTGGACGATGACGGCACCATCATGTAAAGGAGTATTCGGAATGAACAAATTGATCAGCAACTGACTCGTGATTTGTGAACCGAGCGGAATGCCCGTCTCCACGTATTCACTCAGTCCGGTCTCCCGTTCAATCGTCACGAGTGCCCCAATACGACGTTTTGACATGTACTGAGCAGACGATACGAGTGCATCGACGATTCGAACTTGTTCATCTTCATCACTGATGGCACTACGTGAGAAAAATTTACTCGTTCGTCCTAAGTGTTCCAGTCCACGCCGAAGTTCGGGTTGGAAGATAATGATGATCCCTAGTAATCCGTAGGTGATGATTTGATTCAATAAGAATTGCAGTGTTTTGAGTCCAAAAAAGCCACTCAAGAACCAACTGATCAAAATGACAGAGATCCCTTTAATGAGTTGGACCGCTTTTGTTCCTTTGACGATGATCATGAGACGGTAAATGACGAACGTCACGACCGCAATATCAATCACATCATTAATATAATCGTACCAATGTACGTTTTCTCCCAGTTTCAACAATTGAAATTGAAGTGGTTGCCAGCTGAAGTAATTCACCAACCGTGCCCCCTAACTCATCTGATTTAAACAGTTTCCATTATAGCACAAAGGGACGAGTTCGACTCGTCCCAGCTGATTATTGAAATAGACGCTTGATTCCGTACCATACGCGTTCGAATAATTGATCAATTTCCTTGATTTCTCCGGTCACGCTACCGGCACTCGCCGTGTAAGCTTTCCCGTCAACGGTCATGACGTCGCCATTGACTTTCCCTTCGATTCGGACGTTCCCGCCTTCGACATATAGATCTTGATCGACCGTGACGCCTTTCGGGACGACGACCTCACCATTTTGAGCGACGATACCTGGTGCATTCGTATAGGATAAGTCATGTTCTTCTTGTGCCATATAACCACCTAGGCTACCGACCGACAAGAGTAAGAAAACAGCCGCTGCCGCGAGCAATGGGTACTGCTTCATCTTCCCTCCAAAACGAGACGGTTGCGGTTGGTGCAGCAAGGCAGCACTCGGCGTCTCCACCTGTTCAGGCAATTGTGCCAGCACGCGGGATGTAAAATCTGCCGATAATTTAGGCGCTGGAAGTTGACGCAATCGAGCATCAAGGAGCCGATACTCTTCGAACTCGTCCATCGCGTCTACTTCTCGTAACTCTGCTTCTAATCGCTCGAATTCCTCAGGTGGTTGGTTTTGGTCTAAATAATCCTGGATCCGTTCATGTACATGCTCTCGTGACATGGTGAGTTCCTCCTTCTCATCGTTTGGCAAAATGCTTCTTCAGCGCTTCTCGTCCACGATGAATTCTAGTTTTGACAGTAGCGACAGGTAATTCGATCATTTCACTAATTTCCTTTAGCGAAAGATCCTCTACATATTTCAGGACGAGTGGGACACGGTATTTTTCTGGTAAAGCCGCAATCGCATCCCCGACTTCGTTTCGTTGCTCGTTATCGACCACTTGGTCCTCCGGCAAGGTGTCCTTGCTCTCGAGTTGTGAATACAATGTCAGTCCTTCAGTACCTGACATCTCAGCATCAAGAGAATAGTCAGGTTTCTTTTTCCGTAATCGGTCAATCGATACATTCGTGACGATTCGGTACAACCAAGTCCGGAACTTCCATTGTGCATTATACGAATCAATCTTCGTAAATACACGGATGAAGGCTTCCTGTGTCGCATCCTCCGCTTCCATTCGATCGCGCAAGACACGGAAAGCCACAAGAAAGGCACCTTCCTTATATAGATCAACAAGTGCCGCGAATGCATCACGGTCTCCCTGTTTCACTCGCTCAATTAAGCGTAGTGTCGTTTCTTCCACTTTGAATACCCCCCGCTCTATGCGGTCAATCTCTTATACGAAGTCGACCGATAAATGTTTCATCTCCTTTTAAATTGTAACAAAAAAAACTTGAACCCCGATGAAAAGAGTTCAAGTTCTATCCATTATTTTACTAAGCGATGTGTTTCCATTGCCAAAAGTAGATCTCCGATTAGTTCATTCGCAAGTTCTGCTGTTCCGTTTCCTTCTTCAAGCAACGGATTCACTTCAACGAATTCAGCTGCAATGAAGTCTTCTGCCGTTGCGCAATGCTTGAGTACCGTCTTTGCATCGTCTAAGAAAATACCGTCAGCGACACGTGTTCCGGTACCGACGACGAGTGATGGATCGAGACCATCCATATCAAAGCTAAGATAGAACGCATCCGTCGTTTCCTTCAAATAGGCAATCGCTTCTTCCATGATCGCGTCCATTCCCCGAGTTCGGATCGCTTCCATATCATAGACACGAATACCAAGACGATCAATCAGCTCTTGTTCTCCTGGATCAACGTCACGTAATCCGATGAAGACGAGATGTTCCGGTTGCAGTTTGACATCGGTTCCTCCGACTTCCGTTAAACGCTGATGTCCTTCCCCAAGGGCGACAGCGAGCGGCATGCCGTGAATATTGCCAGACGGTGATGTTTCCGGTGTATTCAAATCACCGTGTGCATCGAACCAGATGACACCAAGACGTGGTACGGTCTGACGTAACCCTGCAATCGTTCCGATCGCCATGCTGTGATCGCCACCGACTAACAACGGAAAACGTTGCTCTGATAACGCATCACGAACGATCAAGTGCAAATCATTCGTCGTGTGGACGACGCCTTCAAGACGTTTCAGCTTCGGATCTTCTTCTCGGACCGCATCCTCGGATAAAACAGCCGCTTCCCCGTAGCGTACTGCTTCTTGTCCCCGTGCTTCGAGTGTCGCGAGTAGACCCGCTTTTTCGACAGCAGCAGGTCCGTGTTCAGTGCCTGGTTTTCCTTGTCCATAACGGTACGGTACGCTGATATACGCGATGTTCATACGATATTCCCCCTATGTCATAGTCACTTCTACATGTATTGTAAGCGGTAACAAACAAGTGGTTCAACTCAACAAAAAAACGCATGAATATACAAAAAAACACCGTGAAGGGAATCACGGTGTTCTTGCGTACGTACTCTGGTTATGCTTGGCATTTCATATAAAAAAAACTTAAGACGAACGAAACTCGCTTAAGATCTTTAAATAAAATTGGTGGAGCCTAGCGGGATCGAACCGCTGACCTCCTGCGTGCAAGGCAGGCGCTCTCCCAGCTGAGCTAAGGCCCCGAAAGAAAAAGCGGAAGACGGGATTCGAACCCGCGACCCCGACCTTGGCAAGGTCGTATTCTACCACTGAACTACTTCCGCAAGAAATGAGCCATGCAGGATTCGAACCTGCGACCCTCTGATTAAAAGTCAGATGCTCTACCAACTGAGCTAATGGCTCGACATGGTGGGGGGGGGCGGATTCGAACCGCCGAACCCGAGGGAGCGGATTTACAGTCCGCCGCGTTTAGCCACTTCGCTACCCCCCCAGTTTGTCTAGGAAACTTATACAATTGAGAAAAAACAGTGCCGGCAACAGGAGTCGAACCCGCGACCTACTGATTACAAGTCAGTTGCTCTACCAGCTGAGCTACACCGGCACAAAAAGTATAATGGTGACCCGTACGGGATTCGAACCCGTGTTACCGCCGTGAAAGGGCGGTGTCTTAACCGCTTGACCAACGGGCCATTGGCTCCGCAAGTAGGATTTGAACCTACGACCTACCGGTTAACAGCCGGTTGCTCTACCACTGAGCTATTGCGGAATAAATTAAATGCCTGGCAACGTCCTATCCTCACAGGGGGAAGCCCCCAACTACTTTCGGCGTTCAAGTGCTTAACTTCCGTGTTCGGCATGGGAACGGGTGTGACCACTTGGCTATCGTCACCAGACGATCGGGCTCGCGCCCTCAAAACTGAAGTCATCAACAATGCATCTGCTAGAACAAGGCCTCGACCGATTAGTATCACTCAGCTCCACATGTCGCCATGCTTCCACCCGTGACCTATCTACCTCATCGTCTCT